>JAJDUG010000073.1 GCA_022826755.1 Acidobacteriota bacterium
CAAGGTCTACCTCCGTTCATCATGTGGTTTAGGCACCTTCATGATACAACAGAGTGTGGTCTTGTCCCTCGACTCACCTATCCTTACCTGCCTCTCACGACATCAAAATCCCCCTTCTTGCCGAATTTTGCAAAAGGCTCATAGTTGATGATGAAGCCCAGCTCCTCCGCAGTAAACTCACATTTAGCTGTAGGATCTTTGTGTGCCTTTGTGGGTTAGGTATCTGACCTAGAAAAACGAATATTAAATTCTCTTATATTTTCGAAGAATTCTTGTGACAAGAATTCTATGTGCCTTGATAGAGCGTCATCTATTGATTTTGTTTCACGTTCGCAATCGGGAAGATAGAAGTTTCCAATTCTTCCCTTGTTCTCCTTAAATACGTAGTGTTTGCGTAGTTCTACCCGTAGCGCTTTACCAAGATTTGAAATCTCATTTCTTCCAGCTTGGCTTAAACTGCTAGTTGATAAGGGAAAACGCAACAGCAGCCATTTTTTTAGGTTGAAGCCATCGGATGCCAGAGCCCACCACCAGTACCCGAGCGAACTGCAGAGGTACGCAAAGACAATATCCGCAGTTTCATCGTCGCGAAACTGAAAACCGATTGTGCGTGCAGGCAGCGATGCCTTGCCATCTTTCGAGATTGTTTCAGGTATCTCTCTCCATGCCGGGAACCAATTGTATGCTGTGCCTCCAACAAAAACAGATCGTCCTGGAAAGCTGGGGGCACCAGAAGCCAATTGTGAATTACCAATTGGATTGAGCAAGTCCGCGGCCAGAGCACGACCAGCTCCAAACAATTTTGAAAGAGCTCTTGCTTGGATATCAGAAGCAACCTTTGGAATACCAATCTCTATTTCTGACAAAGATTCGGAGTACGAAATTGTTGCAAACAAGTGATCACGTGCTTCCGCTTCCCATCGATTCAGTTGAGTAACCTGACCAGACCAGGAGACGCAGGTTGGGTCTCGACCTAAGATCGACACTGTACACCTCGTTCGCACGTCATTTCCAAACAATGCGCTCGGTATGCGGTCGAAACTCGACCACCACCAGTACCCCCGTTCTCTTGATAAACGACGTCGAAGTAAGCTGAAGGGCTTCTTTGTCGAGAATGTAAGAGACAATGGAAGAACCATTCCAAATTTTCCTGATTTGGAGAGAATTTCCTCACTTCGTTCAACGACTAACACATAGACATTTTCGTCTCTACTCCAGGAATAGAGCGCTGTTGAAAAATTATCTACCAATACAGATCTACTAAGATTCTTAGGGATCTCAACATACGGCGGATTCCCGACAATCACATCAAATCCACCACTGTGCATGATCCCGTAGAACTCCACAAACCAGTGAAAAGGTTGGTGGCTGTCGCGCCATCGCTTATTGGCCGTTTGATCCTCGGTCTTGACGCCGTGTTCGCTGGCCAGATAGCGGTCCAGTTCCGCCCGCAGGTCGTCGAGCCGTTTCCGAAGGTCTGACTTTGCATTGGCAAAAACGTCAGCGGCCATACCGTGCTCTGTCTGCATCTCTCGGAACCTACGAAAGGCACGGTCGGCGATTTCGGCACGCTCCTTAATTTGAGGAAGGGACAGTTGCTTTATCAGGTCGGCGCTCAATACCTCTTTCACCTCCTCAAGGGAAGTGAATCCAACTAGGGTATTTCCGGGGCGGACATTGAAATCGATGTCGGGCAGAGGCTCGACTTGCTCATAGCTGTCCAACTGGGCGACGAGCTTGAGGAACAGTCGGAGTTTGCAGATCTCCACGGCCTCTTCCATGATGTCTACACCATAGAGGCTGCTGACCATGATGGACTTGAAAATAAAGTAGCGCTCGCTGGCGTGCTCCCGGACTTGTTGCAACACCTTACGGAAATCGCTCATCTTCCCGGGGCTGTGCTTGCGTTTGGAGCGTTTCAGATCATCGAGGAACCCCTGCATAGACTCCAGGCAGGCCGTGTAGATCGGCTCCAGAATGTTGAGCGCCGCAAACAGGAAGGCGCCGGAACCGCATGTGGGGTCGAGGACGGAAATCGTATCGAGTCCCTTCCAAAAGGCGCGCACCAGTTCTGGACCTTCACTCTCGGCAATCACGTCCTGAGCAAATTTCTCGATATCCAGGTTGTAGGTGATTAGGTCGTTGATGGAGGTGACCTCGCCGGAAGCGAGCTTGGCGTGGACTTCCTGGTAGCGCTCGCGACGAGCCACGTACTCGCGCCAGGTCTCTGTCGGCAGGGCATACTCTGATGGCGCCGCCTTGTTCCAGCCGGCGCGTTGGGAGACGTCATTCAGACCGGAGGCGATCTGGGGCGGCAGCTCACGCTTTTCCGCAAGAGCCTTATCCCTATGAATGTCGTAGGTGATGCCGTGACGGACCGCTTCGTAGAAATACCGGTCCGGGTTGTCCGACAGGAGCCGCCACACTCCACCGCCTGGGGTAAATGCAATGGGACAGTGCTTTTTCGCCCGCTCGAACAGGAAGGGGATGATGGTATTGCGGCTGATATATCCGGTGATGTCCTCCTTGGTGTAGTAGGCCCCCATCTGCTTCTGGTTGATGTATTTCTCGAAGATGTAACCCAGGACGTCAGGGTTGATTTCCTTGTCGTCGTGAAGCGGCCGATCGTCGAGGTGCCATTGGTAGGCATCGAAGAAGTTGAAGATCTGCTTGAAGGCAGCGTCCGGAATCTGTATTTCCGGGTTGTCCTGTTCAAGATCGTGCACGTCGAACAGACCGCCGTTGAGGTAGGGCACCTGTCCGAGCAATGCCGCCAATTCAGGAGAGCGGTCAGCTACAGGCTGGCCCAATCCTTCGTGAAACAGCCTCATGAGGAACAGACGGTAGAATGACTGAAAGCGGTCCTTTCCATGGCTCGTCCGCATCGCTTCCAGGCGGTTGCGCAGATAGTCCGTATCGCCGTCGAGGAAGCCGCGCTTCTGAATGAAGTAGATGAACATCATCCGGTTCAGCATGAGCGAGGCGTACCATTCCCGTTCAGCCACGTTTTCGATGCCTTCGATGAATCCCAGAAAGGCGCGATGCTCTTTCTTGAAACGTTCGTAGAACTTCTTGGTGACCTTCTCCACGTCAAAGGCGGCCCGCACCCGGCCCGACACATTGACGATGGTCAGGTCCTCTTCCTCATCCAGCGTGAAGGCGATCTGCTCCAGCTTCTGGATCAGCGCTTCGCCCGGCTGATCCTGATGATAGATGTGCTGGCGCAGTCTGTCGGGTCGGCCCGGCTCGCGCTTCACCCACTGCCAGTACTGAACGTTGCCGCCATGGGAAACGTAGACGATGAGGTGTTCGCGGACGGTCTTGGCGACCGATTTCTCGATCTTCTGACGGGTAAGGTAGTCTGGAAAGGTGTCGTCCGAGTCCGCGACATACTGGTAGGCAACCAGACCGCGCTTGTGAGCGATGGCTTCGAGACCGTAAGTTCGACCTGCGACCGCGGCTTCGGTATCCGCTCCACCGCGGTCCCAGCCAAGTTCCTCAATGAACAAGGTCTTGAGGTCGAAAGCCTCCAGGCATTGTCTGGCTCGGGTTCGGTCCAGATGGGTCGGCACTCGGAATGGCCTCGGTCGGTTTCAGAGCGGTCGGACATCAGGCAAGCCGGCCATCTTCTGGTCCAATGTCAGAATTGCCAAGCCGTGGCGTGTGTAGTCGTCGGCGATGAGGCGGTCGAAAAGGCCGGGGGCGCCAGATGCTTCAAGAGCCTCGATTACGACCCGCCCGTTCATGGGTGCCACGAGACCGCTACGTAGTGCCTTGGATAACTCGGAGCGGGCATCGACTGCAGCTACTCCGTAGTGGTGCCGAACCGCGACGAACGCTTCCCCGATAACTTGGTTCGACGCGAAAATCTCCGCACCGCCGGCAACCAGCACGCTTAGCCGGTTCACGCAGTGCGCATATGCGTCGGGAGGCGTGCCGGTGATCAATCGCACCAGCACCGAGGTATCAATCCCGTAGCGCCGGGTCATATCCTTCCTCTCGGAACTTGCCGATGTCGAACGGCGGATGGCCAGGTGGAATCTTGCCGCGCAGCCCTCCGAGCAGAGACAAATCGATGCGACGCGGTCGCAGGATATAGCCCTCAGGACTTTCTTCCAGTTCGAGTTGGTCGCCGGGGCCTACACCTAGCTCATCCAGCACCCTTGCCGGGAAGGTGACCTGCCGCTTTGAGGTAATCTTGACAATCATTTCGCTTCTCCTTACAAAAATCTAATATAAGTAAGGTTAAGAAATCAAGTCCAGCGTATTGCCTCAGTCTCCAATCAGGCCCATGGAACAGATGATCTGCGGCTCCTGACGGTCGTCTTCTTCGTGAACGACGCAAAGCCGGTTTTCATCCCTGAGCTCAATGACCCGTTGGGCCAGAGTCTCGTCGGAGACACCGCTGCGCAATTGCCGGTTAAGCGTATCCACTGCAGCCTGCCGTAGGGGGTAGCGATAGATGTCGTCGATGGCACGCCGCAGGGACTCGGTATCGAACAACGTACCCTTTACCTGTTCGGCATGGTTTTTGAGCCTCTCGTAGGTGCGGAACCTCGCCCCGGAAGGACGACCAAGCTGCCCGCCGACTTGTTTCTCCTCGCGGGCAATGTGTTCCGCTGCCTCACGCACTAATTGATGATGGTTGTAGTGGCGGGGCAGGGCCGGTGTATCGGGCAGGCATTCCGCCGCGCGCAAGATCTCGAATTGACTTTCGGTCACGCTGTTGCCGGCACGATCGAGCCAGGCCAAGGCATCGTTCCCCTGCGCCGTGCGCATGTAGACCAGGGCACCCTCGGGCTGCCTAGGTTTTTGCTCGTGCGCCTTCGTGGAATAAACAACGGGAGGCAGGTCTCCGATTTTCTTCTTGAGGGACGGGTCGGCTTCGGTTGCGTTCCTCCAGATTTGATAGGCATAGGAGGACAGGTCAACGTCCGTCTCATCGTCATTGTCGAAAATCCCGGCCTTTTCGTTATAGAGGTCGAGCACGGTCTGTTTGCCTTCGTCCTCGAAGAATGCCTCGTCCGTTCCCACCACTTCGGCGTTCTCGTGGAGACGTGTTCGGACGCGGGCGCGGAGCCGGATTAGTCGCTCGATGCCCTCCGCCGGAAGGAAGGAATAACAGAGGATGTCTTGGGCCTGCTGCCCGATGCGGTCTACGCGGCCAGCCCGCTGAATCAAGCGGATAATGGCCCACGGCAGGTCGTAGTTCACAACGATGGCGCAGTCTTGCAGGTTTTGCCCCTCGCTGAGCACGTCCGTGGCAATCAAAACGCGGAGTTCCTCTTCCGACGTAATGCGGTCACCTTTCTCGTTGCTCCTGGGACTGAAGCGCCATGCCAACTGCGTCGGGTCGGGAGTATCCCCGGTCACTGCCTCCAGCCTTGGCACTCCACGCGCTTTTAGCTCCTTCACCAGATAGCGGACGGTGTCGGCGAATTGGGTAAACACCAGAACCTTGTGCTCCGGGTGTTGATTGACAAGCATTCTTTCCAGTGCGCGAAGTTTGGCGTCCTTGACCGCTTTCCACTGGCCGAATTGAACCAAGAGGTTACGTAATGTTGCGGCGTCCGTGGTGAGGTCTCGGCCAAGATCCGCGACAAAGTGGTGGGAGGCCAGCCAGCGAAAGCGCCTATTGAATCGGCTGGCATAAAGTGCATAGATCTCAGCGGCACGCTCGCGGAACTTGTCTTCGGTCCTTGGGGTCGCGGCTCCCCCGTTCTCTTCGTTCTCGTCGTCGTCCTCTGAATCGAAAAAGTCACCGATAGACTCTTCTGCATCTTCGTCAAACGACTGCGGGTCCAGGAGCCCGGCGTCGGTGGTTCCGATCGGAAGCGGCAGACCATTTTCTATCGCGTGAATAAAGATGAAGTTCCTGAGAACATGTCGTTCAACCGACAGCAGGAAGGCATGGCCGCTGCTTTCGAGACGCTTGAAGAGATTGGTTCGGCAGAACCCCATGAGTCGCTTGCCAGCGCGTGACAAGTCGTCCAGAATCTTGTTCTCAGCTTGGGTCGGCGGCTTTTGGGGAGACGATGTAACGTAATTGCCCAAACCGTAGCGTGGGAGCCCCAGACTGTTGATGGCGTCCACCACGTGATCGGCAAATAGCCCCGAATACTGTTCGTCGATCTTGAAACGAACTGTCTTTGGGACACGAACCGGAAAATAGGATCGGGTGCCATCCGCAAACGTCAGGTATTTTCGCCCGTTGGCTTGGTCTGTGGACGCATAGTTTTCCTGGATGAAGCTGCGGGTCCGGCGCACCAGGTATAAGCGCATGAGCTCCCGCCAATCGTCGGCATGCTCCGATTGATCGAACCCAGCCAGGGAGCGTACGGAAGCTTGATGTCGGCGGATGAATTCTGTCGCGCCGATTGTGCGCAACAGGCGCTCGGGCCGAATTCCGAGGTCCTCGTCTTCAGGAACAAACAGGCGAAGCTGGCTGGAAAGGTCCAGGTAGGTCTTGTTGTACGGCGTTGCTGAGAGCAGGATGCACTTGCTGTCGTTCTCCCGGATATATTCCTGGATGGCCCGATATCGCTTGCCGTCACGGTTCCTCAGATTGTGGCTCTCATCAATGATCACGAGCCGATAGCGGCGAATGTCGGGGAGTACCGTAATCGCACGGCTGATGGACAGCACGCGGGCGCGCATACGGTACTGGTCACGGTAGTCTTCCCACATCGGGACGAGGTTCTTGGGACAAATAATGAGTGTTTCCAGGCCGTGATCGTCCTCGAATACACGCGCCAAGGCGGTCGCCATGAGTGTCTTGCCCAGCCCAACGACATCTCCAATCAACACACCGCCGCGCTTGTTCAGGTGATGGGCAGCGATTTTCACGGCCGCCGTCTGAAAATCGAGTAGCTTATTGTTGAAGTCACTCGGGATGCGAAACTCCGTCAGACCTGCCCGCGCTTCCTGCGACAGGTGGTAAGCGATCTTGAGGTAGATGTGGTGTGGCGGGATTAGTTCTTCCCGAGCCCAACTCTCCTCGATAATCTCGACGAGTTCTTTCGAAATATTTATACACCAACGGTCTTTCCACCGGTCTTCGAACCATTTGGCGAGCTTCCGGCAGGCATCATGATCGAGCACGTCGACGTTGAGCTCACCCTGCCGGGACAGCCCAGGAAGAGTAAGATTACTGCTACCCAGGTAGCCGATGATGGGATTGATGGGATCTGCCCGGAACAGCAGGTAAAGCTTGGCGTGAAGTGAATGGCGGAGGAACAACTTGACGACAACCTTACCTGCCTTCAACTGCCTGGCTAAACGGCGCAGGCCGATTTCGTCGGCATTGGTGGGCGCACCGAAGGTCAACTGGATTCTGAACTCCTCGGCAAGCTTCTTCTTGAGCCGCAGCGCCGTCTGATTGTCGAGTTGATTGAGGCTTCGAGGATTGAATCCTAATGCTGAACGGAGCTCCTCTTGTGGCAATCTCTGCATGCCTACCAGAAGCCGGCACTGGTTGCCAGCGGAACCCGGCCAGCGATCGACCAGCTCGTCGATCGCCCTCCACCCCCGAAGGTTGAAATACCCCACGCAGAAGTCCGAGCGATCGGACACCTGCAGAGTCTCACGGAGGGCAGGAAGTAGCGCTTGCTGGATGTTGTCGAAGATTCGGGGCATCAGGGGCTTGGTATCATAGCACGCTCCTTATTCTGGCCTTGTCTGCATTTCGTGGAACTTGCCAAGGGTTGGGGAAGGGTCAAGTCCGAGCAGCGGACTCTGCGATCGGGTTGTATCGAGACAAGCATTGTAGTAATTTACCTACATCCATGTGGAACAATGGAGGTTGGATCTATGGGGATCACGACGGTTACCAGTCGGGAGTTCAATCAAGATGTGAGCAAAGCCAAGAGAAAGACCTCGACAGGGCCGGTTTTCATCACCGACCGTGGTCGAACGGCCCATGTCCTGTTGACGATTGAAGACTATCTCAGGATCACGGGAAAGGCGGAAAGCATCGTCGATTTGGTGGCCATGCCGGAAGCCGCCGATATCGAGTTCGAGCCGCCGCGCTTGAGCGGCAAGATTCATGGCGCAGTGGACTTGTCCTGATGTATCTGCTCGATACCAACGTCGTTGCCGAATTGAGAAAAGCCAAGTCCCGCAAGATGGATCAAAAAGTACTGGCGTGGGCACAGAGCATCCCTGCGGCCCGTCTCTATTTGTCAGTGATTACGGTTCTGGAACTGGAGTTGGGTACGCTGCTGGTCGAACGTCGAGATCCAATACAGGGTGCGGTGCTTCGTTCCTGGCTCAATGCCCATGTCTTGCCGGCATTCCGGGACCGGATTCTGCCTGTTGATACAGCGGTCGGACAATGTTGCGCCAGACTTCATGTTCCCGACCCGCGTCCGGACCGGGATGCGCTCATCGCGGCCACGGCATTGGTGCATGGAATGACAGTGGCTACCCGGAACGTGGATGACTTTGCACCCACGGGTGTTGAAACAGTGAATCCCTGGAAGCCTTGAGGCAACCACGCCACGCGGAAAGCAGAACGGCCGTTCACCGCCGGGAGCGAAACTTCAATGGCTTGACATCAGAGGCCCATCTCCAGATCATCATCACCATGAGATTCACACTCGACATTGAGGGTCCGATCCTCCGAGACCTGAATCGGCTGACCAAGTCCTGATGCTCACCAAGCTCACTATCCGCAACTTCAAGCGTTTTGGCGCGGAGGTGGAGATCGAACTCGGGAACCCCGTGATCTTCATCGGCCCCAACAACTCGGGCAAAACCTCGGCCATGCAGGCGCTGGCCCTTTGGGATATCGGACTCAAGCGCTGGAACGAGAAACGGTTGGGGAAGAGTACGCCGGAGAAGCGTCCCGGAGTCACCGTCAACCGCCGCGATCTGATTGCCGTTCCCGCCCCGGATGCCAATCTGCTGTGGCATGACCTGCACGTCCGGGACATGCGCAGGATCGAGGGTCGGCAGCAAACCAGCAACGTGCGAATCGATATCGTCGTTGAGGGCGTGACCAGGGACAGATCCTGGACCTGCGGCCTGGAGTTCGACTATGCCAATGACGAGTCGTTCTATTGCCGGCCCTTGAGACGTGCTGAGGGGAAAAACCCCAATCGCATGCCGGTTCCCGAGGAAGCTGGAACAGTTCAGATTGCCTTCCTTCCCCCAATGTCCGGGCTCGCCGCCACGGAGACCCGGCTCGATCAGGGAGCGGTCAATGTGCGAATCGGGGAAGGACGGACCGCCGATGTTCTACGCAATCTCTGCTACAAAGTTCACGAAGAAGAACCTGAGTTGTGGAGGGAACTTGTAGCCCATATCCAGCGTCTTTTCGGTTCTGAGCTTGCTCCTCCGCGGTATGTTGCAGAGCGCGGCGAGATACTGATGACCTATCAGGAAAACAGGGTCCAACTGGAACTCTCTTCCTCGGGCCGAGGACTGCAGCAAACGCTGCTCCTTCTTGCCTATTTGTATGCGAACCCCGGGGCAGTCCTTCTGCTGGATGAACCCGACGCCCACCTGGAGATTCTTCGCCAACGCCAAATCTACGGTTTGCTTACTAGCGTCGCAGGAGCCACCGGAAGTCAGATCATTGCCGCCAGCCACTCGGAAGTGCTATTCACCGAGGCGGCCGGCAAGGATATGGTCGTTGCCTTCGTTGGCCAGCCGCACCGTATCGATGACCAAGGCAGTCAGGTGTCGAAAGCACTCAAGGAAATTGGATTCGACCAGTACTCCCAAGCCGAGCTAACCGGCTGGGTACTCTACCTCGAGGGTTCCACCGATCTTTCTGTGCTACAAGCCCTTGCGCAACGGCTCGGTCACGATGAAGCGACCCATGCACTTGAACGACCGTTCGTGTGCTACATCGGCAACGATGCCTCCGCGGTTCGGCGCCACTTCCATGGACTCAAAGAGGCCATTCCCCATCTCAAAGGCGCGGCGCTCTTTGATCGCTTCCAAGCTGGAACTCCCGATGTCGCTCCGGTCAGATGCCTGGTCTGGAAGCGGCGGGAGATCGAGAACTATCTGTGCTCCCAGACAACTCTTGAAGCCTATGCTCAGGCGTCGTCTCCCAACCGTTGGGGCCCGTTGTTTACGGCGGCTGAAGCCGAAAGGCTAGTCCAAGCAATGCGAGAAGCCATCGTGGACATCGAGGGGGCATTGAAAGCACTTGGCAAAGAATCTCCCTGGTCCTCGGAAGTCAAGGCCAGCGACGATTTCCTCGATCCTCTCTTTCACAGCTACTTCCAAAAACTTGGCCTTCCAAACTTGATGGCGAAGAAAAACTTCTACGAGCTGACCGCACACGTTCCCGCAGCCGAAATCGATCCCGAGATATCCGAGAAATTGGACGTCATCGCGCAAGTCGCACGAAGCGCGGAGGCCGCCCAGGAGAATTAAGGAGGACAATCATGAAGATCCTTGTTTCAGGTTCCAGCGGGCTGGTCGGAACTGCCCTGTTGCCGGTGCTGAGATCGGCTGGGCACGAAGTCGTCAGGTTGGTGCGCAGCTCATCGGCACCATCAGGTCCGGGGGATTCGACGGTGCAATGGAACCCTGAGACCGGAGAACTGGACGGCAGTCGGCTCGAAGGCCTGGATGCGGTCGTGCACCTGGCGGGCGAGAACATCGCCGCCCGGCGTTGGACGGCGGCGCAGAAGGCCAGGATCCGTGACAGCCGTGTTCGGGGAACGGCCCTGCTGAGCGACCGATTGGCCAAACTCGCCCAGCCTCCGGCCACGCTGGTGGCGGCCTCGGCCATCGGGTTCTACGGGGACCGCGGAGACGAATTGCTCAACGAAGACAGCGCTTCCGGCAACGACTTTCTGTCGGAGGTCTGCCGCCAATGGGAGGCCGCCTCCCTGCCCGCGGCGGAAAAAGGCATTCGGGTCGTCCGCCTGCGGCTTGGCATCGTGCTGTCCCCTCAAGGGGGCGCCCTGGCCAAGATGCTGCTGCCCTTCAGGCTTGGGGCCGGAGGCAAGATCGGCGCCGGTCAACAGCACATGAGCTGGATCGCTCTGGATGACGCCGTGGGAGCCATTTGCCACGCTCTGACGGACTCGAATCTCAGCGGCCCCGTCAACGCGGTGGCACCCAACCCCGCTACCAACCTGCAATTCACCAAGACCCTGGGCAGAGTGCTGTCTCGCCCCACCCTGTTCCCCATGCCTGCCTTTGCAGCTCGCATCGCCTTCGGAGAGATGGCCGAGGCCCTGCTGCTGGCCGGCACCCGGGTGGAACCCCGACGGCTGGCGGACTCCGGCTACTCCTTCCAATACCCCACCCTGGAAGCCGCCCTGCGCCACCTCCTGGACAAGCCCGGCCGCGGCGGCTGAGACGAATCCGGCCTCAGGAATCCTGCCGCTTTTTCCATTCCCGAATCCCGTCGCAGAGCGCCTTCAGGGACCGGTCCAGCAACTCGTGCTGCAGGGCGAAGGTCAGGACCAGGTGGGCCGGGGCCATGTCGTAGAAATAGCCGGGATGCGCCAGGACCCCTGACTGTCTGAGAAGCTCGATGCAAAGGGCTTCCTCGTCGACCTCCGCCCCTCCCACCTTCAGGGTGAGATAGAATCCGCCCCGCGGCAAGGCGAAGCGCACATCCGGACACTGGGACAGCCTGTCGCCGGCGATTTGGCGGCAGCGCAGAAGCCACGGCCGAAGGCCGAACGCGAACGCCTCCCGGCTCTCCAGTATGCCTCTGACCATGTGCTGGGCGAGGTCGTTGACCGGCAGGAAAGTGTCGGAGATGAGCTCCATCACTTCCAGGGATCTCCGCACCCGGGCTTGACGCCCGCTCAGCAGTATCCACCCCAGCTTCAGCCCGGGCAGACCCGCCATCTTGGAAAATCCATTGAGGGTGAAAACCAGCGGCGCGGGGGTGGCCGCGGGGCGCGGCAAGGCTTCCCCGCCGTAGAGAAACTCGCTGAAGACTTCGTCGGCGAGGACCGGCAAGTCGTGCCGGCAGGCGATGGCCGCCAGATCGTGCAGGGGCTGGCTGCCGGCTACCATGCCAGTGGGATTGTGGGGTGAGATCAGCACCAGAGCGCGGGTTCGGGTGCTGATCTGAGACTCCAGGTGGTCGAGATCGATCTCCCATCCCCGCGATTCCCGCAGTCGGTAGTACCTCAATTGGAGTCCCGCCAACTCGGCGATGGACTCGAACAGCGGGTAGGACGGGCGGGGGCAGAGGATCTCTTCTCCCGGATTGGCCAGCAGCTTGAAGCAGTAGAAATAGGAAAGGCTGGTCCCGGGCGTGATGAGGACCTGCTCGGCCGAGGCAGGGATGCCGGCCGGCCGGTAGAATTCGGCAATGGCTTCCCGGGCGGATCGAAGTCCCAAGGGGTCGGGACGATAGATTCGAGTCCGGCCGGCGGCGTCTGCCAGGATGGACTGCAACCGCTCTTGGGGAAAGACCCAACCCTGTTCCGCCAGGTTGGCGGATATGAGATCACGGATGGGCCGACCGGAGGAGGAGGCCTTCTCGTATTCCCTGTAGAGGCGATTGCGTTTCGCCGGCAAACGGTCGGCCAGCTTGGAGAACCGCATGGGCAGGATCGGCGGGAGAGCCCGGGGGCACGGGCGCGGCCGCTGTAGCGGGACTCCGCGCAACCTCTTGGGCCCATTCCCCATGCCCCCGGCAGCGACGCTACGGCCCGCAGGCGGAATTTCCGGCCGAGGCCGGCCAAGCGGTCCGCAATCCGGGGACAGGCCCGTCCGCAAGCACTGGCGCAACCCCGAGCGGACTACCGGGGATTCAGCTCCTTGAGCTTGGAAACCACGTCCTCAGCGGCCGTGGACGCCTTGACCTGGCGATCCACGTAAAGGATCTTCCCGTCCTTCCCGATGTAGAAGGTCCACCGCTCCGGCAGGCTTCGGCTCTCGTGGACGACGCCGTAGGCCCGAGCCGTCGCTTTTCCGGGATCGCTCAATATGGGATAGTCCGCCTTGAGAGATTCGGCGAATCGGCGGTTTTCGTCAGCGGTGTCGCAGCTCGCGGTGAAGTAGGCAACGTTCAAGGCTCGCAAGGCTTGGCCGTTCTCACGGAACGACCGGCACTCCGCCGTTCAGCCTCCTGTAAATGCCTTGGGAAACCAGGCCAGCACCACCACCTGCTTGCCCTTGAACTGCTTCAGGTCGTAGGTCTTCCCGTCCGAACCCGGAAGCGAGAATTCGGGCGCCACGTCTCCGGGCTTCAGGTCGGCTGCCAGAGACTGACCCCAGGCGAGAACCAACACGAATGCCAGCACCATGGAGATCTTCATCAACATTGGAGTCTCTCCTTTTTTGACGGCTTGGGACTTTCCATCAAGACCCGACGGGGCTTGAGGCGAAACCGGACTGCCTTCAGGATCTTCATGACGCATCAGGGGCCCTACCGCATCCGGCCATCCTGCAGCAACCGGGTCTACGTCCCGGTGACCGGATTTCCCGACGCCACCCACTCCTTGTAACCTCCCGCCAGGGAGAACACGTTTTGGTAACCCATTCGCTGCAAGGCCTCGGCCGACAGCGCCGATCGGTAGCCCCCGCCGCAATAGAGAATAATCTCGTCGTCAGGGTCAGGCACCAGCTCTTGGATGTCCCTTTCGATAATCCCCTTCCCCAAGTGGACGGCATCCTCCGCATGGCCTCGGGCCCACTCGTGGTCTTCGCGGATATCGATGAAGTGGAGGGATTGCCCGCTCTTGAGCCTTTCACGCGCCGTAGCCACCGAAACCTCTCGAATCCGGGACTTGGCATCGTTGACGATCCGCAAGAATGCCTCCGAGTGCTGCATTGGCTTACTCCTCGACCTTAACCCGCCTGTCTCACCGGGTTGCTTGAACCCGGGTCCGTCTCACCGGGACCCTGCCGCTACACTGCTTCCAACTCCACTTCCACCGAACCGGAAGGCCCGCCCAGGCGTTGAAAATCAAACAGCTCGGCGTCCATCAGGTGGGAGGGGATCACATGCTTGAGGGCGGCCAGCATGGAGTCCCCGACTCCCGGATTCTCGGCCTGCAGCCGGGCGATCAACTCCTTGACCTCCTGGCGCTTGAGATCGGGCTGAGAACCGCAAAGGTCACAGGGAATGATGGGATAGCCCATGAGAGAGGCGAAGCGGGCCACATCGACCTCGCGACAATAGGCCAGCGGCCTGATAACGGTGTTGCGTCCATCGTCGCTTCTCAAAATGGGAGGCATGGACTTCAACACTCCTCCGTAAAAGAGGTTCAGAAGCAGTGTCTCCACCATGTCGTCGGCGTGGTGACCCAAAGCGATCTTGTTGCACTCCATCTCGACGGCGGCATTGTAGAGGATCCCTCGACGCAGACGTGAACAGAGCGAACAGGTGGTGCCGCCCTCCGCAATGTGGGACCGGACGATGGAATAGGTGTCCTTGGCCAGTATGCGGTACTCCTGTCCCAGGCGTTGCAGATACTCCGGCAGCACCTCGGCGGGAAACCCCGGCTGCCTCTGGTCCAGATTGACGGCCACCATTGAAAATGAGACCGGAGCCCGTTTCCGCAGGTCTCTCAGCAGTGTCAACAGGACGTGGCTGTCCTTGCCTCCGCTCAGGCAGACCATGATCCGATCGCCCTCCGAGATCATGGAAAAATCGGCGATCGCCTGGCCCACCTTTCTCAGAAGCCGCCGTCTCAGCCGAGGCAGATCCCCGCCGGAGGGTCCGGAAGCACGCGGCCGGGCCGCCTCCGCCGTCCTCTGCTCAGGTAGCGTGTCATAGAGTCTCAACCGTTTCCTCCAAGCGCACGTAGTCCGCCCTTCGCTTTACCGGCTGGAAGCCCTCGGCCAGGATGGCCTCGCGCAAGATCTCTTCCGTAGCCCGGTGATGAGCGCCCGCCGGAGTGATCACGTTTTCCTCGATCATGATGCTGCCCATGTCGTTGGCGCCATGGTGAAGCCCCTGCCTTCCCACCTCAACGCCCTGGGTCAACCAGGAGACCTGGATATTGGGGACGTTGGGCAGACACATTCTGGCCAGTGACAACCAGCGCAGGTACTCCTCGCTCGACTCCCGATCGGGGACCTTGCGGCTGATCTTGGTGTTGTCCGGTTGCAGCGTCCAGGGGATGAAGGCCACGAAGCCCCCCGTCCGCTGCTGCAGTTGGTAGACGCGCTCCAGGTGCTCGATTCGGTGCTCCACGGTTTCCCCCATCCCGAACATCATGGTGGCCGTGCTCGGCAATCCCAACCCGTGGGCGACCTCCATCACCTCCAGCCACTCGGCCGTGTTGCACTTGTTGGTGTTCTTCTTCCTGACCTCATCCACCAGGATTTCGGCCCCGCCTCCCGGAATCGAGTCCAGTCCCGCGGCCTTCAGCCTGAGCAGCACTTCCCGGGTGTCCATGTGGAAGATCCGGGTAAAGGCACGGATTTCCGGCGGAGAGAAGCAGTGGAGGTGGATCCGGTACCGCCGCTTCAGCTCGCTCAGGAGCCGCTCGTACCACTCCAGCGGAAGATCCGGATGGAGCCCGCCCTGCATGAGAATGCCGCTGCCGCCAAGCTCCAGGGTCTCCTCGACTTTTTCAAAGATTTGCCGGTGGCTCAGCACGTAACCTTCGCTGGAGCCGGGCGGCCGATAGAAGGCGCAAAAGGTGCAGACGGCCGAGCAGATGTTGCTGTAGTTGATGTTGCGGTCCACCACGTAGGTGACCACGCTGTCGGAATGCAGCCGTCGCCGCGCGCGGTCCGCCGCCTGCTGCAACTGTTCGAGGGAAGCCCGCCTGGCCAATAGGGCATAATCCGCCGGACTCATCCGTTCTTCCTCGGCCCGGCTGAGGCTCTCCTGCACGTCCATGGCCGCAAACTCTTCCACTTGCGCAGCTACCGCCCTTCCAGAGTGGCCGTGACTTGCAGGTCCCCGCCGTCACGCACCACTGTAATCTCCACCTCGTCCCCCGGTCGATGTTCCTGCAGGAGATGGGTCAGATCGTATATGTTGGTGATCTTTTTCCCCGACCAACCCACGATGAGATCGCCGGATTGCAATCCGCACTTGGCCGCCGGACTTCCCTCTCTTACCCCGCTAAGCCGGACCCCCTCGACCTCCTCGCCATAGTCGGGAATGATCCCCAGCGTCACTCTGAACCCGGTTCTGCCCGATTCCCGGGGCTCGCCGGCGGTCTTCCGGAAGGCAGGCCGCTGGTCCATTCCGCAGATGGAGCTGGCTGTCTGAAAGATGAACTCCACCACCCGGGCGGTCGCGACCGCCTCGATTTTATCATAGTCATCACTGGGCTTATGGTAGTCCCCGTGGACCCCGGTGAAGAAAAAGAGCACCGGAATATCCCGGCCGTAAAAGGAGGAGTGATCACTGGGTCCGAACCCTCCGTCACGAAATTTGAGATCCAGGTCCGCATCCCTGTTCAGTTGATTCAGCAGGTCCCTCCAGCCCGGCGAGGTTCCCGTACCGCCGACGATCAATCGGCGGTCTTGCATGCGTCCGATCATGTCCATATTGATCATGGCAACCGTCTTTTCCAGGGGAATCGCCGGATGGTTGACATAGTGGCGGGAACCCAGCAGCCCCTGCTCCTCGGCGCTGAAGGCCAGGAAAAGGACGCTGCGCCGCAGTCGATCCTTCCGGGAAGCCAGCGCCCCGGCCAGTTCCAGCACCCCGGCCGTCCCCGAAGCGTTGTCGTCGGCGCCGTTGTGGACCTCGCTCCCCGCCTTGGCCGCCAGCGAACTTACTTCGCCCAATCCCAGATGGTCGAAGTGGGCGCCGATCACCAGGACCTCCTCTGCCAGGTCTCCGCTGCCCTTCAGCAACCCCGCCACGTTGCGGGCCGAACGGGTTTCCTTGACCAGGTCCGAGCGGAACTTCAAATGGATACCCGGCATGTCGGCGGCACTGCCCTTGTGGCTGCGGGCATGCCCTTCCAGGGTGTCCAGGTTCAATCCGGCGCCGGCCAGGATCTTACGGGCGGAGGGACGGCTGATGGCCAGGGCGGCAATGCCCGAATCGGCGAAAGAGCGGTCGAATCTCAGCTTGGAGAGGGTGCTCTTGGAAAAATCTTCCGAGTCGTCCACGAAGACGATGCCCTTGGCGCCTCGGTCGCGAGCGGCTTGGGCCTTGTAGCGCAGGGCATGGTAGCGTCCGAATTGCCCGTGGGGATCGTCTCCCTCGGGGCCATAGCGCAACACGAAGACGAATTTCCCCTTCACATCCGTTTTCCGATAATCGTCGTACTGGAGCGACGGCGCCGAAATGCCGTACCCCACAAACCGGGCCGCGCCCTCGAACTCCCCGCTCAGCGAGAAGGAAACCGGTGTGAAGTCGCTGCCCGGCTCCAGCACTCTCCTTCCACCCGCCTGGCTTGAGGAGCCACCCGTTCCCCATGCCACCTCCAGGGAATTCGCGGAGCCCAACCGCACCCCGGAAACGAAGGAGAATTCCTGAAAGTAGCTCCCCTCATCACCCAGCGGCAACAGCTTGCGCCGGGCGAACTGATCTGCAATGTAGCGGGCCGCCTTCTCCGCGCCCGGGCTTCCGGCAAGCCGCCCCTCCAGCTCGTCGGAGGCCAGGTATCGGATGTGCGGCATCAGTCTTTCGGAGGTAATGACGCCGGCGGCTGTTGCCGGAATGGAGGAACGGAAATGCCAGTTGCCGATCGGCACGAGAACGGCAGGTACCAGCAGAATGGCCCACACAATCCAGTTTTTGCGGTTGAATGAAATGGTCATCGTCGTTTCCTGAGACCCATCTCGCCGCCATTGACGGCAGCCACGGAGTACTCCGAGCCGGCCTCAATCCGAATTCAGTTGGAGGACTCGGCCCTCTGAGCCGGGGGAACGGACAGCACTCTCCAGCCCTTCTTCTCCAGAGGCAGGAAGTAATAGGCTTGAACCCCGGGATATCGCTTCAAATAGCCTTGGGCTTTCTTCGGCCCCATCACAAAAAGCGCATTGTCCAAGGCATCCCCCTCCATCCCGGAACCGGCCACCACGGCGACGCTGAGCAGACCCTGGACAGGACGCCCTCTTCTGGGGTCCATGATATGGGAATAGGTCACGCCCTCGTGGACGAACGCATTCTCATAGCTGCCCGAAACGGACAGGCACCGGTTCTCGAGCGCGACCGTGAGGGCACTCCTTCGGGGGTCGCGCGGAAAGGCCGGGTCTCGAACCTTGATTTTCCAGGCGGTCTTTCCGGGAGGAGCTCCCAAGCCGAAGACAGTGCTTCCGCCCGCGCTCACCAGAGCGCTTTCGATTCGGTATTCTCTCAAGAGACTAACCGCCCGGTCGACCGCATAGCCCTTTGCAATGCCTCCTAGGTCGAGAGCCATGCCGTCCCGGGCGAACCGGACGGTACGTCGGCCGGGATCCAGGCTGAGCTTGCGGTAACCCACCCTCTGCAGCGCCTTGCGAAGCTCGGTCTCGGGCGGCAGGCGACCCGGGCCTCCGAAAAATCCCCACGCCCTCATCAACGGCTGCACGGTTACATCGAAGGCTCCCCGGGATTGCCGGCTGAACGCCAGGCACCTTCGCAGAAAGTCGAACAGTTCCGGCTCCACCGGGACCGGTTCCCGACCTGCCCGGCGGTTGATGAAAGAGACGGCGCTGTTCCGCTTGTAGACACTCATCAGGCGGTCGATGCGGTCCACCTCATCGAAGGCTCTCTCCGCCACCAGCGGCAAGTCATCCCGCCCGGCTCCGTAGAGTTGAATCCTGTAAGTTGTGCCCATGGAGACATGACTGCCGCGGTAGTGGGCCACCGCCGGATCCGTACCGGCGGCGCCGAGGCTGCAAGGAAGGGTCGGCGCCCCCACCAGGAACACCAGTATCAGCGCCAGGGCCTTCATCGCCATTGCAGGACACTATGCCTTTTGGGTGATCAGCTTCTGTTCCGGCTCCCCCAGCTCAGGCTCCGGCCAGGTCACCCTTTCCTTGCGGTCCATGGCCCGATTGGCATAGATCACCGCCCGGGAGTCGGCCGTACCCACGTCCAGATCCGCCAGCGGCTTCCTGCCCTGGCGAATGCACTCGAAGAAATGCTCATCCTCGGCCTGGATGGGATTGCGCTCGCGCTCGACCTCGATCACGCCCAGCTCGACCAGCCAGCGGCGGGCATGCTCGACTTCGCGAGCCACAAATCCCTGCGACTCGGTGGGAGGCTCCGACGTAATCGGCACCCCTTTGGCCTTCTGAAGGATGGTGGCTCCCGCCATCCAGTCCAGCTCCTTGGGAATACTGGATGACTCTCCGGCGGTGGGGGCGCCTCGAGCCAATCTCTGAGGATAGAAGGTGGCTCGGGGATCATTGCGTCCCAGGGTTATTTCAATGGTTCCCCGATCTCCCAGGATGGTTTCCGAGAATTCCAGGTGCCGGTTGTGTCCGATGGCGCTGAAGAGGAACTTCTGTCCTCGGGGATATTGGTAGATCACGGCCACGTTGTCGAAGATCTCGCGGCCATCCTTCCAGTAGTCGTTGCCGCCGACGCCGGTGACGCTGACCGGCTCCGACTCGAAGGCCCAATTGGCCACGTCCGCCATATGGGATCCCAGTTCGGCCATCAGGCCTCCCGAGTATTCGCGGTACATCCTCCAGTTGATGCTTCGCTCCAGTCCGGCATCGGGAACCGGGCGGCGCCAACTGGTATTTCGGTGCCACTGGGCCCGGATCGTCATCACCCGGCCCAACACTCCGGTGTGGATCATGCGCATGGCATTGCGGTAGACCCCGCTGTAACGCCGCTGAAGCCCTACCTGCAAGACCAGCTCGGGGTGGCGGCGCCTGGCCTCGTAGACCCGGGGAATCTCCTCTTCCTCTTTCATCAGGCACTTCTCGACGAAGACGTGCTTCCCGGCGCTCAAGGCATCCAGCAGCATGGGAACGTGCAGGTGGTAGGGGGTGGTGATGAAGACCGCCTCCACGTCCTTGCGCTCCAGCACGCGCCGGTAGTCGCCCGACTCGGTATCGGGCCGACCTCCAATCTCTTGGACCCCCTTGGCCAGATTGGGAGGATAGGTGTCGCACAGGACGGCGCAGCGCCCGGATTTCAGAGTGCTCAAGTTCCTCAAGTGGTTTCGCCCCTGAGAGCCGGTGCCGATCAGGGCGTAAACCACGGGCGAATCCAGGTTTTGGGCTGGGATAACGGCAGGAGCCGCCATCCGGGAGGCGGCAGCGGCCGTGGCCGCCATGGAATGCTTCAGAAAGCGGCGGCGGTCGATGGACGAACGATGCCGGCAGTCAGACATTCAATTCCCCCTCATGAATCCGAACCCGGAGCGGTCGAGCCGATCGATGAAGCACCGCGGCGCCACCATGACTCGCCTGCAACACCGGTATCACAGTGTATTCCCTTTCACCCCGAAACCAAAGCATAGCCGGTATAATCACACGGTGACTTCTCTGCAACAGACCTTCGATCGTTCGCTGGACATCCTCTTCGAACTGATCCGGATTGAATCGGTCAACCCTACCCTGGTGTCCGGCGGGTCCGGAGAGCAAGCCATCGCCGAACATCTTTGCGGCCTGTTGAATAGCGAGGGTATCCGGAGCGAGTTGCAGCCGGTGGCAGCGGGGCGATTCAACGTGTTGGCCGCGGTGCAGGGGTCGGGCCCCGGACCCAGGGTGCTCCTCAACGGACACCTGGACACGGTGAGCATCGCCGGGATGAAACAACCCCTGGTGCCGATACTCGAGGACGGCAGGGTCTACGGCCGGGGGGCGCAGGACATGAAGGGCGGGCTGGCGGCCGCGGTTGCGGCGCTGCTGGCGTTGTCCCGGCACAGGCAGGACTGGAAGGGAGAAGTTGTGCTGGCGGCCGTGGCCGACGAGGAGGACCTAAGCCTGGGAACCACCCGGTTTCTGGAGCACTGGCCGCGGGACAGGCCCTTCGATTTCGCGCTGGTCCTGGAACCGACCGATCTGGAGGTGGCCACCGCCCACAAGGGATTTGCCTGGGTTGAAGTCACGACCTACGGAAAGGCAGCCCACGGCAGCCGTCCGGCCGACGGCGTGGATGCCATTCGCCTGATGGGCCAGGTTCTGGGCCGCCTGGACCGCCTGGACCGAGATCTGCAGAGCCACCCCCTACACCGCCTCTTGGGATCGGGCTCGCTGCACGCCTCCCTGATCCGGGGCGGCCGCCAATGGAGCAGCTATCCCGACCGCTGCCACCTGAAATACGAGCGAAGGACCGTTCCTCCTGAAACGCGGGCCACCGTAGAAACCGAATTTCGACAAATTCTTCAAGCTTGCCGCCGGCAAGACCCGCACTTCCGGGGAGAAGCCTCGCTGGCCTGCGCGCGAGAGCCCTTTGAAGCGGACCCCGAACAGGCCCTCTTGCAGCACTTCTATGGCACCGCCCGATCCCAATGTCCCCGCCATGTTCGCTGGGGCAGCGTGTCATTCTGGACCGACGCCGCTCTCTTGGCGGCCGCCACTATCCCGACCCTGGTCTTCGGCCCTCGAGGAGCCGGGCTCCATTCCCTGGAAGAATACGTGGTGGCCGAGGACCTCGGCGATTGCGCCGAAATCATCTATCGTTTCGTGACTCAAGCCCGTCCGCATTAACGGTCGCGGTCCAGAATCATTTGGGGGATCGCCTGCAGTGCCCGACGGTAGGGGGAGGGGGGGAATTTTTCCATGGCTGCTTCAGCTCTTCCGGCGAACTCCTCCGCGCGTTTCCGAGCTTTCTCCAGGACCCGGTACCGGGTCACGATGGCCAGGATGTCCTCCTTGGCGACGGAGCGAAACGCCTTCTCCCGGAGCACCGTCTCAATCTTGCGGGATTCCTCCCGGTCGCAGGACTGAAGGGCGTAGACCAGCGGCAAGGTCATCTTGCCCTCCTTGAGGTCGCTTCCCACCGGCTTGCCCAGTACCCGTTGCGAAGAGCTCAAGTCGAGGATGTCGTCAGTGACCTGGAAGACCAGTCCCAGGCTCAGGCCATACTCACCCAGCGCCCGTTCCTGCTCATCGCTCACTCTACCCAGCAATCCTCCGATCCTGGCGCAGCCGGAAAACAGATGAGCCGTCTTCCGCCGGGCGATATCCAGCACCTGCCGCTCGCTGACTTTGGGACTTCCATCCAGCGAAAGCTGAATCAATTCCCCCTCCACCATTCTCTGGGTCAAGTCGATCAGGATGTCGAGAATGCGGAAGTTGCGTTCCTGCAGCGCCACGTAGAAGGACTGCATGTAGAGCCAATCGCCCACCAGCACCGTGACTTGATTGCCCCACTTGTGGTTGGCGCTGGAGCGCCCTCGTCGGACCCTGGCCCCATCGATGATGTCGTCATGGACCAGGGTGGCGGTGTGAATGAACTCGACGACGGCAGCCAGCTTGATGGCCGACTCGTTGACCCGGCCGCAGAGCTTGGTGCAGAGCAGCAGCAGGCTGGGACGAATGCGTTTCCCGCCGCCCTCCTGCAGATATTTGCCGATCTCCTCGATGGTGCCAACCGAAGAATGGCGCTGGCGCGCAAACTCCCCCTCGACCTGCCGCAATTCGTCTTTGACCAGGTGGAAAATCTCTCGAGGCTGCACTCAAACCCTTCCGGTTATTGCTTTGGATAGACCTTGATTGGACCGGGAACAAGGCTCCGGGCCGTCATTGGGACGTCTCGCGAGCCGGGAGGAACAACCGTCGATAGTTTTCCGTCGTGCACCTGGCGACAGTATCCAGGCTGACCTGCTTGACCTCTGCCAGTGTTTTGGCCGTCTCGACCACGAAAGCCGGCTCATTGCGTTTTCCGCGGAAGGGCACCGGAGCCAGATAGGGGGCATCCGTCTCGATCAACAGCCGGTCCATGGGCACGGCCCGGGCCACCTGGCGGAGATTGCGGGCCTTGGGAAAGGTCAGCATACCGGAAAACGAGATATGAAATCCCATTTCCAGGCAGTGCCGGGCCATGGCCAGACTGCCGCTGAAACAGTGCATCACACCCGCCGAACCGCCATTGCCGCAGTGCCGGCCCAGAATCTCCAGTGTCCGGTCTTCGGCCTCCCGGGTGTGAATCACGACCGGGAGGCCCACCTCTCGGGCCAGAGCCAGTTGGCGGTCGAATACCGCCTCCTGCTCGTCGGGCGGAGAATGGCTGTAATGGAAGTCCAATCCGATTTCACCCCAGGCCACCAGTCTGCCCGACCTCGCCAACCGGACAAGGTGCCCCAGGCTGGTCTCCGAGGCCAGGCGAGCCTCGTGGGGATGGATCCCCGCAGCCACATCCAGGTCTTCCTCACGCTCTCCCAGCAATACCGCCTTCTCGGTCTTGGCCGGGTCTGCCCCGTCGCCGATCACCAGCACGCGTCCCACCTGCGCCAATCGGGCTCGATCCAGAACTGACGGGAGGTCCGATTGAAACTGGCCTTCCGCCAGATGGGCGTGGGAATCGATAAACATCAGTGTGGTGGCGATTGCCGGCCCGCCGACTTCGCGGATCTCTCCCTGATCCGGTGCCGCGCCGCTTCGAAGAGGATGGGCGAAATGGACAGGAATATAATCAGCAGAACCACCTTCTCCAGGTTGTCGCGAATCCATGCCACCTGACCCAGGTAATACCCGGCCAAGACCATCGACACTACCCAGAAGATACCACCAAACACATTGAAGGCGGCAAAGCGAGGGTAGGACATCTGGCCGATGCCTGCCACCATCGGTGCAAAGGTTCGGGCAAAGGGCACGAAGCGGGCCAGAACGATGGCCTTGCCTCCGTGCTTCTCGTAGAACTCCCGGGCGTAGTGGAGGTGCTTCTTGCGAAACCAGAAGCTGTCTTCCCTCTTGTAGAGAGCCACTCCGGTTCGGAAGCCGATGCCATACCCCACGGCGTCGCCGACGATGGCCATCACACTGAGCAGGACCATCAGAATGGTGACGTCGAAGAACCCTTTCGCAGCCACCAGGCCCGCCAGGAACAGCAGGGAGTCCCCCGGCAGGAAAAAACCGATGAACAGGCCGGTTTCGGCAAAGACGATCGCCGCCAGCACCAGGTAGCCGCCCGACCGGATCAGGTCGGTCAGCTTTTCCGGGTTATAGAGACTTGTGAAAAACTCGAGTATTGCTTCCAAGGAACCTCCGGCCCTATTTCAGGCGAGCCCCGTTGGGAACCTCCTCCAGAAAGGTTGCCAGCACCGGTCTGTCCTCCTCTCCAACCGACGCCGCCAGCAACATTCCGTTGGATTCCAGTCCCCGCAGCTTTCGCGGCTGCAGATTGGCCACCACTATGATCTTCCTTCCAACCAGTTTCTCAACGGGATAGGCCTGGGCAATCCCCGCCACAATCTGACGGGTTTCCCGTCCCAGATCCACGGTCAGCCGCAGGAGTCGGTCGGCGCCCTTGACCTTTTCGGCCTCAACCACCTGGCCTACCCGCAGATCGACCTTGACGAAATCTTCAATGGTTATGGTGTCTGCGCCGGCGGATGACCGCGCCGAAGACTTCGTGGAGCCCGGCGCCTGTGGGGCCTCTTTCCGGACCGCCGGGGTCTTTTTCCTGTCCCGACTGTCAGCCGACTTCTTCTGCCCGCCGCTGCCGGCGCCGAAAAGCGAATCCAGCAGAGCCTTCTTGTCCAGACGCGGAAACACGGCCCTGATTTCACCCAGCATGTTTCCCGACAATTCCCGACTCCATTGGAGCCGGTCCAGGCGCTGATGGCTCAATGCCTCCTGCTGCCCCAACTGGTTCCAGACCTTGGCGCAACTGGCAGGCAGAACCGGTGCCAGCAGGACGGTGACGATGCGGACCACTTCCGCGCAAGTGTGGAGAATGGTCGCCAGGCGGGGCCGCTGGGCCTCGTCTCCCGCCATGGTCCAGGGAGCGCAGACATTGATGTACTTGTTGGTGCGGGAAAGCAATTCCCAGACCGCCTCCAGGGCTCTGCTGAAGGCCAGGCGGTCCATATGGTCCTGAAAGGCCTCAACGGTGGACAAGGCGTGCTTCTTGAGCTCGTCCTCCAGCGAAGTCAGCGGGGCGGATGGGGAGGGAACGGTGTCGTCGAAATTCCTGGAGATCAGCGCCAGCGTGCGGGAGACCAGGTTGCCCAGATCGTTGGCCAGGTCGCTATTGGTCCTCTGAATCATGGCCTGGTAGGAAAAGTTGCCGTCGGCTCCAAAGGGGATCTCCCGCAACAGAAAATACCGCACCGCGTCCGAACCGAAGTGGTTGAGCAACAGATGGGGGTTGATGACGTTGCCGCGAGACTTGGACATCTTGGCTTCGTCCTTGAGCCACCAACCGTGGGCATGGACCCGTTCAGGCAGCGGGAGGCCGGCTGCCAACAGGAAGGCCGGCCAATAGACGGTGTGAAAGCGAATGATGTCCTTTCCCACCAATTGAACCTGGGCCGGCCAGTACTTGCGGAACTGGTCCTGCTCCTTGCCGTTCCCGAATCCGATTCCCGAGAGGTAGCCCACCAGCGCGTCGAACCAGACGTAGATGACGTGGTCGTCGGCGACGGGGACGGGAATGCCCCATTTGACCGAGGTCCGACTGACCGACAGGTCCTTGAGGCCGTCGCTGACGAAGCGAATCACTTCGTTGCGACGGGAGGGTGGGTTGATGAACTCGGGGTGTTTTTCGTAGAGCTCCAGCAGCCGCGCCTGAAAGACAGACAGCTTGAAGAAATAGCTTTCCTCCGTGACCCGCTCGGTGGAGCGCTGGCAGACGTCGCAGTCGGGTGCCGATTCAGCCTCGGGGGCAAACAGGTTGCAGGGAATGCAGTACCAGCCGGAATACTCGCCCTTGTAAATGAAACCGTTGTCGAAGGCGCGCTGGAACACCTCGGCCGCGGCAGCGTAGTGGCTCTTGCTGGTGGTTCGAATGAATCGATCGTACTCCACCCCGAACCGTGCCCACAACTTGCGATAGGCTCCCGCATTCCTGTCCGCCATCACCTCCGGCGCCACCCCTTGAGCCGCGGCAGCCCGCTCGATGTTCTGGCCGTGCTCGTCGGTACCGGTGAGGAAGCAGACGTCACAGCCCTGCATTCTCTTGTAGCGGCTCACGCAGTCGGCCACCACGGTGGTATAGGTGTGTCCCAGATGCGGCCGGGCATTGACGTAGTAGAGAGGCGTGGTGATGTAGAAGGTGTCCATGGAATCCGAGGGCCGCTCTCGGCTGCCGCTACTATCCCGACTGTTTTCCCTGCCGCTTCAGGAACTCTTGCGTCACCTGCCGCTGCACCTGCTTGTAAGGTATCCGGTGACGACGGGCCAGAGCCTTGCATTCCTCATATTCGGGAGAAAAACTCACGATTCGGCCATCGAGCCGGGCCACTTTTACCGACACCTTGCCCAGTGCGCTTTCCACCGGCTCAACCGTTCTGTCCAATACTTGTCGTTGGCATTGGTGGTAGCGAAGACCCAGGGTGGTGGTCTCCTCGAAAAGCAGCTTGCAGACCCGATCCAGGAGTTCCAATGGAAGAACCACGGTCAGAAGGGTTCCGGGACGGTTCTTTTTCATCTGGACCGGACAGGTAAATACGTCGAGGACTCCCAGCTCGAACAGCCTCCCCTGCACATATCCGAAAATCTGGGGGTTCATGTCATCGATGTTGGCTTCCAGAACCCACACCCTGGAATCGGCGGACACCGAGTCGGAATCGGCCGATCGGCCACTCAACACTCGCAGCACGTTGGGGCCATCCTTGTGATCCCGACTGCCGGCCCCATACCCGATTCTTTCCACCCGAAAGCCCGGCAACTCCCCGAAACTCCGGCAAATGGTGGTCAGGATAGCCGCTCCCGTCGGTGTGACCAGTTCTCCTTCAATCCGGTTGGAGTAGACGGGTACTCCCTTGAGCAGCTCCGCCGTAGCCGGGGCGGGAACGGGCATGGTCCCGTGGGCGCAGTCTACCGTCCCCCAGCCTACGTTGAGCGCGGAGGCCAGACACCGGGGAGCGCCCAACCAGTGCAATCCGATATAGGCTCCAACAATATCGACGATGGCATCCACGGCTCCCACTTCGTGAAAGTGCACCTTTTCCACCGTGGTGCCGTGCACCTTGGCCTCGGCTTCAGCAAGCCGCAGAAAAGATCGGCAGGCGTTGTCCTGGACCCAGGCAGCCAGAGTGCTGCTACGGATGATCTTCTCAATGGTCGAGTAGTGTCGATGATGGTGCTCTTCGCCGGTTTCCACGTCGTATTTGGTCGCCTGCACCCCTGACTTGTCGACCCGGTACGATTTGAGATGGAAGTTCCTGACGTTCAGCTTTTCCAGCTCGCAGGCGAGATGCTCCGGCGGGAGTCCCAGATCCACCAGCGCTCCCAGAATCATGTCTCCACTGATTCCCGAGAAGCAGTCGAAATAAAGCGTGTCACTCCTTTGGGTTCCCACCTGTCTCGCCTCCACGGAACTGTCCGGCGCCCTTTGCCCAGACGGTCGATCCATCGCACGGAACTTGGCGTTGCCACCCTCAGGAACAGTGGCAACCCTGCTTCCGAGACAGAACACTAGGCGCGGATTCAGCCGTTTGTCAAGGTGAACCCCACCCTCAACCGGTCACCGGGGAATCATCCTGCCAGGATGGCTGAGGGAGGAGCCGGTTCGACATGGAAGTCTTTGAGTGGAATCCTGTTCCTACTGCATGAATTGGACGAAAACTTCGTTGGAGAACAGCCGTCCCCTGGAGGTCAGCTTCAAACGGCCTGCTTCGATTTCAATCAGGCCCCCTTGGGCCAGTTGGCTCAATTCCCGGCCGAAGCGTTCCCTCAGGTCAACCCCGAATTTTCGTCGACAGCGCCACAGGTCCAGGCCGGCATTGAGCCGCAGGCCCAGAAAGACCACCTCTTCGAGATGCCGCCTGGGAGTGATCTCGGATCGAAAGGTCGCGGCAGGCTGCCCACTCTCCAGCAGCTCGACGTAACGGACGGGGTCGCGCTCATTGCCCCAACGTTCCCCCGCCCAGTAGGAATGGGCGCCGCAACCGAAACCGATGAAGGGTTGATCGGTCCAGTACTTCAGGTTGTGGCGCGACTGGCGGCCCGGCGTGCAGAAGTTCGAGATTTCATACTGCTCCCAGCCGGCGCTTTCCAGCCAATCCACCGATTCCCGGTACCAATCGGCCACCAGGTCCTCGTCCGGCAAGGCGGCGCCGGCCAATCCCTCTCTCTTCCCCAGATGCGCATCCTCGTGGATCTCCAGCAGATACAGGGAGAGATGCTCCGGCGAGAGAACAGCCACCCGGCTCAGGTTTTCCCGCCAATCGTCCTCCGTCTGGCCCGGCAGGCCGGCAATCAGGTCGACATTCAAGTTGTCGAACCCTTTGCGGCGACACATCTCCACGGTTGAGATCGAATCCGCCACGCTGTGAGACCGGCCGACCTTCTTCAGCAGGCGATCCTGGAAAGTCTGCACCCCAAGGCTGATTCGATTGACACCGGCGTCCCGGTAGCAGTCCAGCTTGTCGTCCGTCACGGTGCCGGGATTGACCTCCAGGGTGATCTCGGGGAAAGGAGCAAGGGAGAAGGAATTCCGAATCCACTCCAGGGATTGCCCGATCTCCTGCCCATCCACCAGGGACGGGGTGCCGCCACCCACAAAGATGGTATCGATCACCCAATCGGCGACACCGTTTCCCTTTGCATTCCACGTCTGCAGGAGTCCCGGCAGCGACTCCATTTCCCGCCGCAGCGCCCGGAAATAGGGCTTGATCAAACTACCGGCAAACACTCCCGAAGCGAAATGGCAATAGCTGCACTTTGACAGGCAGAAGGGAACATGGATGTAGAGTCCTAGCCGATTCGACATCAGGCGATTCTTACAAGTAAATCAATTTGTGGTCGGGATCGGAAAGGTCGATGGCCTCGTACAGCTCTTCCAGGAATTCCGGCCCGTAGCGCGACACAAAGTGGAAAATACTGAGTTGACGCTCCTGAAACCCGCCCGAGGGATATAGCGTCGTCAAGAGGCTGTCGACCTGCCGCGTCAGGATCTCCCGCCGGCGCGACTCGGCACTCACGAATTTGGATCGAAGGTTCTCCAATTGATATCGGATTTTCTTGCGCGCGGTCCCCAGTGCTCCGGCCAGTGTGGGATCCACTGACTTCAGGGGCTCCTCCATCTCACCCAGGCGACTGTCGATTGCACTTTCGAGCCGGTCGAACCTGGTGCCGAGCTCCTGGTTGACGGTCCCTTCCACGATCTGTTTCAGCAAGGCCTGGCTCCCTCGAAACAAATCGCAGAATTCCAGCCGGTATTTGGCCAGCAGCTTTTGCATTCTTCTTTCTATCACCGTGAAACCGGCACGCGGAACGACCGGGGGCATGACCCTCCCCAGGGCATGATAGAGCGGAGAGATCTGGGCATAGTAGGCGACCTCGGAGGGTCCGGCAACGTAGGCCAGCGTCGGAAGCAGGAAATCCTGCACAACCGGTCTCAAGAGCACGTTGGGACTTACCTGCTCGGGAGCCCCCTCGATAAGGTCGCGGAGATCGAGCAGCAATTCGGAATTCCCCCTTAGCGAAAAACCCCCGCGGGCACCCACCACTCCCCGGCGTTTCCCGTCCAGCTCCCAAAAGAGAAAGCTCGTCCCTGCTTCCCTGCTGACTTGAGGGGAATATCCGGCACCGGCCAGTTGTCGGTTGCGGTCTCCAAGCAGCTCCTCCAGTTTCTCCCAGGCCTCGGCAACCTGTAGAAAGACCGGCCTGGCCATCTTCTTGAGGGTTGGGTCTCGCGGATCCAGCAGGATGAGTCCGTACTCGGAAAGGAGAAAGGAAACGACTTCGGCGAACGCCTCCCCAAAGGTATTTCCCTCCCGATACACCCGTTTCAATCGGGCGGCCAGTACGGGCTTGAACTCGGAATCCGGAAGGCTCTGCAGAAACTGGTCCAGGTGGCCTGCGATCGAAGGATCGAAGGCAATGGGTCCCACCGGCAGCCGATTGCCTTCCGATTTCTGAGCGAATTGGACCGATTTCGGAGTTGAGTCCGCCGCCAGGATCCAGGTGCGACCCACTTCCTCGAGATCGTGGTCGTCGGTGGCCATCCAGAATACGGGGACCGCTTCCATACCCCGGCGTCGATAGGCCTCGGCCAGTCTGACGGCGGTCAGGGCCTTGTAAATGGTATAGGCCGGACCGGTGAACAATCCAACCTGTTGGCCGGTAACCACGGCCCGGCAGCGGTCGCCGGCCAAGCGGTCCAGGTTCTCCATGGTCTTGGCGGAAGCGCCCCAGAGCCGATTCTGGCGCTTCAGGGTGTCCACCAGGGATGCGCGATGGGCCAGGCGAGGCCCGGGGCCACCCGGTTCGGGCGTTCCCGAGAACTCACTGCCGGAAACCCCGGGAAAGAAGGACTGAACCTTCTCGGAGTGGTAGAGGTAATCCAACAGCAGGGCCGGCGTTTTCGGAATCCTTTCGAAACTCAGACCCACCGACTTGGCCATGGTGTGTCCCGGGCAGCTCAGGCTAAATTTGTTGGAGGGGTGGCTTGCTCTCGAGGGCGGCTTCCGCAGGCTGCTGCCGCCTCCCCGAGCGGCGATTCCGAAAGGCCGCTTCGACGAAGGCCCTGAAGAGAGGGTGAGAGACCAGGGGTTTGGACTTGAACTCCGGATGGAACTGGCAACCGACGAACCAGGGGTGATCCTCTATTTCGACCACTTCCGCAAAGCTGTTGTCCGGGGAGTACCCCACCACCTTCATGCCATTGGCAGCCAGCGTCTCCTCATATTCCCGGTTGAATTCGTAACGGTGGCGGTGGCGCTCCGAGATCTCGGATTGACCATAGGCCTGGACCGTCCGCGAGTCGGAATCGAGGATGCAGGGATAGGCTCCCAGGCGCATGGTGCCACCCAGATCATCGACGCCTCGCAGTTCCCTCAACTTGTAGATGACACGATGGGGTGTGGCGGGATTGAATTCGGAACTATGGGCCTCTTCCAGTCCGCAGGCGTTGCGGGCAAATTCAATCACCGAGCACTGCATTCCCAGACAAATGCCGAAAAAGGGCACTCTGCGGGTTCGAGCGTAGTTGATGGCGCGAATCATCCCGGAGATTCCCCGCTTGCCGAAGCCCCCGGGAACCAGAATGCCGTCGTATGGAGTCAACTGTTCGGTCCAATCGTCTCCCTCGACACCCTCAGCTTCAATCCAATGGATTTCGGTCTTGAGACGGTGAAACAGCCCGGCGTGTATCAAGGCCTCCTTGAGGCTCTTGTAGGACTCCTCGAACTCGACATACTTGCCGACCACGCCGATTTTCACCGAATCCGAGGGGTGCTTGATGCGCCCTACCAATTCCCGCCACCGGGTCATTTCGGAATCTGTGATCGGCATTTCCAATTGCCTGAGAATGATCTCGTCGAGACCCTCCGCGGCCAGGGTGAGGGGCACTTCGTAGATTGACTCCACGTCTTTGGCGGTGATGACGGCATCCTCCGCCACCGAACAAAAGAGCGCGATTTTTGCCTTCAGCCCCTTGGAGAGGAAACGCTCGGTCCTGCACAGCAGAATGTCGGGTTGAATCCCGATGGCTCTCAATTCCTTGACGCTGTGCTGGGTGGGCTTGGTCTTGAGCTCTCCGGCGGCATTGATATAAGGAACCAGGGTGAGATGAACGAAAAGGGAGTTGGGACGTCCAAGATCCTGGCGCAGTTGCCGGATTGCCTCCAGAAAGGGCAGCGACTCGATATCGCCGACGGTTCCACCGATCTCGACAATGCTGACGTCCACCTCGGTGGCCACCTTCTTGATGGCAGCCTTGATCTCGTTGGTGATATGGGGAATCACCTGAATCGTCTTCCCCAGATAATCCCCCCGCCGTTCCTTCTGAATCACCGATTCATAAATCCTGCCCGTGGTCAGGTTGTGATCCTGGGTCAACTTGCTGTCTGTGAAGCGCTCATAGTGCCCCAGGTCCAGGTCCGTTTCGGCTCCGTCGTCGGTGACGAACACCTCCCCGTGCTGGAAGGGGCTCATGGTGCCGGGGTCCACATTGAGGTAGGGATCGAACTTCTGCAGACTGACCCGATAACCCCGGCTTTCCAACAGTCGGCCGATCGAGGCCGCCGCCAGCCCTTTCCCCAAAGATGAGACGACTCCACCGGTCACGAAGATGAACTTGGCCGCCATTCCGACTCCTTTCCTTGCGTTTTGCCTCTCCCGGAATGGACTCGTTCCGGACGATCAGTCCGCCCCGCTTCCCGGGAGCTTGCCCTGGACGGCAAGCTCATTGATTCGAACCAGGTCTTCAGGCGTGTCCACCGCCACCCCATGGTATTCGTACGGCACCACTCTTATCCGATGCCCGTTATACAGGAAACGGAGTTGCTCCAGGTCCTCCACCTCTTCCAGCCAGCAATCCGACAGATCGGGCAGGATTTCCAGGAACGCCCTGCGGTAGGCATAGATTCCCACGTGCTTGAATACGGCCGCCTCTTCCCCTTCGCCAAGCCGTTGCCGCCTCAAGTGGGGAATGCAGGACCGAGAAAAATAAAGGGCATCCCCATTGCGGTCCGTGACCACCTTGACTACGTTGGGATCGGAGATCTCCTCAGCCTCGGCAAAACATTTCAGCGTCGAGATCATCAGGTTCGGATCAGACCGGAACGGTTGGATGACGGCTTCAATGCAACCCGGATCGATCATTGGCTCGTCACCCTGAAGGTTGACGACCACGTCGACTTCCAGATTCCCTCCTATCTCCGCCACCCTCTCGGTTCCGGATCGGTGGGTCGCCGAAGTCATACGGACCGTGCCTCCAAAGGCCTCAACCGCGTGCACGATTCGCTCGTCATCGGTGGCCACGATGACCTCGGCAATCCCCCGAGCGGCCGAAGCCCGCTCGCAGACGTGCTGAATCATGGGTTTTCGGGCAATTTTTGCGAGGGGTTTTCCGGGAAACCGTGTGGACTGAAAACGGGCGGGTATGACGACGACAGCCTTCAGATCATTGTTGGTCAAAGCCTGGTCAAAGTCTGACGATGAGGGGCTCGGCCAAAACCAAGCCGTTAGAAGGATTCCCCGTATCTTTGTTGAAAATTGAGCAGAGATCAAGTCCTAAATTGGGCGGTCCCCTGCTTGAACGGATCGCCATCCGCAGGCAAATACGGCCGGCCGTGTTCGAGGCAAGCCGGTCCCCCGTCCCCGACGATGGCACGGATCATTCAGAATGAAACAGAGGTGCTTCAGAAGAGTGGAGAGTGGAGAGTGAAGAGTGGGGAGTGGAGAGTGAAGAGTGGGGAGTGGGGAGTGAAGAGTGGGGAGTGGGGAGTGAAGAGTGGAGAGCTGCTTGATCGACACGCGAAGCATCTTGTCGGTCTCGGCGCAGTCCTTCAAGCAGGTCTGGACCCCGCCCCCCGCGACGGGGCGGATCATTCGAGAGAGAAACAGGGGACCTGGATGGCCTACCGGGAGCACGGAAAGGTTCCGGTTCCCCTCGGCGTCTCGCTTCGTGTGTCTTGGTAGTCCTTCTTGTGTCTTCGTGGATAACTCTTTTTTTCGGTTGTTTCAGGCGAGCCGGACTGGGTCGTTCCGTCCTTTACTTTTCCATGGGCTTGGGGCAAACTGACACCGGGCTTCGTGTAGAAAGATTACCTACCCCAAGCCTTCATGAGCCGGAGCGGTGCTCCATGAAAGGACGACGTTTTTCCGTGGCTGCTCTCTTTCGCACAACGGCCGGATTGATCGGACTTGGGCTTCTTCTCGGCGGCTCCTCATTGTGCCTGGCGCAAGGCACATTGTCGGGAGACTCGTCTTCGGATAACGGATTCTCCTCGCTGAAGATCGACGTGGATCTGGTTCTGGTCAGCGCCACCGTCACCGACCACAGCCGCCGCTTCGTTACCGGACTGGAAAAGCAGCACTTTCGCATCTTCGAAGACAAGATCGAGCAGGAGATCAGGCACTTCAGCAATGAGGATGTTCCGACCTCCATCGGACTGCTGTTCGATGTCAGCAGCAGCATGGGGGACAAGATCGCCCGTGCCAGAGATGCGGCCGTGGCCTTCCTCAAAACCAGCAATCCGGCCGATGAGTACCTGTTGATCGCCTTCGCCGACCGGCCTTCGGTGGAGGAGAATTTCACCTCCGACATCAGCGAGATTCAAAACCGCCTGGTTCACAAGAGAGCCAAGGGATCGACGACGCTTTACGACGCCATCTATCTGGCCCTGGAAAAGATGAAGCAGGCGAACCACTCCAAGAAGGCCATCCTGCTCATTACCGACGGCGAGGACACCCGAAGCCGCTATTCCCTCGTCAACGTGCGAAACGCGGTCAAGGAAGCCGACGTGCAAATTTTCGCCATCGGCATTGTCAATTCCTACTATTCCGACTTGGCCCGCGGCCGCTCCGGACGGGGCATTCTGGAACAGATCACCGAGATTACCGGGGGTCGGGCCTACTTCCCCAATTCCGTGTACGAGCTTGAGGACATCTGCACCAAGATTGCCATCGAACTCAAGAACCAATACATCCTGGGCTACTCCTCTACCAACCGAGCCAAGGATGGCCGCTGGCGCAAGATCAAAGTCAAGATGAAAACGCCCAAAGGGCTCCATTCGCTATCGGTCCGGACCAAGACCGGTTACTACGGTCCCCAGGGATGATCCGATGAATTCGGCCTTTGGAAGAATCCTTCTGGCGGCGCTGCTGCTTCTGCTGGGCACTCAGATCATGGCTCAGCAGCAGACCCGGAAAGCCAGGGGCGACTTTACGCTCAAGGTGGACGTGGATCTGAGGCTGCTCCACGTCACCGTCTTCGACTGGAAGGAACAGTTGGTAAAAGGGCTGAAACAGGAAAATTTCGAAGTCTACGAAGACAGGATTCGACAGGAGATTTCTCTCTTCAAGGTAGAGGACATCCCGGTGTCGCTGGGCCTGGTGATCGACAACAGCGGAAGTATGCGGAGCAAGCGCAACCGGGTCAATCAGGCTGCCATCACCTTTGCCAAAACCAGCAACCCGGAAGACGAGATTTTCCTGATCAACTTCAACGACCAGGTCTTCCTGGACCAGGAATTCACCCGGAACCTCGACGACCTGACGGATGCCCTGGATCATATCGATGCCCGGGGCGGCACCGCTCTCTTTGACGCCATCTACCTGGCCCTGGAGCACATTCGGGAAGGACAGGAAGAAAAGAAGGCCATACTGGTCATTACCGATGGCCAGGACCGCGACAGCCGCTACCGGTTCGATACGGTGCTGGAATTTGCCCGGGAGTCCTACGCCAGCATCTACCTGATCGGACTGTTCGACAAACTTTCGGAGCGCACCCGGAGGGTGAAAAAAGCCGCCAAGCTCCTGCAGGAGCTCTCCGTGGAAACGGGGGGAAAGTACTTCTTTCCCGAATCGGTGGACGAGGTGCATGCCATCTGCACCGAGGTGGCGCACGAAATCCGCAACCAGTACACCCTGGGCTACAAGCCCACCAACTTGAGCCGGGACGGAACCTGGAGAGACGTCACCGTCAGAGTGCTGGGAGCTCCCAAGCCCAAGGGCAAGCGAAAGTGGATCGCCAGGACCAAGCGGGGCTACTATGCCCCTACTGAGAGCTAAAAGCTCTTGGAACTGTCCAGCAAGAGTGTCACCGGGCCGTCGTTGGTGGACCGAATCCTCATGGTTTCCCGGAAAACACCGGTCCGGACCCTGATCCGCTGCTGCCGGCAGCGTGCCACGAAGGATTGGTAGAGGCGATTGGCGGTTTCCGGGGGCGCCGCCATTGAGAACGAAGGACGCCGTCCCTTGCGGCAGTCGCCGTAGAGCGTGAACTGAGAGACGATCAAGAGGGCCCCGCCGACCTCTTTCAGAGACAGGTTCATCTTCCCGCTGTCATCCTGGAAGATCCTCAACCCCAAGACTTTGCCCACCAGGTAATCGGTGTCGGCCGGACCGTCGCCGTCCTTGACGGCAAGGTAGAGCAGCAATCCCCTGCCGATTTGTCCCACAACCTCCTCGCCGACGGTCACCGACGCTTCCAGAACTCGCTGAACCACCACACGCATCGGCCTACTCCTTTTCCCAGGGGGTACGATAATGGAGCCCCGGCGAAATCGTTGACACCTTCCGGGGCCTCTTTTACTATCACGCAAACTTGATCCCAGGCAAACGGGGCAACGTCATGGGCAGGACACCGGCCGGTCAGACCCGGCAAGACAAATCGAGGCGTCGCTGGGAAGAGGAGACGCTCGCCCCTTCATGGAAGCGGTTCCCTCCGAGGTTGCCCGAGTTCACCAGCATCTCGGGACATCCCATCCAGGCTCTCTACGGTCCCGGCGACCTGGAGGACTTCGACCCCGAACAGGAGCTGGGGTTCCCCGGAGAACCGCCCTACACCCGGGGCATTCATCCCGGCATGTACCGCGGCCGGCTCTGGACCATGCGGCAATTCAGCGGCTTCGGTACCGCCCGAGACACCAACCGGCGCTTTCTTTACCTGCTCCAGCAGGGACAAACCGGCCTTTCGGTCGCCTTTGACCTGCCCACTCTCATGGGTCTCGACTCGGACCACCCGACAGCTTCGGGTGAGATCGGCAAGTGCGGCGTCGCCGTCGATACCCTGGCGGACATGGAAGTCCTCTTCAGGGACATCGACCTGGAAGCCATCAGCACGTCCATGACCATCAATTGCCCGGCTGCCGTCATCTGGGCCATGTTTCTGGCTCATGCCGAAAAAAGCGGCTGTAGCTGGGCCAAGCTGCGGGGCACCCTTCAGAATGACATCTTGAAGGAATACATTGCCCAAAAGGAGTGGATCTACCCTCCCCACCCCTCCATGCGGCTGGTTACCGACACCATCGCCTTCGCAACCCAAAACGTCCCCCAGTGGAACAGCGTCTCGATCAGCGGCTACCACATCCGAGAAGCCGGTTCCACGGCCCTGCAGGAGTTGGCCTTCACCTTGCGCGACGGCATCGAGTACGTGGAAGCAGCCATTCGGGGTGGACTGCAGGTTGACGATTTCGCGCCCCGGCTTTCCTTCTTCTTCAATGCCCACAACGATTTTTTCGAAGAAATCGCCAAGTATCGAGCCGCCCGCAAAGTGTGGTACCGGGTGATGAAAGAGCGCTTTCGCTGTAGAGACCCGCGATCCTGCGTGCTTCGATTCCATGCCCAGACGGCGGGGTGTTCCCTGACGGCTCAACAGCCCCACAACAACATCGTTCGCACCGCCATCCAGGCCTTGGCAGCCATCCTGGGCGGAACTCAGTCCCTGCACACCAACTCCATGGATGAAACCTACGCCTTGCCCACCGAGCGGGCCGCCACCATCGCTCTCAGAAGCCAGCAGATCCTGGCCACCGAAAGCGAAGTGGCAAACACGGTCGACCCCCTGGCCGGATCCTATTTCGTCGAAAAGCTGACCCTTGAACTGGAGAAAGGCTGCTGGGACTATTTCGAGAAAATCGACGCCATGGGCGGAATGGTAGCGGCCATTGAGCGCTGCTATCCGCAGAAAGAAATTCTCGACGCCGCCTACCGCTATCAACAGTCGGTGGAACGGGGTGAGAAGGTCATTGTGGGGGTGAATCGGTTCGTCGCCGATGAGGAACAGCCGATCGACACCCTCGCCATCGAGTCCGGGGTAGCCGACAAGCAACTCGAAAGCCTCCACCGTGTCAAGAGCAGCCGCGACGGTCTGGCCGTGCAACGGTCACTGGCGGAACTGCGCCGGGCTGCCGGCACCGAACGGAACCTCATGCCTTTCCTTCTCTCCTGTGTCAAGGCCTACGCGACCCTGGGAGAAGTCTGCGAGGAGTTGAAACAGGTGTTCGGCGCTTATGAGGAGCCGGTCTTCTAGTTCGCAGCGGGTGTCGCCGGCAGGCGAGATGCAGATGTTTGAGCACAATCCCAGCCATGAGTGAGAAACCCATCCGAGTCCTGGTGGCCAAGCCCGGCCTGGACGGTCACGACCGCGGCGCCAAGATCATCGCCCGGGCGCTTCGAGACGCCGGGATGGAAGTGATCTACAGCGGTCTGCGCCAGTCTCCCGAGCAGATCGTCAACGCAGCCCTGCAGGAGGACGTGAACTGCATCGGACTCTCCATTCTCTCGGGCGCCCACAATGTCATTCTTCCCCGAATCACCGAGCTGTTGCGGGAAAAGAAGCTGGACGACGTGCTGGTGGTTGCCGGAGGCATTATTCCCGATCAGGACATCCCCAAGCTGAAGGCGTGCGGAATCTCTGAAATCTTCCTGCCCGGAACCTCTACCCGGACCATCATCAAGTACATCCTTGAAAACACCCGGGCAGCCCCGGTTTAGAACTGCAGTGGTTAGTGCAGAACAGCAACTTTCTTCCCGGCTCCGCCATCACACCCCAGGGGTTGACCCCCGGAATTCGGGTGGGTAGAATCCCGGCTATGGCGTCAGGCAGGAGGTTTCCAGCGATGAAGATGGATGGGCAGGCAGGCAGGTTGCTGTTTTTCATGGCAGTGTTTCTCTTGGGTGCATCCGTCACCGCGGACCGGATCTGCGCGCAGACCACCCCGGTCAATCCGACACTCAAGAAGAAGATCCGGGCCGACATCGATAACCTGGTGGTGAACGTTGAACTCGTCAACGTCCTGTTCACCGTCACCGATCGCAAGGGACGCCTGATCACCGATCTGCAAAGGCCCAACTTCAAGTTGTACGAAGACAACGAACTGCAGGAAATTACCAATTTTTCTCGCGAAACCGATCTTCCACTGACCATTGCCGTTCTGATCGACACCAGCACCAGCATCACCGACCGGTTCAAGTTCGAGCAGGAGGCGGCTATCGAGTTTCTTTTCCAGACCCTGAGGCCCCGCAAGGACAAGGCTCTGCTGATCACATTCGACTCTGCCATTGAACTGGTTCAGGACTTCACCGACGATCCCCAATTGCTGGCGCGGTCCATCCGGCGCATACGACCCGGAGGAGGAACCAAGCTGCTGGACAGCATCTTCCTCACTTGCCAGGAAAAGCTGAAAGCCGAACCGGGCAGCACCAGAAAGATCATCATCCTCATCAGCGACGGAGACGACAACCTCAGCATACAAAACCTGGCCTCAACCCTGGAGATGGTCCACCGTTCGGATGTCTCGATCTATGCCGTCAGCACCAACTCCAGCGGTTTCTTCAGCATCAAGGCGCCCAAGTCCGACAAGCTCCTCCGGCGCCTGGCGCGGGAAACGGGAGGGCGAGCCTTCTTCCCCTTCAAATCGGAGGAGCTAAGCCAAAGCTTCGCCAATATCGGAACCGAACTTCGCAGCCAGTACTCTCTCGCCTATCGATCCTCGAATTCCGCACGGGACGGCTCATTTCGCTCCATCAAGATCAAGACGGACCGCAAGAGGCTGAAGGTGAAATCCCGCAAGGGGTACTACGCCTCCCGGAGTTCCAGCTAGATTGGACTCCTGACCGGGTCTCACCCGTTTCTCTTCACCTTTCCCCACAGGACCGACCTCAGGCCGGCGGCGTGTTCCGAAGACTTGGGGTCAACCCGGGCTAGCTTGCGCCTCTCCCGGGAACCTGCTATGTTGCAATCCCCTGTCAACTCATCCAGATCTCCCTCGAACAGGCGCTTGAGACCGAGTTCCGGTTTCGATCTCACTCAGAACGCAAAGGGCCCATGAGCGGTTTCAGCCTGGTGGATTGGAGCATCATCATTGCCTACCTGGTCGCCACCATGGCAGCCGGCCTGGCCATGCGCCGCTACGTCGGCAGAGTCGAGGACTTCATCCTGGCCGGGCGTGGCATGGATGTCTACTTGGGAGTAGCCTCCCTGGCGGCAACCGAGTTCGGCATCATCACCGCCATGTACACGGCCGAGCTTGGATACAAGAACGGCTTCGCGGGCGCCACCCCCGGGATCCTGATGGCTGCCGCGATGCTGGTGGTCGGGCTCACCGGTTTCGTCATCAAGCCTCTGCGGGACTCGGAGGCCTACACCATTCCCGAATTGCTGGACCGACGGTTTGGCCCGCGCGTGCGCTGGCTGGCCGGCCTGGTGATCGTCCTGGGGGGCGTTCTCAACATGGGGGTCTTCTTTCGAGCCGGAGGCGAGTTTCTGGTGATCATGACCGGAATCCCGCAGAGCTATCTGGAAATCACCATGACGGTTCTGGTGATTCTGGTTCTGATCTACACGGTGCTGGGAGGAATGATCTCGGTCCTGATCACGGACTACCTGCAGTTTCTGGTGATGGGCATAGGGCTGGTCGCCGTATCCTTGCTGGTGGCGGTCCAGGTGGGATGGGAGCAGGTGGTGTCGGCCGTTGAAAGAGAGCACGGGTCGGGAGGTTTCAACCCCTTTACCAGCGCGGGAATGGGTCCGGCCTACGTTGCCTGGCAGACCCTCAATCAACTGGCTGTAGTCGTCACCTGGCAGACCGTGATTCAGCGGGTTCTCTCGGCCCGCGACAGTCGGACGGCCCGACGGGTGTATACCCGGACCAGCTTCTACTTCGTGGGGCGCTTCCTGATCCCTGCCTTTTGGGGTATGGCCGCCCTGGCCGTGCTGGGAGCCGACCATCCCCCGTCGGCCTCAATGCAGGCCATGCCCACTTTTCTGTCCTCTCTGCTCCCTTCGGGACTGGTGGGACTGGTGATCGCGGCCATGCTGGCCGCCGAGATGTCGACCGATTCCAGCTATCTGTTGACCTGGAGCAGCATTCTCTACAACGACCTGATCTGCTCTGTCCGCCGGCAACCCTTCAGTGAGAAATCGGGACTGCTCCTGAACCGGTGCATCGTGCTGGGCATCGCCGGATTCCTGATGCTCTATGGGCTCTGGTATCAGCCTCCCGGAAGAGTCTGGGACTACTTGTCCATTACGGCCAACATCTACCTGTCCAGTATCTTCGTGCTGCTGGTGGCCTGTTGTTACTGGAAGGGCGCGCGCGCCGCGGGGGGAATCGGAGCCATCGTAGGGGGAGCGCTTCCCCCGCTGGCGTTCCTGCTGCTCAGCCAAGTCCGGCTTCCGGCGGTTGAAGGCAGCCATCCCTTCGCCCTCTGGTCAACAATCGCGCAGTGGCTGAGCCGAAGCGAAGTCAGCGGCTTGCTCTCCTTTGCCTTTGCCGCCGGCGGCATGATTCTGGGATCGTGGTTGGCACGCAGAAGGGAAAGAAACCAGCTTGCTTGAACTCATGCTTCCCTCTCATCCCTTTTGGTTTTGTCTGACCTGGCTCTGTATCCTGTGGTATGGATTCCTGGTGCTCTACGTCGGTTGGAAGGGGTTGGGCGATATCCGTCGGCTGATTGCCAATCTGAAGAACAGGAACAGGTAGCATCTTGGAAATCCGGTTGGGATGGCTGTGCGGCATCGCACTCGCCCTTCCCTGTTTGGTGGCTTCGGCGAGCTGCCGGTGGCAAGCCTCCCAGGCCGGGAACGAGTCGGAACCACTCGTCCGACAGGAGCAGACTCCGTTACCGTCCAATTCGCTTGCACCGGACGACCGACTGGACATCAATTCCGCCGGGCCCCGAGAATTGGAATCGCTGCCGGGGATCGGGCCCGTGCTGGCTCGACGAATCGTGGAGTTTCGGACCAAGAATCCCCCGTTCCGGAGAGTCGAGGAAATCCTGATCGTCCGGGGAATCGGCCGGCGCAAGTTCGAGGCCCTGCGCGATCGGATTCGAGTGGGAGCTCCCACCGGCCCGGCCGGAGCAGCTTTGCCTGCAACAAACGACAACGACAAAAAAGAGTAATCCACCAAGGGCCACCAGGGCGCTGAGACGAACCGGACGGGATAGCAAGGTAACGAAGGCAGGAAAGATGTCCACCAAGGAAAACGACGAACCACAAATGGACACGAACGAACACCAATCATTTGTGTCTATTCATGTTCATTCGTGGTTCGTCTTTATTGCCGACCACCTGTTTCACCACTTGAATGATCCGCCCCGTTGTCTGGGGCGGGGGCAGGACTTTCCGGAAGGCTCCAGATGAAGCCCGGCATTCCGCCCCACAGCCCCTTGCCCCAGGGGTTTCACTCCTACCTGGCCCAGTGGTTCCGCCAACACTTCGCCGCCCCCTCGGCTGCCCAGAACAAGGGTTGGCCTCCGGTGATGGCCGGCAGGGATACGCTGATCGCGGCGCCCACCGGATCGGGCAAGACCCTGGCCGCATTCCTGTGGTCCCTGAACGGGCTGGTGCAGGCGGCTCTGAGCGGCCGGCTCGAAGACCGCACCTACGTGGTCTACGTGTCGCCCCTCAAGGCGCTGGGAAACGACATTCACAAGAACCTGCAGCTCCCCATGGAGGAAATCGGGCGCATTGCCCAACAACAGGGCGAGGCTCCCTTGGGAATTCGAGTGGCGGTTCGCTCGGGAGACACTCCCAGCAGCGAACGGCAGTCCATGCTCCGACATCCGCCCCATATTCTGATCACGACTCCCGAGTCACTCTACATTCTACTCACGGCCAAAGGGAGCCGCGGCTACCTGGCGGGAGCCGGAACGGTGATCGTGGACGAAATCCATGCCGTGGCGGGCGACAAGCGCGGGTCTCACCTGGCCTTGTCCCTGGAACGCCTGGACCATCTGTCCGGCCGGCGCCTGCAAAGGATCGGGCTCAGCGCCACTCAGAAACCCGTGTCCGCCATTGCCTGCCTGCTGGTCGGGACCTCGGGGCTCATGTCCGAGGGCCGGGTCGATTGTTCCATCGTGGACATCGGCCACCAGCGGGATCTCGAGTTGTCCATTGCCATTCCCGACGTGGAGTTCGGTCCCATCGCCAGTTTGGAACTTTGGGAAGCCCTCTATGAGCGCATTGCCGCGGAATCGCTGGCTCATCGGTCGACCCTGGTCTTTGTCCATACCCGCCGCCTGGCGGAAAGAGTCGCCCACAAGTTGAGCCAGCGCCTGGGAGAAGATCGAGTCGCCACCCACCACGGCAGTCTGTCCAAGGAGAGCCGCCTGGCGGCGGAACAGCGACTCAAGTCCGGCGCCATTTCGGTGGTAGTGGCCACGGCCTCGCTGGAACTGGGCATCGACATCGGTCACGTCGACCTCGTTTGCCATGTCGGGGCTCCCCGCTCCATTGCAAGCCTGCTGCAGAGAATCGGCCGCTCCGGGCATGGCCTGGACACCGTTCCCAAGGGCCTCCTCTTCCCCCTCACCCGGGATGAGCTTCTTCAAACCGCCGCGGCCGTGCGGGCCGTCCGCGCCGGAGAGCTGGACCGGGTCCACATCCCCGAAAAGCCTCTGGACATCCTGGCTCAGCAGATGGTGGCCACCGTCGCCAGCGGAGAGATTGCCGAGGAGGAACTCCGGGATCTGTGCCGCAAGGCCTATCCCTATCGCGGCTTGACCCCCGAAGAGTTTGCGGAGGTGGTGGAGATTCTCTCCGAGGGAATTTCGACCCGCCGCGGGCGTAGCTCGGCCTACCTGCACCGCGACGGAGTCCACCGCCGCCTGCGGCCTCGCAGAAACGCCGCCCTTTCCGCCATCACCAGTGGGGGCGCCATTCCCGATACGGCCGATTACGACGTCATCCAGGAACCCGAAGGCATCTTCGTCGGGCGGGTCAATGAGGACTTTGCGATCGAGAGCATGGCCGGAGACATCTTTCTGCTCGGCAACCAGTCCTGGCGCATCCGTCGGGTCGAAGCCGGCAAGCTCCGCGTGGAGGACGCTCAGGGGGCGCCTCCCACCATCCCCTTCTGGGTGGGGGAAGCCCCGGCCCGCACCGCGGAACTGTCCGAAGCGGTCTCGGAACTCCGCCGCAAGCTGGCGGAACTGCTGGAAGGTGAAACGGACTCGGCCATCGACTGGTTGTCCCGGGAGTGCGGACTGCATCGGGCCGGGGCCGAACAACTGGTCGCCTATATCACCCAGACACGGGCCGTCCTGGGAGAGGTTCCCACCCAGCAGACCGTGGTGGCCGAGCGCTTTTTCGACGAATCGGGGGGCATGCAGCTGGTGTTGCACACCCCGTTCGGAGGCCGCATCAATCGGGCCTGGGGCCTGGCTCTGAGGAAGCGGTTCTGCGTCTCCTTCAATTTCGAGCTGCAGGCGGCGGCCACCGACGACGGGGTGGTGATTTCCCTGGGAGAACAGCACAGCTTTCCCCTGCAAAGCGTGGCCTCCATGGTGCGATCCGATCGAACCGAACGAGACCTGATCCAGGGGGTGCTGGCCTCTCCCATGTTCGGAAATCGCTGGCGCTGGAACGCCACCCGTTTTCTGGCCCTGCTGCGGTTCCAGCAGGGACGCCGGGTGCCGATGCCGATTCAGAGGATGCGGGCGGAGGATCTGCTGGCCGCCGTATTCCCGGCCCAGTTGGCCTGTCAGGACAACGCCCCCGGTCCGGTGGAGCCGGTGGACCACCCCCTGGTGAACCAGACGCTGCACGACTGCCTGCACGAGCCGTTGGACCTGGAGGGGTTCCTGGAGGTGCTTGGCCGCCTCGAGTCGGGTGACATTCGCTTCCTGGGGCGCGACACACCCGCCCCCTCACCCATGTCGCACGAGATCCTCAACGCCAACCCCTATGCCTTCCTGGACGACGCGCCCCTGGAGGAACGACGGGCCCGGGCGGTGTCGCTGCGGCGGATGGAGCCCGATGCCATCCAGGCCGATTCACTCCTGGACCCCGAGGTGGTTGAGCGGGTAGTGGCGGAGTTGTGGCCGGATATCAGGGACCGGGAAGAACTCCATGACCTGCTCCTCAACCTGGTGGTCTTGCCCTCCGATGCGGTCGGCCCCTGGCGGGAACTCATGAACGAGCTGATCGCATCCAGCCGCGCGGCGCCGGTTTCCTGGGTCAATCCGGCAGGATTTCGCCAGGAAGGCCATGTCGCCGCCGAGCGGCTGTCCTGGCTGAAGCGCCTGGTTCCCGAGACCCGGGCAGACCCTTCCTTTGAACGACTGGCCCTGGATTCCGAGTCCGGTTCGCCTTTCCGGCCGCCGGCATCTCCGACCAGCAGCAGACTCCCGGGAACTTCCGAGGAGATCGCCGCCTTCCTGGTGCGCCAGTGGCTTGAATGCCTGGGACCGGCCACGGCGGCGGAACTGGCCGACCGACTCGGCCTGCCCCGCTCCATGGTGCAACTGGCCCTGGTGACCCTGGAGGCCGGTGGGGCCATTCTACGGGGCCGCTTCCGTGCCGGGCCCGGTCTGCCCGCACGAGCAGGATCCCCATCCCCGGAGGTTACTTCGACGCCAGGCGCTGTCCATGGGAAAGGCCTACACTCGGCCGGCGAACCGGGTCCCGAGACGGAGTGGTGCGAACGCCGAATCCTGGCAAGGATCCACCGCCTGACCATCGGTCGGTTGCGCCGGGAAATCGAGCCGGCCAGCACCACCGAATTCATCCGCTTCCTGCTGCATTGGCAGCACTTGGAGCCCGGAACTCAACTCCATGGCCGGGAGGGCCTGTTGAAGGTTCTACAACAACTTCAGGGGCTGGAGCTTCCGGCGACGGCCTGGGAGCGGGACATATTGCCGAAGCGCATTGCCGGCTATCGACCGGAGGACCTGGAAGCCCTGTGTCTCTCCGGCACGGTGGCCTGGGGCCGGTTGCGGTTCTCTCCGCCCCCCTCATTCGACCCGGAGGATCCTTCGGCCGGAATCAGTCAGGCTCGGACCAGGCCCGGCCGCTCGGCTCCTCTGGCCTTTTTCACCCGTCAGGACTCCTCCTGGTTGCTGGAGTCGAGGCCCCTCTCCCTGGAGGGCATTCCGGGTTTGTCTCCGGTGGCCGTGGAGGTGGCCAATGCACTGCGCCAATGGGGGGCCTGTTTCCTGTCGGACATTTCCACGAATACCGGAAGGCTTGCCGCCGAGGTGGAGGATGGGCTGTGGGAGCTGGTGAGCCGCGGCCTGGTCACCGGTGACGGGATGGCCGGGCTGAGGGTCCTGTTGCTGCCGAACCGAAAGCGGCGCGGACCGGAGCACCGTTTGCGGGTCATTCGTGGAGGCAATGCCCCCGGCCGATTGCTGCCACTCGGCCGGTGGTCGCTGTTGCAGCCTCAGCGTCCCCATCTTCCGGACCACTCGCCTGGCGAAGCTCCCCAAGCGGACGTGTCCGACAGCCGAATGACACCCCCCCCTGAGGAGGATGAAGAATTCGCCATGCGGATGGCCCGGCAGCTCTTGCGCCGCTACGGCATCGTCATCCGGGAACTCATGACACGCGAGCCTCACGCACCCCGATGGAGAATCCTGCTGAGCATTTACCGGCGGATGGAGGCTCGGGGTGAAATTCGCGGAGGGCGATTCGTGAGCGGCTTTGTGGGCGAACAGTTTGCCCTACCGGAGGCAGTGGACACCCTGCGGGCGCTGCGGCGCGGCCGGGCGCCGGGGGGCGACACGATCCTGGTCCCAGCCGCAGACCCGCTGAACCTGGTGGGCATCCTCACTCCCGGAGCTCGAGTGTCCCCCTTCTCCCACCAGTGGATCGCCATCCGGGAGGGTCTGCCGATTGAAGTGGGGGAGCTCGGAGAGGTGCTGAGCCGATTGCAGCCCAAGCGGTCTTCCGGCACCGAACAGGCGCCGCCCCGCTCAGGCCCCCGTTCCGGCGGCGACAGGCATCGGCCATGACACCATTCGAACACTGCATCAACCGGACAAAAATGTTGAAACCGCCCGCCGGAGGCCAGCGTTTCTAGGGTTGACCCTGAAGCGGTGAAGCATCCTGGAAAGGTAAAGGTTCATGAAACTGCAACGTAATCTGGTTCTCCCCGTCGTCGGGCTGGTCGTCCTGATCGCGGTGGTCTATCTGGTCTGGGGCGGCGGGGACGGCAATCCGGAGGAGAGATATTTGAGGGTGGAGGTGCAGCGCGGGGACGTTCGCAGGACCGTCACCTCGACCGGGACCCTGCAGGCGGTCGTCACCGTGCAGGTCGGCAGCCAGGTCTCCGGCCGCATCCAGGAATTGCACGCCGATTTCAACAGCGTGGTCAAGAAGGGACAGACCCTGGCCATTATCGATCCCGCCAACTTCGAAGCTCAGCGGGACCGCGCCGCCGCTTCCCTGGCCACGGCGGAAGCCTCGGTCAAGAACGCCGAGGCCAACCTGGTCAATCGCCAAGCCGAGATGCAGAGCGCCGAGGCCAATCTCCAGGTGTCGCGAGTGGACCACCAGGAAGCCGGCAGGCAACTGCGAAGAGCCAAGGGACTGTTCGAGGACGGTCTCATTCCCGAGCGGGACCTGGAAACGGCCCAGGCCGGCCGGGATCAATCGGCCGCGCGTCTGCAACAGGCCGAAGCCCAGATCAGCCAGATCAAGGCCTCCATTCGATCGGCCGGAGCCCAAAGGGAACAGGCCCTGGCCAACGTCAAGCAGGCCAAGGCCGAACTGAAGATGGCCCAGGTCAACCTCTATTACACCAACATCACCTCTCCCATCGACGGGGTGGTGATCGAACGCAACGTGGACATCGGCCAGACGGTGGCCGCCAGCTTCCAGGCCCCCGTTCTGTTTCTGATCGCCAACGACTTGGCCAAGATGCAGGTGATCGCTCAAATCGATGAGGCCGACATCGGAGCCATTTCCGAACAGGCAGGGGTCGATTTCACCGTCGACGCGTTCCCCGGACAAACTTTTCAAGGCAAAATCTCCGAGATTCGCCTCAGTTCCAATCTGCCGGGCTCGAACACCTCTACCGCGCAGCAGTCGGCAGCCTCTACCAACGTGGTGGTTTACAACGTCATGATCGACGTCGACAACCCCCGGTTGAAGCTGAGGCCCGCCATGACGGCTACGGTCAACTTCACCGTGGCCAGCGCGGAGGACGTCCTGAAGGTGGCCAACGTCGCCCTGCGCTTCCAGCCGTCGGACAGGAGCCCCGAGGAGATTCAAGCGATGCTTGGGGGCGGCCCGCCCGGGTCGGGAGACGGTTCGGCGGCAGCCGGCCCCTCCGAAGGCGGTGAGAATGCGGCGGATTCCGGCGGTCGGCCGGGCATGGACCCGGAGCGCATGCGGGCCATGAGAGCCCGGATGGCCCAGGGCGGAGGAGGCCGCGGCTTCGGCGGACGCGGGATGGATCCGGAACGGATGCGGGCCATCAGGGCGCGGATGGCTCAGGGAGGCCGGGGCGGACCCTTTGGAGGGGGCGGGCCCGGCATGCGTCGGGGCAGACCCGCCGGCGACGGCGCCAGGACCGTCATTGCGCCCTCCAACACGACCCAGTATGGCATCAGTCCCGGCTTGAAGATTCGGTTTCCTCAGGCCGAGAAGACCCGATCCCGGAGGGGCCTGTTGTGGGTGCTCGATTCGGAGGGGCATCCGGAACCTCGCCGAGTCCGCTTCGGCATCACCGACGGCCGGGAGACGGCCATTCTTGACGGGAACCTGGAGGAAGGAGAACAAGTCGTCAGCGGCGAGCTGGCCACCGAGGTCAGAGCCAGCAGCACCTCCTCTCCTTTCGGCGGCCTGTTCGGCAGGCGGCGTGCGCCCCAACGAAGCCAGCAGCGAGGTCAGAGAAGCGGGAGTCGATAGTCCATGCAAGATCTCATCCACCCTGTAGCAGAAGGAGCGTCTTCGCCGGACCCGGGTTCGGCTGCCGTGATCGCATTGCAGGACGTCTGGAAGATTTACGATACGGGAGAGATTCGGGTGGAGGCGCTGCGAGGGGTTTCCCTCGAGATTGCCCAGGGGGAATTCGTGGCCATCATGGGCGCCTCGGGGTCGGGAAAGTCGACCATGCTGAATATTCTGGGCTGCCTGGATCACCCCACCCGCGGCGTCTACCGCCTGGATGGAGTGGATGTCTCCACTTTCACCCCTTCCCAAAGAGCCGATATTCGCAACCAGAAGATCGGCTTCATCTTCCAGACCTTCAACCTGTTGAGCCGCACCACCGTCTGGGAAAACGTGGAAGCCCCCATGCTCTATTCCGGGACGTCGAAGGCCGAGCGTACCCGGCGCATCGAGGAGGCCCTGCAAGTGGTCGGAATTCCCGAGAAAGCCAAGGCCCTGCCCAACCAGCTCTCGGGCGGACAGCAACAAAGGGTGGCTGCAGCCCGGGCCCTGGTCAACCAGCCCGCCATCCTGCTGGCCGATGAACCCACGGGCAACCTGGACTCGGCCACTTCGGAAGAGATCATGACCTTTCTCCAGAGCCTGAACTCCGAAAAGTGGATCACCCTGGTCATGGTCACGCACGAACAGGAGATCGCCGCCTACGCATCCAGGCAGATTCACATGAGAGACGGTCGCATCTTGCGCGACGAGAAGACCTGAGACCACCCTCCGAGGGGATCGGCTCGAGTCGAACACATACAGTCCATATCCGGAGTACCACAATGAACTACTGGATGATCCTGAAGATTTCGCTCAAGGCCCTGAGCCGGAACAAGATCCGCTCGGCCTTGACCATGCTGGGAATCATCATCGGCATCGCGGCGGTGATCGCCATGGTGAGCCTCGGCCAGGGTGCGCAGCGCCAGATTCAGGAAGAAATCGCCAGCCTGGGAGACAACACCGTCTGGGTGAGAGCCGGCAGCCGCCGTTCCTGGGGGGTCCGGAGCGCCTCCGGATCGATGAACACCCTGAAAGCCTCGGATTTCGAAGCCATGTTGAACGAGTGCCCCGCGGTCAAGGCGGTCAGTCCAAGCGCCCGGTCGATGGCCCAGGTGGTGTTCGGAAACCAGAACTGGAACACCCGGATCGAGGGATACAACGAACTGTATCCGGAAATGCGGAATTGGACCATTTCGCAGGGCAGCTTCTTTGACGACAGCCAGGTTAAGGCGGCCGCCCGGGTGGCCGTGCTGGGCAACACCGTCTGGACAGAGCTCTTCGGCGGCAGCGACCCCGTGGGACAGACCATTCGAGTCAAGAACCTCTCCTTTCAGGTGATGGGGGTGTTCAAGGCAAAGGGATACAACTCCTGGGGCCGCGACCAGGACGACGTCATCATTGTTCCCTACACCACCGTGCAAAAGAAGTTTCTGGGGGGCGCACTCCACGTGGAGTCGGGACTGGTCCAGGCTGTCAATGCCCGGGCAACCTATGCCGCCGAAGAACAGATCAGGGCGCTGCTGCGCCAGCGGCACCGCCTGGGGCCTTTCCAGGACGACGATTTCATGGTTCGCAACCTCAGCGAAATCGGAGAAGCCGCCGAATCAACCAACCGCATGATGGGGTTGTTGTTGGCCGGCATTGCCGCCATTTCGCTGCTGGTGGGCGGTATCGGCATCATGAACATCATGCTGGTGGCGGTCTCGGAGCGAACGCGGGAGATCGGCATCCGCATGGCCATCGGCGCGCGACCCAATCACGTGCGCGTCCAGTTCCTCTCGGAATCGATCGTGCTCTGCCTGGTGGGCGGCGTCCTGGGTCTACTGGTGGGAGTGGGTATCTCGTGGGCAATCGCTCAACTGGTCGGCTGGCCCACGATCGTCTCCCTCAATTCCGTCGCCATCTCCATGCTTTTCTCCGCCGCCATCGGAATCTTCTTCGGCTACTATCCGGCCCACAAGGCGGCGGCGCTGGATCCCATCGAAGCGCTACGCTACGAGTAGTTTCAGCACACCGGCCGAACGCGGAGGAACGCACCCGTCCCCACCTCCGGATATCCCGGGCCTGTTCGCTCCCCAAACTCGGCGTATATTCTGATTGTCGGGCTACAGATCTTCGAAAAAGCGGTGGTCGGTTACGTAGGTAAACCCGTCGGGGATCTCCCGTATGTAGAGTTCGGCTCTGAGCACCTGGATGCATCCCTCGACCAGGACCCGGTCCAGGGGCCATTGGTTGTCCTTGGATACCTGGTTGGCTTTGTCCAAGGCAAGCTGGGTCAGTTTGAAATGACCCTTGCAGGTGGCTCGTCCATTGTGGACTTTCCCCGCAAACTTGTGAAATTTCCCGTCGACCTCCACCCAGCTCTCCATGGACAGGGTGTAGTGCTTCTCCAGAAATTGAAATCCCTTTTTCATCGGTACCTCGGGCAGTTGTCGTGCCCCGAAATCAGTGACTTGCCGGTGGAAGTGTAGCCCAGATTTCCCGCCCGGCAAATTCCTTTTTCCCAATGATATAATTCAACCGCCAAAGGAGTAACGTTCATGGAATCCGTCCTGCACTATATCCAACGGAACCGGGACCGCTATATAGCGGAGCTGAAGGAATTCCTGACCATTCCCAGCATCAGCAACAACGCCGAGAACCGCGCCGACATGAAGCGCTGCGCTGCATTCCTGAAAGACCAGCTCGATAGCATCGGAATGCAGAGGGCGGCCGTGTTTCCAACCGACGGCCATCCCGTCGTTTACGGGGAATGGCTGGGGGCGCCCGGAAAACCCACCGTGCTCTTCTATGGGCACTACGACGTCCAACCGGTCGATCCCCTGGAACTTTGGATCTCGGGACCGTTCGAGCCGACCATCCGGGACGGTGAGCTCTATGCCCGGGGAGCCGTCGACGACAAGGGCCAGGTCTGGATGAATTTGAAGGCGGCCGAGGCTTACCTGAAGGCTCAAGGGGCCCTGCCGGTCAACCTCAAGCTCCTGATCGAGGGAGAGGAGGAAGTCGGCAGCGCCCACCTGGACGCCTTCATCCACAGCCACCAGGACCTGCTGCGAGCGGACGTCGCCCTCATTTCAGACACTCCCCTGTTCGATCGGGGAATTCCTTCCATCTGCTACGGGCTGAGGGGATTGGCCTACTTTCAACTGGACTTGAAGGGGTCGAGCCAGGACTTGCACTCCGGCTCCTTTGGCGGGACGGTGATCAATCCCAACTTCGCGCTGGCGCACATCATCAGCTCGCTCAAGGATTCCGAGGGGCGCATCCTGATTCCCGGCTTTTATGACGACGTCGCTCCCATGAGCGCTCGGGAAAAGGAGGAGCTTTCCCGACTCCCCTTCGACCAGGAGCGTTTTCGGCGAGAGGTGGGCGCTCCCGAACTCTTCGGTGAAAAGGGATACGGCACCCTGGAAAGAATCTGGTCCAGACCCACGCTGGAGGTCAACGGCCTGGGTGGAGGCTTCACCGGCGAGGGAGCCAAGACCGTGATCCCGGCCACCGCCATGGCAAAAATCAGCATGCGGCTGGTGCCCAATCAGGATCCTGACCGGATAGCCCACCTCTTTGAACAACACTTGAAAACGGTCACTCCCGGCTCGGTGGAACTCACGCTCACCCGCATGCACGGCGGGAACCCCTGGCTGGCCTCCATCGACCACCCGGCCATCCGGGCAGCCTCACGGGCCTTCGAGAAAGGCTTCGGCGCGAAGCCGGTCTTCGTGCGGGAAGGGGGATCGATTCCGGTGGTGACCACCTTGGCCGAGACTCTGGGCCTGTCCACGGTGCTGATGGGAGTCGGGCTCCCCGATGAGAATGCTCACGCCCCCAACGAAAGACTGGACCTGGGCAACTATCAAACCGGCATCGTGAGCATTGCCCACTTCTTCGACCAGTTCTCAAGAAGCTGACTCTGCCGACGAGCCTTGGGCTCTGCCGGAGCGACCCGGGACCGGGGTTCGCCCGAATGGCTGTGCCTGCGACTTCACTTCCAGGCGCAGCCTCTCCAGGATCTGGCTCATCCTGGCACCATCCACGACCTTCTCACCGCTTTCCGTCTGGACGTAAAACACGTCAAAGGCGTAATTCCGCTCGGTCGCCAACTTGGCGGAAACGATATTGAGCCCCAGTTCAGCCAGAATTCCGGCAATCCGGTAACTCAAACCCCAGCTATCCTGGGCCTGCACTTCGATCACGCTGCTGTGGGCCGAAATGTCATTGTCGATTCTCAGTCGGGGAGCCACGGCAAAGGCGGCGGCTCCCGGCTCGGCACGAACTTCATAGCGCTGGCCCCGCAGCAGGTCTTCCAGACGGGTCTTCCCCAGGATGATTTCGGCGAGCACCTGGTCCACCCGGCGCCGCCCGGCGTCATCGATCAGCAGATGGCTGCCCAGATCGCTGACGTGGAAGGTATCGATCACGATGCCATCCTCGCGAGTGTTGAGTTGGGCGCTCAACAGCCGGATGCCCAAGGCCGCAAGGGTTCCGGTGATCTGGGCGAAGCGCCCGGGCAGATCGCGGGTGGAGAGGTGGAGCTCGTGGTATCCGCCATCCGGATTGGCAACCCATTCACTCGCCAAGGGCCGTTCCTTCAGATTCTCACAAAGACGAACGTGGGCCACGATTTGGGGAAGGGGCGTGTAGAGGGCATATTTCTCGGGAAGGAAAGAAAAATGGTTCAGCACCGAGTCCACCGGCAGTTCCCCGGCCAACTGCTCCAGGACGCCGCGCTGAATCTCGGCGACCCGGGCGTGTTCGGCTCCACTCAGTTCCCGGCCGAACATGAGACGATCCATGACCCTGAAATACAAGGACCACAACAGGAATCGGTTTCGTTCCGACCAGGCGGTTTCATCCACCGAGGTCAAGTCCGCAAAGGTATGCAGCAACAGCATGTTCAGATTGTCGGTGGTCTCCACCACCGAGCTGATCTCCTGGACCACCAGGGGATCGTCGAAGTCTCGCCTTTGCGATACATGGGCAAGCAAGGTCTGCTCCGTCACCAGCATCAGAACCCTGTCCCGGTCTTCCGGAGGCGCATTGAGGCGCTGCAAGGCGCGTACCGCCATGGGTTGGCCATTGCCGGACAATCGATCCGGCCCGTTCGCGCCGGTCTCATGCAAGAGCAGGCCCAGGTAGAGGATCGAAGGATCCTCCACCTGTTCCAGCAAGCCTCGATAATCTCTCAGGCCGGGGTCGGTTGAATTGGCCACCTGATCCAGGCGATCGACAGCCCGCAGCGTATGCTCGTCGATCGAATACCTGCGGCCTTGGGAAATGCCGGGGAGGCAGTCCAGGCGACCGAACTCCGGCAGATAACGGGCAAGAAATCCAAGGTCGCGCATTCGCCGCAGCGTCGATCCCACCCTGCCCTTGTTCTTGAGGATGCCCCGAAAGTCGGCGTGCATGGCGGAAACCCGCCAATAGCGATCCGGCCACCGGTGCAGTCGCGCCTGCAGCCGAGAAACCATCGGGGGCTGGACAATCTCGGGCTCCATCTGGCTCAGGCGGAAAATCTTCATCCAGCGTTGGGGCGTCTCCTCTTCACTTCCCTGTTCCGGTTGAGAAACCAACCTGAGGTATTGAGACTTGAAGGGTTCGTTTCCTTTCAGAAAGGCCGCCTTGTTGCGTTCCAGGTAACCCTCGAAGAGGGCCATCAGTTTCCTTTTTCGCCTCAGAATGTCTCTCACCAGCAATTCCAGCGCCGGAAGCTGACGAGAATCGTGAAATCCCAGGAAACGGGCCGTTCGAACGCCGACCTCGCCCAACAGGTCCGACTCGGGTGCCCCCGCCAGGAAATGCAGATGGGTTTGAATCTGCAGCAGGCGTTCCCGAATCGCCAGAAGTTGGGTCCACTCCGCGGGCGTAATCCCTCCCTTTCCCAGAATCCGGACGGGGTCGCCGGTTCCGGCAAGCAGCCTCAAGGCCTGCAACAGCGCCCGGCAGCACCACAACCCGCCCGGCCCCTGTTCCAAACCAGCCGTCAGGGCATAAACACTCGACTCTCCGCCGTCCAACATCTGCCGGTAGTGGCCCTCGAGGTCACAGAGAAAGACGACCGGCCGCTTGACCAGAGTCGACCGGAGCCGCTGCTGCAGATCGGACCCCACTGACCTCGCCCCGCCCAACCATCGAGAGGACAGCAGCTCCAGGCAAAAGTCCATGTCCGTCTGAGATCGGCGCAGGCACTCCCGGGAACTGAACTGAACGACTTCGCCGGAAATTCCCATCGCCGCCATCCGGGATCGAGCGGCCTCCAGAACCCGGCTTGCCTCTCCATCTCCAATCGATCCGGTCAACAACAACCGGAGCGGAGAAAAGGGAGTCAGTTCCAGACTGCCGTAAGCGCCCAGAGCCAGCCAACAGTGTTTCCGGCTCCGGGCGGTGCTGCCGGAAGGCGCGAGTCGGCTCGGCTTCAGCAGGGACTGCAGGCTCAGATCGACCAAGCGGCAGTGGTCGGCTGCCAGGTCCAGCGCCGGCGTTCCGTTGAAGTGGCGCCATCGCAACTGCGCCATTCTTCGCCGATAGGAGCGGTCCGGTTGGGTCGGCAACCACTCACTGCCCGGTTTGTCCGGTTTCGGCAGATTCATCCAGGCCCCCAAAACGCCGGAATCGGATCTTTACATCCTGGCAATTAGCAAAAATAAACCAGTTCGGAGGGCCAGGTAAACCGAAATCAGAAACCCCTTCCCTGGAAGGGAGTCGCAGAAGCCGAGCCGCCAAGCGAAGGTTGATGTGGTGGGTGGAATCGATTTTTTGAACATCGATGCACAGGATGCACAGGATTTATTGGTGTTCATTCGTGTCCATTCGTGGTTCGTCGTTCCCCTTCGTGTCGTTCTTGGTGGCCCTTCGTAATCCTTCGTGTTCCTTCGTGGATAACTCTTTTGCCCCGCTTTGACCGGCTCAAGGCCGTTCTGTATAATCCCCCACTTTCCGTCTCAACCCTTCCCGCCATCCGGACCGCTCTCCCCGACCGCTGATGAATATCACCGTCAGACCCTCAAGCCGCATCCGGGGCCGAGTGGAGCTTCCCGGCGACAAGTCGATCTCTCACCGGCTGGCCATGCTGGGTGCCATTGCCAATGGGAAAACGGTCATCCGGGGTTTTTCCGGCAGCGCCGACTGCGCCGGCACCTTGAGCTGCCTCCGGCAACTCGGGGTTGGGGTTGAATCGCCGGGGCCTGGCCATGTGGTGATCCCGGGGCGCGGGCTTGGCGGCCTGGAGGCTTCCGAGCACCCCCTGGACGCCGGCAATTCCGGGTCGACCCTTCGAATGCTGTCGGGCATATTGGCCGGTCAGCACTTCTCGACAACCATTTCAGGAGACCCCTCGCTGAGGCGGCGTCCCATGCGGCGCATTATCGATCCCCTGTCCCGAATGGGGGCCGAAATCCGGGCAGGCCGGGACAACACGCCTCCCCTCTCCATCCGGGGCGGCGATCTCCAGGCCATCGATTACCCCATGCCGGTGGCCAGTGCCCAGGTGAAATCGGCCATCCTGCTGGCGGGACTGTACGCCTCGGGAACGACCCGCGTGGTCGAACCTCTCGCCAGCCGCGATCATACCGAGATAGCCCTTCGACAATTCGGCGTCGAACTGCAGGGTTCCGGGAGAGAACTGCTGATTCGAGGGGGTCAGCAGCCCCGGGCGCAGGCGGCTGCCGTTCCCGGAGACCTCTCCTCGGCTGCCTTCCTCATCGCGGCCACTCTCCTGCTGCCGAACTCGGAAACAGTCTTCCCGGGGGTGGGGTTGAACCCGAGGCGCCGGGCGGTGGTGGACGTTCTGATCGAGATGGGCGCCGCCATCGATGTTATCGATGAATATCCGCTCCACGGGGAACTGGCCGGCGACCTTCGAGTCCGCTCCTCCGATCTGCGCGGCGGGCGCTTGTCCGGAGCGCTGATCCCCCAGTTGATCGACGAGATTCCTATTCTGGCCGTGCTGGCGCCTTGCACCCAAGAGGGCATTCACATCCGGGACGCCGCGGAGCTGCGGGTCAAGGAGAGCAACCGGATCCAAAGCATCGTGGAGAACCTGCGCGCGATGGGAGTGGCGGTAGAGGAGTATCCGGACGGGATGTCGATTCCGGGCCGCCAATCGTTGCGGGGAGGCCTGGTCGACTCTCATGGCGACCATCGCATCGCCATGGCGTTCTCCATCGCCGGCCTGGTGGCCGGCGGCCCCACGGTGATTGGCGGTGCCGACTGCGTGTCCGTCTCCTTCCCCGGGTTTTACGACCTGCTGGCCGGGTTGACCCAAGCCTGACAATCAGCCCCGGTCGAGCGGCACCTTGGCGAAATTCACCCCTTGACATACAGACGTTTGTCTGTTAAATATTCTCTTTTTGTTCCCTTTTGACTGTCATCGAAACGGGAGGGCGGCCCAACCAGCCCAGGGAGAATACATGTCAGCCTTGCGGGCCGGTATCTCAGGGAACGTCCGATCCCGACTCAAGGGAGCGGCGGCGGAACCCTGGGGGGAAACACCGCTCTGGTCGCTAATTCAATTGGCCGGACGCCTGTGCGAGCTTTCCTCCATTCCCGGGTCCACCCTGCTGACGGCTGCCTTCCGCCTGGTGCTGGACGCACAGACGGAGGGTGAGCCGGTGGCCTGGATTGCAGCCACGCCGGACACCTTCTTTCCCCCGGATGCCGCTGACAACGGTGTGGACCTGAATGCCCTGGTGGTGGTTCGCGTCCCTGGCGCCCAGGCGGCGGCTCGCTCGGCGGACCGGCTTCTGAGGTCGGGAGCCTTCGGCTTGATCGTGATGGATCTGAACTCCAATCCCACCATTTCCATCCCGCTTCAGGCACGCCTGGTCCAACAGGCGCGCGCCCACGACACCGCCGTTCTCTGCCTGACTTCCAAAGCCGGGAACGCTCCTTCCCTGGGATCGCTGGTCTCTCTGAGAGGGCAAACCTCCTGCCGGCGCCTGGGAGCCGACCGCTTCCGGGTCGACATCGAAGTCCTGAAGGACAGACGCCATGGACCGGGTTGGCGCCACACCGAGATCTGCCGTGGACCGGACGGCCTGCATTAACATCCGGGCGCTGCCGCTGCAACTGCTGTTGAGGAGACACCCGGAGTGGAAGCAGCGGCCGGTGGCCGTGGTAGAGCAGGAGAAACCCCACAGTCCCCTCCTGTGGGTGAACGCCCCGGCCGGTCAGGCCGGCATCCGGTCGGGCATGCGCTATGCCTCCGCCCTTTCGCTGGACCGGGACTTGTGTGCCGGAACGGTCTCGGAGCAGGAAATCCGACAGGCCGTCCGGCAGGTCCATCAACTGCTGGACCGCTTCAGTCCCCGGGTTGAGCCCTGTGAGAAAGAACCCGGAGTTTTCTGGGTCGATGCCGGCGGACTCGACAAGATCTACGGATCCCTCGAGGCCTGGGCGCGGCAAATCGACTTTCACCTCTCCCGCCTGGAGTTTCCGGCCAGCATCGTCATCGGCTTCAGCCGTTTCGGCAGCTATGCCCTGGCCAAGGCGGAGAGGCTGTTGACCGTGCTTCCCTCTCTTGAAGTGGAGCAGGCCCAAAGCCGCCGGGTGAGCCTGCTGCATCTGCAACTCGATCCCAGGTTGCGCGATCGGCTGGAGAAGTTGGCGATTCACACCCTGGAAGACCTGCTGGGGCTTCCCGAAGCCGGCATCCAAGACCACCTCGGCGAACAGGCCTGGAATCTCTACCGTCTTGCCTCGGGGGAGCTGTCGCTGCCGCTCCAGCCCCGAAGCATCCCCGAGCCCCTCCGCGCCTGCATGGACCTGAACGAGCCCGACCCCAATGCCCAGAGACTGCTTTTCCGGATCAAGCAGTTGCTGGATCCCCTGTTGAAGGCGGCAGCGGAAAGATACCAGGCGGCGGCAGCCCTCCGGTTGCAGATTCGGCTGGAGAACGGGACCTGTCACCGCCACCGCATCCAGCCGGCCCGGCCGACACCGGAAGTTTCGGTCCTGCTGGACCTGGTCCGGTTGCGCCTGGAGAGGGTCTCCTGGTGCGCTCCTCCGCTGGAACTGTCCCTGGAGGTGGAAGCAGTCTGCGCCTCCGCCGAAACGCGGAATCTGCTGCTGCAGACCCCCCGTCGCAACAACGAAGCGGCCCTGCGCGCCCTGGCCCGGGTTCGGGCCGAATTCGGACCCGATTCGGTGCTTTGGGCCCGGCTCAAACCGGCACATCTGCCCGAAGCCCGCTGGGAGTGGCGCCCCTTCCGGAAACTCACTCCGGCCATTCTCCGGCCGGTCCCCATCCGCCCGCTGGTGCGGCGCACCCATGTCCGGCCCAAACCTCTCGACTGGAAGAAACCGCCGGACAGGCGGCCTCTGCTCGGGTATCTGATCAGCGGAGGATGGTGGAATCGGGAGATTCGAAGAGACTACCGGTTCGTCAACACCAAGCGGGGAGAGATCCTGTGGGCCTATTACGATCCGCAAGAACGTCGCTGGTACTCCCAGGGCCGCGTGGAGTGAACGCGAACCATGACCGGACCTCCCCAACCCTACGTTCCCCTCTGGTGCAAGAGCAACTACTCCTTTCTGGAAGGGGCCAGCCATCCCGAGGAGCTGGTGGATGCCTGCCGCCAGAAGGCCATTCCGGCCCTGGCCCTCACCGACCGCCACGGGGTGTACGGGATGGTCAGGGCTCATGTCCGTGCCCGCCGGCAGGACATCCACCTGATCGCGGGGTCGCAGATCAGCCTGCGGGAGGGGGCCGAGATCCTGCTGCTGGCTCGGAACGAGGAAGGTTACCGCAACCTGTGCCGACTGCTGACCGACGGGCATCTGCGTTCCTCCAAGGGAAAGTGCAGGCTGGACGCGCAGTCGGTGTGTGGCTGCAGCCGCGGTCTGATTGCCCTGTGGATCGGCTCGCCCGCCCCCAAGGCTTCTCCGGAAGCCGCCCCCGACTCCCTTCTGGATCGGTTCAAAGCGGCATTCGAAGACTGCCTCTACCTGCTGCTGGCCCGACACCGCCAGGCGGAGGATGTCTCGCGGGAAATGCAACTGCGAAAGCTGGCGGAGCGGTTCAAGCTCCCTACCGTAGCTGCCGTGGAGGTCCTCTACCACTCTCCCCAACGACGCCGGCTGCAGGACGTCCTGACCTGTATCCGGGAAGGAGCGACCCTGGCCACGGCCGGCCGGCTCATCCGGCCCAACGACCAGCACGCCCTCAAGAGCCCCGAGGAGCTGGCGCGTCTCTTCAGCGACGATCCGGAGTCGGTCCGGCGGACCCGCGAGGTGGCCGGCCGCTGTTCCTTTTCGCTGCAGGAGCTGCGCTACCGCTATCCCCTGGAGCCTCTGCCGGAAGGAAAGACCTCCAGCCAGCACCTGCGCGACCGGACCTTCGAGGGAGCCGCCCGCCGCCTGGGCAAAAAGTTCCACGGCCTGATGCCACAATTGCGCAAGGAACTCGATCTCATCCGGGAGCTGGAGTACGAAGGCTACTTCCTGACCATGCACGAGATCGTCGAGTACTGCCGCCGTCAGAACATCCTCTGCCAGGGGAGAGGGTCGGCCGCCAACTCGGTGGTCTGCTTTGCCCTGGGGATCACCAGCGTGGACCCGACCCAGGTGGATCTGCTCTTCGAGCGTTTTCTCTCCAGGGAGAGAGACGAGCCTCCCGATATCGACCTGGACATCGAGCACGACCGGCGGGAAGAGGTGATCCAGCATGTGTACGAAACCTATGGGCGCGACCGGGCCGCCATGGTGGCCAACGTGGTCCGTTACCGGCGTCGGTCCGCCGTCCGGGAAGTGGGCAAGGTGCTGGGGGTTGCGGCCACCAGCCTGGATCGCCTGGCCAAGCTGGTGTCCCACGACCACTGGAGCGATGAGTTCATCCGGCAGGCCGGACTCGATCCCCGGAGCCCGGCCCTGCGCCATCTGACCTCTCTGGTGGAAGAGATCCAGGACTTCCCACGCCACCTCTCCATCCATCCCGGGGGCTTTCTGCTGGGGCATCGCCCCGTCCACGACCTGGTGCCGATCGAGAACGCCTCCATGCAGGGGAGGACGGTCATTCAATGGGACAAGGAAGACGTGGACCAGGCGGGCCTGTTCAAGGTAGACCTGCTGGGGCTGGGGGCCCTCACCCACCTGCACCTCTGCTTCGATCTCCTGCGGCGGCACCGGCAAGAGGAACTGTCCCTGGCGACCATCCCCAAGGGGGACTCCTCGACCTTTGAAATGATCTGCCGCGGCGACACGGTGGGGGTGTTTCAGATCGAGAGCCGCGCCCAGATGGCCATGCTGGGGCGTCTCAAGCCGCGCAGCTACTACGACTTGGTGATCGAGATCAGCATCGTGCGCCCCGGACCCATCACCGGCGGCATGGTCCATCCCTATCTGCGGCGGCGCAATGGCCAGGAGGAGGTCGAGTATCCCCACCCCTGCCTCGTTCCCGTCCTGAAGAAGACCCTGGGCATCCCCCTGTTTCAGGAACAGGTGATGCAACTGGCCATGGTGGCCGCCGACTACTCTCCCGGGGAGGCCGACCAGCTCCGGCGGGACATGGCGGCCTGGCGGCGTTCAGGGCGGATCGAGCGGCACCGGCAGCGGCTGGTCACCCGCATGGTGGCCAAGGGGATTCAATCCGAGTTTGCCGAGCGTGTCTTTCAGCAGATCCGGGGATTCGGCGAGTACGGCTTTCCCGAGAGCCATGCCGCCAGCTTTGCCCATATCGCCTATGCCACCGCCTACCTCAAATGCCACTACCCGGCCGAGTTTGTCTGCGCCCTGCTGAATGCGCAGCCCATGGGGTTCTACTCGGCCGACACCATCGTCAACGATGCCCGCATTCATGGAATCGAGGTGCGTCCGGTCAGCATTCTCCACAGCCACTGGGACTGCAGCCTGGTCGAAATCGAAGGAGCTCCGGGGAAACCTGCCGAGTTCGCGGTCCGCATGGGGCTGCGCTACGTCAAGGGGCTGGGGGGGGAAGACTGGCGCAGGCTGGCGGACGCGGCCCGGCGAGCTCCCTTCCGCAACCTGCCGGACCTGGCCCGGCGGAGCCGGCTCCACCAGGACAAGCTGGAAGCCCTGGCCGAGGCCGGGGCCTTCGAGTGTTTCGGCCTGGACCGCCGAGGGGCTCTCTGGCAGATTCAGGGACTGGCAAACGGACCCCGGCCCGCGCTGCCCCTGGCCGGCCGCGACCCCATGCCCCGCTTCCCCTCCCTGAGCGGCCTGGAAACCATCCTGTGGGACTACCAGGCCAGCGGCCACAGCTCCCGGGCCCACCTCCTGCAACCGCTGCGTCCCGCCCTGGAAGCCCAGGGGCTGCCCACCGCGCGCCAACTCAACCGGATGCCGAACGGCCGCCTGGTCCGCTACGCCGGCATGGTCATCTGCCGACAACGGCCGGGGACCGCGGGGGGAGTCACCTTCATGACCCTGGAGGACGAGACCGGCTTCGTCAACCTGGTCATCTGGAAACAGACCTTCGAGCGCTATTCCCTGCTGGCCAAGACCCTTTCCTGCATGGGGGTCACCGGAAACCTGCAGGTGGCGGAAGGCGTCACCCACCTGGTGGTGCAGAAAATCTGGAAGCCGGAACTGGAACAGGGATCACTCCACCTCAAGAGCCGGGACTTTCACTGACAATCGTGGGAGAATTGGAGGCCACGCTTCGTAATCTCACTCAAACCTTGTGGCTCTCCCCGGCCGTGGTGGCGGAAGCATTGAGACTGGCACGGGAGGCAAGCAGATGAAGAAAGAACAGATGGTGGTCGCCAGACTTCCGTCAGAGTTGGTCCGGGAATTGGAGTTTATCGAGAAGGTGGAGCAAACTGACCGCTCCACCACGGTGCGCCGGCTGCTCTCGAAAGCCATCCGCCAATGGAAGATGGAGCACTACGCCAGACTATACGGGGATGGAAAGCTGACGCTGGCACGGGCCGCTCGCGACGCCGGCGTGTCCTTGTGGGAGATGGTGGACTATACCCGCGCCAAAAAAGTATCGGCCCAGTACGACCTCGAAGATCTCCGGCGGGACCTGGGAACCATCTCCGGCAACCTGCAGGGCCGGGGCTGAAATCGTTCTCGGTATTGCGCGTATTCGACCATGGCCATTACCATGAGAGCCTTTTGCAAAATTCGTCAGGTCGCGGGATTTATTGCCAGGAAGGGTTGTGCCCCCCGGGAGCGCGGGCGTCCCGCCCGCATCCTTATGCCTCATTCCCTTGGCTGGCGCTGAACTTTCGTCCGGTGCTGAAGGGTGCCGGCCTGTCGGCGGCAACCTCAACGGCCAAACCGAAGCAGACCCACGGCGCAGTTCCGGGTCAATCCGAGTGGCGGAGAGGGCCAAGGCTGTGCCCGACACTGAAGAATTTTGCAAATGGCTCGCTCATGAGAAAATAGTGATCACTGAACCCTATGAAGAGAAATGCCATGGCCAATGATCGCAGCAAAGCGGGACGTACCCGAACCATCAAGGCCTCCGAGTTCAAGGCCAAGTGCCTGAAGCTGATAGACGAGGTCGCGGAGAACGGCGACGAGATCGTCATCACCAAGAATGGACGTCCGATCTCGCGGCTGATTCCCTACCGCAATAAGCCGAAAGTCCCGTTCGGCCGTCACCGCGACAAGATTCGGATACTTGGTGACATCATCGAGCCTATCGACGTGGAATGGGAGGCTGAGGCCAATCCGGACCGGGTATTCAATTCATGATCCTGCTCGACACCCACGTCCTGGTCTGGTTGCTTTGCGATGACCGCAGACCATCGGCTCCTCGAATGGCCTGGCCATTTGAGCCGGTTGCGAGCCACGGAGTGAGCGGGGCGACGGGATCAAGCCGGAAAACCTGCTCCTGGCCGCCATGCGGCTCGGCAGGCCTGCCGAAGATGATGGACCGCAATTCGTGATGACCCAAGAGAAGATCACCCTCGCCCAGCTCGAATCCTTCCTCTTCAAGGCCGCCGACATCCTGCGCGGCAAGATGGACGCCTCCGAGTTCAAGGGCGGCGAGTTCTACACGCCGGCCGAGGTGGTGCGCCTGCTGGTGCAGCTCACCAAACCGGAAGCCGGCAACGAGATCTACGCCCCCCCGTCGGCTCAGGCGGCTTTGTCATCCAGTCCCATCAGTACGTCGAGAGTCTTTCTCTGATGACGCTGGCGAAGCACAATTCCGGCTAAACGGACCATTCCGAGTCAATGGCAAATAGTTGCCGCACGATGTCCGGCGCACGGGGTTCCTGTTGCGGGCTCTGTTTGCGAAGGCAATCGGCCCAGGAGTTGAGATATTCGGAGAAAGTGCTGTCCTGTCGAACGTCCCAATGGTTCAACCAGCCACAATCGCGCCAAAGGGCCGGGTATTGCCTGAAGCTGCTTAGCAGCGATACCGCCGCGACTCGATTGAGTCCCCTGCGGGTGGGGTTGTTCTCCAGTAGGTCGATGTTGCGTCTAAGCCAACCGGGAAGGTCGGATCGTGAAGGTGTCGGGGTTTTCCTTTCGACTTCCTCGGCATATGACTGGTGATGCTTGGCGAACGCAGAAGCTTCGAAGACGCCGGAAGGAGGATTCTCTTTCCAGACCGCTGCCAGGGATCTCAGCACATGGAGCGAAGCCAGTTCGCAGAGGCTTTCCTCGAACCACTTGTGCTTGTGTTTCTTGAAGCTGTCGAAATGGGTCAGGATGTGACAGAGTTGATGGGAGAACTGATACACGTACTGGCTCCAGTAGGTATCGCTCGCGCTGAGAAAAACCTGGTATGGCCGCTTGTCGTACACGGTAAACGCATAGTCCCTGTTCCATCGGGATACGTGAACAGCCGCCTCAGGCACCGCGTCAAATGAGCGGACCAGCACATCAAAGGCCGACAAGAGGACTGCACGAACCGCGCTCAGGCTGGTCAGTCCCCAATTCCCGTTGATGACCGTGACGGCAACCTCTCTGTTTCCCGGTGTCATGGGACTTCTCCTTTAACCTTGGGCGACACCAAGAGTCGGCCCAGGGTTCCTCGTTCATCAGGAGTGCCCAGCATCTTCTCGAAGTCTGACAAATCCCTGCAAATCCATCCGTCGGATTCAAGCCTCAATCGCCTGTCATCGGGAAAACTGGGAGCAAAAAGCGCCAACTCCTGTTTCCAGTCCCGAAAACGGCTTCCCTTGCGGGTGGAAAGGAAATTGCCCACATGTTTCCGGAAATTCTTGAGGGATTCCCGGTCGTGGCTTCTTGCGGTCCTTTTGCAGGATCCAAAGCGCACCCTACCGTTTTGTTCGTCCTGCGCAACCAGGTCAATCTCGATGGGCGCCTGGCCGCCTCGCGGTCGATTCCAATAGCCGTGAATCTGTCGGGTCATGGAAAAATCTCCGGTCGCCAAGCGTGAAGCCGCTTCACACGCCTGGCGAACCAGCACCTCGAACGCGTGTCCTTCCAGGGTTTGAAGCCGGGAGAGAAGTCCTTTCACCAATCTGGACCCGGGAACCACACGCATGTCTTGGCGAATCTCCTTCAACACGGCCAGCCAGGCGCACAGAAACGGGTCCGAGACGGCGTAGCGTGCATTCCTCGGTTTCCCGTCTGCGAAGACGGGAAACGATTTTTCGACGAGCCGCAGATCTCTCACAAGAACCTCAAGATAAGCCCCCAGAGACGACAGATCCGGAAGCCATTCCAGCAATTCGGCGTGGGAGCACGGTCCATGTCTGGCCAGAGTGTGAAGAATGGCCAGATAGTTTCGGCGCAATTCGCCTCCGAGCAGCGTCTCGCCCTCCTGACTCAACGGAGCGTTGCCGGAAAGGAAGAGCCTGTTGCACAACTCGGTTGCCCAATCGCCCCACTGGTCAATGGCGTCCAGCCCATCTTCCCTGGCGAACAATTCCCAGTACCGGGGCACACCGCCGAAAAGCGTCCAAAGGGTCAGGCGTCTTTGCGGACCGGCCGCCCCATGCTTCCCGCTGACTTCAAAGATCGTACGAAGATCCCACGGCCCGAGCGTGATGTCGAAGGTGGTCCGTCCGAACAGCGGCGCCTTGCGGTCTTCAAGCAACGCTTCCATTTCTGACTGGATGGAGCCGACGACAATCAGACCGCCGTTCGTATTGCCGCGGTTGAGATGGTCTACTTCCGCCTGCAGCAGAGATGGGAAACCCTTGAGCGGACCCTGGTAGCAGTATTGAAATTCATCGATGACGACTATCGCTCCGCTGTTGCAGAGCGCACCTATCGCAGCCGCGACCCCTTCCAGGTCCCGTACGTCATTGAGCCCGACAATCTCTTGCTCGAGATTCCATCGTCGGGCAGCGCGCCTGAATACGCTGGCGGTGTCCGACACACTGCTGTCGGGGAGTTGAAACAATAGCGCCAGCCGCAAATTTGTATCGTCACTCCTGATCGTGGTAAGCACCTGGTTGATGAGTGCCGTCTTTCCGATCCGGCGCCGCCCCCGTATGGAACCGAAGAACCAGCGGCCTTTGCGCATATGCTCCAGGAGTTGCCCGGCTTCTTCCCGCCGACCGTAGAATGACCAATCCGCGCTCATGCATATAGCATAATTTATTCTTTCTAATTGTCAATATCGTTAGAGAGTGGCATGCTTGCGAGGTTGAGATCTAGAATTATCCCAAGGGCTATGCCCAGGGAGACAGGCAATGTCACGAGTAATGACGCATCCCGCCAGCGTGCTGCGGGCGGAGTTTGAGGCAAGAGGCATGAGCGCCAACCGGCTTGCGCTCGCCATCCGAGTTTCCGCCAACCGCATTGCCGCCATCCTGCGAGGCCGACGGGCGGTCACCGCCGAGACCGCAGTGCGCCTTGGCCGCTTTCTTGGGACCGACCCCGCATTCTGGATGAACCTGCAGAGCGCATACGATGTCTCGGTCGTCGAGAACGCAAATGTGATCGAAGACGAGGTGCCAGCTGCGGTTTCATGAGTGCGTACACGATGCACAATGCATTTGGTTTGTCGTTGGGCGGGTTTATGGAACATGGATGGAGTGGAGGGAGCGCCGATGAACGTCCTTGAACTCATTTGGGAATGGCTGTCGTTCTGGTTGCTGCCAGATCCTCCCAAGGTCCGTCGCGATACCCGGGCTAAGGATGCACCGGAGAAAGACACAAGCATCAAGTGACCATCAAAAAAAGTCTTGACGGCAAGGAATAACAGACACTAGACTAGTCTTCAACCAGTCGGATCGGTTGTCCGGGTATTCAGACATGTCCCAAATCGGCGCCTTCGAGGCGAAGACGCATCTTCCGCGATTGCTGGAACGAGTCCGGAGAGGTGAACGCTTTGTCATCACAAAACACGGCAATCCCGTGGCCGAACTCATTCCTTTCAGAAAACGTGATCCAGAAAAGATTCGAGCTGCCATCGAGCAACTAAAGGCATTTCAGAAAGCCCATAGCCTGGGGGGAATAACCATCCGGGAGTTGATAGAGGAAGGGCGTAAATACTGATGCCGTTTGTATTGGATTGCTCCGTAACCATGGCATGGCTGTTTCCCGATGAAACCAACGAGTCTACCGAGGCGTTACGAGATGCGCTGGTAACGGAGTGTGCGCTTGTGCCGGCACTTTGGCCCATCGAGGTGGGAAACGTGCTGTTGGTTGCCACGAGGCGCGGCAGACTTACCGAGGATGATTGGCCACGAATTCGCGATACCCTTGCAGTGTTACCGATCGATATCGATACCGATTCCTACGCCAGAGTATTGGATACGGTGCTACCGTTGGCCAAAGCGCACAAACTGTCCGTGTACGATGCGACCTATCTTGAACTCGCAATGAGGCTCTCTTTACCACTTGCCACACTAGATCGGCAACTCTCCACTGCGGCTGCAGATGCCGGCGTCAAAGTACTTTGAACGTCTCCAACCTGAACATAATAAACAAGATCGGCAAGATTTGCTTGTCCTGAAAATTCTGTCCATCCACGTTCTTCCAGAAGGCTGTCGGGACGCAGTCCGGATGGGACGGGGAAACCGGCTCGGCAGGAGGCGGCAGGCATGACACCCCGATCGCTTCGCCTGGACGAGCGCAACCATGTCGAGAAGCCGTTCCTGGATCAGCTCGCCGGGTTTGGCTGGGAGATTATCGACCTCGACAACCGGCAACTCGCCGCCGACAGCCATCGTGAGAACTTCACCGAGGTGGTGATGCTGCCGGTGCTGCGCGAGCGGCTCCGGGTGATCAATCCCTGGTTGGAGAACGACCAGATCGAGGAAGTCGTCAAACGACTCACCGCCGGCTTTCCCGGTACGGGGCTGTTGGAGAACCATCGGCACGCCCTGAATCTGCTGCTGGAGAACACCAGCGTCAGCCGGAACCGGCAGACGGGTGAGAACAGCCCGCCGTCCATTTCGTTGATTTCAAGAGAAGCTGGCTGAGGGAACATGTACAGCTTCTGGAGCAGGACATCTGAAGACTGAGGCAACTGGATGAACCACGGTCTGGAGAGCGCGTCTCAAGAGGGTTGATTCGGGGAGCCAATCGACCGGTTGAGCAAACCGAGTCACTCCATTCCTCTCTGCGCCGGAGCCCGGCTAGGACTCCCGTTCCAGCACGTAGTCGGCGATCTCGCGTAGCGGCCAGGCCACCTCGCCCAGAAAATCGAGGGCGGACTTGGCATCTTCAATCCAGCGTTGGGCTTCCTCTCTGGCGCCCTCCACGCCCAACAGGCTGGCGAAGGTCACCATGTCCCGCGCCTGATCGCTGTGGGCGGCTTTACCCATCTGGCGCGGGTCTCCCGTCACATTGAGAACATCGTCAATGATCTGAAAGCCCAGGCCCAGCCCTCGGCCATAGCGCCGCAGGGCCTCAAGCACGCTGGAGTCGGCCCCTGCCAGCAGTCCCCCGCATTCCAGTGAGGTCCCGATCAAGGCCCCGGTCTTGCGCGCGCAAGTCTCTTCCAGGGTCTCCTTTCTTCCATCCCTGGCGTCGTTGGAGATATCCATGACCTGGCCCCCCACCAGGCCCACCGTCCCAATGGCCCGGGCCACCGCGCGGGCTGCTCTCAACTGCGCGCCCGCGGGAAAACAGTCCTCTTGGTCTTCCGTCAGCAGACACTCGAAAGCCAGCGCGGTCATGGCGTCGCCTGCCAGGACCGCCATGGCCTCACCGAAGACCTTGTGGTTGGTGGGCCGCCCGCGACGATAGTCGTCATCGTCCATGCAGGGCAGGTCGTCGTGGATCAGCGAGTAGGTGTGGATCAGCTCCAGACCGCAGGCAGGCACCAGGATGGCGTCCCGGCTGCCGCCGGCGACCTGGTAGGCGGCGATGACCAGGATGGGACGAAGGCGCTTCCCGCCGGCAAGGACGCTGTAGCGCATGGACCGGTGGATGACGCAAGGCTCCTGCTCTTCCGGAGGGAGGACATGATCCAGGGTCCGGTCGACCTGTACCCTCTTTTCGCGCAGGTACTTTTGTAATTGGGGGGACACGAACACACCCTGGGACTAGATCCTGCAGTGAGCCAGACCACGCTTTTCCAGGTACTGCTGGTGGTATTCCTCGGCTCGGTAATAGGTGGAGGCCGCCGTGATCTCGGTCACGATGGGGCGCGGATAGCGGCCGGAGGCATTCCGCCTCTCCTTGGATTCCCGGGCTGCCGCTTCCTGGCGAGCGTCGTGATAGAAGACGGCCGAACGATACTGGCTTCCGAAATCGGGTCCCTGGCGATTCAGGGTGGTGGGATCGTGATTGTCCCAGAAGATGTCCAGCAACTGCTCATAGGTGACCCTGGAGGGATCGTACTCGACGTCGACCGCCTCGGCATGACCGGTGGCGTCCGTACAGACCGCCCGGTAAGTGGGATTATCCAGGGTGCCTCCCGTGTAGCCCACGGAAGTGGACAAGACCCCTTCGACCTGCCGAAAGGTCGCCTCGACGCCCCAGAAGCAGCCGGCTGCAAACGTGGCCCTGGCCATGGATGCTCTCCTTTCTTCCCACTCCTTCAGATATGGGATCCAAGCCAGTATAGCGGATTTTCTGCCCGAGCAAGCGTCGGAGGAGGGGATTCGCCGACCGATGATCCACATCCGGGATAATCAACCGTCGTTCCAGGTGAATTGTTGTATGATCGGTGGCCGTATCCGATCCCGGGAGGGGCGATGGAAGCGATTTGGGCGGCAGGCGGCTGCCTGGTCACCTATTTCATTTTCTACCGATTCTATGCCCGCTACCTGGGCCGATGGGTCTTCCGCCTGGACCCCGACAGACCGACTCCGGCCCACCAGTTGCGGGACAACGTCGACTATGTCCCCTGCCGGCGTAGCGTCCTGTTCGGGCACCACTATGCCTCCATCGCCGGGCTCTCGCCCATGCTGGGGCCGGCCATCGCGGTGATCTGGGGATGGCTTCCCGGCATGCTCTGGGTGGTGTTCGGCACCCTCCTCATCGGAGCCGTCCACGATTTTGGGGCCCTGGTCCTGTCCATGCGCAACCGGGGCCTCAGCATCGGCAAGGTGGCCGAGGAAATCATCGGGCCGCGAGCCAAGTCCCTCTTTCACGTTCTGATCTTTTTCCTGGTCTGCCTGGCCATGGGCGTCTTTGTCCACGTGGTGGCCGGACTGTTTACCGCCGCCTTTTATCCCGAGGCGGTCTTTCCCACCTTCTCGCTGATCGCCATCGCCCTGGTGGTGGGCTGGGCGGCCTTCAGAAAGTCGATCTCGGTCTGGAAGCTCACCGCCGGGGGCTTTGCTCTCATGCTCTTCACCATCTGGCTGGGACTGCAGTTTGACAGACCTGATCTGACGGCCGGAGTATGGGGAGTGCTGATCCTGATCTATGCCTTCTGCGCCTCCACCCTTCCGGTCTGGGCCCTGCTTCAGCCGCGGGACTACCTGAACTCCTTCCTGCTCTATCTGGGTCTGGGGCTCGCCTACGTGGGTTTCTTCGTCCTTCGGCCCGATTTCGCGGCTCCCGTGCTGGACGCCAGTCCCTCCGGCGCTCCGCCCATCTTTCCCTTCGTCTTCATCGTCATTGCCTGCGGCGCCGTTTCAGGATTTCATGGACTGGTTTCGTCCGGAACCACCTCGAAACAGATCTCGCGGGAAACCGATGCCGTCTCCATCGGCTACGGGGGGATGATCGGGGAGTCGCTGCTGGGCCTGCTGGCGGTTCTGGCCTGCACCGCCGGATTCCGGACCATCGAGGCCTGGAGCACCCACTACCAGAGTTGGTCGACCGCCGGTACGCTCTCCGAGAAGATGCGGGCTTTCATCGATGGGGCGGCCCTGTTCATCAGCCAACTGGGGGTGCCCTTTTCCTGGGCCCAGGCCTTCATTGCCCTGGTGGCCGTGTCCTTTGCGCTGACTTCGCTGGATTCCGGCACCAGGCTCCTGCGCTACAACATCAGTGAGATCGCAAGCGGCCTGCGCCTGCCGCTCCTGACCAACCGCCACCTCTCCTCCCTGCTGGCCGCCGCTTCGATCGGATTCTTTGCCTTCTATGAGGTCGACGGGAAACCGGCGGGTCTTCTCCTCTGGAAACTCTTCGGCAGCACCAACCAGGTCCTGGCCGCCTTGACGCTGCTGACCATCGCCATCTACCTCCGGCAACGTGGCAGAAACCACTGGTTCGCCAGCGTGCCCATGCTGTTCATGATTACCGTGACCGTGATCGCCATGGTCATGGAGATCAAGGGCTACTGGATCTCCAGCCAGTATCTACTGCTCTCGGTGGGTGGCGCCATTCTCCTGCTGAGCCTCTGGGTCATGCTGGAGGCTTCCATTCGTTTCCGAAGAGACACCCTTCCTTAGCCCGCATTTCTCAGGGATTCTTCCGATGCCTGCAGTTCCACGCGAGACCGAAGACAGCAATGCCTCCCTCGCCTCCCGAAACCGGAAAAGAGAGCTGCGCTTCGTCATCTGCGGGTCGGTGGATGACGGCAAATCGACGCTGCTCGGCCGCTTGTTGCACGATTCAAGGACGGTCGTCCGGGATCGGTCCTCGGCGCTCGTGACACAGAACCCCATCCTGGGTCCCCAGGGCGATGCGGTCGACTGCGCCATGCCGGTCGACGGCCCGCGGGCGCAAGGCGAGCAGGCCGTCACCATCGAGGCCGCGTGTCGAGTTTTCGAGAGCGACAGGCGCAAATTCATTGCCATCGATGCCGGCGGCCACGATCAGCACACGCAAGACCTGGTCGCCGGGGCGTCGAATGCCGACCTGGCGCTCCTGTTGGTCGATGTCCGCAAGGGGATTCTGACCGAGACCCGCCGCCACAGCCATATCGTTTCGCTGATGGGTGTCCGACAAGCGATTCTGGCGGTCAACAAGATGGACCTGGTCGGCTACCGGCAGGACCTGTTCTCCTCCATCGTCGACGATTACGGCGCCCTCGCCCGCGAGCTCGGGATCGAACAGGTCCATGCGGTTCCGATCTCTGCTCTGACGGGTGAAAACGTCTTCGCCGGCAGGAACTGTGCGCCCTGGTATGACGGCCCCACGCTCATGGAATCGTTGGAAGCCGTCGAGATCGAAGCAGACGCAGAGAAAGGCGCATTTCGACTGCCTGTCGAGCGGGTCCATCGTCCCAAACCGGAATTGCGCGGCTCCAGCGGAACCGTGGCCTCGGGCCGGGTCGAACCAGGCATGCCGGTCGTCGTAAGCCCGTCCGGCGAGACGACCGCGGTCGAGCGTATTTTCGGACCGTCGGGCGAGCTGGAGAGCGCGGTGGCAGGCCAGTCGATCACGCTGGTGCTCGCAGACGAAATCGATGTGAGCCGCGGAGACATGATCGCCGGAACCGACCGGCCTCCGGAGGTCGCCGACCAGTTTGCCGCCCATCTGATCTGGATGGATGCGCGGCCGATGCTTCCGGAACGTTCCTATCTGGCCCGTTTCGCCAGTGCGTCCGCGGTCGCCCGGGTCACCGATCTGACCCACCGCGTCGATGTCGACACCCTGGGCCGCTTCGCTGCCAAGACGCTTCAGCGGAACGAGGTCGGCTACTGCAAGATGTCGCTGGACCGCCCGGTGCCGTTCGACTCCTGCAGCGAAGTCAGAAGGACGGGAGCCTTCGTCCTCATCGACAGGTTGACCAACGCAACCGCCGGCGCGGGCACGATCGGCTTCGCGCTTCGCCGCGCCAGCAATGTCCCCTGGCAGGAATTGAAGACCGACAAGGCGGAGCGGGCGCGCGCCATCGGCCAGAAACCCTGCGTCCTCTGGCTGACAGGCCTTTCGGGAGCCGGAAAGTCGACGATCGCCGACCGGCTGGAACAGAAGCTGCGAGCGCTCGGCAAGCACACCTATGTCCTGGACGGCGACAACGTGCGGCATGGACTGAACCGGGACCTCGGATTCACCGATCGGGACCGGGTCGAAAATATCCGCCGGGTCTCCGAAGTCGCCAAGTTGATGGTCGATGCCGGGCTGATCGTGATCGTCTCCTTCATCTCTCCCTTCCGATCGGAACGGGAAATGGCTCGGAAACTGATGGAGAAGGGCGAGTTCTTCGAGATCTTCGTCGATACGCCGCTGGATGTCTGCGAGGCGCGGGATCCGAAAGGGCTGTATGTGAAAGCCCGCAGGGGAGAAATCCCGAATTTCACCGGTATAGATTCGCCCTACGAGGCGCCCGACGAGCCGGATCTGCGTATCGACACCACCAGGTTATCTGCCGAGAAGGCTGCCGAATCGGTGGTACGGCTCTTGCGTAGAGCCGAAAGCTCCATTCGGATAACGGACGATCCATAACCCGCAATTCTCGCCGGGAGCGTGATCACGGCGCGGCGATTTTTCGCTTGGCGCCTGCTCGCGAGCCGATAGCCTGGAGGCCATCGAGGCTCCAACGAGCCGGTGTGCGCTGGAGGGGAAAAGGAAAAGAAGGATTACTGATCGGGCGGAGACGCTTCTCCGGCCGACTCGGCTGGCGACTTGGCCTGAGCCTCACGGGCCTGTCCGGCCATCTCGACCAGGTCTTCCATGCTTCTCAGGATGGGCAGGATCAATTGATTGCCGCTCAGGCGGGAACCGCGCAAGGACATGCCGGCCGGATTTTGCTTGGTCACCAGAATGCCCAGCGGCGCCCCCTGGGAGTCGTAGACGATGCAGCCCAGATTGGCGGAGAGGGAAGCGTCGCACACGTAGAAGGGACGGGGGCCCTTCACCCTGGCTTCCACCCGGCCAAGGTGCAGCCGGATGGCCCGATTGCCGATCTTGCCGAGACGACCCACCGCAAAAACCTCATCCAGAATCCGAGGCTGGCGCCCGTTGGTTTCCAACGCCACCGCCTTGAAGGGACCTTCGGCCTCGCGCGGCTTGATGAAGATCATGTCCAGGTCGCTGTCCTTCAGGATCACTTCGGCGTCCACCTCGGTTCCGTCATCCAGAATGAGCGTGGTCTCCTTGAACTCCGACTTGATGTCGGCGCGAGTCGTGGCCCGCATCATGATGGTTGGGTCCAGCGCCGCGGCGGAAGCGACGGTCAGCCCCGAGGCGTCAATGACCGTACCGTTGGCTTCTATCTTCCGCTCCTGGTCCCGACTCTGGCCCCGGATGGAAAACTTGATGCCCATGACGACCCGCACCGTGACCAGCGCACCCTTCGATTGCTCCGCTACCGATCGGGCCGTTTCCCGAATATCGGCAGCCTGTGCCGAACCCGCCAGAAGTAACCCGATGACCGGATGCAAACAGTATTTCAGCCGACTGGCAAGCTGGATCATGGCTCCGCTCCATCCAACGGAGCGGCGCCGTTGCCCTGACTCCAGTTGGGTTGCAACTCCAGAAAAAGCGTATAGATGCCCCGCTTGACAAACAGCGGGATGTTCGGTGGTCTACTGTCACCGGCGGCCTGCAGGCGGGCTTGCAGATCCTGCACTCCCCTGACTTCATGGTGATCCACCGCCTTGATGAGGTCTCGGGACTTCAATCCGGCCACTGCAGCCCATCCTCCGGCGTCCACCTGAGAGACCAGGGCGCCGCTTTCCTCATTCGACCATCGATTGGCGATGCGGTCGAGGTAGGAGATGTCTCGGGCCTTGAATTCGAAAAGAAGGTCCTCGTAAACCGGCAACTCTCCTTCCGGAGTGGGCATGGCTACCAGCTCAGCGCTCAAAGTGCTGGTCTCTCCCGACCGTATCACGGTGAATTCGGCCCGGCTGCCGACCCGGTAGGCGCGAATCATGGTCTTGAACACCTCGGCGTCCTGGGGCTCGGAGGCCTCAATGAGCTGGGAATCCACGTGAGTCAGGATGTCTCCCACCTCGAAGCCGGCAGCTTCGGCGGAACTGCCGGGATAGACCTGGGTAATTCTCACTCCCTTCTTGCCCCGAAGGGCCAGGGCCTTGGATAGCTTGCGTGAAAGCACCTGTGTCGCAACCGGCAGCCAGGCTTTTCTGGCTTCTGCCGGGGGCCTTTGCGGGCGCCTCAGACCCACTTCCACCAGGGTCAGGAGGCGCTCGGAACGACGATCGAACGCAACCACCACCGGAACGGGAGCTTGCTGGTTGCGACAGATGTCAACGGTCAATCGATGGAAGGCGCCGACTCCCTTCACTGCCTTTCCGTCGATCTCCAAGATGACATCGCCCGGCCGCAGGCGGGGCACGGCCTTGTCTGCCGCCCCTCCCGGGCGAATGCTGCTGACCAGCACGCCTTCCGGACTCGGTCGACGCAACTCCTCGGATTCCAGCCGGGTCAAACGCCTGAGGGTGACGCCCCATTCCCTGGCCTCGACTTCCCTTCCCCTGGCGTCATCGCGCAATTCGGGAGTAATGCTCAAGGAAAGCTCGTCCTGCCCCCGCCTGACGTTCACCTGCATGGGCGCACCGACCGGCTTGGAGATGAGGCGCCGAATCAGGCCCGGCATTTCCTCCTCGAACTTGACGCGGACCGGATCGCCGTCAATGCTCAACAGGATGTCTCCCGCCCGGAGTCCGGCCCGGTCCGACGGAGAGCCCGGCAGCACACCCGATACCAGCGCCCCCTGGTCGGCCGCGGCCGCCCTGCCGTTTTTCAACAGCGGTTGAAAGCCGGCGCCCACCCAGGACCGGCGCACCCGGCCACGCTCGATCAATTCCCGGGAGACCGGTTGGGCCAGCTCGCTGGGGATGGCCCCGCCCAAGCCGAGACCGATTTCGTTGATGCCAACGATCTCACCGCGCAGATTCACCAGAGGCCCTCCGGAGTTTCCCGGGAAAATGCCGGCGTCGTGTCCGATCCACTTGACCAGAGATCCGACATTCTCGCCATCCAGCCGCAAGGGAGCGCTCATGCGCTTCGGAATCATCATGTCCTTGTTGGAAACCACGCCGCGGGTCACCGACTGCGAAATCGCCAGCGGACACCCCATGGCCAGGACCGGTTCTCCCACCGCAAGGGCCTCCGAGCTGCCGAATCGCGCGATCGGCAGAGGACCGCTGGCGGGGTCCCGGGAAGACATGTCCAGCTTGATCACGGCAATGTCGGCCAGGGCGTCGGTCCCCACCAGCTCGGCATCCAGTTCTTCCCGAGTGGAGAGGACGCAGCGAATCGAGGTCGCCTTGCCGGCCACGTGGTGATTGGTGATGACGTAGCCCTCCCGGGAAATGATCACTCCGCTCCCGGTGGACTCGAACTTCCGCCCTCTCCCTCCTCCGTGTCGCAGAGACAACACATAGATTTGAACCAGCGCCGGATAGACGGCATCGATGGCCTCCTGAATCTGCTCCTCGATCCCCGGCCCCCTGTTCGAATCCGCCGCGACCGCGGGAGAAGCAATCAGGGCCAGCACCAACAGCCCTGTCAACCCCGAGATTCCCGTTTTCCTTCGATGAACCATGCAGCCCCTCCCGGGCTTCCGCCCACCGCTGCCTCAACCCTCGCTGGTGGCTCCCCGGATCAGTACCGGGGCACGGAGGAATCCACCTCTTGAGACCAGCGGTCGATACCTCCGACAAGATTCTTCACATTGGTAAAGCCGGCCCTCTCCATCTGTTCCACGGCCTTGGCGCTGCGTCCTCCCAGCTTGCAATGGACCACGATTGCATCATCGGAATTCAGTTCGTCCAAGCGCTGGCCCAGTTGTCCCAGCGGGATCAGAATGGAACCGGGCAATCGGCAGATGTCATACTCATGGGGTTCCCGCACATCCAGGATGACGGGAGTCCCTCCGCTATCCAGCATGGTCTTGAGTTCCTTGGGTGTCATTTCGTCGAACTCCTCGGGCTCAGCCGCCCCGGCCGCAGCCTGAGGCGTGATGCCGCAAAATTGTTGGTAGTCGATCAGGGCCTTGATGGTGGGGTGATCGCCGCAGAGAGCGCATTTCGGATTCTTGCGCAGCTTCAGCTCTCGAAACTTCATCTGCAGAGCATCGTAGAGAATCAGACGGCCGACCAGGGTTCTTCCTCTGCCCAGAATCAACTTGACGGCTTCGGTGGCCTGGACCAGCCCGATGATTCCGGGGAGGATTCCCAGGACGCCCCCCTCGGCGCAACTGGGAACCAGTCCCGGAGGGGGCGGCTCGGGATAGAGGCAGCGGTAGCAGGGACCCCGCCTGGTGTCGAACACCGACGCCTGGCCCTCGAACCGAAAGATGCTCCCGTAGACGTTGGGCTTGTTCAAAAGAACGCTGGCGTCGTTCACCAGGTAGCGGGTGGGAAAGTTGTCGGTTCCATCGATCACGATGTCGTATCCGGCAATGATGTCCATAGCGTTGTCGGATGTCAGCATGGCCTCGTAGGTCTCCACCCGGACGTTGGGATTGATATCCAGGATCTTCTCCCGGGCGGAGTCCAGCTTGGGGCGACCCACGTCCTTGGTGCCGTGAATGACCTGCCGCTGAAGGTTGCTGAAATCGACGGTGTCGAAGTCGACCAACCCCAGCGTGCCGATGCCGGCGGCCGAGAGATAGAGGCCGAGGGGAGCCCCGAGTCCCCCGGTCCCTACCAGCAGGATCTTGGCGGCCTTCAACTTCTTTTGGCCCTCCATGCCGACTTCAGGCATGATGAGGTGCCGGCTGTATCTCTGGATCTCATCCGGGCTGAGGTCCAGGCTCTCGGAAGCCGCCTCGACGGCATGAAGGTCGCCGCCGGCGATCGAGGGTACGATGCTCAGGACGTCTCCCTCCTTCACCGGGGTCCGGCCTTCCTGCAGATACCGGACATCCTCGTCGTTGACGTAGACGTTGACAAAGTTGCGGACCTGCCCCTCTTCGTTCAGCAGGTGCGGCTTGAGCTCAGGGAAGCGACGGACCAGTCCATCGATCACCTCACCCACCGAATCGCCGCTCAGCTCCACCTCATCCCGATTGCCCGTGAGGTGCCTCAACGCAACCGGCAGGAGCACCTTCAAAGCCATTTCTCCTCCTCGAGGTTCATCCCCTCACTCGCTGACATAGTATAGCCCGCATTTCTCGTCGGTTCCCCGTGCATGGAATGAAAATCTGCCTGTGCCTGTCTGCAACAACAGTGAATAGTGGCTAGTGATTAGTGGATAGTGACTAGACCCAAACGTTAAGCAACTTGTCAGTCTCGGCGCAGTCGTTCAAAAAACGCAACCAAGTCGTCAGGCACGTACCGGTTCCCGAAATCCTCCGTTGACCACTCTCCACTCTTCACTTTTCTGAAGCACCCCTGTTTCACTCTGAATGATTCGCCCGTCGTGGAGGCGGGGGCGCGGCTTGCCTGAAACGAGCCAGGCGGCCCGGCTCAGCCGGCTTCGATCTCCTCGGGACCGAAACGGGACCGGTCATCGGCCAGCCTCCAGCAGGTCATGTCCCCGGCCCGTCCACCGGAAACCGAGACGATGAGGTAGGAGTAGAAGGGCCAGGCATGATCCAGATCGAACCGGGAGGGCCTGGCCTCCGCGTCGGGATGGGAGTGGTAAAAGCCCAGCACCTCCATGCCCTTTTCCCGCGCGCGTTTCTCGGCCTCGAACATGGTCCGGGGAGAGATCAGAAATCGGTTGTGCCGGTCGCTCTCCTTCCGCGCATTCTCGGCAGGCAGCAACTCCAGGATGTGCTTGTCTCCCTGAACCAGCCGTCCCAGCATCAAGCCGCAACACTCGTTGGGATAGGTGGCCTCCCCATGGGCTTGAATGGCCCCCGGATGCTCCGGTTTGAGTCTAACCACCACCCTTGCCGACTCCCCAGAACCGCTCGTTCAAGTACTTCATGCCACCGTCGCAGAGCACCGTCACCACCACTCCGGCGTCCAGGTTCCTGGCGATCTCGACAGCCGCCACCACGTTGGCTCCCGCCGAGATACCAACCAGCAGTCCTTCTTCCCGAGCCAGCCGGCGAACCATCTCCTGAGCCGCTTCGGTCGATACCTGCAAATGCCTGTCGGCCAACCGGCTGTCGTAGATGGGCGGGACGATGGAGGAGGGCATGTGCTTCATCCCTTCCAGGCCGTGCAGCGGTGAATCCGGCTGCATGGCAATACACTCGACGCCCGAATCGAACTCCTTCAGCCTGCGGGTGGTTCCCACAAAGGTACCGCTGGTGCCGAGCCCGGCCACAAAATGGGTCACCCGCCCGGCGGTTTGCTCATGGATTTCGACTGCCGTGCTCCGGTAGTGAGCCTGCCAATTGGCCGGGTTGCCGTACTGGTCCGGATAGAAGTACAGGTCCGGGTTTTCCGAGTACAGTTTCTTGGCGGCCCGAATAGCTCCGTCGGACCCCTCTCTGCCGCTGGTCAAGACCAGTTCCGCACCGTAAGCCTGCAGGATCTTGAGCCGTTCCGGGGTCACGTTCTCCGGCATGGCCAAGCGCACCGGAATCCCCCTCACCGCGCCGATCATGGCATAGGCGATCCCGGTGTTTCCCGAGGTGGCATCCAGCAGGATCTTCCCCGGCCTGAGCCTGCCGGAGCGCTCCCCCTGCTCGATCATTTCCAGGGCGGGACGGTCCTTGATCGAGCCCCCCGGATTGAACCATTCCGCCTTGGCGTAGACAGTCACATCGCCCACCCCTTCCCACACCCGCTTGAGAGGAATCAGGGGAGTGTTGCCGATCGTATCCAGAACAGCAGTGGCTCCACCGGCATCCAGCGTCTGGGACATCATAGGCAGCACCTCGACCCGTCACCCGGCGGCAAAACTGCACCGACTTCCGCAGGCACGTAGACTAACATGATCGCCACTGCTTCACAATCTCCCCCCGAGGCAGTGTCCTTTGGTATACTCTGGTCCGTTCGACTCCCTCCACGACGGCAAATCTCCCTTGATAAATCGCTGTCTTTCCCGCCGGCGGCAAGCTGCGCCAGCGAGGCAGGTCGCTGTCTCTCAGGTCGAGACCGCCGCGGGATCCCGACGGACCACCTGCATGGACGAAGACACTCTCTCTTGCCTGATGCTGACCTCTGCAGAGGGACTGGGCTGCCGGGGAGCCCACCGGCTGATGGCTGCCCTGGGATCGCCCCGGGCGGTGGTCCAGGCAAGCCCCGGCACTCTCAACCGCTTGGGACTTTCCAACGATGTCGCCAAATCCCTGTCGTCAAGACAGGTTCGCCTGGGAGCCGAAAGGGAACTCCACAAGTGCCGGCAGCACCAGGTCACCGTCCTGACCCTCCGAGACGCCCACTACCCTCCCCTGCTCAAGGAAATTTTCGATCCACCCATCGTCCTGTTCGCCTCGGGAGACCTCTCCTGCCTTGCCCTTCCCTCGATTTCAATGGTGGGTTCCCGCAAGGCCACCGCATACGGAATCAATACGGCCGAGAAAATTGCCTGCGACCTGGCGGAACGCGGGCTCCTGGTCACCAGTGGACTGGCTCGAGGCATTGACACCGCCTCCCACCGGGGGGCGTTGCGGGGCAAGGGACAGACAGTGGCGGTCCTGGGCAGCGGCCTCGACATCATCTACCCGCGCGAAAACCGGCACCTGGTCCGGCAGATTCGGGCCAACGGCTGCATCCTCTCCGAGTTTCCTCTCGGGTCCCCGCCCCTGCCGCAGAACTTCCCCATGCGGAATCGCATCATCAGCGGCATCTCGCTGGCTACCTGCCTGGTGGAGGCCAACCAATCCAGCGGCTCGCTCATCACAGCCCGACTGGCCCTGGACCAGGGAAGGGAGGTGTTGGCAGTGCCGGGAAACATCACCTCCAAAACCAGCTACGGACCCAATCTCTGGATCAAGCAGGGCGCCAAGCTGGTGCAGGATTGGCGGGACATCGTGGAGGAGTTGCCCCCGTTAGTCCAGGAGCGGCTGCAGGTCCCAACCGGACCGCCGCCAACGGAAAGGCTGACCGAAAACGAGCGGAAAGTGCTGGAATCGTTGAGTGCCGACCAGGCCATACCCATCGATCACCTGCTGGAATCGACCCGGTTGACATCATCGGAACTTTTGTGCACGCTGTCTGAGTTGGAGTTGAAAGACAGGATTCGCCAGCTCCCCGGAAAAGCCTTTCTGAAGCGCTTGTGAGTCGGTTCTCGACCGGCAGGGGGCGCCTTGGAGAGACGGGCCCCTCAGGAATCGGTAACGCTCGTGCCAAAATCACTGGTCATCGTCGAGTCCCCCGCCAAGGCGCGGACCATCAACCGCTACCTCGGCAGGGACTACAGTGTCAAAGCTTCCATGGGTCACGTGCGGGATCTTCCCAAGAAAAAGCTGGGAGTGGATCTGAAAAACCGATTCCAGCCGACCTATGAACTGATTCCAGGCAAGGAAAAGGTGATCAAGACTCTCAGATCGGCGGCCCGCGGAGTCGATTCCATCTACATCGCCACCGACCCCGACCGCGAAGGGGAAGCCATCGGCTGGCATCTGTCGGAAGCATTGTCCGACAACAATCGCAAGTTCTTTCGAGTTCTCTTCAACGAGATCACTCAAAAAGCCATTCGACAGGCTTTTGATCGTCCAGGGGAGATCGATTCCCGACTGGTGGATGCCCAGCAGGCCAGGCGGATCCTCGACCGACTGGTCGGATACAAGATCAGTCCGCTGCTCTGGCAGAAGGTCCGCCGCGGAACCTCCGCCGGCCGGGTCCAGACAGCGGCCTTGAGGCTGGTCGTCGAGCGCGAAAGAGAAATCGAAGCCTTTGAGTCCAGGGAATATTGGACACTCACCGCCAATCTCTCGGCCTCCCAACCTCCCCCCTTCGAAGCTCGCCTGCAGAAGTTCAAGCGCAAGAAAATCGAGGTCAGCAACGGAGAACAGGCCCAAGAGATCGTCCAGGCCCTGGACGGAGCCTCATTCACTGTCGAAACCGTCACGACCAAGGAAAAGAAGCGGCATCCCGTCCCCCCCTTCATCACCAGCAAACTTCAGCAGGAAGCATCGCGCAAGCTGCGGTTTCCCGTGAAAAAGACCATGCGGGTGGCTCAAAGCCTCTACGAAGGAATCAAGCTGGGGCAGGAAGGCAGCATCGGCTTGATCACCTACATGCGCACGGATTCGCTCCGGGTTTCCAGCGACGCCCTGGGCGAAGTCCGAAGCTACATTGCTCAGAACTACGGAGAGCGGTATCTGCCCGCCAAGGCCAGGTATTTCCGCAGCCGCAAGGACGCCCAGGACGCTCACGAGGCCATCCGGCCCACTTCGTCGGCTCGTCGCCCCGAGGAGATCAGGCAATTTCTCGGCGACGACGAATTCAAGCTCTACAAGCTCATCTGGCAGCGGTTCGTGGCATCCCAGATGCAAGCGGCGCTACTGGATCAGACCGTGGTGGAAATCGCCGCCGGACCCTATCTTTTCAGGACTTCCGGCTCGGTCTTGAAGTTCGACGGCTTCCTGAAAGTCTATGAGGAAGGCCGGGACGACAAGACCGAGGAAGAGCCTGCCGCCTCCCTGCCGCCCCTGACCCGGGGCGAGGTCCTGCAACTGAACAAACTGTTGCCCGAGCAGCACTTCACCCAGCCTCCGCCCCGCTTCACCGAAGCCACCCTGGTGAAGGCGCTGGAGGAGAAGGGCATCGGCCGCCCCTCCACCTATGCCGCCATTCTCACCACCATTCAAGACCGCGAGTACACGGTCAGGAAGGAGGGAAGGTTCCGACCCACCGATCTGGGCCTGGTAGTCAACGATCTGCTGGTGGCCAGTTTTGCCGATCTGTTCGATATCCAATACACGGCCCGGATGGAGAAGGAGCTGGACGAAATCGAGCAAGGCAAGATCCCGTGGATCCAAGCCTTGCAGGATTTCTACGGAAAATTTTCCACCGATCTCAACCAGGCTCGGGACCGGATGAAGGTCAAGGAGGAAGAAACCGGGGAGAGTTGCGACAAGTGCGGGAAGGCCCTGGTGATCCGGTGGGGGCGTCACGGAAGGTTTGTGGCCTGTTCGGGCTTCCCGGCCTGCAAGAATACCCGGGAGCTTGTAACCAAGGCTGAAGGTGCGGACCACCCCGCGGAGTCTGACGAGGAGGCCCCTCAGGAATCCTGCCCGAACTGCGACAAGCCCATGGCCCTGAGGAAGGGACGCTTCGGCCCCTTCCTGGCCTGCACCGGCTACCCGGAATGCAAGACCACCCGCAAGCTGGGAACGACCGGCTCAGACCAGGCTCCGCCGGCGCGAACGCTCCTGGAGGAAAAGTGTCCCCGCTGCAGCAGCCCCCTGGCCGTCAGACAGGGGCGTTATGGGGAGTTTACGGCCTGCAGCGACTATCCGAATTGCCGGTACGTGAGAAACAAGACTTTGGAAGTCGCATGCCCTCACCCCGATTGCGGCGGTGAAATCGTCGAGAGAAAGTCCCGACGCGGCAAGACATTCTATGGGTGTGACCGCTATCCCAAGTGCCGGTTCGTCCTCTGGAACAAGCCGATCAAGAAGGCTTGCCCGCAGTGCGACGCCGGCTTCGTCCTGGAGAAAACGACCAAGAAGCAGGGGATGCTGCACTACTGCCATGATGAATCCTGCGACTTCCGGGAGTCGGCCGAATCCCTGGACTGACCTGGTCCGACCCGGCACCGAGGTCGGGCCTCCGTTCCGATGCGTCGCCCTTTAACGGTTCATCCCTCATGAAACCAGTCCTGATCATCGGTGGAGGCTTGGCGGGGTCCGAGGCGGCCTGGCAGATTGCCCGGCGGGGACTTCCCGTGCGGCTGTGTGAAATGAGGCCTGCCCGAACCACGCTCGCCCACAAGACACCCCACCTGGCGGAAATCGTCTGCAGCAATTCCTTCAAATCAAACCAGCCGGGCACCGCCCCCTGGCTGCTCAAGGAGGAGTTGAAGGCACTGGACTCCCTGCTGCTCGAGCTCGCCCATCGACATCGAGTTCCCAGCGGCGCCTCGCTCTCGGTGGACCGGGAACGATTCGCCGCGGCCGTGACCGAAGCCCTGGCGGCCTGTCCCCGGATTGAAATCGCAAGGGAGGAGGTCCCGGAACTGCCCGAGCAGGGCCCCGCCATTGTCGCCACCGGCCCCCTGACTTCCCCGGCGCTCTCTCAATCCCTGCAAGAATTCATGGGAGAAGATCATCTCTACTTCTACGACGCCATCAGTCCCATCGTGGAGACGGACAGCATCGAACTCGACATGATCTATCGGGGGTCCCGATACGGCAAGGGCGGAGCCGACTACCTGAATTGCACGCTCAATCGGGAGGAGTACCTGGCCTTTTACCAGGCCCTGATCCATGCCGAGTCGGTGCCTCTGCACGAATGCGAGAAGAGCCTCTACTTCGAAGGCTGCCTGCCTATCGAGGAGATGGCCCGCCGCGGGGTCGATACCCTTCGATTCGGTCCCATGAAACCGGTCGGCCTGGTCGATCCCAGGACCGGCCGCCGACCCTATGCGGCCGTACAGTTGAGACAGGAGACCCTGAAAGCCGACAGCTACAACATGGTCGGCTTTCAGAACCATCTGCGTTTCGGAGAACAGCAACGGGTCTTCCGCATGATTCCCGGCTTGGAACGGGCCCGCTTCCTCCGGCTGGGGCAGATCCATCGCAACACCTTCATCAACGCCCCCTTGCAGTTGAAAGACACCTTGCAGTCCTGCAAGCGGCCCGACCTGTTCTTCGCCGGGCAGATTTCCGGTGTCGAAGGCTACGTGGAGTGCGTTGCCACCGGCCTGGTGGCCGGAGTCAACGCCGCCCGCCTGGCGGCCGGCCAACCGCTGCTGTCCTGGCCTCGGGCCTCGGCCATCGGTTCGCTGCTGCACTACCTGGTGAGCGCCGACCCCGGCAACTTTCAACCCGAGAACATCAATTTCGGCATCATTCCCCCGCTCCGGGACGGCCCTGCCAGGATCGGCAGAAAGGAGAAACGCCGGCGTCAGACCGAGATTGCCTTGAAGGCGACCACCCGGTTGGCCGCCGGCCTTTTGTGAAGGATGAAGTTTGAAGTTTGAAGTTTGAAGGATGAAGGGGGAAGGATGAAGGGATCTTTCTCGGTTGTTTTCAGGTAACAGCATGGACGCGGAAATCCGAGAGTTCGCCGACAGCCTGATGGGCCGCAACGCCTCCGAGCACACGGTGAAGGGCTACCTCGGCGACCTGCAGCAGTTTCACGAATACCTGTGTCGGGAGCAGGACTCCGAAGGCAAGCCAAGACCCTTCCCGGTCCAGGAACTGGACGCCCGGATCATTCGCGAGTACCTGGGCCACCTGCACTGGCAGAAGATTGAAAAGTCGTCCATTGCCCGCAAGATCTCGGCGATTCGCTCCTTCTGCCGCTTTCTCTGCCAGCGCCGGATTCTGCCGCACAATCCGGCCAAGCTGATTCGGTCACCCAAGGTGCCCCAAAAAGTTCCCAACTATCTGACGGTCGAGGATTGTGTGACCCTGATTGAAACCCCCGATCTCGATCGGCCCGGGGGACGTCGGGACCGGGCCATCCTGGAGCTGCTCTATGCCTGCGGCCTTCGAGTGAGCGAGCTCACCGGCATCAACATCGGCGACATCGACTTCGGGGAGGACCTGATTCTGGTTCGGGGCAAAGGGAAAAGGGAACGCCTGGTCCCCTTTGGGAAACAATGCCATGCGGCCCTCAGAGCCTACCTGGAGGAACGCTGCTCAGAGCCCGTGGTCCGATCGGCCGAACCGGACCTGCCGGTGTTCCTCAACGCCCGGGGTTCGCGATTGACGACCCGCTCGGTGCACTACCTGGTCGAAAAGCACCTGAGGTCGGCCCTGCGCTCCAACCGCCTGAACCAGAAGATCAGCCCGCACGGACTGCGGCACTCCTTCGCCACCCACCTGCTCAATTCGGGAGCCGACTTGAGGTCCATCCAGGAACTGCTGGGGCACAAGAACCTCGCCACCACGCAACGCTATACCCACCTGAGCATCGGCCATTTGATGGAGCAATATGACAAGGCTCACCCCAGAGCTCACACCAAGGCCTGAAACCGGCGACCCGCCGGCACGGCTGGCGGACCGGATCGGTTCCAAGGCCCTGGCGCTGGGGTTCGACAAGGTCGGCTTCAGCCGGGCCGTTCCGCTGGGTTCCCGGAGCGGTCTGGAGAAGTGGCTGGAGTCGGGCCACCAGGGAGACATGCACTGGATGAGCAGGAATGCCGCCAAGCGCCAGGACCCGTCCCTGATTCTGGCCGAGGTCAGGACCGTTCTTTCGGTGGCCGTCAATTACTACCATCCCCTCGACCACTCCGAGAACCCGCTCCACGGCAAGATTTCCCGCTATGCCTGGGGCCTGGACTACCACCGCCTGTTGAAGGCCCGACTCAAGGAGCTTGCCGGATGGATTGCCGAGGCCCTGCCCCCGGCCAACGGGCTGTTCTATTCGGACACCGGGCCGGTAATGGACAAGGTCTGGGCACACAAGGCCGGCCTGGGGTGGATCGGCAAGCACTCGAACCTTGTCAGCCGGGACCGGGGGTCGTGGCTGTTCCTGGGGGAGATCCTGTTGGATCTCGAGCTGCCGGAAACCCGGGAGAGCGGAAATTTCTGCGGGAGCTGCCGGCGCTGCCTGGATGCCTGTCCCACCGGAGCGATCGTGGCTCCTTATGTGGTCGATTCCCGCCTGTGCATTTCCTACCTGACCATCGAGCTGAGAGGCCCCGTGCCCCTGGAGCTGCGGCCCCTGATCGGCACCCGGATCTTCGGCTGCGACGACTGCCAGGACGTCTGTCCCTGGAACCGGTTCGCCCAGCCCAGCCGGGAGAAAGACTTCTACCCCTCGCCCGGGAACCATGCGCCGGTTCTGATGGAGCTGATGGGGATGAGCCGCCGGGAATTCTCCGAACGTTTTCGACTCAGTCCGATCCGGCGCTGCGGCTATGCCGGATTCCTGCGAAACGTGGCCATCGCGCTCGGCAACAGCGGCCTCCCGGAGGCCGTCCCCTCGTTGACGGTCGCGCTTCACCACCCGGAGAGCCTGGTCAGGCGCCACGGGGCCTGGGCCCTGGGCCGCGTCGGCGGCCGGGAGGCTCGATCGGAGCTGCTGCAGGCCGTTCCGGCGGAATCCGATCCATGCGTCAGAAGCGAAATCCGCCTGGCTCTGGACAGCCTGGAGTTCAGGCAGTCCTCCCCAAACACCGGGCCTCCGGCCTTCGTAGGCTAGCCCAGCCCCCGCCCCCACGACGGGACGGATCATTCGAGAGTGAAACAGGGGTGCTTCAGAAGAGTGGAGAGTGGAGAGTGATCAACGGAGGATTTCGGGAACCGGTACGTGCCTGACGACTTGGTTGCGTTTTTTGAATGACTGCGCCGAGACCGACAAGTTGCTTTACGTTTGGGTCTAATCACTATCCACTATCCACTATTCACTGTTGTTTCAGAAAAGACCTGCCGATCCGCATCGAATTGTATTTTTCTCGCCTCTCGACCCATAATGCCCTGACGCGTCAACCTGGAGGCCAATCATGTCTTCTCCCCCCAAATCCCTGCGCATCCTGGTGGCTCCCAACGCTTTCAAGGAAAGCCTTTCGGCCATGGAAGCGGCGGCAGCCATCTCCCGGGGACTTCTCAAGATACTGCCCACCTCCGAGATCACTCAACTGCCCATTGCCGACGGCGGAGACGGAACTCTGGAAGCCGTGGTCGAGGGCACCCGTGGAAAGATTCTTCGGGCTCGCGTTCTCGATCCCCTGGGAAAAAGAATTTTCGCCCAATACGGCTTGACGGGCGACGGGAAGACTGCCGTCATCGAGATGTCGAGAGCATCCGGACTGGCGCTGGTTCCACCCTCGCAACGCAATCCCATGGTGAGCACCAGCTACGGCACCGGGCAGTTGATTCGGGCCGCGCTCAAACGCGGAGTGAAAGACATCATTTTGGGCATCGGAGGGAGCGCCACCGTGGACGGCGGCATCGGCGCCTTGCAGGCCCTGGGAATCGACTTTCTCGATCGTCGAGGCAAGCCGGTCGGCTGGGGCGGCAACGGCCTGAGGTCGATCGCCCGGATTGAAATGAAGAAGGCCAGCCCCTTGCTCAGGCAGGCGCGGATCCTGGTGGCCTGCGACGTGGACAATCTCCTGGTCGGCCCAAAGGGATCGGCAGCCGTATTCGGCCCCCAGAAAGGGGCCACCCCCGGGATGGTCCGCAAGCTGGATGAGTACCTGGGCAAACTGGGACGGCTCATTCAACAGACGACAGGCCGGGATGTCTCACAGGTTGCCGGCAGCGGCGCCGCCGGAGGCATTGCCGGAGGGTTCATGGGCCTGCTGGGTGCGCACCTGAGACCCGGCAGCGACCTGGTGTTCGAACTGCTCGAGGTCGAACGGCAGGTGGCGAAGGCGGACCTTATTTTTACCGGAGAGGGCCAGATCGACTTTCAGACGCCCTTTGGAAAGGGGCCCGGAATGCTGGCCAAGGTTGCCAAGATCCACGGGGTGCCCGTGATCGGCATTGCCGGAGGCGTGACCGGTGACGTGGACGGTTTGTTTGACCAGGGATTCACCGCGCTCTTCAGCATCGTGGCCTCGCCTCTGCCGGTCTCGGCAGCCATCCGGCAGGCGGCCCACCTGCTGGAAGTGCAGTCGCAACAGGTGGCCCGGCTCTTGCGTTGGAGCCTGAATTCCCGTTGAGCAACCCTCGCAGCCCGTGCCATTCAGCGTGGGAACGGAGCCATCAGCCACCCCAGTCCCAGGGATACCACCAGAAAGATCGCGAATACGAAAATGCCGTAGCGCAGCCGCTCGCGGGGGGTTTCCTTGCTGCTGAGCGCAAAGACGGTCGACACGCAAAAGGCGAAGATCACCAAAGCCGTAAAGTGCGAAATCACCATGTCATCGTTTGCGGCCCACGGCGATGTCGTAGGCGTTGAGGGCGGCCAGCAGGTTGAGCAACCCGGCCACGGCCAGATAGGTGGTCCCGTAATCGAATGACTGGCTCTCCAGGTTGCCGGCGCCGTAGCCCCAGTACCTGGCCAGAAAATAAAGAAGTCCGATTCCGAGGTCGGCGAAGAGAAATACGAATTCGATAAATTGCTCGGCGGCCAGCGTATGCAGCTTCCCCCCCAGGCTCAGCCCCAGGCCGAACAACAACAGGATGGGAAAGGCATACAGCAGGGAGCGTACCCGCTTCCCCAGAATCAGGTGCCCCAGCCCCGGAAAGACGACCCCCCCGAGACCGATCAGAATTGCTTGAATGGACCTCGATTCCATCGGTCGATATTCCTTCAGGCCGGCGGGCGTCGCCCGAAGATGGCTGTCCCCACCCGGACCATGGTGGAACCTTCCTCAATGGCCACGGGATAATCGTGGCTCATTCCCATGGAGAGAACCTGCATGCGCAGCTTGGGCAGATGAAGGCCCGCCAATCGATCGAACCACTGCCTCAACCGGCGAAAATAGGGACGCACGGCTTCCCCATCGTCCATGTAGGGGGGAATGGCCATCAGTCCCTGAACCGAGATGAAGTCCAGGCCGACCAGTTGCCGGGCCACCTCTTCCAGCTCTTCTTCCGCCACCCCCGCTTTTTGCGGTTCTCTACCAATATTGACCTGGATCAGCACCGAGATCCTCTTGCCCAGTCTGGCCGACGACCGATCGATGCGCCTGGCCAGATCGAGGCTGTCCACGGTCTGGATCCAATCGAAGGTGGCCACCGCGCGGTTGACCTTGTTCTTCTGGAGCGGGCCGATCAAATGATACTCATAATCCAGTCCCGCCAAACGGTCCTTCTTCGACTGGGCCTCCTGAACACGATTCTCGCCCAGGCAGTCAACACCGGCCGCAAGCGCCTGGCGGACCCGGTCGGCATCCACCAACTTGGACACTGCCATCAACCGCACCGTCTCCGGGCGGCGGCCCGACTTCAGCGCCGCTTCGGCAACCGTCTCCATCACCCGCTGGACATTTCCAGCGATGACACCCATCGGCTTGAAGCTCCTGCGGAACCGAATCGCCGACCCGGGGAATTCCTCGCGCCATTCCGATCCCGGCGATTCCCGAGCCCCCTGGCCAACTGTCCCCGCCGCCTCGAAAAGGGGCCATCTTACCTCAACTCCCGGCCGATTTCCAAACGCCCCGGCAAGCGGGCGGGCACCGGGGCGCCCGCCTTGTTGGGGCCTTCGGATATGTGCTATTTTGCCAAGGATCCCGGCCCCGTGGTCGGGCCTGAACCCTGGTTTCCCCATGCCTCCATTCATTTCCTTCGAAGGATTGGACGGCTGCGGCAAGACCACTCAAGTGAGGCTGCTGGCCGATTCCCTGACCCGACGCGGCATCCAGGTGGCCGTACTGCGGGAACCCGGCGGGACTCCGGTGGGAGAGTCCATTCGGACGCTGTTGCTGAGCTCCCGAAACCGGGGACTGCTGCCCTTGAGCGAGTTGCTGCTCTACTACGCGGCCCGCAACCAGAACCTGCACCGGCAGATCATTCCGGCTCAGGAAGAGGGCAAATGGGTCTTGTGCGACCGTTTTGCGGATGCCAGCGCCGCCTACCAGGGTTACGGCCGCGGACTGGATCTCTCCGTGGTTGAAACCCTCGATCACATGGTCAATCGCGGCAGGAAGCCTGACCTCACGGTCCTGATTGACATCGAGCCCTCTCTCTCCCTGGCCCGAGCCAGGGACAGGAACCGTCGAACGGGGCTGGACGAAGGCCGATTCGAAGCGGAGTCTCTGGCATTCTTCCATCGCGTCCGGGAAGGATACCTGCAGATCGCAGCACGGGAGCCCGGCCGGATCCGGGTCCTGAACGGAAGCCGGACCGTCGACGAGTTGCATCAGGAAATCCTGGGGCTGGTTTCGACCTTTCTTCCGGGAGGACGGGTCTGATGGGATGGAGCGATTTTCTGGGAAATGCCCCGGTTCGGGACCTGATGAGGCGAAGTCTTGCCGAAGGCCGCCTGCCTTCCTCGCTGCTTTTTGCAGGCATCGCGGGAGTCGGCAAGGGGACCCTGGCCCACTTCCTGTCCAAGGCGGCCAATTGTCAGAAACATGAGGATGACTTCTGCGACGACTGCGGGAGTTGCCGCAAGATCGAGCAGCGGGTGCACCCCGACGTTCGAAGCTACGCGCCCGACGGAGCTTTCATCAAGATAGATCAGATGAGAGATCTGATTCGCGAGGTCTTTTTCAAACCCTTTGAAGGCCGCCGCCGCGTCTTTGTGATCGACCAGGCCCACCGGCTGCGCCTGGAAGCCGCCAACGCCATTCTCAAGACTCTGGAGGAACCGCCTGAGACCTCCATCCTCATCCTGGTGACCGATGCTCCCAACGACCTTCCCGGCACCCTCCGTTCCCGCTGCCAGCGCATTCAGTTCTATCCCTTCTCTCCGGCCGAACTGGAGAGCATCCTCCGGCCACGATCGATCCACCCGGCCCAGGATCTTCCCCTGGTGGGACGGATATCCCGGGGCAGCCTGGGACGGGCTTTGAACCTGGACCTGCAGCAGTACCGGGAGGCCCGCGGGGAAATGCTGGAGGCGATCCGGGCCTGCGCCGGAGCCTTGTCCTATCACCGGGCCCTGCGAATCACCGAGCCTCTGGCCTCGCCCCGGCAAAAGGGGCAATTCGAGTTCAAGACGGGTGTGCTGTACGACTTGCTGCGCGACCTGATGTTGATTCAACTGGGCGCGCCTGGCGACAACCTCACCAATATCGATCTGCGATCGGAGTTGTCCGAAATCGGCTCCGCCCTGACTTTCGGACAGATTGTCGATGCCGTCGGCTCTCTCGACCGCTTGATGAAGGGACTGGGGCGCAATCTCAACAAGTCGCTGGCTCTGGACCGATTTCTTTTCCGGCTGAGCGGCGTGGGCGCCACGCCCCCAACCTGAACGCTGTCTTCTTGGGACTTGTGGCGGAATGGGGCCCATGCTAAACTACCGTTAATCTTGACGCTCACAGGCCACCTCGAAAGACTCCGCGGGCCAGCGCTGTGACACGGCCGTTGGCCGGCCAATGAGTTTCTTATCGTCCGTCCGGAAGTGCTCGCAGGTTTCCGAGTCTCCATCGGAACGCGGAAGACTTCAGTTCTCTTGACAAGCGGCAGTGGTTGGGTGGAAACCTGGCGGCGGGGGGCAGTCGGCCTGCCGCGACTCTGCACACAATCCAGGCAAAGAGGGAGGAGGATTTTCCATGAATCGACGGCTCATCCGTCCGTCGCTATCGGATATCAAAGACAAGATGACCGTGCGATCGCAGAAGAAGCGACCGACTCCTCCGGAACAGACCAACGCCGAAAGCTTCTACTACCTGAAGCAGATGCAGAACAGGACGCCCATGGTGCTGGTCTTCCACGACGGAGAACGGATGCAAGGGATCATCGAGTGGTATGACCGCAATTGCATCAAGTTCAACCGCGACCCCGAACCCAATCTGCTGATCTTCAAACACGGCATCCGCTACATGTACAAGGAGGACGAGGACAAGTCCGCCGATGATTGAGATCGGCAGTCGAACCTCGATGCCTCTATTGATCCAACCCACTCCCGGACTGCGAAAGGAAGTTTCCCCATGAAAAAGCTTGGATTGTCCGTTGCGTTGCTCTGCACCCTGACGGCGCTGGTTCTGTCTCACCCCCATATCCGCAAGACCGTAGGCGCTTCAGCCGAGGGCGTTCAACTCAAGTTGAGCTACTTCACCCTCCCCTACAACGCGGAGCACATGGCTGACGTGAAGGAAGGGTTTGTCTTCCATTGCGGCCGCGCCACCCTGGAGATCAGTGGAGCAGTCGAAAGCGCGGGAACGAAGGTGTCAACCGGGCAATACGATCTCCGGGCCAAGGCCGTGACCGCCGACCAGTGGACCCTGCTGCTCATTCCCAAGGCCCCCGAGGGCTCCGCAGGCCAGCAGGGCTCAAGCCGCCAAATCTCTCTGGAGAGCCGATCGGCCAAGGGACAACTTCAGGCCCACCACCTGAATCTGGACTTGACCAGCGGGCACGGCGAGACCGACGGCAAACTGATTCTCTCAGTGGCGTTCGGACCCAGAACGGTCGAGGGAATCCTCTCTCTTCCGACTCCGGACGCCTGATGGGCTCGACTATCCTCAAGCAGCGCCTGGCGCTTCCCCAGCCCTTGCTGGTCCCTGCCTGTTACGACATGGTCTCCGCCAAAGTGGTGGAGCGCTGTGGCTTCGAAGCCGTTTACCTCTCCGGGTTCGGGCACTCCGCCTCTCACCTGGGCCTCCCGGACGCGGGCCTGATCTCCTTTTCCGAGATGCTGGAGCGCTTGCACCACCTGGTGCGCAGCGTCGACATCCCGGTTTTGGCGGACGCCGATACGGGATTCGGCGGAGTGGTCAATGTGCGCCGGACCGTGGAGGAATACGAAGCGGCCGGGGCCCAGGCCATCCAACTGGAAGATCAACTGATCCCCAAGAAGTGCGGGCACACGCCGGGAAAGGAGTTGGTTGAAGCCTCGGAGATGGCGGGCAAGCTGGAGGCGGCCGTCGCCGCCCGGCGCAGCGACCGATTTCTGATCATCGCCCGCACCGATGCCATTGCCGTCACCGGATTCGACGATGCCATTCACAGGGGAAAACTCTACCAGCAGGCGGGAGCCGACATCATCTTCATCGAGGCCCCGACCAGCCTGGATCAGATCGAGCGGATCAGCGCTGCCTTCCACAAACCGCTCATGATCAACCTGGTCGAGCGGGGGAAGACGCCCCTGCTCTCCCTGGAACAACTCCGGACCCTGGGATACAAGGTCGTCGCCTACGCCCTGACCACCCTGATGGCCTCGGTCCGGGCCATGGAACGCACCTTGTCGAAATTGAAAGACGGTAGCTCACCCGAAGAATACCTGGACGAACTGGCCACTTTCGAGGAACTGGATCAACTGCTGGGCTTCCCGGAATGGCGTCAATGGGAAAACCGGTTTCGCGCTGCATGCGACGGGGTAAAAGGAGTTATCCACGAAGACACACGAAGAAAGACGAAGGGCCACCAAGGCGCTGAGGTGAACCGCGAGGGGTCCGCAAGGTCACGAAGGCAGGGTCGACTTTGATTTTTCTGAGGCAGCGCTCCCCTATTCATTGGTGTGACATAGTGCGCTCCGTGGACAACCGCAGTATTCTTCGTGGCCCTCGGTTGTCCTTCGTGGATATCTTTTTTCCTGGCTTGTCGGTCTAAGGCACGGCCTCGCTAGCTCGTCCGCTCCGAAGCCTCCAGCACCTCGCGGAAGGCCCGGATATGGGCCGGGGTGGTGCCGCAGCAGCCTCCGATAAAGTAGGCTCCTTCCTTCAGAAGGTCGGGCAGATGCCCCGCCATTTCCTCGGGGGTCTGGGTGTAGTAGCTCCTGAGGTCGTCGTCCAGTTGAGGCATCCCGGCGTTGGGGTAGGCCATCATTCGTTTCGGTTCTATTTGCCTGGAGGCCATCGCCTCCCGCAACTCCTTGATCCCCTGGATGGCATAGGGCATGCCCGTATGCTCCTCCCGTCTGGATTCGGCGCCGCAGTTGAGGCCGAGCAGGTCCACGTGCTCCAGCAGATTGTCTCCCCCCGACAACTCTCCCGCCGAAAAGACTTCCAGCAGATCCGGGGCCGAGTGGCCCCAGTCCGTCCTGTAGGTCACCTTGCCGCTGCCACGGTCCCGGGTGTACTTGTAGGTGAGGTTGACGGCCACCGGAAGGCCGTATCGGCGAGCCACATCCACGGCAATGGACGCCTCCCGGGCCGAAAACATGGTCTCGATGCAGAAGAAATCGACGCCGCCTTCCGCCAGGGCGTCAGCCAGTCTCCGGTGGGCATCTCTCACCAGGTGGTTGGCGATTCCAAAGGTGGTGTCGCCGCTGTCGGCTTCGATGGCTCCCGGGGAGGGCCCCAACGAGCCCGCGATGTAGGTCTCCCTGCCGCTTCTCTCAACCGCGGCCTTGGCATGCTCCACCGCGGCCCTGGCCAGCCGGTCGCACCCGGCGGGATCTTTCCCGGCCATCTTGAGGTGCAGGGTGGATCCCACAAAGGTGTTGGTGCCGATGGCATCGGCTCCGGCTTCGATATAGGCGCAATGGATGCTGACGACATCTTCCGGATGCAACTCGTTGGCCACGCTGCTGTTGGGCAGCTCAATGCCTCTGGCGAACAGTTGCGAGCCGAATCCCCCGTCAAAAAGGAGAGGTTTCGGCTGCTTGAGTCTTTCCGATAGAGGAATCATCAGAACTCCTTCGAGCGCCCTTGCGGTCGAACCTGGAAGCCTCGAACCGCCTGTCCGATTATAAGAGTCAAGCCGCCGGTGAACACACCGCCTGCCGGCGTTACAGACTTTCCGAGATCCGAACCTGCCTTAGAGATCCATCAGTTCCCGCACATACTTGGGCGCCGGCGACCCAAAGGACAGCATTCGGTCGTGAAAGGCCTTGAAGTCCGTCAAGGGTCCGTGCCTGGCTTCGTAGGCCTCTCGTATGGCATTGACTTCACGGTTGCCGACATAGTAGGTCGAGAGCTGGGTCGACGTCAGGCAGGCCCGGCGCCACTTGCCGGCTGCCTCTCCTTCTTCCTGAAATCCCTCATTCATCATCAGATCCATGGCCTCTTGGCGGCTCATGCTGCCGGCATGGACCTGTTGATCGATGATGGCATTGATGATCAGCCGCAGGCGCATCTTCAACTGCTGCATCTTGACAGACGGCCCGCCAAAGCCCTTCTCCGCCATGAGCTGCTCTGCATAGGTCGCCCACCCTTCCACAAAGGTTCCGCTGCTGAAGATCGCCCGTATCCTGGTAGGCGCCCGGAACCGGTTCGCATGGGCGATCTGGAGATAGTGTCCCGGAGTGGCCTCATGGATGGTCAACTCCTGCAGCATATAGTCATTGTACTCCCGAAAAAACGACCTCACCCGATCGGACGGCCAGTCGGCAGGTGTTGGAGAGATGGCGTAGAAGGTCTCGCCATGAGTCTCCAGAGGACCGGGAGAATCACAGTAGGCCACGGCCACCCCCCTCTGGAACTCCGGCATCACGATGATCCGGATGGGTTCTTGGGGAACCGTCACCAACTCCTGCTCCCGGGTGAACCGGGTCACCTCATCCAGGGACTGACGCGCCTTGTCCACAATGGTCTCATTGTCCGGACGGGAATCGGCCAGCTTGTCGAGCACCTCTCGGACCACGGATTTCGGGTCCTGCGGCAGGCGGCCATGGGGGAAGAGGCTGGGGTAGAGGCGGCGGGCGGTTGCGGCGAGGTCCTCGCGGGTGCGGTTCAGATCCTGCATGGCGGCCTGGCGGATTTCCTCCAGGGACAGATCCGACTCCAGGGTGTGCCTCAGCTTGGCTCCGTACAGCCGTTCCCCCAGCCTGAAGTCGCCGCGCGCGCCGGGCAGCAGGTCGTCTTCCAGCCATCGCCCATAGTCCTCCAGGGCCTGGACAGCTTGCTGTCGGGCCTGGAAAAACGACTCCTCCAGGTTGGGGCACCGGTCCAGATAGGGTTGCAGCCCCTCGGCAATGAGGCGCAGCGTGCCCTGATTCTGCTGAATGGCGGTCTCGGTATGGATCCTGGGGGGATTCCGCAGATTGGCCTTGGCCGCCGCGACCACCGCGGGAACCGCCTGAAGCCTTTTTCGGAGGCTGGCCATTCTCTCCGGCAGGGGCGCGAACTCGCGCGCCACCAGGGAATAGACGGCGCTGCCCACGTTGTAGACCATGGGATTCCACCGGTATTCCTTCAAGTCCTCCAGCCGAAAGATCATGGACTGAATATTGGCTTTCAGGATCCGGTAGTCCACTCGGTTGACTTCGCTGAGCCGCGCCGGATCCATGGTCTCAAGCTGCCGGAGTGATCGGCGTTGAAAGGCGAGGTCCCGATCCACACCCTCACCGGAGTAATCGTCGAGACGGTGGTCGTAGCGGTGATCTCCCAGCAGGGTGGCCCACTCGGGCCTCATGGCCAACAGTTCCTCCACGTAAGCCTCGGCGAAGAATTCGAACCCGGCATCCTGACCGGGCCTCCACCAGCACCCCGCCCCAAGCAGCAAGACCCAGGCCGCCCATCTCTTCATGAGTCCCTCACGGAAAACAGACGGAGTTTCCATCTCTTGAACCGGGAATCCGGCCCCACCTGTTCTCACCGGTCCCAGTCCATTCCCAAAACTGCCAGGGGATGGTAGCATAGCCGGTGCTTGCGCGCCTAACCCCCAGTCTTTGCCGTATTTACGAGGAAGACTGCCGGGGAAATTCCGTGCCGTTCAATCGGCCAAGGCAGGCGGCCGGAAGCGGATGAATCGGGGACCGGACCCGCAAGCAGTCATCCCGGTCGGCCCCGCGGGGAATAGAGAGTCCAATTGCCGCCGGAATTTCGAGGCAAGGAGGAATCATGGCCAGCAAGGGCGTAAAGATCTTTGGTGTCATTCTGGGGGTTCTGTTGATCCTGTTCGGGATCATGGTCTTTGCACTGATTCGCCTCACCCGGCCGGCGGAAGTCAAGGTCCGGAACGACTCCGTATTGGAACTCTCTATCGGCGGTGAACTGTCGGACCTGCCACCGACCTCTCCCCTGGCGCAGTTCACGGGGCAAGGCAAATTCTCCCTGCTGGAGATGGGACAGGCCTTGCGGGCCGCCGCGGAGGATGCGCGCATTGCCTCGATCTATTGCAGGATCTATCCCGTGCAATCGAGCTGGGCCAGCGTGGAAGAGATCCGATCCTTCATGCACGAATTCAGAGAATCCGGCAAGAAAATCTACGCCTACCTGTCGTTGGACCTGGTCAGCGACAAGGACCTTTACCTCGCCTCGGCTGCCGACGAGATCCACCTGAATCAGGATTCTGCCCTGATGGTCAATGGCCTGGTGGCCGAAGTCAGTTTCTACAGCAAGATGATGAACAAGCTGAAGGTCCGACCCGACGTGCTCCAATTCAAGGAGTACAAGAGTCCCGAAAGCTTCACCCGATCCGGAATGACCCCGGAATTCCGTACCATGTACCGGAGCCTCCTGTCCGACATTCAGCAACGCCTGGAGCAGGCCCTGAGCCGGGAGCGCGGGATCGAGCCGCAAGAGTTGGATCGCCTGATGCAGAACGGGATCCTGAGTGCATCCTCGGCCCTGGCCGCGGGCCTGGTCACCCACCTCGGATACGAGGATGAAATTCGGAAACGGTTGAAAACCGAGTCCTCCGGAGGAGAACCGGAATACCGTTCCATATCGGCGTCGGACTACCTGAAAGCCGTCAAGCGCCGCAAGAAGCCCTCCCGACCGCACAAAGTGGCGCTGCTGGGCGGCATCGGTCCGATCATGACCGGACGGAGCGACGAAACCTGGGAGAATACCATGGGTGGAGACACCATCGTGTCCAGGCTGAGGAAGATCCGGGAGGACAAGAGTGTGAAAGGCCTGCTCTTCCGGGTAAACAGCCCGGGCGGCTCCGCCGTGGGATCCGACAAGATCTGGCGCGAGATTCGACTCATGGAAGAGGCCGGGAAACCGGTGGTGGTCAGCATGGGCGGAGTGGCCGGGTCGGGCGGATACTACATCGCCATGGGCGCCCGCAAGATCGTGGCTCAGCCTTCAACCGTCACCGGCTCTATCGGGGTGATTTTCATGAAATTCAACCTGAGCGGCCTATTCGATCAATGGCTGGGAATCACCGTGGACCGGGTGAAGCTGGCCGAAAATGCCGACATCCTTTCCCCCACGACCTCTCTCAACGCCAAGCAGAAAGGCGAGGTCGAGGCATGGATGAGCCACATCTACGACACCTTTGTCGAGAAGGCGGCTGAAGGACGCCACCTCACCGTCGAGGAGCTGGAACGGCAGGCCGGCGGCCGGATCTTTACCGGAAATCAGGCCAGGCAGAATCAACTGATCGATGCGGTGGGCGGACTGAGCACGGCGTTGGATCTGCTCAAGCAGGAATTGAACATTCCCGCGGAGGAAAAGGTGGAACTGGTGCTCTACCCCAAGCCCAAGAGCCTGTGGGAGAGCCTGCTCGAGGGGGATTGGGCTCAAATCTCCAGCCGCGGGCAATCCCTGGAGTCCTTGCTCGAAAAGCGGCTGTCGGAGGTCACCCATCCGGCGCCCTGGCTGATCGTCCCCGAGTTGAGGATTCACTGACGGCCGAGATTGTTATTGTCGGCAACTGTTCGGTTTCAGTTCCTCATAGATCATTGAACAAGATGAGGGTATGGTGTAGAAAACAGGGGATGTTGTTGAGTTGCCGGATTAACTTTGCTTCCATCGTATGTTGGTTGAGGTCGGATGGAGAGCGGATACGTAATGGCCGCTATCGGGCGAACCACTCGATCACCTTCATCCCCTAGCCCGAACTATTCATGAAGGGTGACCTATTGCTGATTGAGGCTTGATCTCGACGTCCCCACAGTGTTCAGACGGGTTTTGGGCCTGATTCTCAGTCTCGGCAGGCATCCCCTTAGAGGGCTGACCGGTGTGGCCGA
>JAJDUG010000016.1 GCA_022826755.1 Acidobacteriota bacterium
GAAGGGACGGAGATGGTGATGCCTGGAGACAACGTGAGCCTGGAGATCGAGTTGATCACGCCGATCGCGATGGAGAAGGGGTTGAGGTTTGCGATTCGGGAGGGAGGGCGTACGGTGGGGGCCGGCACCATTACCGAGATACTGGAATAGGGGCGCCCTGTTTCCTTGAGCCGGTTGCCTGCGCGAATGAGAGTCATCGATGTTGAACGAAAAGATACGCATCCGATTGAAGGCCTTTGACTACCGGATTCTGGATCAATCCGCCGGAGAGATCGTGGATACGGCCCGGCGAACCGGGGCTCGAATCGCCGGGCCGATCCCGCTTCCCACGGCCAAGAACAAATACTGCGTCCTTCGGTCCCCCCACGTGGACAAGAAGTCGCGCGAACAATTCGAGATACGGACTCACAAGCGGCTTCTGGATATTCTGGAGCCCACCCCTCAAACCATCGATGCCTTGATGAAGCTCGATCTGCCGGCAGGGGTTGACGTAGAGATCAAGGCCTATGGCAAGGAGCACAAGTGAGAGTGAGGGGTATTGTCCGTCCTTGCAGGCCGGGTCCGGTACGCAATCCGGCGCATGCAGCCAGTCACCGGGAGCTTGACCGATGTTGAATGGCATTCTGGGTGTCAAGATCGGGATGACCCAGTTGTTTGAAGACGGGGGGCGCGTGGTTCCGGCGACCGTGATCCAGGCCGGTCCCTGCGTGGTCGTGCAGAAGAAGACGGCCAATCGGGAAGGCTATGACGCCGTCCAACTGGGATTGATCGAGTTCACTTCTCCCAAGCGAGTCGGTCGCCCCATGCAGGGCCATTTCAAGAAGGCCAAGGTGGCTCCGGTTCGTTTCCTGAAGGAATTTCGCTTGTCCGATGGCGTCGAAGATACGGCCGTGGGATCCAAAGTGCTGGTGGACCAGTTCAGCGACAGCGACGAAGTGGACGTGACCGGTGTCAGCAAGGGCAAGGGTTTCGCCGGGGTGATGAAGCGGCACAATTTCAGGGGGGGCGTGGCCAGTCATGGATCCATGTTTCATCGGGCTCCAGGATCGATCGGTGCCTCGGCATTCCCCTCGCGTGTGCTCAAGGGCATGAAGGGCGCCGGTCACATGGGACAGCGCCAGGTAACGGTAAAAGGGTTGAAGGTTGCGCGCGTGGACGCGGAAAAGAACCTGCTGATCGTCAAGGGAGCCGTTCCCGGCGCCAACGGGGACTATTTGATTGTTCGCAGAAACCGGCGATAGAGCTGGCGGCCCGGCTTGGCGGCGGGCCAATGGAGCGGGTCGTGGCAACGCTTGATATTGTGAATCTGGAGAATGAGGTGGTTGGTCAACTCGATCTCCACGACACGGTTTTTTCGGTCAAAGTCAACAAGAGCCTGCTCTATCTGGCGGTGAAACACTACCGTGACAGCCTCAGACAAGGAACTCACGCCACCAAGACCCGCGCCCAGGTGCGTGGCGGGGGTCGAAAACCCTGGCGGCAGAAGGGTACCGGAAGAGCCCGGGTCGGAAGCTCCCGCAATCCACTCTGGAGAAAGGGTGGAGTGGCCCATGGGCCGAAGCCCAGGTCCTACGCCTTTCGCCTTCCCAGGAAAATGTTGCAGGGTGCGATGCGTTCGGCCCTGAGCGACAGGTTCTCCTCGAACTGTATCAGGGTGGTCGCCGATTTTTCCTTGCCCAATCACAAGACCAGGGAGTTGGACCAGGTGCTGCGGAAGCTGGAGACGCGGAGAAAGCTTCTCATCGTGGACAATGGGGAGAATGAGAACCTGGCCCGAGCCTCCGGCAATCTGCCGGAAGTGAAAGTCGTATCCAGTCGTGGGATTACCGTTTACGATTTGCTGAATTCCAGGAGTGTTCTTTTCTCCAGGAAGGCCATTGAGAAACTTCAGGAGGGTCTGCAAGCGTGAATCCGGCCTCGATCGTAAAGCGCCCGATCATCACCGAGAAGGCCTTGGGTCTGAAGGAAGACCACAGGTATCTGTGCTTTGAAGTGTCTGCACGGGCCAACAAGCATCAGGTCAAGCAAGCCGTCGAGAAGCTCTTCAACGTAAAAGTGGCTTCGGTCAATACCGCCGGCTTCAAGGGTAAGGAACGACGACAGGGACGCTATGTCGGGCGGCGGCCCGATTGGAAGAAGGCCTTCGTCAAGTTGAAGCCCGGCGAAAAGATGATTGAATACGCGGACATAACTTAGTGAAGAGTGAAGAGTGAAGAGTGAAGGAAGCAACCATTCTTGATACGAGCTTAACGATGGCATACGGTGCGGTCTTGTTCCCGAAACTGATCACTAACCACTATTCACTAGCCACTACCTAGCCATGGGCCTTAAAACCTTCAGACCCTTTACACCCTCGCTGCGGTTTACCTCGGTGACGACTTCCGAGGGACTCAGCCGCAAGCGTCCCAAGAAGACCCTGACCACGGGCAAGTCCAGGACCGGGGGCCGTAACAATCTGGGTCGCATGACCGTGCGCCATCGAGGGGGAGGGCACAAGAGACTCTATCGCCACATCGATTTCAAGCGCGACAAATTCGGTGTGCCGGCCAAGGTAGCCGCGGTGGAATACGACCCCAACCGATCGGCCCGAATTGCGCTGCTTCACTACAGGGATGGGGATAAGCGTTACATCATTCATCCCGTGGGTCTCGATGTTGGAGCTACGGTCGTTTCCGGACCGGACGCCGACATTCTGGTCGGCAATGCCCTGCCATTGAAGAATATCCCGCTGGGCACCACCATCCACAACATCGAGTTGCGGAAGGGCGGGGGAGCCCAAATGGCCCGTTCGGCCGGGAGTGCGGCTCAACTGGTTGCCAAGGAGGGTACCTACGCCCAGGTGAAGATGCCGTCCGGCGAGGTCAGGAAGGTCCACCTCGACTGTCTGGCGACGGTCGGCCAGGTGGGCAATACCGACCACAGCAACGTCAGCCTGGGCAAGGCCGGAAAGCATCGGTGGTTGGGACGTCGACCGACCGTGCGGGGCGTGGCCATGAACCCGGTCGACCATCCCCACGGAGGCGGCGAAGGCCGGACCTCCGGAGGGCGCCATCCGGTGACGCCTTGGGGACAGCCAACCAGGGGATTCAGGACCCGAAACAACAAGAGAACCGATTCGTTCATCGTGAAGCGAAGGGGCAAGTAGCAGGACCTCCGGGAGGTGAGGAGATGGCCCGATCCGTAAAAAAGGGACCTTTTGTGGACCGCAGCCTGGCCAGGTTGGTAGACGGCATGAACAAGCGGTTCGAGAAAAGGGTGATCAAGACCTGGTCGAGGAGGTCCACCATCATTCCCGACATGGTCGGCCACACCTTCGCGGTGCACAACGGCAAGAAATTCATTCCGGTCTTCGTGACTGAGAATATGGTGGGACACAAGCTGGGAGAATTCTCCCCCAGCCGCCTTTTCAGGGGGCACAGCTCCAAGTCCTCCGAGAAAACGGCATCGCGGTCCTGAGGCCTGAGAGGTCGGCCTGGAGCTCAAATCTGATGGAAGCTCGTGCTACCGCAAAATTCATCCGCAGCTCGCCGCAAAAGGTGCGGTTGGTTATTGACCTGATCCGGGGGCGAAACGTTTCGGAAGCGCTGGACATTCTGCGCTTTACCAAGAAGAGGGCAGCCGCGCAGATCACCAAGGTCCTGAAGTCGGCCATCGCCAACGCGGAACAGAAAGACGAGGCCACCGACGTGGACCGGTTGTTGGTGAGCAAGGCTTACGTCAACGAGGGACCGCGGATGAAGCGGATGCGCCCGGCTCCCATGGGGCGGGCATTGCGTTACCAGCGGCGGATGAGCCACATCTCGATTCATGTGTCGGACGAATAGATAGGGAGGGACGCGTGGGACAGAAAGTACATCCCTTTGGTCTTCGCTTGGGATACAACAAAACCTGGCGTTCCCGCTGGTACGCCAAGAAGGACTATGGAACGTTGTTGCACGAAGACCTGCGCCTGAAGACGGAACTCAAGAAGCAGTTGGGGCACGCCGGAGTCTCCAACATTGAGATCGAGCGGCCCGGCAACAAGATTCGAGTCACCATTTACACCTCCCGGCCCGGAATCATCATCGGCCGCAAGGGTTCCGAGATCGACAAGCTCAAGGTGGATTTGCAGCAGAGGACCAATCGGGAAGTCTTCATCAACATCAATGAGATTCATCGCCCCGAACTCGAGGCACAACTGGTTGCCGAATCCATTGCGCTTCAGTTGCAAAAGAGGATTGCGTTTCGGCGGGCGATGCGGAAGGCCGTCGACTCGGCCCTCAAAGTCAACGCCAAGGGCATCCGGGTCTGTTGTGCGGGGCGTCTGAACGGGGCTGAAATCGCGCGAACCGAGTGGTACCTTCAGGGTCGCCTTCCTCTACACACGCTGCGGGCCGATATCGACTATGGTTTCGCCGAATCCTTTACCACTTACGGATTGATTGGCGTCAAGGTGTGGATTTACAAGGGGGACCTCTTTCCGGTGACGAAAAAGGCCTCGGAGATCGGCGCCAAGCTCTGATCAACCCGGTGGGGATCTGAAATGTTAATGCCCAAGAAGGTCAAGTTTCGCAAGCAGCAGCGCGGGCGCAACTGCGGCAAGGCGTGGCGGGGCTCGGAAATCGCCTTCGGAGACTATGGACTGAAGGTGCTGGAGCCCGCCTGGATTACCGACCGGCAGATCGAAGCGGCCCGGATCGCCATGACCCGTGCCGTCAGGCGCGGCGGAAAAATCTGGATTCGCCTCTTCCCGGATAAGCCCGTGACCAAGAAGCCGGCGGAAACCCGCATGGGAAAGGGCAAGGGATCCCCCGAGTATTGGGTCGCGGTGGTCCGCCCGGGGAAGGTCATCTTCGAGATGGAAGGCGTGGACCGGGATGTGGCGCGGGAAGCCATGCGTTTGGCCTCCAACAAGTTGCCGGCCAAGACCAAGTTCGTCTACCGGCCCAATGCGGGGGGCGAGGCATGACGCCCGAACAGATCAGGGATTTCTCGGACGAAGAACTGGTCAGCCAGGAAAACGACATGGCCGAACAGATCTTTCGACTGCGATTGCAACTGGCGATGGGCCAGGCGGAGGGGACCCACAGGCTGCAGCAGTTGAAGAAGGACGTGGCCCGGATCAAGACCATACGACGGGAGCGCCAACTGCAGCAGCAAAGGGATGCGGGATAGAGGACACGAGTCCCATCCAGGATCGGGAGCGCAAGGCCATGAGCAGCGAAGAGAAAACAGGTCGAAGGAACGCCAAGGTAGGGATCGTCAAGAGCGATGGGATGGACAAGACCGTGGTGGTTTCGGTGGAGCGCCGGGTGCCCCATCCTCTTTACCGGCGCATTGTCACCAGGACTTCCAGATTTCTGGCTCATGACGAGCAGAACGCCTGTGGCGTCGGCGATCGGGTTGCCATCGTGGAGACCCGCCCCACCAGCAAGCGCAAGCGGTGGCGCGTGTCCCGCATCATCACCAAGGCCGGTTGAGGGTTGGTAGAGCGGCGCCTGAGCCGGTCAACGGAGAGATTGCACCGTGATTCAAATGGGGACCATCCTGGAAGTCGCCGACAATTCGGGCGCCCGCAGGCTCGCCTGCATTTTGCCACTGGGCGGCTCCACGGGGGCCAAGGCCGCCTTGGGAGATGTGGTGACGGCCGCCGTCAAGGATGTGACTCCCGATGGCAATGTCAAGAAGGGGAGGGTCGTCAAGGCGGTGATCGTGAGGGCGCGCAAGGAGACTCGTCGGCGGGATGGTTCCTACATTCGCTTCGACCAGAACGCGGCCGTGCTGATCAACGAACAGGGAGAGCCGGTGGGAACCCGCGTCTTTGGGCCGGTTGCCCGGGAGCTGCGGGACAAGCGATTCCTGAAGATCGTGTCCCTGGCGCCGGAGGTGATCTGAAATGGGACGTCCGAGCCGAATCGATATCCGGAGAAACGACCAGGTCAAGATCCTTGCCGGAAAGGACCTCAAGGAAGTCGGTCGCGTGTTGCGCGTGATCCGCGGCCAGCAGCGGGTGGTTGTGGAAGGAATCAATATGGTCAAGCGCCACACCCGCCCCAACCCCAGCCGAAATCTGAAGGGCGGGATTGTGGAGAGGGAAGGCCCCATCCACATCTCCAACGTAATGGTGGTTTGCGGAGCCTGCGGGCAGCCGACGCGGATCGGCCACCAGGTTCTGGCCGATGGAAAGAAGATCCGGATTTGTCGCAAGTGCGAGGCCTCGCTGGATCGCTGACTCCCGGGGGCGGGCCTGCTGGAGAAGAAGAATTCATGAGCCGACTCAAGGACCGCTATCAGAAGGAGATCATGCCGGCTTTGCAGAAGGAGTTTGGCTACGGCAACATGATGGCGGTGCCCAAGCTGGAAAAGATCGTGGTCAACATCGGCCTGGGGGAAGCGATCCAGAACCCCAAGCTGCTGGATTCGGCCATGGACGAACTGGGAGCGATCACTGGACAACGGCCCGTCATCAACCGAGCCCGAAAGTCGATCGCTTCATTCAAGCTTCGGCAGGGAATGGCCATCGCGTGCTCGGTCACGCTTCGGTCCGGCCGAATGTACGAGTTTTTCGATCGTCTGATCAACATCGCACTCCCCAGGGTCCGTGACTTCCGAGGGCTCTCCACCAGGTCTTTCGACGGGCGCGGGAACTATACGCTGGGATTGCGGGATCAGTTGGTGTTTCCGGAGATCGACTACTCCAAGGTCGGCAAAATCAAGGGAATGAACGTGTGCATGGTAACCAGCGCCAAGACCGACGATGAAGCCAGAAGCTTGTTGGGTCTCTTGGGGCTCCCATTTCGACGATGAGGTTTAATCGATGGCCAGAGTCGCTCTGATAGCCAAGGCCAAAAAAAAGCCCAAGTTCAAGGTCCGGCGATACAACCGTTGCAGACTCTGTGGTCGATCGCGCGGTTATTTGCGCAAGTTCCAGTTGTGTCGCCTCTGCTTTCGTCAGTTGGCCTTGAGAGGGGAACTTCCGGGGGTCATCAAGTCAAGCTGGTGAACCCGATACTGTCCGCGATCCGGTGGGCCAACCGGGCCGCTTTTTTGGAGCCTGATGAAGAATGAGCTTAACTGACCCTGTCGCCAACTACCTCACCCTCATTCGCAACGCCTTGCAGGCCAAGCACCAGAAGGTCGACATTCCCTGCTCCCGCCTGCTGACGGAAATGACCCGGATTCTGAAGGAGGAAGGGTATATCGCCAACTTCAAGACCATTGACGAGGGCAGTAAGCGGTCCTTGCGAATCTATCTCCGTTACGGTCCCAGAGGCGAGCGGGTAATTTCGGGATTGCAGCGCATATCCCGGCCGGGTTGCCGTGTGTACGCTTCCAAGCGCAGGATTCCCTCGGTACTTGGGAATCTGGGGATCAGCATCCTCACGACCCCCAAGGGAGTGATCACGGGGAGCCGGGCCCGCCGGGAAGGGGTTGGCGGAGAGGTGCTCTGTTACATCTGGTAGGTGCGTTTCGGAACCTGAAGCGGACGTTCAGCCATGTCACGAGTCGGAAGACAGATCATTTCAATTCCGGAGGGCACCGAGGTGAGCATCGGGGACGACCAGGTCCGCATTCAGGGGCCCAAGGGTCAAATGACAAGCGTGGTGCCGGAGGGAATTCGCTTTGAACGGACCGAAAAAGGGGTGGTCGCCACCCGATCCTCGGATTCCAAGCAGCAGAAGGCACTCCACGGATTGGCCCGGAGTTTGTTGGCCAACGCCGTTGCCGGGGTGAGCCGGGGATTCAGGAAGGAACTCGACATCGTGGGCATCGGCTACAGGGCTGAGCACAAGGGGAAGTCGGTGGTCTTCAGTCTGGGGTATTCCCACCTCGTCGACTTTCCGATCCCCGAGGGGATCAGCGTTGAGGTGGAACGACAGACACACCTGATCGTCTCGGGAGTGGACAAGCAGAAAGTAGGTCAGACCGCCGCCGACATCCGGTCCTTGCGCAAGCCCGATCCCTACAAGAACAAGGGAATTCGTTATACGGGAGAGATGCTCAAGAAGAAAGTCGGCAAGACGGGGGCCAAGTAGCGGCAGGGTCGGGAAGCGCAGGCCGCCCAAACGGGAAACATGGCTAAACGGATTTCCAGAGGTCACATACGCAAACGCATCCACGTGCGGGTGCGCAAGAAGATCAGAGGCTCGGGCCAACGGCCTCGGCTCGCCGTATTCCGCTCGGCCAGTCACATTTACGCCCAGGTCATCGATGACGACCAGGGCCGCACCCTGGCTTCCGCCTCAACCGTCGACAAGGAGATCCGCGAGCAAAACCGGAATGGCGGCAACCTGGCGGCGGCCAGGGTCGTCGGCAGCCGAATCGCTGAGCGGGCCTCCCGGCTTGGGATCAAGCGAGTGGTCTACGACCGGGGAGGCTATCTGTTTCACGGCCGGGTCAAGGCATTGGCGGAGGCGGCTCGAGAGGGCGGCCTGGAGTTTTAGCCCGCATTTCTCACCAGGGCGCACCTGCATTGTTGGAGACTGGGTATTTTCAGACCGACAGGGAGGCAATTGCCGCATGGTGACTCAACGAGGGCGTTTGGAGGCCAACATCGATTCGAGTGAATCCCAATTCAAGGACCAGGTGGTTTCGATCAATCGCGTCACCAAGGTCGTCAAGGGCGGCAAGAACCTGAGTTTCAGCGCCCTGGTGGTTGTCGGTGACGAGAACGGCAGAGTGGGTTACGGCAATGGAAAAGCCAAGGAGGTTCCCTCGGCCATTCGCAAGGCGACCGAAGCGGCCAAAAAGAACCTGATCCGTGTCCCGATGAAGGGCACTACCATTCCTCACCTGGTAGTCGGTCGATTCGGCGCGGGCCGGGTGCTGCTGAAACCGGCTCCCGATGGAACCGGCGTTATTGCCGGCGGACCGGTGAGAGCCGTGATTCAGTCGGCAGGAATTCAGAATGTGTTGACCAAGTCTCTGGGGAGCGCCAACCCTCACAATGTGGTGAAGGCCACCATTGAGGGCCTCCAGCAGCTCAGGGACATTAGAGATGTTGCTCGTTTGAGAGGGAAGTCGCCCGAAGAAATTTTACAGGTGCCGGAGCCGCAAGGGCATGAAGAAACAGAACAACCCCAAGAAAACGCAGAAGATGCCTCTGAAGATTAAGCTGGTCAGGAGCGGCATTGGCCGCTCGGCCCGGCAAAAGCAGGTGATTCGAGGTTTGGGTTTCAGAAGGTTGAACCAGACCGTTGCCCGACCCGATACTCCTGAAATTCGCGGCATGATCTTCAAGATTCGCCATCTCTTGGAAGTGAAGAGTGAAGTTTGAAGTGTGAAGTTTGAAGTGTGAAGAAGGGATGCTCCGGGATGTTCAGTATGCTCAACGTGTCGATCGAATCACAACTATTCACTAACCACTCTGCACTCTCCACTATTGTGAGGTCGCTGCTCCATGATTGAACTTCACGACCTGAAGCCTTCCCCGGGTTCCACCCGGAACCGCAGGCGGCGGGGAATCGGACGCGGGACCGGACTGGGAAAAACCGCGGGTCGGGGAAGCAAGGGACAGAAATCCCGTTCCGGCGCCAGGGCCAAGCGAGGATTCGAGGGCGGTCAGATGCCCCTGCACCGCCGTTTGCCGAAACGCGGTTTCACCAACATCTTCAGGAAGCAGATCGTGGTGGTGAACGTAGGTCAGCTCCAGGTGTTCAGGGCCGGGTCGTCGGTGTCACCGGACGCCCTGGTCGAACGGGGAATCATCAAGAAAGTCAAGGATGGAGTGAAGATTCTGGGTCGAGGCGAGGTGTCGAAAGCGCTGAAAGTGACAGCACACTTTTTCAGTCAAAGCGCCAGGGACAAGATCAGCCGGGCCGGGGGGGCCGTCGAAGAAATCAAGTGATCGAAAGCCTGCGCAACATCTGGAACATGAATGACCTGAGGAAGAGAATCCTCTTTACCTTGGGCATTCTGGCCGTATACAGGATCGGGGCTTTCATCCCCACCCCTGGAATCAACACCGAGGCCCTGCGTGAGATTTTCGACCGCAGCCGGGGAACGGTTCTGGGTTTTCTGGATCTATTCTCCGGCGGCAATTTCGGCAACTTCACCATTTTCGCCTTAGGCATTACCCCCTATATTACGGCCTCCATCATCCTGCAGTTGATGACTGTCGTTTGGCCCTATTTGGAGAGACTTTCCAAGGAAGGAGAACTCGGCCGCAAGAAGATCACCCAGTACACTCGATATCTGACGGTGATCCTCAGTCTGGTGCAGTCGTTCGGCATTGCGTCCTTTTTGCAGGGGATGCCTGCCGAGGGCGGAACTCAAGTGGTTCTGAACCCTGGTTTTGGATTCGTGTTCATGACCATGCTGACCCAGACTACGGGAACTGCCTTTATCATGTGGCTGGGAGAAAGGATCACCGAGAGGGGCATCGGCAACGGAATGTCCCTGATCATCTTTGCCGGAATTGTCAGCGGCCTGCCCAGCGCCGGCCATGAGATCTTTACCCGACTGGTGCAGCAGCAATGGTCCCCGCTGTTCGTCATGGTGCTCCTGTCCATCATGGTGGTGGTGGTCGGATTCATCGTGTTGGTGGAGAGGGCCCAGAGGCGGATTCCGGTTCAGTACGCCAAGCGCGTGGTGGGACGCAGGGTCATGGGGGGGCAGTCGACCCACCTTCCCCTGAAAGTGAATGTGGGGGGAGTGATTCCCGTAATCTTTGCCTCTTCCATACTCACCTTTCCGCAAACCTTCGGACTGTTGTTCGAGGACAGTCGTTTTTTCAGAAGCCTCACCGATGCCCTCGGATTTGGCGAGCCACTTTACAATCTCCTTTATGTCACCTTCATTATTTTCTTTTGCTACTTTTACACCTCCATCGTCTTCAACCCCACGGAAGTCGCCGGCAATATGAGGAAGTACGGAGGTTTCATTCCGGGAATCCGGCCCGGACGGGCTACCGCCGAGTATATCGAGACCATTCTGACTCGCATCACCTTTGCAGGAGCGATCTATCTGGCCATGATTGCGGTCATTCCGGAGTTCATGATTACCGGTTTCCATATCAATAACCTGCCCTGGGTGGGCGGCTATTTCGAAGGGTTGCCGAACTGGATCTTGAACGGCATGGGAGTGCAATTTTATTTCGGTGGGACCTCTCTGCTGATTGTGGTGGGGGTGGCCATGGACACTGTTCAACAGATCGAGGCCCAATTAGTGATGCGCCACTACGATGGATTCCTGGGGCCGCGGGGGCGTCGGATTCGCGGGCGCCGGGCATGAGCCGGCAGCATCCGGAAAGTTTGGTTTCGGACCGGGTCAAGTGTTGGAATTGTAGGTAACTTGTTGTATTCTTGGAAGTTCGGGTTTAACTCTTCTATAGGGATGTGGTCCTGAATGTCGAAGGAAGATGCTATTGAAGTGATGGCGGTTGTCCTGGAGCCCTTGCCCAATGCCATGTTCAAGGTTCAGTTGGAGAACAAGCATGTGGTCCTGGCTCACATTTCCGGGAAGATGCGCAAGAACTTCATTCGGATTCTGCCGGGAGACAAGGTGGCGGTGGAGTTGTCCCCCTACGACTTGAGCCGGGGCCGGATCGTCTATCGCTACAAGTAGATCAGCCATGAAAGTCAGGGCATCGGTCAAGAAAATTTGTCCGAAATGCAAAATCATTCGGCGGCACGGGGTGGTTAGGGTGATTTGCGTCAACCCCAAATGCAAGCAGCGTCAGGGATAGCCGGACCGGCCGGTCTCCGGTTCTCCTCCCTGGAAAGGATTGGACGTGGCTCGGATCGTTGGCATTGATTTACCGAACGACAAGCGGGTGGAGGTCGGTCTGACCTACATCCACGGCATTGGCAGGCCAAGATCCCGCAAGATCCTTGACCTGGCGGGCATCAGTCTGGACACCAAGGTGCGAGACCTTTCCGAGGAAGAGGTGACCCGCATCCGCCAGATCATCGAGGAACAGAGCGGCGTTGAAGGTGACTTGCGCAAGGAAGTCGCCATGAACATCAAGCGGCTCATGGAGATCAGCTCCTACCGTGGGTTGAGGCATCGACGGTCGCTTCCGGTCAGGGGGCAACGGACGCACACCAACGGTCGTACCCGCAAGGGCCCTCGCAGAGGAGCCGTGGCGGGCAAGAAGAAATCGACGGCCAAGACTTGAGAACGGGAATCGTGATTCCATTGGAGTGGATGTGATGGCCAAGGCTCAGACCAAGTCCAAGAAGGGACGCAAGAAGGTCTTTCGGAGAAAGGAAAAGAAGGTTGTCCCGAGCGGCATTGTTTTCGTCCAGGCGACTTTCAACAACACCATCGTCAGCATCACTGACACGCGTGGCAACCTGGTCTGCTGGTCCAGCGCGGGATCCCTGGGGTTCAGGGGATCACGGAAGGGGACTCCCTTTGCGGCGCAGCAAGCCTCTATCACTGCCGGCAACATCGCTCGTGAGCACGGAATGAAGACGGTGGACGTACGGGTGAAAGGGCCCGGGTCGGGGCGCGAATCCGCTATTCGAGCGCTGCAGACAGTAGGACTGGAAGTCAAGTCGATTCGAGACGTCACTCCCATTCCTCACAACGGTTGCCGTCCGCCCAAGAAGAGACGGGTCTAGTGTCCTGTCTCAGAAATTAGGAGAAGGAAGTTGGCTACCTATCGCGGTTCCGTATGTCGTCTCTGTCGTCGGGAGGGAATCAAGCTGTACCTCAAGGGGGACCGCTGTTTCAAGGACTCCTGCGCCATTGAAAAGAGGAATTTCGTTCCCGGGCAGCATGGCAGAAGCCGTCGATCCAAGATTATCGGGTACGGTCTCCAGTTGCGCGAGAAGCAGAAGGTCAAGCGCATCTACGGATTGATGGAACGTCAGTTTCGGAATTACTTCGAAAAGGCATCCCGGCAAAAAGGGGTTACCGGCGAAAACCTCCTCGGGATGTTGGAGAGGCGTCTCGACAACGCAGTCTACCGCCTGGGATTTGCATCCTCCAGGGCGCAGGGCCGGCAGTTGGTGGGGCATGGCCATATTCGTGTCAATGATCGCAAGGTCAACATCCCCTCCTTTCAACTGAAGCCGGGTGACTCGGTTTCGGTTCGCGAAAAGAGCCGCAAAGTGCCAAGCATCGTGACTTCAGTAGAGATGGTCGGAAGTCGTGGGGTCCCCGCCTGGCTGGAGTTGGATGGTTCCCACCTGTCAGGGAAGGTGCTTACCCTTCCTACCCGAGACGATGTCAATCTGCCCGTGCAGGAACATTTGATCGTAGAGCTTTATTCCAAGTAGTTGATCGTCCGAAAGTTTTCTTGGAAGTGTCTTTCGGACCTCAATCAGGCCATTGGCCGGCAGGCTCCAACCCTGGGAGGGTCTAACACCTATGTTGTGGAAAGGATTTCAGAAGCCCAAACGGCTCTCTATCAGCAGCGAGGACCAGGAGCAACACTTCGGACAGTTTACGGCACAGCCTTTCGAGCGGGGCTTTGGGACTACGATCGGGAACGCCTTGCGCAGGGTGCTGTTGTCCTCGATCGAAGGCGCCGCCGTTACGGCGGTCAGGATCGATGGCATACTGCACGAGTTTTCTCCCATCCCGGGAGTCGTGGAAGATGCGACCGATATCATCCTGAATCTCAAGCAGGTGTCGTTCAGGCTCAATGGCGAGGGGCCCAAGACATTGTATTTGGAATCGGAATCCCCGGGTGTGGTCACCTCTGCCGATATTCAGACCGATGGAGATGTTGAAATCCTGGACAAGACCGTCTATCTGGCGACTGTAAGCGAAGGTGGGCGCCTGCAGATGGAAATGCGTCTGAAGCACGGTCGAGGATACATTTCCGCCGACCGGAATTTCGATGACGATCTGTCGATCGGCTATATCCCCATTGACTCCGTTCACTCCCCGGTCCGAAAGGTCAACTATAGGGTCGAACCTTCCAGGTTGGGCCAGATGACCGACTATGACAAGTTGTCTCTGGACGTCTGGACCAATGGATGCATCACGCCCCAGGACGCCGTCGGTCTTGCGGCCAAGTTGATCAGAGACCATATGTCCATCTTCATCAACTTCGAGGAACAGGCCGAAGATGAGGAGGAGCCCGCCAATCAGGTCGTGGAAGTGGTCAACGAGAATCTAGCCAAATCGGTGGACGAACTGGAACTCTCGGTTCGGTCCTACAACTGTTTGAAGAACGCCAATATCAAGACCATCGGGGAGCTGGTTCAGAAGACCGAGTCGGAAATGCTCAAGACCAAGAATTTCGGCCGCAAGTCGTTGAACGAGATCAAGGATATTTTGGGCAGCATGGGCCTGGGTCTCGGAATGGAGCTCGACGAACGCGGGCAGCCGGTAGAAGCCCCGGTGAGCGAGGAACAGTAGAGACCGGCCGTGGTTCCCCGCTGGATTTGTCGTTGGGGAGGGATTGGATGAGACATCGTGTACACGGACGAAAGCTGGGGCGAACGCCTCCCCACCGCCGAGCGCTGCTCAGGAATCTATGCACCTCGCTCTTGGAGCACGAACGCATTACCACGACGGTTCAAAAGGCCAAAGAGGTCAGGCCGCTGGCTGAGAAGATGATCACTCTCGGCAAGAAAGAGACGCTGCATGCCAGGCGCCAGGCTGCTCGATTCCTTTTTAAGGCCGCTGTCGTCCAGAAGCTCTTCGATAGCATTGCTGCCCGCTATGCCGATCGTCCCGGCGGGTACACACGCATCCTGAAGCTGGGACCGCGGGCCGGCGATGGAGCCGAATTGGCCATCATCGAGCTGATTTCGGAGGAGTCGGAGAAGAAATCCAAGTCTGCCGACGCCAAGAGCCGGGGCAAGAGCCGGGAGGAGCAACCCAAAGCCGAGGGCTAGCCCGCATTTCTCACCAGGGGGCATGATCATGGCGCAGGATTTTTTTCTCCAGGGCGTGCTCGCGACCGAAGAGCGTAGCGGTTTCTACGGTCGAGGGAGCCTGTGCGGGCTGGAGGAAAAAAGACCAGCCAGGGCATGCCCAGCACCGTCTGTTTTTCTTGCCATTCCCAGATGAACCCATAACGTATTGAAAATAAACAGTCTCTAACAATGCAGGTGCGTCCTGGTGAGAAATGCGGGCGAACGTCCATGGAACAACCGTCTCTGTCCCCGCCAGACCGCAGTCCCCATCCTCAAGCAACTCCGCCCTTCCTTTCCCTGTGTCGGGGTGTATCAGTCGAGCGTGAAATGGCCTGTCCTGTCCATCCAGGTTTATCAGGATGATGACAAGGAACCTATAATAGCCTGAGCGGCGATCCCTAGAAATTATTCGGGCTGCGGAACGGAAGTCCCGGTCCCGTCAACAGGAGGCTGCGCTGAACCAACATTACCGGCTGAACCACAGCCGGACCGTCTATAGGGGAAGAGTGATCGATCTCACGGTCGACCGCATCACCACGGCCTCCGGAACGCAGGCGGTGCGAGAAGTAGTGGTGCACCCTGGAGGCGCGGCGGTGGTGCCGGTGTTTGCGAACGGGGACGTCCTCCTGGTGGAACAGTTCCGCTATCCGATGCAGCAGTCTCTGCTGGAGCTGCCGGCGGGCAAGATCGATCCTGGAGAGTCCCCCGAGGAGACGGCCGCCAGAGAGCTGGAGGAGGAAGTGGGCTTCAGAGCGGGCAGGTTGGAGAAGCTGGCGGCATTTTATACGACGCCGGGATTTTGCAACGAGCTTCTCCACCTTTTTCTGGCTCGAGACTTGGAGCCCGGGCGAAGGGCCGGCGATGAGGATGAGGAACTCTCCGTCCATCGCTATTCCCCCAGGCAACTGGAGAAACTGATCCGCCTGGGCAAGATCGTCGATGCCAAGACGCTCATCGGCCTTCACCTTCATTTGGCCAATCCCGGATACCAGTGTCCTGTCTCAGAAACAGGTCCCTTGAAGTGAACCCTTTTGCGATTTTTCGAGGAGACGCCCATTCCATGCCAAGAAAACGAGTTCGACGCCTGTTTCCTGTTGCCGTGACCCGCGTGTTTGAGGTTCATGTCCTGGCAGTCCTGGTAGCCGGACTGGCTGCCGGTTTCCTGCCGGTCGGGGTCGTAGCCGAGGATGGGGCCCAGGCCCCGGTGTGGCCCAGATTTCGAGGTCCGGGCGGGATGGGTGTCTCCGACGATCGAAACCTCCCGGTCCGCTTTGGGCCGGAAGAGAACGTCGTCTGGAAGACCGGCCTGCCACCGGGAGAGTCCTCGCCGGTGATTGCAGGCGATCGTTTGTTTCTGACCGGGGCTTCGGATGAATCACTGGTCACCTATGGAATCGACCGCAATACGGGACGCATTCTCTGGCAGAGGTCCTTGAGGCGGGACCGGGACCAGCGGTACCACAAGATCAACTCCGTCGCTTCGCCGACGCCCGTTACCGATGGAGAAGTAGTCGTCGTGTTTTATGGGGATTTCGGACTGGTGGCCTATGAGGTAGACGGTAACGAGCGATGGCGATTGCCGTTCGGACCATTGAACAATATCAATGGCCACGCTGCCTCGCCGATCCTGGCGGACGGCAAAGTCGTCATGGTCTGTGACCAGGACAGCGGCTCCTACATGGTTGCGGTGGACAAGGACAGCGGGCGGCTTCTGTGGAGAACGGAAAGACCCGAGGTCACCCGAGGCTATTCGACACCAGCGGTATTTCGGCGCAGCGGTGAGCCTCCGGAGCTGATCGTGCCGGGGTCCTATCAGTTGATCGCCTATTCGCTGGATCGGGGGGAGAAGCTCTGGTGGCTGCGGGGCATGGCCTGGCAGCTCAAATCGGTGCCGCTGATCGACGGCGACAGAATCTACCTCAATGCCTGGGAATCCGGCGGAAATAGCGCCATGCGAGTCGATATTCCCTCCCACGCCCAGGTGTTGGCGGACCGTGATCTGGACAGGGACGGACGGTTGTCTCTGGAAGAGATCGAAGGATTCAAGCCGGCCAAGCCTTGGCGGAATGTGGACCTGGACAAGGATCGTTTCCTGAGCGAACGGGATTGGGAATTCTTTCGAGCCCGTCTCGAGGCTCAGAACAACATGATGGCCATACGACATGGCGGGCATGGCGACCGGACCGGCACCAACGTTCTTTGGCGATATCGAAAATCCTTGCCAAACGTCTCGTCGCCGCTCCTCTACCAATCCGTGCTCTACCTGGTCAAGAATGGTGGAATCGTCACTACCCTGGATCCTGAAAGCGGGGAAGTGCTCAAGCAGGCCCGCCTGACCGGGGCTACCGACCGCTACTATTCCTCTCCCGTAGGTGTAGACGGCAAGGTGTACCTGATCAGCCAGAACGGGAAGGCCCCGGTATTGAAAGCAGGGGGTCAATGGGAGGTTCTGGCGCTCAACGATCTGGCGGACGAGTGTTTCGCCACGCCGGCGATTGCCGACGGTCGACTCTACGTTCGCACCCGCCGGACGCTCTATTGCTTCGCCCGCGTTCCCTGATAGGAGATGAGTGATCTTGGGATCCGATCAGGCGCATGATCGCGGTCAGTATGCCCTCTTGACCGATCTTTACCAGTTGACCATGGCCTTCGGCTATTGGAAGACAGGTTGGGAGGAGAAGGAAGCCGTCTTCAATCTTACCTTCCGAAACAATCCCTTTGGAGGTGGTTTTTCCATTGCCTGTGGGCTGGCCAGCGTCATTGAATTCCTGGATCGATACGCTTTCACTGCCGAGGAAATCGACTATCTGGGGACGTTGACCGGTAACGATGGCCGGCCGATATTTCATTCCGACTTTCTGAGATACCTGGGAAGGCTGAAGCTGACCTGCGAGGTTGACGGTTTTCCCGAAGGGGCGTTGGTCTTCCCTCACGAGCCGTTGCTGCGGGTACGCGGGCCGATCATACAATGCCAGCTCCTGGAAACAACCCTGCTGAACATCCTCAACTTTCAGTCGCTGATTGCCACCAAGGCGGCCCGGGTGTGTCTGGCGGCCAACGGAGATCCTGTGCTGGAATTTGGTCTGCGAAGGGCGCAGGGAAGCGATGGCGGCCTCAGTGCGAGCCGGGCCGCCTATATTGGCGGCTGCGCCGGCACATCCAACCTTCTGGCCGGGAAGCGCTTTGGAATTCCAGTCCGGGGAACTCATGCGCACAGTTGGGTCATGGCCTTTGGCAGCGAGCTTGAGTCTTTCGAAGCGTACGCCCGGGCGCTCCCCAACAACTGTGTCTTCCTGGTGGATACCTATGACTCTGTGGAGGGGGTCCGCAACGCTGTCCGGGTAGGGAAGCAGCTGCGCCGATCGGGCCATGAGATGGTGGGAATTCGTCTCGATTCAGGAAACCTGGATCGGCTCAGCCGGGACGCCCGTAATATTCTGGACGAGGCGGGTTTTGCCGAAGCGGTCATCATTGCCAGCAACGATCTTGACGAACACCTCATTGCCTCCCTCAAGAGACGGGGGGCGGCCGTTGGAGTCTGGGGGGTCGGAACCAGGATGGTTACCGCCGACGGACAGCCGGCAATGGGTGGAGTCTACAAGCTGGCGGCCGTTCGCGGTTCCTCCGGAGACTGGGATTACAAGCTGAAACTGTCTGAACAGGCGGTCAAGGTGTCGATTCCGGGCATCCTTCAAGTCCGCCGGTTCCAGGAGTCCGGGAGGTTTGTAGGGGATGTCATTTATGACGTGCGCTTGGCGCCAGGCCGGAGGCAGGTGTTGCTGGATACCCGCGGGGTGCGTCGGGAGCGGCGGTCTCCGGCATGGGAGGCTGGTGAGGATCTGTTGATTCCGGTCTGGCGAAATGGAAAGCAGGTCCGTCAGGCGGAGCCAGCCGATCGCTGTCGCCAAAGGGCTCAAGAGCAATTGGCCCGATTGGATCCTGCCCTGAGGCGCTTGACCCGACCCAGGCAGTATCCGGTGGGTCTCGAGTCGAGGCTACACCATCTGAGAGAAAAGATGATCCTGGAGAGCAACCGGCATGGAAGCCTTGATAGTGGTTGACATTCAAAATGATTTCATTCCCGGGGGAGCGCTGGCGGTTCCCGGCGGAGATGAAGTGATACCCCCGGTGAACCGGCTGCAGGCACGATTCGAGTTGATCGTCGCAACCCGGGACTGGCACCCTTCCGATCACGGGAGCTTTGCCGCCAACCATCCCGGGAAGCGTGCCGGAGACTCAATCGAGTTGGCGGGGCTCCGGCAGACGCTGTGGCCGGTCCATTGTGTGCAGAATACGCCGGGGGCTGACTTTGCTCCGGGTCTGGACGGAGACCGCTGGGCCAAGGTCGTCCTCAAAGGCACCGATGCCGGCATTGACAGCTACAGCGGGTTTTATGACAACGGGCATCGCATGGCGACCGGCCTCGGAGACTACCTGAAACAAAAGGGTGTGGGCACGGTATTTGTGGCGGGACTGGCCACCGACTACTGTGTGAAGTTCACCGCGCTGGATGCGCGGGCGCTGGGGTTTGTGACCTTTGTGGTCCGGGATTGTTGCCGGGGCGTCGATTTGAATCCGGGAGATGTGGAAGGCGCAGTGGATGAAATGAGAGCGGCCGGTGTTGGAATCGTAGACAGCGCTGAGATGGGGAAACCCTAAGGCCTGAAACAACAGAAAAAAGAGCTATCCACTAAGACACACGAAGGATCACGAAGACACACGAAGCAAGGCAATGTTCTTGACCCACTCAAAGGGAACGCCCCTTGGGTTCGGGTGAGGGAAAACGCAGCCAGTCGGCTTCCCGCGCCACAGCGTCTCATCCTGTTCATCCTGTGTATCCATATTCAATAGGTAGATAACCGGATCAACGGGACGGGGTCCTTGTTGCCGAAAGGCCACGAAGAAAAACGGGAAGAGATCCATTCGAATTCGTGTTCATTCGTGGTTCGTCTTTATTGACGCCCCCCTGTTTCACTCTCGAATGATCCGCCCGCCGAAGCCTCACACCGGCTTACCTGCGGGACATTTTCTTTCGCCACTTTCGTGAAAGACGCTCGGCCTTGTCGATTTCCTTGGCCGACATTCGATTGCCCAATTTGGTTTTCAGTTCTGTTGACTGACGATGCACTTCACGGGTGCGCCAGCCACCGTTGCTGAACTGGGCCGCCAGGTGGATCCAGGCATAGGCCTTCAGGTCGTCTTGAGCAAGACCCTCCCCCTTGAGGTAAGCCACGCCCAGGTTGTGCATGGCCTGGGGTAGTCCCCGCTGAGCTGCCTTCTCGAACCATTTGACGGCTTCCAGGTTGTCCTGGGCGACTCCGCGGCCTTCGCTGTACATCCTGCCCAGGTTGGATTGTGCGTGAGGGACGCCCTGCTCGGCAGCCAGCCGATACCAATACGCCGCCTGTTGGTCGTCTTTCTCGATCCCCTTTCCGTTTTCGTACATGACGCCCAGGTTGTGCTGAGCGACGGCGTTGCCTCGCTTGGTCCCGCGGCGAAACCACTCGATGGCCCGGGAATCGTCCTGGGGAACGCCGCGGCCATAAGCGTACCGCAAGCCCAGAATGGATTGAGCCAGGCCGTGTCCCTGCTCGGCCGCTTTCCGAAACCACTTCACGGCCTCAGCCTGGTCTCGGGGGACCCCGCGACCCCAGGCAAACATCCGCCCCAACAGGACTTGAGCCTCGACATCCCCTTCTTCGGCCAGGGAACGGGCAAGCTGATAGGCGGTGCCGTACTGGCCTTGATCGTAAGCCTCGGTGGCGACTGAGGATTGGGCTGGAAAGGAGGCAGGGAGGGATAGCCCCAGGGAGATGAGCAAGGTCATGGAGCAGAGCGTTTTCAGGCTCATGGCATGCCTCAATCTCTCTTCAACCTGGCTGGAGTGTGAATGATTGACTGCAAGATTACAAGCAGAAACTCCGGCATGGGCTGCCCCAGCGTGCTTTTCCGGTCCGGACCCCTGACGGCGGCAAACACTCGGCCTCAGGACGGCTGCCTCCTGGCAGCGATTGTTGCTTTGGTTGGCTCATTTCTCTGCCTTGCCCAGCCAGCGCAATCGAACGACCAGCTTTCTGGGGGATCGCCCGAAGAGATTGTGAAACTGGGGAGAATCGATGTTGTTGTTGACCAGGTTGTAGTTGGGGCGATTGGTGACGTTGTCCACACCCGGCCGCAACGACCACTGGTGTCCGAGGAAGCTCAACCTTCTCTGGACGTGGATATTCAGGTTGAAATGCCGGGGAAGTCGCCAACTGTTGATTCTGCCGACCTGTTTGCCGTTGTCGTCGTGGATGCTGAAGGGAAATCCGTCACGCCATTCGGCAAAAAGGGCCACGGAAGTCTTTTCCCCGATGGGAAAGGATGCCCAGGACACCAATCGGTGGGGAACGTCCCAGGAGGGTCGGCCCGAGATGTCGGAAAACAGGACGGGGTCGTCGGTATCCAGGTCCAGAGCGGCGTTGGAGCGGGCTCGCGAATAGGTGTAGCTCAGGAACCAGCGATGGTGCGCCCGGAACAGTCTGCTTAGAGAGATCTCTACCGAGTCGTAGGTGTTCTCCCTGAAGTTCTGCAGTTGATAGCGGATGGTCCGACTCCCGGGAGGGAGGCGATCGTCCTGGATCATTCGGATTGAGAGGGGGAACTGTGCGTATCCGTTCCGCATCCTCTTGCGCAAGTAATTGAGGCTGAGATCGGTGTCGTACGGCAGCTTCTGTTGCCAGCCGGCGCTCAGATTCTGTGTCCTGGGAATGGTGAGCAGGGATCGGTCCAGAGTGAAGAACCTGGCGTTGAGAGGTTGCAGCGGAGTGATGCCGTCCGGAGCGAAGTCGGTAAAGATGGAATGTTGATCTCTATGGCGAGTGAAGACCCGGAAGTAGGTGGTGGCCGGAATCCAACCAAAGCCGGCTGAAAGCTTGGTGCTGTCAAGTCCGACCGGCATAAAAGCCAAGCTGAATCTGGGGGTAACCACGCCGCGGGAAACAACGCGGTCCCAATCCCAGCGCAGACCCAACTCCGCTACCAGACGCGGTTGGATGGCCCACCGGTCCTGCAGGTAGGCGGCCGTTTCCAGGTTCCATTCACTGAATTCGCCGCTGCCGCCGAAGGACAGCCTGCTTGACCGGGTACCGTCCAAGCGGAAATATTCGACGGCGGACCGCCGGATGTCCTGGAAGTATCGTGAATAGTCAAGGTTGGCTCCCACCTTGGTCTGGTGCTGTCCGAGCCAGTCCCAGGGGGGACTGAACAGATCGGCTCGCCACTGGTCGCGGCTGCTGATATGCAAGGTGTCGATGGGGAAGTTTCCGCCTCTTTCAAAGGACGTGATTCGGTAGGTCTCGCTTCCCTGAGGGACCTGTCGATTGATGGAGCGGTAGGCCGCATAGCCGAATTCCAGGATACTTTCGGGGGATAGTACCCATTGATCCTTGAGATTGAAGAAATACCTGCGGGCTCGCCTGTCCAGGGTGGTCTCCAGCGGGTTCAGGGGAGAAAGGCCCGACTTGGGCGCATTGAGATAGTCCACGACGAACCCTGAGCTCAACGTGTGTTGGGGCGTGAGCTTGGCTCGTACTCGCAAGCTGTTGTTGACGGCCCAGGATACGTGACGGTCCCGGCCGACCGGCAGCTCGGGGATGATGTTTTCCTCATAGAGAAGATCCAGGCTGTTGAAGAACCAGGCACGATTCTTGAGGATGGGGCCGGAGAAATTGTGGCGGGGTCTCCAGTCACGGAATCGGAGTCCCCGGGTAAATTCGATCCCGGGAACGAAGTTGGTGAACCGCTGCCTGAACTGGTCGTCTCCCATCCGGGAATTGAGGACCATGGTGCCGCCTGTCCCCTTGCCGAACTCGGCCGAATAGCGCCCGGAAAACAGATCCAGGGATTTGACCGATTCCGCACCCAAACCCATTTCCAGCTTTCCCGAGGCAGGATCGGACAGGTTGAATCCATCCAGGGACCAGTTCATTTCTTCCACCGAGCTTCCATGAAAATGCAAGTCACCCTTCGGATCCCTCAAGACGCCCGGCAAAACCGCCGCGGCCCCTTGAATTCGAAGCTTGGTCGAGCGGGTTACGGGGATGGAGTCGATTTCCCTTTCCTCCAGCGCCTGAGACATGGCGACCTGCTCCACCGACAGATGGTCGTCAGGGTAGACATCGACCGTGATACGGGACTCCTCCAGGGAGATGAGCTCGATGTTGACGAGATTCACCCCGGTGATCAATTCCAGGGATTTGTCCTTGATCGGGTAATAGTCGCCATGGTTCGCCTGCAGGAGATACCCCCCGGCTCGATCCAGGTTGAAACTGAAAGTCCCCTGTTCATTGGAACGGGTGGTGACCTCCACACCTGGACCGCCGCTATTCTCAATGAGGAGGCTGACCTCTTGGATGGGATTCAAGCCTTGGTCGGTGACGGTCCCGCTGACGACCACCTGTCCCAGTGCCGGTTCCACGAGGCAGAGGAGCACGGCTCCGACACCTGCCGTCAGTCGCAGCCCCAAGCATTCCCGGGTGACCCGTTTCAGCGTTGTCATGAGAAATCCTTCGCCGCCATTGTGAATTGACAGGCTGCAAAAGGTCAATGGAGGCGTCCGCAGGTCGACAGGGCGGGTGAAAAAGACAATGAATCCCTGGAGCCTGTCCGGGGGGCGGTCAGCCGCTCCACCAGGTCCCCTTCAAGTACTCAAGCCGATCCGCCAGGCGAAGGCTGACGCTGTGGGAGAAGCGGGAACGCCGGTCCGGGAGTTGCTAAAAGGGCTGGCTGTAGTAGCCACGCTTGGCTCTGACGATGACGTCGGGGAGGTTGGTCTCGATCCTGATCCGGCGAAACGTTCCGTCTTTTTCCCTGTTGGTGGGACTGTAGGCCAGGCTGTATTGGCTGCTCAGCTCGGCGGCGATTTCCCGGAAAGCATCGCCCAGGTTGCGGAGGCCCTCGGAGACGTAAAGAGTGCCCCCGGTGACCTCTGCCAACTGTTGCAGATACTCGCGGCCCTGGTCGTATTCCGCGTCAGTTCGGCCGAGGCCGACGCCGGTGGGGAATCGGGGGGAGCGGCTTGGTGGAGGCAGGCGGCGAGAAGTTGGGCGGCGAGTAGGCACTGGCAATCCGACCCTTCCCCGACCGGTCGGCAGCCCGACAGTACCTCCACCGGTTGGCAACCCGACCTGCCCCCCGCCGGTTGGCAACCCGACCTGACCTCCGCCGGTCGGAATACCTGTGGTGCCACCTCCCCTCCTCAAGGGCGGTCTCGGGTTTCGGGACATGGGACCCCCATCGTAGCGGGTGTCGAAAAAGATCGGGTAGATGAGCGTATCCGCCTCTTTGGCCAGCTCGATCGTTTCACCCTGCGTAGAAGTGGGGCTGGCGGTGTCGACGCCATCGGTGAAGAGCACCATGGCCTTGCGCTCCCGCCGGGGACGGAGCTTCTGCTGCAGGGCAAGGTAGACGGCTTCGTAAAGCTGGGTGGATCCGCCCGTGCGAGTTCCCTTGATGGCGCGTTCGGTCGATCGCTTGCTGCGGGTAAAGTCACTATCCAGGTGCACGTCATCGTCGAAGGAGATGACCAGCACGTCGTCGTCGGCATGAATCTGATCGATGAAGCGAATGGCTTCGTCCTGGATCTGTTCCAACCTGTTCATGGTGCTGTTGCTGGTGTCCAGGAGCAGTCCCACGGCGAAGGGGGTGTCCACCGGGGAGAAGTGAGTGATTTGTTGCTCGACCCTGTCCTCGTAGATCCGGAAGTTTTCCTTTGTCAGGTAGGTCAGGTATCTACCGTTGGCGTCGGTCACCACCACGTTGACATTGACAAGGTCCACGTCCACCGAGAGCGTGTAGGAATCATCGGCCCCGCTTGCGGCATCTCGTCCCTGTCGCGGTTGTGCTGACCCCTGCCTGGTCGGGGGATCTTCGCCGCCCCGGGATTCCCTCCGGGAAATCCGCGCGTGACGGTTCACGGCCTCCAGAATCCGTCGGGTGGCGCCCAGTTGTTTCAGGGATTTTCTGACCGACTTGTCGACGCTGAAACCAATCTTGCGGTCGGCAATGAGGTAGAGGATCCGATCCTCGGACACCTGTCCCTGCTGGAATTGCCGAATCAGGTGCTTGAGATCGTTCCAGGAGAGTGACTGGTCGGCTTGGTAGGTCCATAGGGCCGGAACCAGCCAGCAGCCGGCAAGAACGACCAGCAGAAGCACCGTGGTCGGTCGAGCCGGGCCTGAGCCGCCTGGATTTTCGCCCATGGAAGCCAGCATACGCGATTTTCGGATCGATGCACCAGTCCCTGCATGTGGTTTATGAGCGTTGGATGTCATTGCCATGAAAAAAGGTTGTGCAAGAACCTTGACGGGCCGAAGTTATTGGCGAGTCAGAATGCATTCCAGGGGTTGGAGGTGGCAATAGACGCCTTGCGGGCAGCCATGGTAGTTTACCTGTCTGCCGGTTGAGGCTTCAAGCTGATCGGAAGCCCCACTGGAGCCCCTCCGAATTCTGAGGAATTGGCCATGCTCTATCTTTCCCGTGCCGATGTTGAAGCTGTCGACCTGCCCATGCCCGATATCATTGCTGCCCTGGAAGCCATGTTTATGGAGAAGGGACAAGGCAAAGTCGAAATGCCTCCCAAGCCGGGCATTCATCCCCGCAAGGATGCATTCATTCATGCCATGCCAGCCTACATTCCCAGCCTGTCGGCAGCCGGAATCAAGTGGGTTTCGGGTTATCCCGACAATCAGGCCAAGGGACTGCCGTACATCACCGGGCTCCTGATTCTCAATGATCCCGAAACAGGAATACCCATTTCACTAATGGATGCTACCTGGATTACCGCCAAGAGAACGGGCGCCGCTACCGCGGTTGCCGCCAAGCAGTTGGCCAGACCCGATAGCGTCACCGCGGGGATCATCGCCTGTGGGGTGCAGGGACGAAGCAATCTGGAAGCGCTGGCGGCAGTATTCGAACTGCGCCGGGTCAGGGCATACGACATCTATCCTGAAATTGCTCGGCGCTTCGCCGCCGAGATGGGACCGCGGTTGCAGTTGGACATCGAAGCCGTCCGCACGCCCGAGGAATGCGTGGGGGCCGATCTGGTGGTGACCAGTGGCCCCATACTCAGGAATCCCGATCCCGTGATTGAACCCGGGTGGCTGCGCCGGGGCGCCTTTGCAAGCGCTGTCGACTTCGATTCCTATTGGCAAGGCGGCGCGTTGGCTGAAGCCGATAAACTGGCGACCGACGACACCCAACAATTGGAGTATTACCGCGGCCAGGGCTATTTCGACCAGACGCCCCAACCCTATGCCGACCTGGGAGAGATTCTGGCCGGCAGGAAACCCGGGCGGCAAAGGGAGGACGAGCGAACATTCTGCATCAACCTGGGGATCGCCCTGGATGACATGGCCACGGCGGCCATTGTTTACCGGGAAGCCCGGAAACGGGGCCTGGGGATGGAGCTGCCGCTCTAGTGTCCTGCAACGGTTCCTGCTGCGGTCTGGTCTAGTGAATTCAATTGGTATATAGTACTAGATCCGCGCCGGCAGGTTCTGCCTGCCATGTGGCCGCGTCTCGGCCTGATTCGACCGGATCCTCCTGTCGCCATTGGGCCTGGGAAGGGAGTTCGGCAACTCTCATTTGAACTCTACCTGACGGGATCAGAATGGAATTGGCCGGCGAAAGTGCGGCTCCCTCTCCGGAATTCAGTGCCGGTTTGGCGGTGTCAGTTCGACCGGCGGCCCTGCAGGGGTCTCGCTTGGAGGGGGCTCCCAAGGGCTCTGATCCTGTCTGTCTGGGGCTCGACCTGGGGTTCCGCGACTATGAAGAAAGCCTGAGGATCCAGGACCGGATCGTTGCGCGGCGAAAGTCCGGTTTCCTTCCTGACTGTTTGCTGTTTGTCGACTATCCCCCGATTATCACTCTGGGAAGGGGAGGGAAGACACAGCATCTGCTGGCCGGACCGAAGGAACTTCGCAAGCGCGGCGTGCGAGTTTACCCTGCCGGTCGTGGCGGAGATATTACCTACCACGGTCCCGGACAACTGGTGGTCTACCCCGTATTGGATTTGAAAGCGTGGCACAGGGACATTCACCGATACCTGCGCACGCTGGAGCGCTGCCTGGTGGAGATGCTGTTGGACCTCGGGATTCCTTCGGAGACTTTGCCCGGCGCTACCGGGGTTTGGGTTGAGGGCCGCAAGATAGGGGCGATCGGTGTCCGAACCAGCAGTTGGGTCACCTCCCACGGGTTGGCCTTGAATGTGAACACCGACCTGCGCTATTTCGATCTGATAGTCCCCTGTGGCCTGGTGGGCCGCGGCGTAACCTCCATGGCGGCTCAACTGGGCCGGTCACTGGAGCTTTCGGAAGTGCGCTCCGGTTTCATTCGCCATTTCGCACGGGCGTTCGGACGATCCTTTCGAGTTGCCGACAGGAAGGAGACCTTGATTGCATCCTGCCCGGAGGAGCCGGACTTCCCGCGCCGGCAGTGAAGCGGCCCAACGGTGCAGGCTGAGAGATTGAACAGGGAGAGCAAGATCTATGCTGCCTGACAAGAAGGTGTGCCGGGACATGCTCTACTACATGAAGCTGTCCCGTGAGATCGAGACCAGGATAGAACGAAAGCTTTACCGGCAAGGGAAGATTGTGGGAGGCGTCTACGTGGGACGGGGCCAGGAAGCGATTTCCGTAGGCTCCTCCATCCAGTTGGGGCAGGACGATTGCATCTGTCCATCCCACCGGGACATGGGTGCTTTTCTGATTCGCGGCCTGTCCCCACGTGAGGTGCTGGCCCAGTACATGGGGAAAAAGACGGGCGTGACCCGGGGCAAGGAAGCCAACATGCACATGGGCGACATGCGCCACAAGATCGTGGCCTTCGTCAGCATGCTGGCCGACACCGTTCCGGTAGCCGCCGGCATCGCCCTCGCCTACAAGATGCGACGACAGCGGAATGTGGTGCTCTGCTATTTCGGAGACGGAGCCACCAGCCGGGGGGACTGGCACGAGGGACTGAATCTGGCGGCCGTGCAGAAGGTGCCGGTGGTCTTTCTGTGCAACAACAACCAGTACGCCTACTCCACGCCCTTGGAGAAGCAAATGCCCATACCGGATATTTCTCTTCGAGCCCGGGGCTACGCCATGCCGGGCGTCTCGGTGGACGGGAACGACGTGCTGGCCGTCCATGAGGCGACCCGGGAGGCCGTGGAGCTGGCCCGCAACGGTGGCGGCCCCAGCCTGATCGAATGCAAGACCTTTCGCATGACGGGTCACTCCGCCCACGATGACGCCAGGTACGTGCCCAAGGAGCTGTTCGAAGAGTGGAGCAGGAAGGACCCCATTCTGCGTTGGGAGACCCGCCTGATTCGGGACAAGGTGATGAGCGAAGGCGAGGTGAGGGGAATGGCTACTCGAATTACCCAGGAAGTGGACCGGGCCGTGAGTCTGGCAGAGAGCGATCCGCTCCCGGAGCCCGAGGAGACTCTGGAGGGAGTGTACGCCGATCAGTCGGTGGAGGCTCCGCTGGCTTTTGCGGCTTCGTTCTTCTCTCCCGATCGCTGGAGGTAGTCCGTGGCAACCACAACCTACGTCGAAGCCATTCGGCAGGGGCTTTGGGAGGAAATGACTCGAGACGAAGAGGTCTTCGTGCTGGGCGAGGACGTCGGCGTCTACGGCGGAGCCTTCAAGGTGACGGCCGGCTTTCTGGATCAATTTGGGGAAGAGCGCGTGATGGACACGCCTCTCTGTGAATCGGCCATCGTGGGGGCAGCCATTGGCGCCGCGCTGATGGGGATGCGACCGGTGGCTGAAATGCAGTTCGCCGACTTCATCTCCTGTGCTTTTGACCAGATCACCAACTTCGCCGCCAAATGCCGCTACCGCTGGGGAGCGGGAGTCCCATTGGTGATCCGGGGTCCGTCCGGGGGTGGCATTCACGGGGGTCCCTTCCACTCTCAAAATCCGGAGATGTATTTCGTGCATACGCCGGGGTTGAAGGTAGTGGCTCCCTCTACCGCCTACGACGCCAAGGGATTGATCAAGTCGGCCGTTCGCGATGAGGATCCCGTTCTCTTCTTCGAACACAAGTACCTCTATCGACGCGTCAAGGAGGAACTTCCGAGCGAGGAGTTTCTGATCCCCATTGGCAAGGCCGACGTCAAGCGGACGGGCGGGGATATTTCAGTGATCACCTACGGCGCCATGGTTCACAATGCCTTGGAAGCCGCCGGAGTCCTGGCCGCGGATGGCGTCGAGTTGGAAGTGGTGGATCTGCGCACCCTGGTGCCTCTGGACAAGGCAACAGTTCTCGAGTCGGTCAAGAAGACCGGAAAAGTGATTCTGTTGCACGAGGACACTCGGACCGGCGGCTTCGCGGGAGAACTGGCCGCGGTCATTGCGGAAGAGGTCTTTGAGTACCTGGACGGGCCCGTTATGCGCATTACGGCCCCCGACACTCCCATCCCCTACAGCCCGCCGCTGGAAGAGTTTTTTCTCCCCAAGACCTCGGATGTCATCCGCGTGGCCAGGCATCTGGCAGCCTACTGATTCCGTCGTCCAAGTCGGAGAACTCCATGCCGTCCAATGTCATCATGCCCCAGATGGGGGAAAGCATCTTCGAAGGTACGATCACCAAGTGGCTCAAGAATGTGGGCGACCGGGTGGAACGGGATGAACCTCTCTTTGAAATTTCCACCGACAAGGTGGATTCCGAGATACCGGCTTCCGCCTCGGGCATCCTCAGAGAGGTCCTGTTCCAGGAAGGAGACACCGTCGAGATCAACACCGTAGTCGCCATTATCGATGACGATGGAGGCGCAGTTCAGGATGCCGCGGGGGCCGGAGATGCGATTCTTCCCCAGGAGTCCGAGCAGACTCCCGGGCGGAATCCGAGGCCTGAAGCGGCTGATTCTCGACGCGGAATACGGGCCTCCCCGCTGGTGCGTCGCATGGCTCGGGAAGAGGGGATCGATCTGAGGGAAATTGAGGGGACCGGCCTGGGAGGACGGATCACCAAGCGGGACATCCAGAACTATCTGTCGGAGCGGGAGCAGATTGCCGAGGTGACTCGACCGCTGGTTCAGCAGGCTCAGGAGGGGCTGGGTCCGGCTCCCTCCGACCAGGACGAAATCGTTCCGATGACAGCCATGCGCAGAAGCATTGCTGAACACATGATCAGCAGCCGGCGCACTTCGGCTCATGTCACTTCCATTTTCGAAGTGGATATGACTGCCGTCGTAAGACTCAAGGAGGAGAATGCCGAGGAGTTTGCCCGCCGGGAGGGTTTCAAGCTGTCCTTGACGCCCTTCTTCGTCAAAGGAGTGGTCGACGCCCTGAAGGATTTTCCCATATTGAATGCCTCGATGGTGGGCAACGACATCGTCTACAAGAAGGACATCAACCTGGGTGTTGCCGTGGCGTTGGACTGGGGTTTGATTGTGCCCGTCATCCGGCAGGCTCAGCAGAAGAGTCTGGTGGGAATGGCCAGGGAGGTTGCTGACTTGTCCCATCGAGCTCGCCGGAAGCAGCTCAGTCCGGACGAAGTGCAGGGAGGGACTTTCACCCTCACCAACCCCGGGGTGTTTGGCGGCTTGATCGGAACGCCCATCATCAATCAGCCCCAGGTGGCAATTCTATGTGTCGGAGCTGTCACCAAGCGGGCGGTCGTGATCAACGATGCCATTGCCATCCGCCCCATGGCTTATCTGTCTCTAACCTTCGATCACCGGCTGATTGACGGCGCCGTGGCGGACCGGTTCCTTTCCGGCCTCAAGGCCAGGCTGGAGGGTTGGGGCGACAAGATCTTCTAACCGGCTTTTCGGTTCCGGCCGGAGGCTCCCTGGAGGTATGATTCATGCTGATGAAGGCTCAGCCGGAGGAACAAACCGCGGCGCTTACCGGGCTGGTGCGCCAAATGCTTGGCCACCTGGGCGAAGATGCTCAACGGCCGGGGTTGGAACGGACTCCCGAGCGAGTGGCGGCCAGTCTCCAGTTTCTTACTCAGGGCTACCAGCTCGACGTGGATTCGGTGATCAACGGGGCGCTGTTTGAAGCCGAATACGACGAAATGGTGATCGTCAAGGATGTTGAGGTCTACAGCCTTTGCGAGCACCACCTTCTGCCCTTCTATGGAAAGTGCCACCTGGCTTACCTGCCGGATCGCAAGGTCATCGGACTAAGCAAGATGGCTCGAATCGTGGATGTCTTGAGCCGCCGGCTGCAGATTCAGGAAAGGCTCACCACGGAAATTGCATCCGCGGTCAAGGAGCACCTGGAGCCGAAGGGAGTGGGCGTGGTCATTGAAGCCTATCATTTCTGCATGATGATGCGCGGGGTGCAGAAACAAAACAGTCAGACCGTCACCAGTTGCATGCTCGGCCGCTTCAAGAGCGACAGCAAGACCCGCAGCGAGTTTCTGGAGTTTCTCAAGTAGTTCTTCCCCTGCCTGGAACAACCCGGTTTCGCCCCCTATGAACCGCCCCATCGAATGGGACGGCGGCGCGCTTAGGGGAAAAGTGAATAGTGGAGAGTGGAGAGCTACTTGATCGACACGCAAAGCATCTTGTCGGTCTCGGCGCGTCCAGCCCCCGCCCCCGCGACCGGGCGGATCATTCGAGCGTGAAACAGGAGGTTGTTAATAAAGACGAACCACGAATGAACACGAATCGGCACGAATACGAATGGATCTCTTTCGGTTTTTCTTCGCGGCCTATCGGGGCAACAAGGAGCCTGTCCCGTTGATCCGGTTCTCTACCTGTTGAACATGGATACACAGGATGCACAGGATTAACAGGACGAGAGGCTGCTGCACGGGAAGCCGACCGGCTGCGTTTTCCCTCATCCGAACCCAAGGGGCGTTCCCCTTGAGTGGGTCAACAACATTGGTCTTTCTTAGTGGCCCTTCGTCGTTCTTCGTGTGTCTTCGTGGATAACTCTTTTTTTCTCTTGTTTCTGATAAGCCAGATTATCAGGTGCTTGCCTGTTCCCGAAACACTCGGCTGAGCACTCTCCACTCTTCACTCTCCACTCTTCACTCCCCGGTCTGAAAGCTTTTCAAGAGTCCTCAGCACGATCTGTCCCACCCGTTCCATGCTGCGGGGGCTGATCTTGTCCAGAGTGTCCTGCGGCGTGTGCCAGTAGCGGTTGTTCGGTCCGAATTTGAAATCGATCAGATCCACGGCCGGGATACCCACCTCGGTAAAGGGGATGTGGTCGTCCAGCACGGCCATTGGATTACCGGACAGGTGTTGTCCAAAGCCCAACTCGGTGGCGGATTCTTGCACCAGGCCCATCAGCCAGGGGGTCGAGTTGAGGTCGTGCTCCAGCACCAGGTCCTTGTCCCCCACCATGTCCATCAGGATCATGGCCTTGATTCTGCCGGTTTGACCGCTGCCTCTGAGACGCTCCACAAAGTATCGGCTCCCGTAAAGGCTGTCGCTGCTCGACCAGGCCTTCTGGGCTTCTTCTCCGTCGAAAAAGACGAACCAAAAGGAGAAGTTCGGTTTTCGGATCGACAGCACCCTTGCCAGTTCCAGCAACAAGCCCACGCTGGACCCTCCATCGTTGGCTCCCACAAAGACCCCGCCCGGCATCAAGTGGGTGTCGTAGTGGCTTGCCAGAATCACCACCTTGTCTACCTTTCCCGGAGACCTTGCAATGATGTTTTTCATGGGCAGGTTGCCATTGGGCGTCGAAGCCAGGAAGTTCTGGTGTTCGACTTCCAGGGAGAGTCGTCGCAGAACGTCCGTAATGTACTGTTGTGCTTTCTTGATGCCGGGTGACGCCGGAGGTCGGGGACCGTAGCTGACCAGGCGTTCCACATGGGAGAATGCCCGATCGCCGCTCAAGCGGAGACTTTGTCCCCAATGATGGACGGCGAAGATTCCGAAGAGGAGCAGGCCGGTGAGGCCTGTGGCAACACCTGGGGATGGGTGGCGATGGGTCATGGAAGGCAGGCGGTCTATTCCCGGACGACCTCGACCTCGGAATCCGGAATGGCGAGTTTCTTGAGCTTCAGGTCACTGTCCAGCCAGAAATTGACTTTGAATTCCCCCGTGTCGACCAGGAAGCGTCGCAGCCAATGGGGTTGATCCTCGATTTCGACTTCTTCTTTCCCCACTTCGGATAGGCTGACGCCTCCAGCCAAAAACTGTTGCGGAACGAATGCAGAGAACTCCTGAATACCGCTCCGGCAGAAATCGTACCGCTTGGAAAGAATCAGGTAGTGGTGAAAGACATTGTCGTCCAGGATGGTCACGTCCTTTCTCAATTCGATTCTTTTTCGGTCCACACCTTCATCCGAAACATAGGATACCCGGCTTCGATCCGGAAGAAACTCGACCTTGGCCCTCATTCGATTGGGGCCCGCCTCCTGCACCACTTCGTAATCCTCCGGTTCAAACAGGTCATTGAAGCGCAAGGTGGATTGGATTCGGAACGTCACCGGTTCAGGGGGCGGACGGTCCGGGGGTGGAAGTTCTTCATAGTCCTCCTCATCCAGATATTCCGGGGGCTCCGCGGGATCTTCCCGGCTGATGGTGAGTTGGGTGCGGCTGCTGGATTTGATTCGATTGGCGCTTCCCGAAATCTCGAAATCTTCGTGTCCGATTTCCTTTCCTTCGAAGAATATCCTGAAACGGCCGGACTCGGGACCGGAGTAGGTGATCGGTGGAGGCTCCTCGTCCTCCTCCAACTCCTCGCACTCCTGTTGGGGCAGGATCTGGGGCCCTGCCACCAGCAAGCGGCATGGATGCAGGAACAAGAACAACGCGAGGAGGATGGCTGGCTTAACGCCCATGGTCCGGGGGGGTCGCGGTATTTCTCGGCGTGGGTTGCAAACGTGTCTTTTCCAGGATGGCGCTCACTATTGTATCAGGGGGCAGGGTGGCGTCGACCTCAAAATCACTCAGCCGGTACAGGGGCAACCGGGAGGCATAGAGCGCTCTTGCGGAAGCCGGATCCTTCAGGAGCGGCCGGGTGCCGTCCGGGGGGCATCGCTCCAGCACGTCTTCCAGGGGTAGGTCGAGAAATACGGATAGCCCCAGTTTGCTGATCTGGAGACGGTTCCCCGGGTCCGCAAATGCACCACCCCCCAGGGCCGCGACGCAATAGTTCCACTGCTCCAGGTTCCTCAAGGCATTGCTTTCCATCTGTCGAAAGAAGGGTTCCCCGCGCTCTGAGAAAATTCGGTGGATCGGGCCTCCGAAGGAAGCCTCGATCATGGAGTCCAGGTCCAGGAAGGGCCATCCGAGGCGCTTGGCCAGCAACGGTCCGACAGTGGACTTCCCTGAGCCCATGAAGCCGACCAGGAAGACACGGTCTCTTTCCATTTGCAAAAAAATAGCCCAAGGGGGCTTGGGCTTGCCTTCAGTGAAGCTCGGCGGGGTTGGAGAAACAGGGGCTAGAACTCTTCCTCTGAAGACTGGCGTTTGATCTGGATCGGGCCACTGAAGGTGGAGAGCTGCACGGTTGCCGCTCCTTCGTTCAGGGTGCCCAACAGCGAATGGCGGTCACGCCACAGCGGTCGGTGTCGCTTCGACTTGATGGGAAGGTCGGTCTTGATGCTTCCCTTGACTGTCCGGGCTTCCCACTCCACCGAGGCTTCCTCGTCGCAGATGACCGAGATCTGACCGTCGGTGCTGGAAAGATTGTAGGAGCCTCCTCCCATGAAATCCCCTTTATAGGTGATGTTGCCAAGGGTCGAATTGGCCTTGACATTGTCGCTCTCCAACTGGTCCAGCACAATGTCTCCAGTCACCGTGGTGGCGTGAATGGTTCCCTTGGATTGGGTGACCTCCACTGCCTTCCGTCCGATGGAGGAGGCGTTGACATAACCATCGACCCCGGCCACCTTGACCTCTGCCTCAACCACGTCCACGCTCACCTGGCCTCGAATGTTGTGCACCGTGACAACGCCCATGTTGGATCGAATCTCGAGGTTCGATTGTTCCGGAACGTAGAGCTCATAGTCCACCACCGTATTCTCGGCGGTGGCCAGTTCGTCCAGCACGTTGCTGGTGATCCGCACCCGGTTGGGCCCGACCTCGGTATCGATTTCAACGTTCTCCGAACGCCTCATCCCGATCACCGTCACCACCTTGTTCTTGCCGCCCTCGACGGAGATCATGCCGGAATAGTTCACGAGGATGATGGTGGGCGAATCGCCGACGTTGAAGATCTTTTCCTCACGATGGTCGTGAGCGCCGGCAATCGGGGGAAGCGCCAGCATCAGAGTGGCCGACAGGGTCAGGAGAGTCAGGGGGTGGGTCATGATCGCGGTTGCAAAACCTCTCATGTTCAGGAGTTATAGCAATGAATCCGAGGTCACAATCGTTTGCATCAACTCGACTTTCTTTTGATAAGCGGCCAGGAGGTACCGCTGGGCCAGCGGATTTTGCGGGCTGTTCTCCACTGCCCGCTTGCACTCGTTCAGGTAGTAATCCATGGTCGCCAGGTTGTCGTGAAACACCTGCGCCAGCACTGGATCCAGGCTCTCGAGCTTCTTTTGCGAGCTTGCGCTGAGCGCCTCGATGGCGGCGCGATAATTCGCCTCCGCCTTTCGGAGTTCCTCGAGAACGGCCTCCTGGTGGGAGGTCGAAACCACGGGAACCGGAACCACCGGCGAGCGGGTAGTCAGGTCGTAGACCAGCAGCGACCCGATCCCGAGTAACAGGGCCAATATAGCACCGCTCCAGGCGGGTTTCAAGTCAGGCAAGCGCTTGGGAAAAATCGCGGCCCAGAAGGACTCCTTGGGCTTGGAACGAATGAGCCCTTCGGCCTCGAGCTGGGTTCGGAGGTTGGTCCAGAGGTGTTCGGGTGGATCCAGGGGCTCCAATCCCTTCACACCTTCGCCGATGGCATTCAGATCCCGATGGAAAGCGGCGCACTCGGGGCAGCACTCGAGATGTCGCTTGACCGTCTCGGCCCCCGTGAGATCCAGTTGGCCATCCACCCACAACGAGACATCTTCTTGCAAATCAGGACAATTGATCATTGGGTTTTCCTCGACCAACCCGAGTGGAACCTGAAAAGTGACTAACCTCCGGTAAATTAGATACAAAAAACCGCTATCGTGATGCCTTGAGTTGTTTTTTTTCCAATTTTGGCTTCTTGTCCAGTAAAAGGGACCTGAGTTTGAGCCGTGCCTTGAAGAGCTGCGACTTGGAGTTTCCGACCGAACAACCCATCATCCGGGCAATCTCGTTGTGTTCATATCCTTCAACGTCGTGCAGGACAAACACGGTGCGGTAGCCTCGGGGTAGAGCCGCGATCGCCTTCTCCAGGGTAATCCGGTCCACCACTCCCAACAGGTCGATATCCTCGGATCCATACTCCTTGGGGGGAAGATCCTGCCCGTCGTCGCGATCCTGGTCCAGCGAGACCTGGTCCAGCCCCTTCTTTCTGATGCGCATCAGGATGATATTGACTGTCAGGCGATGCATCCAGGTCGAAAACGCCGAGTCTCCCCGGAAAGTGCCGATCTTCCTGAAGAGTTGCATGAAGGCTTCCTGGCTCAGATCCTCCGCCTCGGCCGGATCGCGTACCATCCTCAAGCAGAGCGAGTAGACCCGGCGCTTGTGCATGTTGTACAGCACCTCGAATGCCTGCGGGTTGCCGGCGACGCATCCAGCGATGGCTTGAGCTTCGGTCATCTGTAAGAACCAGGGAGCACAGCGGCAGTCGCACCATTGGTGAACAGTTCCGGGAAGGCGACCGGACTGATTCCAAAAGTTGTTACCTGCAAATGACTTATCACATCCGCAAGGGTCAGCGCTGCTCGCCTGAGGGTCGAAAATAGCGGATGGTTGGGAAGGTGTCAACCTCCGAAAGGGGCTTGTCCCCCTGCGGAAGGAGGTCCGGAGCGGTGGTTCCGCGAGGTCGAGTCCGCATGCTGTGGCCGGAGCGGCGTCAGCGGTGCAGCCGGTAACCGCCCGCCTGAAACAACCCCCGGTTCAACTGCCTGATTAACATGGATGAACAGGACATACAGGATTCCTGTTTGATGGGCCAGGACGGAATGCTCCGGGACGAACGTTCTCTCCCCCCTCGAGTTCGACCAATACCCTATCTTAGGATGCACCATCGGTTTAACTTTAGTCTCATCAAGGGTTAAGCTGTTCACGTCCTTGACTGGGGAGGGCTTTCTGTGTAGGGTTAGTCGCGACTATTCCCGGAGCCTGGGGTGGCGACTCCCTTGTTGACTTGGATTGGCTCCAGTCTCCCGACCCAACGATATGAAGTGTCCCTATTGTGGTCACCTTGAAGACAAGGTGGTCGATTCCCGAGAGAGCAGGGAAGGGGAAGCGATCCGCCGCCGCCGCCAGTGCGCGCTTTGCGGGCGCAGGTTCACCAGTTACGAAAGGATCGACGAGATTCCCTATCTGGTGGTCAAGAAGGATGGTTCTCGGGAGAGGTTTGATCCGCAGAAGCTGATGGCGGGCCTGTTGAAGGCCTGCGAGAAGCGTCCGGTGAGCATGAACCAACTGGAAACCATCGTGAATGAAGTCGAGTCCTTTGTTCACGAATCCGGCGACCGCGAGAGACAGACTGCCCAGATCGGGGAGATGTTGATGGAGCGATTGCGCCAACTCGACAAGGTGGCCTACGTGCGATATGCCTCGGTGTACCTGGATTTCAAGGACATCAAGGAGTTCATGGCAGAGCTTCGGGAACTGCTCAGAGTTGAGAGAACGGACTGAATGACCCGGCGCGGCAGCGTCGAGCCCGCACTCGAGGCAATGGGCCCCTCCACAATGGCCACCGTATTTCGCACTATCCAAAAGCCCCCGCGGGGCGCCGCCGGCACCCGGAGTTCCCCCATGCCATGGAGCTCCAGGATTCGCCGGCGGGTGCGGAGGACGTAAGGATCATGGCGGTCCGGTCCTCCGCTCAGGGTGAAACCAGGCTGATCGAACGCATTCACCGCCTCGCCCGCCAAGCTCTCTCACCCTCCAAAAACGTTTCCATCTCATTTGGCGACGATGCCGCCGCGCTGGTCCCCTCCCCGGGGCACATACTGCTGATTTCGACCGATGCCCTTGTGGAGGGAATCCATTTCGATCTGGACTACTTTCGACCGGAGGATCTGGGTTGGAAGGCGCTGGCCGTCAACCTCAGCGACATCGCCGCCATGGGAGGCAGGCCCTTGGGATTCACCACTTCTTTGGCGTTTCCGAAAGAAACGCCGCCAAGCTTTGTAACCCGGGTCTATCGGGGGATGTTGAAGCTGGCCGACCTCAGCGGGGCCGTTCTTCTGGGAGGAGACCTGTGCGCGTCTCCGGGAACCTTGTTTCTGGACGTGACCATGTTGGGAGAAGTGAAATCGGAGCAGGTGCGCACTCGAGACCATGCTCGTCCTGGAGACAGGCTTTTCGTCACCGGGGAGCTCGGGGCCTCGGCCATAGGACTGGAGCTGCTCCGGCGGTTTCCCAGGCGGGCCCGTTACTATCCGCACCTGGCCGGAAGGCATTTACGACCGATACCCAGAAATCGCATGGGTTGCTGGCTGGCCGGCGACGGTTGCGCTTCCGCTCTCATCGACGTGAGTGATGGGCTCTCCACCGACCTTCACCATCTTTGCCAAGCGAGTCGGGTGGGAGCCGTGATTGAAGCGGACCGGATACCCTTGCCCGCAATCAGCCCAAAAGTCGGTTCCTGGGTGGAACGGTCCCTGCTAGACTATGGATTGAATGGTGGTGAGGACTACGAGCTCCTGTTCACCGTGCCGCACGGGAGACGGCATCGGGTTCCCGGGCGGTTGGATGGCCTCGGGATTCACGAAATCGGTTGCATTACCGATGAGCCCGGGGCCTGTTGGCTTCGGGAACGGGGAAGCCTGAGACCTCTTTCGCCCGGCGGATTCGACCATTTTCGACGGTAGTGTTCCAGTGTTCGGCAACCGGTCTACAAGTCTTCCATCGCCAAAGCTTGGGGGCGGGGTTCGCATATTGGGAATGCTGATCCTGCTGCTGGCATCAGTTCGCCTGGGCCAGGCACAGATACCTTCGATTCTGATTCAGCCCGATATTCGGGTGTTTACCGTTCTGGGAGCACTGCGGGCCGCCGGATTCGACGAGGGCTCACTCCTGCTCCATCCGGCCGGTCGTCCGATCGCCCGGGAATTCCGGAATGTGCCCGCCGGCCTGAAGGCACGGTTGGAGAACTTTTACGACTCCCACCGTGGAAGAGAGGATTCTCGACAGGAGCTGACCAAATACATTTCCCTGGCGTTGGTCATCGACGGCCCCCCGGATTTCAAACCCCTCCTGCCCCCGGGGCAGATGCCTCCCGACGCCGGTTCAGTGGCGGAACTGACGAGTCTGCTGGCGGAGTTCTACGCCAAGGCAAGAATTGAATCGGTGTGGAGCCGGTACAAGCATCTTCATGATCAAGCCGTCCTGGATTACCGCCCGTTGATCAACCGGATGATCATGACCACCGAGGGATATCTGAGGTTGCGGTCGGGAGTCTATCGAGGACGTCAACTGGTCCTGGTGCCGGACTATCTGGTTCCTCCCAATACCTTCAATGCGCGAACCTACCAGAGCAGCTACTATTTTTTGTTCAGTCCTTCCCGCTCCCCCAAGATTTCTGAAATTCGCCACCAGTTCCTGCACTTCCTGCTGGATCCCTTTGCCGCCAGATTTCCGCTGCCGGCCGAAGAGAGAAAGGTTCTGAGGGAAATCATGCTGGTCGGGAGTGAACATCCGGAGAGCGCCGAGTACGGAGTGCAGGAGATGGTGACCGAGAGCCTCATCAAGGCAGTGGAGATGAGGCTCGATCGTTTGCCGAAAGCCGAGGCCGAGACGGCCTTGAACGAGGCTGCTCGTTCGGGAGCCTTGCTGTGCCGACATTTTTATGCGGCACTGCAACGGTTCGAGAAGGAATTCGAAGGATTTCAACTCTATTACCGGACGCTCCTCTCCGGACTGGACATTGATGGGGTTTGGGAGGCCCGGCAAGCGGCCATCGATTCACCGCCTGCAGAGACGGCGCCGGCCAATCGGCCAACGGAATTGGAGCGCCTTATTCGCCAGGCCAGGTCCAGCCTGGGAAGCGACGAGTTGGAGCGGGCCGCGGAGCTGTTCAACCTGGTGTTGGACCGGCACGACTCCCGCAACGGCGAGGCCTTGTACGGATTGGGCATCGTGGCCGTCAGCCGCGGTGACAAGCATGCGGCCCGGGACTATTTCGGCAGAACAGTGGCCTCGGAATCCTGTCCGGACTCGGTCAAGGTATGGGCCTACATCTATCTGGGGAGACTCTTTGATCTGGACGACGAAAGGGAGGAGGCAGTTCTACAGTACCGGGCTGCCGTTGCCCTGGGCGACGATACACGGGGTGCTCAGGCCGTTGCCCGGAGCGGATTGCTGGAGCCCTTCCAACCCAAGTGAGGTAGAGTAATCCCGGCCATGGAACATCCGCTCGAGAACCTGGAGGAGCGAATCGAGTACGCATTCAAGGATCGGTCCCTGCTGGTCAGAGCCTTGACCCACAGTTCCTATGCCAATGAATGCCGGTTCGAGCAGGGAGACAACGAGCAGTTGGAGTTCCTGGGAGACACCATCATTGGCTTTGCGGTGAGCGAATACCTGCTGCTGAACCACCCCGATTTCTCCGAGGGCCAACTCTCCAAGCTCAGAGCCCAACTGGTCAGTTCCAGCAGTTTGTTTCGCTCGGCCTCCGCCCTCCAACTGGGCCGATTCCTCAGATTGGGAAAAGGCGAAGAGAAAAACGGCGGCCGCAACAAACAGGCTGTTCTGGTGGATGCGACCGAGGCCCTGGCGGCGGCGCTGTATCTGGATGGAGGGATGGAAGCAGCCCGCGGCTTCGTGCTGAGACAGTTGGAGGAGGAGTTGGGGGACATCCGTTCGGGGCGCTTCGTCTCCAGCAATTACAAGTCCAGTCTGCAGGAGAAATTGCAATCCCTCCGGGAAGAGCCGCCTGTATACTCCGTCATCGACGAGTCCGGTCCCGATCATCGACGAAAATTTTGCGTCCGATTGACCATCGGAGGGGAGCCGGCGGCTCAAGGTCAAGGCGAGACCAAGAAGAGCGCCGAGCAGGACGCGGCCCGCCAGGCCCTGGAAAAAGTAGAGCGACAGTTTGCCTCGGGAGAAATCCTCAATCGTGGAAATTGTGAATTCAAATAACGCCGATCGCCCACCCAGGCAATCGACCCTGCGCGAGTACTTCGAAAGCTTTGTGGTGACCATCGTTCTGGCGCTTTTCGGAACGACCTTCGTGGTCCAGGCATTCAAGATTCCTACACCCTCCATGGAGGACAACCTGTTGGTTGGAGACCACCTGCTGGTCAACAAGTTCGTCTATGGCCATCCGGGGGGATGGCTGAAGCCGCTGCTTCCGTTCCAGCAGGTGAAGCACGGCGACGTCATTGTATTCCGCTACCCGGAAGATCCCTCCAAGCACTACGTCAAGCGGGCCATCGGGCTGCCGGGAGACCGCATCCGCATGGAAAACCAGCGGTTGTACCGGAACGGCAAGCACGTGGCCGAGTCCTATGTGTTCCATAAGCGACCGGGACGCAGCGATGTGGAAATCAGGGACACCTTTCCGCTTAGCGAGGACCAGATCAATCGCTTCGCCGACTACAATCAGGCCCGGGATATTCACCTGGCCTACCGCTATTTCACGGAATTTACCGATGGCCGGGACGTCGTGGTTCCTCCTGGTCGATACTTCGCCATGGGCGACAACCGCGACAATAGCGCCGACAGTCGATATTGGGGATTCGTGCCTCGAAAAAATATCGTGGGCAGGGCGTTCATTATCTATTGGTCGTTCGAGACGGGGCCAAGGCAACACCTGCACGATTCGCTTTCGGACCGAACCGGTCGGTTCGCGGATGTCCTGTTCAACTTTTTCCGCAAGACCCGTTGGAATCGGACGTTCAAGCTGGTGGGATGAGAACGGGGAGCAGGCACCAGATGGGGAGACGAACGGCTCTTTGTTTGTTGGGTCTGCTTCTCTTGGGGGCGGGCGCCTGGCGATTTCTTCGCGCTCCCACGGAAGCATCCGGACCCGCCTCGGCGGCGAATCGGACCCCGGCCCAGGCATTTGCCGAAAAGCTGGCGGCCATTGCCCTTCCGCCCGCAGGCTCCGCTGGAGGGCAGGCCGAGTTCACCGAAGCCGAGATCGACGCCTTCCTTCAACACGAGATATCACAGCACTACCCACAGGGAGTGAGACAGATCCGCTTCCGATTTCAGCGGAACCGGCTTACCGCCCGGGCGCTGCTGGACTTCGATGAAATGCAGGCCGATTCCGCGGCTGCCCGCAAATCCTTGGTGTGGGCACTGCTGCAGGGAGAACACTGGGTGGAGGTGTCCGGCAATCTGACCGGTGAGAACGGACTGGGGCGTTACGATATCCTGGGGATTCGGATCGATGACCAGGAGGTCCCCAGGGTCTTGATCGATTTGCTGCTGGAACATTACGTGCTTCCCAAGTATCCCGGAGCGGGACCCAACACCGATTTTGATCTCCCCTTCAATATTCGGAGCATAGAGTTGTTGCCGGGCAAGGTCTTCGTCCGCTATGGGGAGTGATGGCCGCCCGGGCCGTGCGTGGCAACCCTCCCTGGAGATCCTTGCGGGAGAATCTCTCCCGGCAACGGACACCCGCTCCCACAGTGACCACCATTCGCCGCTCGATCAATTGGTCGGGAGAGAACTCCAACCTCTCGGCAGGAACAGGCTGTCGTAAAGTTTCAGGGCAAATCGATCGGTCATCCCCGCCACGAAGTCGACCACGGCACGCTCCGCACCGACTTCAGGACGCCGAAAACTCTCCGGAATGCAATCGGGATGGGTCAACAGATGGTGGTAGATATCGCTCAAGAGCTTCTTGGCTTTGAGCAGTTCTTCCTTGGGGATGCTTCGCGCGTAGACCGTCCGATAGAGAAAGCGCCTCATTTCCATCATCGCCTGCAGGGTCGGGGGGCTCATGGAAATGATCTGAAGGTTGGTTTCCAGGCTGGAGCGAATCACGTCCCGGACCAGGGTGTCGATTCGAAGCGAGTGGCCTTTGCCCAAGGCAGTCGTCAACTCCTTCGGGATGTCGGATGCTCGAATCAGTCCCGACCGCAGGGCATCGTCCAGGTCGTGGTTCACGTAGGCGATTACGTCGGAGACTCTGACGACCTGACCCTCCAGGGTTGAAGGGCGTCCCTGGTCCCGGCTTGTGAACACCGCGCCCGCGCCCTTGGAGTGCTTGAGGATTCCGTCCCTCACTTCCCAGCACAGGTTCAACCCCCGTCCCTCCTGCTCCAACCTGTCCACAACCCTCAGGCTCTGGCGGTAGTGGCGAAAACCGCCGGGAGCAAGCTCATCCAAGATGGCTTCACCGGCATGCCCAAAGGGGGTGTGTCCCAGGTCATGTCCCAGCGCTATCGCCTCGGTGAGGTCTTCGTTCAGTCGCAGCGCCCGGCTGACGGTTCTGGCGATTTGGGCGACTTCGAGAGTATGGGTCAGGCGGGTCCTGTAGTGGTCACCCTCTGGTGAAAGGAACACCTGGGTCTTGTGCTTCAAGCGCCGAAATGCCTTGGAATGGAGGATGCGGTCGCGGTCGCGTTGAAAGGCGGTTCGGATGGCGCAGGCAGACTCGTCCCTCCGGCGGCCTCGAGTCCGCATGCTGAGGGTTGCCTGAGGGGCCAGGGTCTGGGCCTCTTGCTCCTCCGCCCGTTGACGAAGGGTCTCAACCATCAGGGATCAATTTTCCTTAACCGCTGCTCGGCTTCGGTAGAGGCGGGTGAAGTGGGGAATTCGTCGATGACCCGTTGGTACATCTCGGCGGCCTGCTCCTTCCGGTCCTGTCGCTCGTAAAGGAGGGCCGCCTGCATTGCCAGGGTTTCTCCGGGCGTTGTCAAGGCATTGCGCTCAACCAGTTGCTGATAGACCTCGGTTGCCCTGGCCAGGTCCGCGGTGTCCTCGTAAATCCTTCCCAGGGCTGCCAGCGCCAGTGCGCCGAAGTCTGACTGCTCCCGGCTTAGAGGTTCAAGCAGCGACACGGCCTCCGAACTCCTGTCGAGCTGGTGGAGGCAAAGCCCAGAGTAATAGGTGGCAATCTTGCCGGCCGCCCTGGAGTTGTGGCGGGAGATGACCTCCTGGAGTTCCGACAAGGCTTGTTCAAATTTCTGAGTGGGCGACTCAAAGAAAACGGGAGCCGTCAATGCCGACGATTCGGTCTTGCCGACGGTCGCGTGGTAGGTCGCCAGGGCCCGGGCCAACTCCTCTTTGGACTGCTCCTCCTGCTTGGCCGAGTAGTAGTAGTAGCCTGCCACCAGGGCGGCTACGACTCCGACGGCCGACAGACCGCGCAGGATTTCGGAACGATTGTTGGCGAAGAAGTGGCGGGTCTCATCCACCAACATCATGAAGCGGTCTTCCTTCAGAATTTCATGCCGGGTGAGTCGGGCCAAGAGGTTCTCCCAGGGTTGTTGAAACTCGGTAGAAGCGGAATTTTCTCCCGAAGTACGGAGAACTGCTGGAACGACCCAATGCTAGCAGCGTCCTCCAGCGCTGTCAATTTCGCCCGCCGCCCGTGTCGGTAGCATGTGAAGTGACCGGTGTCCCGGCAGGCCGCTTTGGGTTTACAACGTCGACAAAACGTCATTAAATGGGGAAGCGAATCCGGCAGGGAGAGTAAAGAGATCCGGGAGGGAGGCTGCGACCATGGGAATAGAGGATCTGACGGAGTTGTATGCCTACAACGGGTGGGCCAATGAGCGAGTCAGGAATTCCATTCAGAACCTGGATCCGGAAGTCTTCAAACGTGATCTGGGGGCCAGTTTCGGGTCACTGCAGGGGACCGTGGCTCACCTGGTGTCGGCCCAGAGGAACTGGTTGAGACGTTGGAAGGGCCAGTCGGCCGGCCGGCCCCTGCCCTCCGCAGCCTTTGCGAGTCCCGAAGAAGCCAACCGTCGCTGGGGAGAAGTCGATCGGGCCCTTGCCGACTTCGTCGACGGACTGGACGCCGCCAGTCTGCAGCAATCCATCGCCTTGACCAGCCCGCGGGGGAGCAAGTACTCGAGTCGGCTTTGGCGGGCAATGCTGCACGTCGTCAACCACTCCAGCTATCACCGCGGACAGATTGCCGCCATGCTCCGGCAGGTCGGCGCCACTCCGCAGGGCACGGACCTGATGCTCTATTACCGAGAGCCGTCGAGGTAATTGTGGAAAACCCGAAGAGACCTATTTGCAGAGACCGGTTCTCGGTCCAACCTCCGCGGAGATGAGCGCACCCAACGCCATGTACAAGGCCAGAATCCTGGGTACCGGAAGCTACCTGCCGGAAAAGATCGTCACCAACGCCGACCTGGAAAAGGTGATGGACACCTCCGACGAGTGGATCCGGCAGAGGACGGGAGTCCGCGAGCGACGCTTCGTGGAGCCGGGGGTCGGACCCACCGACCTGGGATTGCAGGCCGTCCACCGGGCCCTTGAGTCTGCCGGGCTGGCGCCCGGTCAGGTCGACTTCATCATCTTCGCCACCTTGAGCCCCGAGTACAATTTCCCCGGTTGCGGCTGCCTCCTGCAGGAAATGCTTGGAATTGGCCCGGTAGGCGCCCTGGATGTTCGCAACCAGTGCACGGGTTTCGTCTACAGTCTGGCCATCGCCGACCAGTTCATCAGGACCGGCACCTATCGTCACATCCTGGTGGTCGGCGCCGAGGTCCATTCGTCCGGATTGGAGATGAATACCCGCGGCCGGGATGTTGCAGTCATCTTCGGTGACGGGGCCGGGGCCGTGCTGGTGGGCCGCTCGGAGAACGGAAACCGTCGAATCCTTTCCAGCCCGCTCCACGCCCAGGGGAAATATGCCCGAAAGCTGTGGCTGGAAGCTCCGACCTCGCTGAACCACCCCCGATTGACGGAGGAGATGCTGCGAGAGGGCCGCCACTATCCGCAAATGGACGGCCGCTACGTCTTCAAGCATGCGGTTGACCGCCTGCAGGAGAGCGTCCGGGAAGCCTTGGCCGAAAACCACCTGGAAATCGAGGATGTCGGCCTCCTGATCCTGCATCAGGCCAATTTGAGGATTTCGGAAGCGGTGGTGCGTTCCCTGAAAATTCCGCCCGAACGAGTGTTCGGCAATATTCAACAGTACGGCAACACCACGGCTGCATCCATTCCCATCGCGCTGGACGAAGCCGTTCGAGCGGGCAGGGTCCGGCCGGGAGACGTGGTCGTACTGGCCGCCTTCGGCTCCGGATTCACCTGGGGCGCCTCCATCCTGCGTTGGTAGAAAGCCGGGAAGTCGGGGAAGAAATGGCTCATCGCTTCTGCATGGCCGGCCTGGTCTGCCTGGGGGCAACCATTGCCCTGGCGCAGACAGTGAAGGCGCCTTCCATCAGCCTCCATTTTGCGTCACCGGAAGAAGGACGAGAGATCCTCCGGACCCGGGATGGCTTTATCCGGCGCCTGAGCCCATTCGATCGGGCCGCTCGGCTGAAGACGGACCGGGAAGTGTCCGAGACCGAGTTTCTGAACTTTGTCGCCGGCAAGGTCATCGAATGGAACAGTGCGGACAGGGGAAGAGTCGAGCAGGCCTTCGATCGTATTCGCCCCGCACTGGGCGAGTTTCCCCTGAATTGGCCGGCGAGCGTCCATTTCGTCCATACCACCGGAGAGGAGGAAGGAGGGGCAGCCTATACCCGGGGGAAGGCTGTCGTTCTGCCCCGAACCAGGCTCGACCAGTCCCCGGGGAAACTGGCCCAACTGGTTGCCCATGAGCTGTTTCACGTCCTGTCCCGTCACGACCGGGACATCCGGGATCGACTCTACCGGGTGATCGGCTTCGAACGCTGTCCCGAGGTCGAATTGCCGAAGCCCCTCGCCCGCCGCAGGATCACCAATCCGGATGCACCGGTCAATGCCCACCGCATCCGCGTGCAACATGAGGGGCGGCAGTTCTGGGCAGTCCCGGTCCTCTACTCCAGGAGCGAGCGCTACGACCCCCTGCAGGGAGGCAGCTTCTTCAAGTATCTGCAGTTTCGCCTTCTGCTGAAAGCCGCGGAAGACGCGGCCGCCACCGCTTCCGCTCCGGCCGGCTCAACGTCCAAGCTGGTCGAGGTCAAGGAGGTGTCGGGGTTCTTCGAGAAGATCGGCAGGAACACCTCCTACATCATTCATCCCGAAGAAATCCTGGCGGTCAACTTCGCCCTGATCGTGACGGGCGAGACCGAGTTCCCGTCGCCCGAGGTGGCTGAAGGCATCCGGTCCGTTCTGAGAGCCGCAAGTGCTCCCACCGGCCCGGAGGGGCGGTAACGGCCGCCATGTTCCTGGTTTCAATCGTGTCGGGACCGCGTTTACAAATCGGTGGCGGCATGCTAATCTCCACGCCGTGCCGGGATGCGAATCGCCGAAACCGTTCCGAACCGTGGCGATTTCCGGAGCCGTTCTTCACCCATCCTCACCCCACTCTGCCGGAGTGGCGGAATTGGCAGACGCACTAGACTCAAAATCTAGCGTGGGTTACCCCACGTGGGGGTTCAAGTCCCCCCTCCGGCACCAGACTTCCCGCCCATGGCCTGCCAAATGAAGTTTCTCCGGGATCTCAGGTAGGTCGATGCGGAGCTCAAGTTCAGAGGCATAAGATTACAGAAGAGTGCCTTACTTCCCTTGAACTGCCCGCTCCCGCCGTGCAGCCTCAACATTCCGTGGATCTGTCCGACTTGTGCCCCGCCCCGCCCCCACGAAGGGGCGGATCATTCGAGGGTGAAACCGGGGACTTTGATGGCCTATCGAGGGCGGGAACAGGTTCCGGTTCCCTCACCGTCTTTCTTCGCGTGACTTCTCGGATAACTCTTGTTTTCTGTTGTTTCAAGTACGGGAGGAAGGGGCGATCATGAAAGGGAATAGCTCTCTGTTTCCGATTTTCCTGGTCTTGCTCCATGCCGCTGCGACTTTCGTTGTCCAGGGGGGCGCTGAACCGTCGTCTTGTGGGGATCGCTCCGTATCCGCAAGCGCTGTGCGCACGCCGGAGGACGTTCGGGGGTTCGTCCAATGCGCCTACGAATTCGTTCAGGAAGTGGGGTTCGAGGAAGCCCGCAGGGCCTTTCATGAGGACGAGCGCTGGAGAAGCGGCCCGATCTATGTCGTTGTCGACGAAGTGACCCCCATAAGCCATCAGGCGACGACGTTCGTCTATCCCCCTGATCCTTCGAGGGAAGGGGCTCCTTGGGGGCTCCTGATCGACGACTTCGGCAATGACTGGTTCAAGGAACAGCACCGTATCGTGAGCAACTTCGGAGAGGGCTGGATGTATTACTCCTTCACCAACCCGGAGACGGGCCGGGATGAACCGAAGTTTGCCTATCTCAAGAGCCTCATCTGGGAGGGGACGCCGGCTGCGATCGGTGCGGGGGTCTACCCCCGCGACATCCCGGCCGCCTGCCGGAGGGAAGAAGTCAACGCCAGAGGTCTTGAGGTCGATCCTTCCCCTGAGAAGCTGCAGGAGTTTGTTCGTTGTGCGGCTCTCGAGCTGGAGTCACAGGGGTATTTCGGCACTGTCGCTCTGTCAACCGATCCTCGCTGGAGGACCAACTCGATTTACCTGTTCGGCTTGGACACCCATGGCAACACGTTGTTCACCGGCGATCCCTACAACCAGGGGAACGGCCTCGGCGAATCCGAGTTGGATGCCGATTTCAGCGCAGCCCTTCAAGGCCGGGACCTGGTCGGCCTTGCGGACAGATTTGGGGAAAGCTTTCTCTACTACTGGGCGCACAATCCGGCCACCGGATTGCTGCAGCGCAAGAGGGCTTTCGTCAAACGGGTCGTGATCCACAGTCTGCCGGTGCTGGTCGGCGCCGGAATCTACCTGGATTGCCCGCCGGCCGGGTGCGGCACTGGCTCAGGGACTACGGAGGGCTCGACCGCGGCCGCCTGCGAAGCGGCCCGGGGAATGCTGGCCGGCTTACCGGACATGCGCGTCAATTACGGTTTCTATACCGATTTCAATCCGATGAGTTATTCAATCGCGTCGGCGGTCCACCAACCGATGGGCTACGAGCCGGACCTGGTCGCTGCCGTCGAGACTTTTTCAAAGGGAAAGCTGAGCTTCAACACGCTGGGGATCGGCAATCCCTTCTCCGGGATCTGGCTCAACGCGGCGCAGGAACCATTCGACATGGTGGGCGGCGGCATCACCGCGTTGCCTGAACGCACCCGGGATGCAAATGGGCGGCAGGTGATTCGCTTCGGCGTAGCCCATGTCAGCTTCCGCCAATCGCTGCTGGTGCGCTCGGAGAGTGTCATCAATCGGTACGCCAATCTGACATCACACCACCGCGTGGGCGTTCTGAGGGGCACCACCGGCGAGAAGCGGCTGTTGGAGCTGACCGGCATCATCGATGCCGAGGGCTTCCTCCGTAGCGGGACGCAAGTTCAGTTGGCGAGCGGCGATGTCTTGATCGCCGGAGAGCCCGACAGCCGGGCGGCTCTGCGCATAGCCGCGGGCACGGGGTCTGCCGCCATCGCCACTCGTGTCCGCCTGGCGCCGGCCGGGAATGACCGCCCCGAAGTGTTCTATTTCAACAGCGACAGCGAGCAGCTCAGTGCGTTGCTGGAGCGTGTAGTGGATGCCTTGGCGCGGGGCGAGCTGGGCAACCGGGTGACTGCCCGCGACACACCCGGCCTGCGTGTGACCGCCATCGACACGGAGGGCAGCGAATGGGGGGCCTTCAGCTATCCCGACACGCCCGCCGGCAATGCACTGCGGAGGGCCATGAATGCAGCCATCACCTGCCTGACCGAGAACGGGACCATTGGATTTTCGCAATGGTTCGAAAGCGGGGGCACGATCTTCTCCGAGCGCGCCGAGGAATGGCGCTGACCAGGCTGCCGAAGGGGGAGCAACGGCCCAAGGAGTTGAGCCGTCTCCAGCGGCAGGCCTTGATGACGGTGGAACAGTTGATGCGCCTGACGCTCTGAAGACCGGCACGCCACCCGGAACAGGACAGCAGGATTGCCCGCCGTAGGGCAGGGAGAGGGTACGTTGCGCCTGCGCTCTGCAACCTCCTGTGATCCGGCCTTCAGATCCAGGTATTTCCGTTCACAAGGGTCTTTGCTGTCGGGTCGTCACCCGCAGTCATCGCCATTCCCGTAACCACAGGCGATCGCCAGCATGCGGACGCAGCATGGCCGAGAGCGGGTGGACCACCTGCGCCTGACTGCCCCGGCCGCGGATGCAGCCTGCCAAGGTCGCGGCCGGACCTGATCTACGCTCCGCCTCACGCAACAGGACGAGGCCGCCGTCCGACGAGATCAGACCGCCGTCGAAGGCGGCGCCCACCTTCTTGCGTTGAACCGCTGGCAGATGGAAGAGGAGCGGGCTTTCGTCGGTCATGGCGGGCATGGCATTCTCGTTGTGCGGAGAGGAAGTCGCCTCGACAACGAATTCCTGCTCGATGGCAACGGTCTACGCGACGTCCGGCCCCCAAAGTCAGGCGGCCCGACACGAACAATCCGGACCGACTCGCCAGGCGAGACGGCAAGCAACAGGAAGGACGCACCCATGAGCGACGCCGGACACATGACGCCGGACGGATTCCGCCGCGCGGGCCACGCGGTCATCGAGTGGATCGCGCGCTACATGGAGGAGGTGGAGCGCTACCCTGTGCTGAGCCAGGCGGAGCCGGGGTCGGTCCGGGCGAAGCTGCCCGAGGCCGCGCCCGAGCGGGGCGAGCCCTTCGCCGACGTGCTGCGCGATGTCGACGAGATCATCGTGCCCGGCATCACGCACTGGCAGTCGCCCAACTTCTACGCCTACTTCCCGGCCAATGCGTCGGGTCCGTCGATCCTGGGCGACCTGCTCTCGTCGGGGTTTGGCGTGCAGGGCATGCTGTGGGCGACGAGCCCGGCCTGCACCGAGATCGAGACCCACGTGCTCGACTGGCTGGTGGACCTGCTGGGGCTGCCGCAGGGATTTCGTTCCAGCGCAGCCGGCGGCGGGGTAATCCAGGACAGCGCGTCGAGCAGCACGCTGACCGCGCTGATTGCGGCGCGTGAGCGCGTGAGCGCGGGCGCCGCCAACCGCCACGGCGTGGGCTTCGGGCCTGCGGGCGAGGCGGGGCCGCGGCTCACCGTCTACACCTCGCGCCACGCCCATTCCTCCATCGAGAAAGGGGTGAAGATCGCGGGGCTCGGCAGCGAGAACCTGCGGCTCGTCGACGCCGACGGGAGCCATGCGATGCGCGCCGACGCGCTGGCGGCGGCGCTGGCGGCGGACCGGGCGGCCGGCGCCCTGCCCGCGATGGTCTGCGCCACCGTGGGCACGACGTCGTCCGGTGCCGTGGATCCGCTCCGCGCCATCGGCGCGGTCTGCCGGCGGGCGGGCGTCTGGCTCCACGTCGATGCCGCGCACACGGGCAGCGCCACCGTCTGCCCCGAGCAGCGGGGCCTCATCGACGGGCTGGAACTCGCGGACAGCTACACCTTCAACCCGCACAAGTGGCTGCTCACCAACTTCGACTGCAACTGTTTCTGGGTGGCCGACCGCGCCGCGCTGATCGAGGCGCTGAGCGTACTGCCCGAGTACCTGCGGAACCAGGCGACGGAATCGGGCGCGGTGATCGACTACCGCGACTGGCAGGTGCCGCTCGGCCGCCGCTTCCGCGCGCTCAAGCTCTGGTTCGTGATCCGGCACTATGGGGCGGAGGGCCTGCGCGCGCACGTCCGCCACTGCGTGGCCCTCGCGGACTGGTTCGCGGCGCAGGTGGAGGCGAGCGAGGATTTCGGGCTGGCGGCGCCGGTCTCGGCCGGGCTGGTGTGCTTCCGCCACCGTGCGGGCGATGCGTTCAACGAGGCGCTGATGAACCGGCTGAACGAATCCGGCGCGCTCTATCTCACCCACACGAAGCTCGACGGCCGGCTGGTGCTTCGCCTTGCGGTGGGTGCCGTCGCGACCCGTCGCGAGCATGTCGAAGGCGCCTGGACGCGCATCGCCGAGACCGCGCGGGCGCTTGCGGCCGAGGCGCCGGGCGCGTAAGCCGCACGAGCCGTGGCGACCTGAGACCTCCAAGCGCTGAGCGAACAGCTCTGACGAACTTGACGGAGGTTCTGGCGACAATTTGACGGCCTGTTTCCGGCGTGATTTGACGGTGATGGATCACGCTGCCGCGCTAGCGCTCGACTGTTTCCCAGTCGGCGCTGGAGACAGCCGAACGGAGAATGAGAAGTTCTCTGCCGGCCTCGGTCAGGTCTCTGCCGACCCAGGATCGCATCACCCGCTCGGCGCGGTCCGGCAGTTCCTGCTCCCAGGCAACCGCAACCGCCTCGGTCCGCCAGCCGCACTCGAGAAGCGACTGCCAAAGGGGCCGGTGGGCCACTCTCCAGGAGTTCAGCTCCGTCCGGGTTCCCATGCCGGGATCGATGTAGACGAATACGGCCGCCTCCACGCGGTTGCGGACCACATGCGCCAGGGCCGCCTCGATCACTTCCCGGGGATGATCCGTTTCCTCAGCCGCCCAGTCCCGGAAGCTGGAGCGGAAACCGTGCGGCACGGCCGCAATCCCGAGTTGGCGCAGCAGGCGGCGCACCGTGCTGTCATGCATTTGCTTCCCGCCTCCATGGGTGAACACCAGCGGACCGGCTCCCTCATCCAGTGCCTTCGCCTCCTCGAGAAGCTCCAGCGCGCGTCCGCACAGCGGCACCCGGTGCCGGCGGTTCGTCTTCGTCCGCCTGGCCGGGACGGTCCACACCCTCCCGTCCCGATCATTCTCCTCCCACTCGGCCCACCGCACCTCGCCCCACCTGGCTGTCGTCAGCACCAGGAACTAGTATGGATGCATGGAATCCATCGACTTCCATAGTCGTCCAATAGGGATTATAACTGACTCTATAAGCATGTATTTACATGCATTATCCAACACTCCTTGTTTGTCCAAGATGTCCCTTGAAAACCATAACCATCCCCAATATAATTGGGGAATGAGTTATGTAATCAATCCGCCCCACTCTTCCCGTAAAACCAAGCCCAAAGGCCGCCATCCCCAAAAGGCCCTTTCGGCTGCCTTCGTGCGCTCGGCTCCGCCGGGAAGGCACTGTGACGGCAACGGGCTGTACCTGTTCGTCCAGCCCAGCGGCGCCCGGAGCTGGATTCAGCGGCTTGTCGTCCGGGGCCGCAAGCGCGAGCTCGGACTCGGTAGCCTCGCCCTGGTCTCGTTGGCCGAGGCCCGGGAGAAGGCCCTGACCAACCGCAAACTGGCACGCTCGGGCGGGGATCCGCTGGCGGAGAAGCGCCGTGCCGAGGGCATTCCCACCTTCGCCGAAGCCGCCCGGCGGGTGGTGGAGCAGAAGCAAGCCGGCTGGCGCAATCCCAAGTCGGCGACGAACTGGTTGCGTAGCCTGGACGCCTACGTCTTCCCGAGGATCGGAAAGATTGCCGTCTCGGAGGTCACCAGCGCTGACGTGCTGGAGGTCCTCACGCCCATCTGGCACCTCAAGGCGGAGACGGGCCGTGCCGTGCGGCATCGCCTGCGCGCCGTGCTGGAATGGAGCATCGCCATGGGTTGGAGAGGGGACAATCCTTGCGATCGGCTGCTGCCGGTGCTGGGTCGCCAGCACGATGTCGTCCGACACCGCCGGGCCTTGCCCCACGGGGAGGTGGCGGCAGCTCTGGCAAGGGTGCGGGTGTCGGAACCGGCCACGGCGGACAGGTTGGCCCTAGAGTTTCTGGTGTTGACGGCGGCGCGGGGCGGCGAGGTCCGAGGGGCGGTGTGGACGGAGATCGATCGGGAGGACGGTGTGTGGACCCTTCCCGCCGGCCGAATGAAGGCGAACCGCCCGCACCGGGTGCCGCTGTGCGGCCGGGCGCTGGAGATTCTCGATGCCGCCCGGACACTGGGCGGAGGTCGCAGTCCGATCGTCTTTGTCACCGAGCGTGGGCAACCGCTCAACAACAAGCGGATGTGCCGGTTGCTGGAAAAGTACCGCATCGCGGCCGTGCCGCACGGCTTCCGGTCGTCGTTCCGGGATTGGGCGGCTGAGGAAACGGACCACCCGCGTGAAGTCATTGAGGCGGCCCTGGCGCATGTGGTCCGAAACCCGGTCGAGGCGGCCTATGCGCGGTCGGACCTGTTTGAACGGCGACGCCGGCTCATGTATGATTGGGCCGACTACTTGGCCAGCCCGAGCCGACGGCCGCAGGCCGGAGCAGCGCTCGATGGCCGTGCGAGGCGGGGACAGCGGGGCCGGCGCCGCAACGCGTAGTGCCGGGGAGCCAGCCTACCCAGTGTAATACACTGGGGCTGGCGAGGGGCTCCGGCCCCTTCGAACCCCCGACCGGGGAGATCTCTCCCCTGGCCCCCCATCACCCCCGACGCTCCCTTCTCCCTCTCCCATGACGGAGGCCTTGATGGCGCCGGAGGCGACAGCAACGGGGCTGTTGCGGCGTTTCGGGGAAGCTTTCGACCACAACGGCGAGGGCTCCGCCCTCTGAGAGAGAGGTGTTGTGGGTAGCAGGATCTCCGCCATGTCAGCCCCCCGTCGGAAAGTCGGGGCCAACCATCCCGGCGCACTGGTGGGAGGCTTTGTGGCGAGTGTGGTTGTGCTGGTGTTCTGCACGTGATCTCAGAGACCGCAGGTTTCGCCTCCTGTGAGACTGGTTTTGGCGTGGGAAGGTCCTTCTGTCGGAAAGAAGGACCTTCGGGGGGGTAGAATGGTCTATCTCAAGCACTCAGAGATATCATTGATCGAAAACTTCGTCGCTTGGCCCCGGGGTCCCGGATACGTGCTTCGTTTTTCAGACAACACTTATGCGGAGTTCTTCAAGGACGAATTTCAGATCGAGATTTATGACCCAGTTTATCAAGATCGTGGACCCTCCAAGAGAAATCATCTGATCAGCTTTTGCTTGAAGGAGCCGGCCGGCATCGTCGCCCGCGTGCTGAGCATGCTTGCCGACAAACGCCGCCAGTTCGCCGATGCTAGCCCCGCCCCACCTCAAGACGGGCTTCAGGACCCATTCGAGGCGCTTGTTGCCGGGATCGAGACGCGAGCCGACCAGCCGCTCACCGATGCCCTCTATCTCTATGAACAGGACCGGTCGCTTGTTGAGTTGGTTACGGATCTACAACGCACGCTTGAGAGAAATAAGCCGGAAGCAGCGCTCGACCGCCTCCATACGTATTGCATGAAATATTTTGCCTACCTTCTGTCGCTGCGTGGTATCGAATGCACCGACAAGGAAGCGTTGCATGCTCGCTTCGGCAAATATCGCAACTGTCTGCTCGCTGAGACGAATCTGCAGGAGATCTCAGATCTTGCGATGAAGTCGGCGATCTCTATCCTCGAAAAGTTCAATGACGTGCGTAACAGTCGATCGTTTGCCCATGACTCGGTGATCTTGGATCACCAAGAAGCGCGTTATGTGTTCGAAATCGTGACCGCATTTCTTCGTTTTATCCGTTCCTATGAGGCAGGCCGGGTTTGAAATCGTTCAGCGCTAGTGCGATATATACCGATAAAGTGGTTTGGAAATCGGGCTGTGCAGACTCACCAGATAGGGATTCCCCTTTCGATATACCAGCGATAAGCGGCAGCGAGGCGGTGGGCGTCGGAAAGCTCGCTCTGCGTCATCGAGCTTTCTAGCCCCAGGAGCGTGGGAGAGTGGCTTCCGGGTGAGGCCTCGGCTGCCAGGGCCAGCCAGGCGTAAGCGTGGATGGCGTACATACGCCCGAGGGAGTAATGGGCGCGGGTGTGGTTCTGCTTAGCGGCCTTTAGGTACCAGTTGAGGGCCTGGTTGTAATCCTTCGAAATCTCCTGTTTCAAACTCGCCCGGCCCTGATGGTACATGCGCCCGAGTTGATATTGAGCACCAGCGTGTTCTAGCTCGGCAGCCTTCCGGTACCACTTCACCGCCTCTCGGTAGTCCTGTTGTACGCCACGGCCCTCAGCGTACATGGAAGCCAGGCGGTGTTGCGCCTCGGCGTTTGACCACTCGGCGGCCTTTCGATACCACTTCACCGCCTCTCCGTAGTCCCGCCCCACACCCCCGCGGCCATTGGCGTACATGGTGCCCAGGAGTAATTGAGACGGGTCGTATCCCGGTTGCTCGGCAGCCCTCCTGTACCACTTCACTGCCTCTCGGTCATCCTGTGGTACGCCTCGGCCGGCAGCGTACATCTGACCCAGGCAGGTTTGCGATGGGGCGTGGTCCTGCTCGGCGGCCTTTCGGTACCACTTCACCGCCTCTCGGTAGTCCCGCCGCACGCCCCGGCCCTCAGCGTATCTGGAACCCAGCCAGTATTGAGAAATAAAGAATCCTTGCCAGGCGGCCCTCTGATACCAGATCACCGCTTCTCTCTCGTCCTGTCGTACGCCCTTGCCCTCAGCGTACTTGAATGCCAGGGTGTTTTGACACAGGGCGTCTCCCTGTTCGGCAGCCTTCCTGTACCACTTCACCGCCTCTCGGTCGTCTTGCGGGACGCCATCGCCCTGATCATACATGAAACCCAAGAGGCCTTGCGCCTTGGCGTGTCCCTGATCGGCGGCCTTGCGAACCCACTTCACGGCCTCTCGGTGGTTCTGCGGCACGCCCTTGCCATGCATGTACTCAACTCCCAGGGCGAATTGAGCCTCGGCGTCCAAGCGAAACCACTTGCGGACCAAAGTGTTTAGGTTGCTTATGATTCTCATCAGTCACCCTTTCTGAATCCGTGAGCCTGGGGGCTGGTTCAACGGTGCTCATGAAGTGGAGGGAAAGCGGCCCAGCGTTTCCAGCCCGCCGGGCTGGCCTTACTCCCCCTTGTAATCTGCCATCTTCAACCGCCCGATCCTTATGACCTGCGCCAACGGGTGAAATCAACCAAAGGCACCCATGGTCAGCAGGCCGCTACCTATTCGCTTCGGGCCAAAGCGAGGGTAATAATGGGCAGCCCTAGGAGCATATGCGAAAACGGCGAGGCTGCAAAAACGGCGGCCTCGGTCGGAGCGGGATAGGTCGATAATTTCCGCCTCTGGGGGTCAAGCAGATACCGTCAGATGGGCCGCCACCTTTCCGACGGGGGGTGGCGGTCTAACATGGCGGCGACCCTGCTACGCACAACGCCTCTCTCTCAGAGGGCGGAGCCCTCCCCGTTGTGGTTAAGGACTTTCTGCGAACGCCCCATTGGACACGGGATAAGACGGATTTCCCGCTCCCAATGCGACAAGGCGAAGTGACGCTGTGCCTCGCGTGTCCCTCCTCGCCCGGCGAAACGGTGCGCCGCACAAGAGGGGTGCTGGTGGTGAGAGCGACCCACCCTTTTGACCGCTGGTGCGGCACGGGGGCGGACAAAGGTGGCGGCCAAGGTGGCGGCCCTTTGCCCCCCTTCGGGGAGGTCGCTCTCACCTCAGTGATCCCTGGCGGGAAGGCCATCGAGCCGGCCGGGAGGCTGGCGCTAGGGACAGCAGAGCCAGGCAACAGACAAGCAAACCACAGCTCGCACATGGGCCACGACCGACACCTGGAGGACCGTGGCCTCTACGCCCAATGTCCGGCGCGCGGAACCTCACGGTTGCCAGCTGGCCGACGGTTTCGTGCCGAGCCGATTCGTAGCGATTCCACTATCGCCGCAATATTCGTAGCTGTTCGGTCAGGCCGTGATGGCTTGGACCCGGACGATGTTGGAGAGGATATCCAGGATCGTCATGACAACTATCTTGAGACTCACAGCGGCCACACCCCGCCACAAAGAACCAGGAACCCGCCACCTGGGCGAGCCCCCCCCTCACTCATTGGGTTGCTGGGAAAGCAGCATAACACGCCCGTACGCTTGAGATGCCGGGGTGCTACGGGTCGCGGCAGGTCGAAAAACGCGATCCTAGGGCAATTGAGGACGTGTAATTGCTGCCGATCGGGGCCGAAATTGCGCGGGGGCCGTTGTGGGGTCTCGTTAACTCGAGATTGGGGCACCCAGCGCGCGCTGTGCTCCCGTCATGGTCGTTTCGTGGTGTCCGGCGTGGTTTGTATCGTCCGGAGGCCTCATGTTTCAGATCCAGGTTGTCCTAACCATAAAACCCCGCATCTGCAACTGGTAGCCCAGATGCGCTCCAGACGTGCGCAGGGTCATAGCAAAGGGTGCTTGGTCGTCAAACTCTCCCAATCCGCCGTCCCGACCCGTCAACAGAACCGGTTCGTCGTCGTCGCCATCAATCAGCGCCGTCTTGGCGTAGATCGGAACACGGACCACGATCCCAAGCCTCCGCAGGTCGCAGCCTACTGTCTTGTTTCTCAAATCCAGGTCAACTTTCCGAGGAATAACGACCACCTTGCCGGGATCACGGCAAGTTCAGTACGGGTCTGTGATTGTGATTCGAGACTTCCCAGTCCGCTGAGTGGTGCCGGTCGACAAGCTGCCGTTTGAACCCCACATTCTGTGATATTCCATGTTTCCGATCCGCTGGGTGGTGCCAGTCACCAGATTGCCGTCCGAGCCCAACAGACTGTGGTATTCCGTGTTTCCGATCCGCTGGGTAGTGCCAGTCACTAGGTTGCCGTCCAAATCCATCAGGCTGTGATACTCCGTGCTCCCGATCGGCTGGGTAGTGCCGGTCACCAGGTTGCCGTCCGAGCCCAACAGACTGTGGTATTTCGTGTTTCCGATCGGCTGGGTGGTGCCGGTCGAAAGGCTGCCGTCTGAGCCCAGTAGGCTGTGGTATTCCGTATTCCCGATCGGCTGGGTGGTGCCACTCAACAGACCGCCGTCTGAACCCCACCAGTTCTCAAGAGTCGTCTCATAGCTTGTTCGGTGGCCGGTGTCTTCAGGCTGGCTCCAAACGGGAAATGAAGTCCTGCGGTATGTTGACTGGGGTGCCAAGGTGCTGCGAAGCAACGAGTCAGCGACCCCTTGGACAATTTCTCCGAACAAATTCAAATAGACACGCTGCCGGTTGATTTGGTCGAGGCGTCTTCGTGCAGCGTCAAATCCCTGGTCACTCTCGCTGGCCAGGTCTTCGCCAGCCAGCTGCCGGTTGATCTGGTCAAGGCGTTTCCGTGCAGTGTCAAATCCCTGGTCACTCTCGCTGGCCAGGTCTTCGCCAGCCAGTCGCCGGTTGATCTGGTCAAGGCGTCTCTGTGCAGCGTCAAAGCCCCGGTCACTCTCGCCAGTTGGGTCCCCGCAGTCCAGTTGTCGGTTGATCTCATCGAGTCGCTTGCGCGCAGCGGTAAAGCGGTCAGATTCATCAGCAGAGGCAGGGGTCTCCACTGTGGGCTGAGAACCGGAAGGGAAAAGCAGGGCATCGCTCTCCTCCATAGTGAGACAATCCGATCGGTCGCCTTCGGTATCTTGAGGCGATTGTGCGTGGCTCAATGCTGTAGAAAAGGCGAGCACAATAACCAACAAGATTTTCCAGACCGTCATGGTCAACCTCCTGATGTTTTAGTGAGAGTCTCCCTTGCCATCTACTGGAAGCTCAGCTTGGTTTCAGCTGTGAATTTCTCGTACTCCGTCCAGATCGTGTACGTCCGGGATTTCTCTGCGTAGCGACTACCGGGTCTTCCAAATGTTGTTGTCTCCTTCTCGACAGGCATCCAATATGGCTTTCTGCCAATTTCTACGGAACTGTAGTCTATTCGCAGGGTTCCTCCCTGGATTGGATACTTGAGAGGAATGTCAAAGAAACGATCAAAGACAATGCGAACAACCACCGGTAAATCCTTGTCAACAAATATCTTCCCTTGGTACCCCACCCTGATCTGGCCTTTCACCTTCCCATTGCGCTCAACTTTCTTGACCAGGGTGTACCCCATCGAATGGACCACACTGAAAACGTCTACGGGACGACCGCGGACTTCACCTTCCCCAGCATAAGTGAAGCGCGCCAAAGAGCTTGGGTGAAACATCCCGTGGAGCACGGACCCGAAGTTTCCCCACCCACCCGCTGCCCACTTCCAGTTGTCACTCGATCGCTTCCCGTCCACGGCCACGACTTGGTAGGCCTCCTGGCCATCGACGAATTGCACTTTGGCCACAGCCTCTCGAAACTTGTTCCACCTTCCCCGGCCATCGACCACATAGCGCTGGTCGAACTGGGTGCAGACAAAATTCGGTAAGGCTTCGATATAGCTCAGCACCCAGTTCCTGACCTCATTTAACCTCGCTTCCCGATCACTCAGACTGCCTGGATACTCACGGGTCGTATCAGCAGTCCCTTGGATAAGTTCGTTGAGGCGTCTCTGGGTATCAGCGAATGCTTGGTTGTCCGCGCGGGGCGGGTCGCCGGCGGCAAGCTGCCTGTTGATCTCCTCTAGGCGTGCCTGAGCTGCGGCAACCGAGTCAATATCGCCGGTTCCTCCCCGATTCGGGCGACTCAAGGTCGGCGTCGTCCTTTTAATCTCGTCGTACTCCCTCCGACCCACAGAACCAGCAAGATAGTATTCCAGCTCTGTGTGCTCCTTTTGGATAGCAAGGCGCAGTAGCTTTTTTTGGAACTTCTCACCCGTGTTTTTCCATTCACTCAACGCGGCCCCGTTCTTCAACAACGCGTAGGCCGCATCCAGGCTTTCGTGTCGATGAGCAATATGCAACGGCGTGAGATTGAGATCAGACCACCCCCATCCATAATTCGCAGTTGGATTCGGCTTGGCTCCACGCTTCAACAGCAATTCTGCCACCTTTGCGTGGTTGTGTTCCGCCGCCAGGTGCAGCGGAGCGCGGGTTACCGGACTGAATAACTTGAGTCTGCCATTTGGATCGGCTCCATGGTCCAAGAGCAGGCGGGCTATTTCACGGTAGCCATTCCGGGCCGCCAGGTGCAACGGCGTCAGAAAGAGCCCTTTCTCCTCCTTCGCCAGGGGATTTAACTTAGCTCCATGGCCCAGGAGCAAGCGGACCACTTCACCGTGACCGTTCCGCGCGGCGAAATGCAATGGCGTCTGTTTGCCAATTGAGTCTTCCAGATTCGGGTCGTCTCCGTTATCCAGGAGCAGGCGGACTGATTCAATATCGCCCTCTGATGCCGCAATGTGCAAGTCCATGACTTGCCCAAACATCCAGGGCACTGCCAGTACCCAAGCCAGAGCCAACGTGATAAGCCGTTTCATGGGTTCACTCGAGTATCCCAGTAAAAAGACCCTATCGTCTTCCGGCCGCAACCCTACGCGGGCCGGGCCATCAAGACGTCTATATGTGCGCTTGGCTGTTAGACCAAGGACGCCTACCCGGGATTCCCGACAAGTGGAGCGAGGCTCACTTTCAGTTTTGAGGTTTGAACGGGGATGGGAGCCGGGCCATCACCCAACCACTAAGAGGTAGACAGCCCCGCCCATTCCCCGAAGTCGCAGGAGCTGGGTGTAACTTCGCACCAGGAATTCTATTCCGTGAAGAAACCCGTTGCGTGGCCGGACTCTCGATGGCATGAGTGACGTGGAAATAGTACGCGGTTTCGTTGCTTTACTCAAGAAGTACCGGCATGTGCTTCCTTGCTGTCGGTGACTCCTTCGTCGGCAAAGGGCCGGTTTGAGACCTGGGCGGTGAGCAGGCTTTAACGAATCGCCGGACATAGAAGCGCTTGGCCCCCTGCCTGAGGAGGAAGACATCGACGTATTCACGGCGCACATCCCCAACGGTTCCAAGCATGGATGGAGAAAGACACGCACCTTCAACATCCTGTCGGCACGCTACGCCGGGCAATCGACTCGCCGCGCATCCTGACCGGCGACTTCAATGAACCCAAGCGGTTCCGATAATCGGGACAGATCGTGCTCTCTTGGAGAGAAGATTCATGAAGATGGAGGTACGTCCATCCGGGGCTGTTATATGGTGTCCTGCACCCTGAATCCACGAGCTTTGCCGGGCAGGCTGGACTTTCTCACTCCCTGGCATACCACAACACCCCGAAACGCCTCCTGAACCGATTTCCCTCTCAGGGACCGCAGGTCCCGCCGCCTGTGGGGAATCCGGACCGATCGGTTGATCGGCCCTGACCTCGGCAGCGCTCGATGGCCTTCCCGCTAGGGATCACTGTGGAGGGAGCGACCCCGAAAGGGGAGGGGAGGTGGTGGATTTTGGCGTGCACCACCTCCCCCTGCCCGGTGCCGCACCAGCGGCGAAAAACCCGGGGTCGCTCCCTCCACTTCCTCCCCCTCCTGTGCGGCGCCACGACGCGCCGCGCGAGGGGGAAACACGCGATGCCGGCGCCGCACAGCGCTTTACGCCATAGGATTTGGGCAATCCGTGCCAACCCACGTCCAATGTGGGTTTCCCGGCACAGCCTGGACCACAACGGCGAGGGCTGCACCCTCTGATAGTGCAGATTCGTAATTGCCAAAATCGTGCGCCACCTCGTGCGCCATCTGCGTGCACCACCCCTCCTTTGTAAGGTGGCCACCCATACGACGGCACGGGCGTGACCCCCGGAGGCGAAAATCGTCGATCATTCCTCGGCCGTTGGAGGCCGGGTCTTCCTGCTCCCATTGGACGATCTTCTCCATGACGAAACCGAGGCCGTCATGGCGTTTGGTCGTACATGTCACCACGACTGGATTGGGCTGCGGCACAGGTATAATTCCTGCCGCAGTACAATTGCGGCAAAGCACTACTGGGACATCGGAGGCATAATCTAATGAAGAAAGGATGCTGGACACCAGCAGAACAGGGCAAAGAGATTGGATCAGCAAAGTCCATTGCGACGACAGCGAACCTGTTGTTTGGTCTGCGGTGCACTGGACCAGGGAACCAATTCCTAGACGTGATGGTAGATCAGGCAGGAATGGACGAGAAGCTGTGTAAGGGGGCAACTTGGTTCATACTTGTCCCTATGCTGCCGTTCGCGGTTGAGTTGTGTTTGAAAGCATTGAAGGCACAAGGTGGAAATGAATTCTTATGGACTCACAACCTGGCATTGCTTTGGAAAGACCTAGAACCGATAGAGCGAGAAGAGGTGCGAAAACGAGTGGAAGATCCAGCGTGGCGGAAGGAGGACAGGGAGCACCGAAATACACTTGGAATCACGGCACAACCAAGGACAGTAGACGAAGTGATAGAAGCCCACAAAAACGATTTTGAGGATTGGAGGTATGTGACCGACGGAGAAAAGAGGCTGACGAAAGAAAAGAAAAACATCGTAGTCGAAGATGCGCTGATGGTCTTGTATAGAATCGTATTTGCATGTGCTGCGTATCACGAAAAACGAAGAGGTACGTAACGGTTCCGCCAAGCCGTGGAGTCCATCCACCGTCCGGGGGAGGCGCAGCGAGCGGAACCGACGGATTGCCTGTGATTGCAGGTACGTTTAACCTCGTCCGGGTCCAAGCCATCACGGCCTGACCGAACAGCTACCGTCCGCCAACGTCCTGAATGGTCCAATGGATTCCCGTTCACAAAGCGGGATTCAATAAGGGGATGGTAGCGGACGGAGTGTGAATATGTCTTGTTTTATCAGTTAGTTATACTAGAAGATCTACACCAGGAACTCAAACGCCAGCCGGGCAGCCAGCACCGCTGCCGATGCCCGCACCCTCCGGATCACCGCAGCCGCCTCACGATGGGGCACGGCCTGCATGTGCTCGGTAACATCCTTTTGGGAGCCAAGCACCGGGCCGATCCGGTCACATGGGTTGTCAAGGCGGTACTCCATAGCCACGGCCCGTTCCAGGACCGCCCGCAGGCGCTGGCGCACCCGCTTGGCCGTGGCTACATTCCGGTGCCAGAGGGGCGTGAGGAGCTCAACCAGATCGGCGGTCGTGACCTCTGAGACGGGCACCTTGCTGCTGCGCGGGAAGGGGACTCGGTCGATGATCGGGTGGGCGATTGAGGACATCCATGCGCTGGGGGGCGAGACCAAGCGCCGGGAATGGAAGGGCATCACTTCGTGTATTTCTTTTTCCCTTCCTGTTTTCTTCGTGTGTCTTCGTGGTCCTTCGTGGATAACTCTTTTTTTCAGTTGTTTCAGACCAGCGCTTCGCGGATCACCCGGCCGTGGACGTCGGTCAGGCGGAAGTCTCGGCCGCTGTAGCGGTAGGTCAGCTTTTCGTGGTCGAGGCCGAGCAGATGCAGGACGGTGGCGTGAAGGTCATGGACATGGACCTTGTTCTCCACGGCCTTGAAACCGAAATCGTCGGTGCTTCCGTAAGTCGTTCCACCGCGGACGCCCGCGCCGGCCAGCCAGACCGAAAAGCCCCAATGGTTGTGGTCGCGGCCGTTCTGGACCACGCTGGCGCCGCTGGTCTCCACCACCGGGGTGCGGCCGAACTCGCTGCCGCAAATGACCAGCGTGTCCTCGAAAAGCCCCCGGTCCTTCAGATCCTGCAGCAGGGCCGCCATGGCAGGGTCGGCCTCCCGAGCCAGCCGCTGATGGGCCATGATGTCGTAGTGGCTGTCCCAGGGCTGCCCCGTGCCGAAATAGACCTGGACCACCCGAACCCCTCGTTCCACCAGTCGCAGGGCCATGAGGCAGCCCCGGGCGAAATCGCTCTGGCCGTAGCGCTCCAGCGTGCCCGGATTCTCCTTGGAAAGATCGAAGACCTCGGGGGCCTCCACCTGCATCCGGTAGGCGATTTCCATGGAGTGGATGCTTCCCTCCAGTTGGGGGTCGGCCGGGCGCTGGCGCCGATGAAACTGGTTGAGCCGGTCCAGCAGGTCCAGTTGGCGGCGCTGCTGCCCCCGGGTCAGGTGGGTGTTTCGAATGTCGTGGATGAGCTTGTCCGGGGTCGTCTGATCGTTGGGGATGCGGGTTCCCTGGTAGACCGCCGGCAGGAAGGCCGAGTTCCAGAGGGGGACGCCTCCGGTGGGAGGACCTCCGGAGGGGCAGAGCACCATGAAGCCCGGCAGGTTCCGGTTTTCGGTGCCCAGTCCGTAGGTGAGCCAGGACCCCAGGGAGGGCCGTCCTGGCTGCTGGTGACCGCAGTTCATCAGGAACATTCCCGGGGGATGGTTGGGGACCTCGGTATGCATGGACCGGATCACGCAGATGTCGTCGATGTGGGCGGCCGTTTCGGAAAACAGTTCGCTGACTTCAATCCCGCTCTGGCCGTATTTCTTGAACCGGAAGGGCGACCGCATGAGGTTGCCGGTCTTGCGCTCGGTCTTGACGTACCCCCCCGGCATGGGCCGGCCGTGATTTCTGGTCAACTGCGGCTTGGGGTCGAAGGTGTCGACCTGCGAGAGTCCTCCATTCATGAAGAGAAAGATGACCCGCTTGGCTCTGGCGGGGAAGTGGGGGGCCTTGACCGCCAGGGGATCGGCGGAAACGCTCGGCACAGCGGCCTGCAGCCGGAAGTTCTCCAGCAGGCTGGCATAGCCGTAGAGGCCGAAGCCGCCGCCGATCATTCGAAGCAGATCGCGCCGACTCACAGCAAATTCCGAGGTCTTCGGGTTGCCCATGGAGGTCCTCTCATTCAGTCCACGAACAAAAACTCGTTCGAGCTCAACAAGGTCTGCAGATATTGCCGCAAGGGGTCGGTAGGTGGATTGTTCCGGGCTTCGATCGAATCCATGAAATTCAGAGCCAGTTGGCGTTCCTCCCGCGTGGCCTGGCGGCCGAAGATCAGTTGGTAGACCCGGTCGACCGACCGTCCGTCCAACCGGTTTCCTTTCCCGTGGACTCGTTCCGCCAGAATTCCGGCCTGGTCCCAGACCAGCTTGCTGTTGAGAAAGAAGAGTTTCTGAGAGGGCACGTTGGTGACGGCCCGCTGCTGGCTGCTCAAGCTGGGGTCGGGAAAGTCGAAAAGGGCCAGCATGCCGTCCAGCTTGGAACGATTGACTTGCCCGTAGACGCTCCGCCGGCGCGCATCCTTGGACAGATCCACCGAGGCCCCACCGACGTTGGGACTCAGTGTTCCCGTGATGGCCAGGATGGAATCGCGCAAGGCTTCAGCGTCCAGACGCCGCCGGTTGGCTCGCCACAGCAGCCGGTTCTCGGGATCCTGGGCAGCCGCGGCCTCCGAGTGGCGGCTGCTCTGCCGATAGGTGGCAGACAGCAGAATCTCCCGGTGCAAGGCCTTGACGGAGTAGTTGCCTTGGATGAACCGGTGGGTCAGGTATTCCAGCAGTTCCGGGTGAGTGGGTGGAGATCCCAGCCGGCCGAAGTTGCCGGGGGTCCGGACGATGCCCTGACCGAAGTGGTTCTGCCAGATGCGGTTGACCATGACCCGAGCCGACAGGGGATGGCCGGCAATGGCCTCGGCCAGTTGCAGGCGGCCGCTTCCCTGGTTGAGGGGCTGGGGCCGGCCGTTTCCAAGCACCGTCAGGAATCGGCGCGGGGTCGTATCTCCCAGGTCGTAGGGATTGCCCCGGACGTGGATGCGGGAATCGCCGGGGCGGGGAGAGTCGGCCATCCCGTGGATATAGGCGTAGGCGGGCGGGCGGCTGCTCTTCAACCTGTCCAGTCGCGAGCGTAGTGTCGTCAGATAGGTCTTCCATTCACCCTGGAGGTAGCTCTCCAGTTTTTCGTCCTGCAGCCGGAACAGGCCGTAGTCCTCTTTCATGAAGCTGTTGGTCAGGTCGGTAGCTCCGAACAGGTCCAGCCAGAGAATGTACTTTTCCCTGGCGATGGGTTCGAGCGTCAGCTCGCAGATGTGGCAGATATCTTCCACCAGAAACCCGTTGGGCAGGTAGACGGCCGTCTCGGGGTCCACTTTCGGCTTGTTGGATTCCAGGATGATGTGGTTCTTCTCGTCGGCCTCCTTCTTCTCGGTGAAGATGGCCAGCGCCAGAGCCTGAAATTCCTCCGCGATTCTTGTGGCTTCCTCCAGTGTGCCACCCCGCGCCCTCAGGTCGTCCCAGGCCTGCAGGTAGGGGTGCTGCTTGTCCTCGGAGGTCAGGTAGGCGAACCATGCCTCCAGCAACTCGGGGTCGATTTCCTCGGCTCGGGCCAGTTGGGCCCGGGATAGATCCTGATCCTGCAGCGACTTCCAGGTGGCCAGCAGGTACCGCGAGGTCTTCCAGGCCAGCATTTCGCTGAGTTGAACCGACTGCTTGTCGAGAAACTCCTTGATGGAAGCCTCCAGGTCCTTCACCTTCCGGCTGTGCTCTTTGTAAGCCTTGACGGTTTCCTCGGGCGCCAGCGGGTACTCACGGTAGACGGTGCTGGCCATGATCCCGTCCAGAGCCCAGTAGTCGTCGAAGGCGATGGGGTCGTACTTGTGGTCGTGGCAGCGGGCGCACCCGACCGTCAGGCCCAGGAATCCGCGGGTGACGGCGTCAATGCGGTCGAATCGTTCGTCGGCCCTCGCCTGGGGAGCCTGCACGGCGCCGTAATACCAGACTCCCAGGCTCAGGTATCCGGTGGCGGCGAGCAGTTCCTCCCGGTCATCCCGCTGCAGCAGGTCTCCGGCGATCTGCGCCTTGACGAACAGGTCGTAGGGCATGTCCCGGTTGAAGGCCTGGATCACCCAGTCCCGGTAGCGCCAGGCGTTGGAATATTGGGAATTCCCCGCGGGGCCGTACAAGTCATCCTCGGCATATCGGGCCACGTCCAGCCAGTAGCGCCCCCATCGTTCCCCGTAGTGGGGAGACTCCAGCAAGCGATCCACCAGCCTGGACCAGGCTTGCGGAGACCGGTCCCGCAGAAAGGCATCCACCTCCTCCGGGGTGGGAGGCAAACCGGTGAGGTTGTAGCTCAGCCGCCGGATCAGTTCTCGACGGCCGGCCCGCGGGGATGGTTTCAGGCCTGCATTTTCGAGACGGGCCAGGATGAAGCGGTCGATGGCCGTGCGGGCCCAGCGCGTGTCTCTGACGCCGGGCAGGGCAGGGCGCCGAACCGGGAGGAAGGCCCAGTATTGCCGGTCTTTTTCGGTGATAGCGAACTCCCGGTCGTTCGACACGGGCGCAGCCTCAACCGGGGACCGGGGCCAGGGCGCCCCCATCTCGACCCAGCGAATGAGGTCGGCGATCTGCTGCTGCCGGAGCTTCTCTCCCAGCGGCATTCGCAAGCGGGAGTGGGTATGATCCACGGCCTGGATCAGGAGACTCTCGGCCGGCTTTCCCGGGACGATGGCGGGCCCCAGGGTTCCCCCCTGGATCAGAGCCTGCCGGGAGTTCACCTTGAGCCCGCTGCTGGCCGTTTCGCTGTGGCAGCTATAGCACTTCTCCACCAGCAGCGGGCGTATGCGGAGCTCGAAGAAATCGTCCGATTCCACCGCGGGAACGGCGCCGAAAGCGGCGCTGGCTCCCAGGACCAGCACAGCGAGCGTGAGCGCCATGCAGCGCACCCGTTCGCAAGCCGGCCGTTTGGGTTCCATCGCCCGATTTCGCGGGCGCGGCCTCGGCAAGGTGCGGTTCAACCCGGTGCCCGGGAACGGCAATAATCCAAGGCTTTGGATCGCAATCATAAGGAAAGAATACATCCCGCGAGGGCGATTGGTGCGGCTAAACACTTATGATAGCATTATTTGCTCGCGCCGGCGGGCTGTTCCGGCGGAAGATTCCATCCCTCTCCCATCCGGCCGGCTCGTGAGTGCCGCCGCCGAAAGTGGCGCTGTCATCTTCCTTGACCGCTTTCGTCCATTCATCGCCGTACGTTCTCCAAACAACCACCCCCAAAGGAGACTGTGGTTATGCCAAGCATCGAAATCCTGGACTCTGGAATAATCGACAATCGGGATTCTTCCTTTCCCACCCTGGTCAGGCTGGACAACGGGGATATCCTGGCCGGCTTTACGGTGGGCGGAGGGCCAAGCGTCACCGGGGGGACCGACCTGGCTCGCTCCACCGACAACGGCCGGTCCTGGAGCCTGCAGGGAACCATCCTGGAGCCCGGAGATGATCCACGCACCACCAATTCGCTTCGCTTGAGCCGTACTCCGCAGGGCATGGTGATCGCCTATGGGACGCGGGCCTATCCGCCGGAAGAGAAGAAGCAGTTCGGGAGCGCAACCCGCAAGGAGCCCATCGTGTGCCTCTCGCGGGATCAGGGCACGACCTGGACCGAACCCCAACTGCTGCCCACTTCCATTCCAGGTCCTTTTGAAATCGCCAGCCCCGTCATCGTCACCAGGAACGGGAACTGGCTGGCGCCGGCGGCCACGCTTACCGAACAGGACCGGCTTGGAGAGCGGCTGGTGATGTTCATTTCCGAGGATGAGGGGAAGACCTGGCCCCGCGCGTCGCTGGCCATGAAGGATCCCGAAGGGGTCAAGGGGTTTTTCGAGCAGAAGCTGACCCGGCTCGACGGCGACCGGGTGATGGCGGTGTCCTGGACGCTGCGCATGGGCGATTACTCCGACTTCGAAGACCATTTCGTCATTTCCGACGATGGCGGGGACACCTGGGGGCCGTTGCGATCCACCGGAATCCGGGGCCAGACCATGACCCCCATCTGGCTGGGCGAAGACCGGTTGCTGGTGCTCTACAACCGGCGATACGGAAAGCAGGGTGTCATTGCCTGCTTGGTGCGTTTCACCAATGACTCCTGGACACTGGACTGTGAAGAAACTCTATGGGACGCGCAGGCCTCCAGGGAAGCCCCGCAGGAAGCCGACGGAATCAATGAACTGGAGACCTTCGCCTTCGGTTTGCCCTCGGCCATTGCGCTGGACCGGAAGACCCTGCTCTGCGTTCATTGGTGCCTGGAGCAGGGGAAGTACGGGATTCGCTGGACCCGAATCCGGGTCGGCCTGGATTGACCGGGTTTGTCTGAAACAACAGAAAAAACCGAAAGAGATCCATTCGTATTCGTACCCATTCGTGTTCATTGGTGGTTCGTCTTTATCCAGCGATCGACCCTTTTTCCTCCTGATGATCCGCCCCGTCGTGGGGGGCGGGGGCACTGCCTGTTAATGAGGTGTCGGCTCAAGGGGGCCGGATGAGAAATTCCCTGCTGCAGGAACTGGCTGCCCGGGCCGAGGCCGGCAAGCCGCTTCGGGTCGGGGTGATCGGGGCGGGGAAGTTCGCCACCATGTTCTTCAGCCAGGCCCGCCGCCTGAACGGGCTGCACCTGGCGGGAGTGGTGGATCTCTCCAGGGACAAGGCGAGCCAGGCGCTTCGGCGGGCCGGTTGGCCTGACGAGCAATTCGGGGCCGGCGACCTCGGGGAGGCGATGAAGGCGGGCTCGACCCGGCTTTCGGAAGATGCCGAGGCGCTGTTGTCGGCAGAGGGCGTGGACGTCGTCGTGGAAGCCACGGGCGACCCGGTCGCGGGGATCCGTCACGCCTCGATGGCCATAGAGCAGGGCAAGCACCTGGTCATGGTCAACGTGGAGGCCGATGTGGTTGCCGGCCCCCTTTTGGCGCAGCGTGCGCGGCGGGCCGGCGTCGTCTACAGCCTGGCTTACGGGGACCAGCCGGCGCTGATCTGCGAATTGGTGGATTGGGCCCGGTGCAGCGGCTTCCAGGTGGTGTGCGCGGGCAAGGGGACCAAGTACCTTCCCCAGTATCACGCCTCCACCCCGGACACGGTCTGGGAACACTATGGCTTCAGCCAGGCCAAGGTGGCGGGAGGCGAGCTCAATCCCAGGATGTTCAATTCCTTTCTGGACGGCACCAAGTCGGCCATCGAGATGGCTGCCGTGGCCAACGCCACCGGGCTTCAACCCCAGGCGGAAGGCCTGAATTTTCCACCTTGCGGGCAGGATCGGCTTGCGGAGACGTGCCGCCCGCGCTCCAGTGGAGGCGGCCTGTCCCGCTCGGGAACGGTTGAGGTGGTCTCCAGCCTGGAAAGAGATGGCCGTCCGCTACCCGGCGATCTGCGCTGGGGTGTGTACGTTACCTTTGAAGCGCCCAATGACTACGTAAAGGAATGCTTTAGAGAATATGGTCTGCAGACCGATGGAAGCGGCAGTTACGCGGCCCTCTACCGGCCGGTACACCTGGTGGGAATGGAATTGTCGGTCAGTGTGCTCAAAGCGGGACTGGCCGGAGAAGCGACCGGATCTCCCGTCGCATTTGCCGGGGACGTGGTGGCCACCGCCAAGCGGGATCTCTCGGCCGGCGAATTACTCGACGGAGAAGGTGGCTATACCGTCTACGGCAATCTGCAACCCTCAGCCGCAGCTATCCGCAGCCAAGGCCTTCCCATCGGGCTGGCCCACAATGTGACCCTCCTCAACGACGTTCCCGCCGGAGCCCCGATCGGCTGGTCCGACGTGCGCTACGATCCCGCCGACCCCGCCGTCCTCATTCGCGGGGAAATGGAACGGACGTTCAACCCAGCGGACTGAACGCCCGCGCTCCCGGGGGGGCATCCCTTTTGGACGCCGCGTTGGCCCCCCACCGGCTCGAAGACGGGCTTCGCCCTCTCGCCGACTCCCCCTCAAGGGGGGAGTGATACTTGAGCCCTGCATAAGACCCTCCAATCACTCCCCCCTTGAGGGGGAGTCGCAGAAGCCGAGCCGAATGGCGAAGGCTGATGCGGAGGGGGGCCGACGCGGCGTCCCGAGAGAGCCAAGCCCGCAGTCGATCCGGAGGGGGCAAACGCCACCTCCCGGGGATCACAACCCTTCCCGGTAATAGATCCCGCTTACTGAAGAATTTTGCAAGAGGCTCAAGAGACCAATGCGTTTCTTTGCCACCAGGTAGGAGCCAGAACAACGGCGCTCAATCTCCAGGAGCCTACAGCGTGTTCAGATGGAGGCCGGTGGCCGCGTCCACGAAGACCGTGCGCTTGGCGGAGCCGCGGGTTTCGCCCCAGATCACGCGCCAGACCGGGTGGGTGTAGCGGGGGGTGGATTCCAGCAGGAAGTGGATGGGGAGATCGGGGTTTTTCTTGAGAAAGGCCGCGCTCTTTTCCGCCGCCTTGTCGTAGGCCTTGGTCGAGTCGATCTTGAAGAGCTGAATGATGAAGGGTCGGGCCTGTCCTCGTCCCGACCAGGCTTCCGGTATGCCGGCCCGGACTCCCTTGCGGATGCTGGTGCCGGATTTGACCACCGAGTAGGTATAGGTGACGGACTTTCGCTTTTGGGGGGACACGAAGGTGGCCTGCCACACGGCGTACCTTCCGGCCTTGGCGGGGACCTCCTCGAGATTGAAGCTCGACAAGCGGAGCGGCAGCGAATCGGCGGACCAGTGTCGGGCTTGAACGTAGAGCCGGTGGAAGGCCGTGTGGGCGGCAACCGGCGAGGGAGGCTTTGGCGGTTCAGGATCGGGCTCCGGCTCGGGGGCCGGCGCGCAGGAGACGGCCAGCAGGCCGAACAGTACCCCGGCCAGGACAGGGAGGATCAGGAGGTGGGCTTTCTGGTTGTTCACTGGTTTCGGGGGCCGAGTTGGGAACCGTTGCGCCCTCTGTTGGCGCCACTGGAGCCTAGAGCTTACCGAATGCCCCGCCGGAAAACCAGCCCTTGAGTTCAGGCGGGCGGCTCAGAATCCGATCCGGATGCGGCCGCTCCACATCCGAGGGTGGCCGAAGTGGGTCCCGCTGAAGGGGTTGCCGAAATTGTAGGCGAATCGCCGGTTGGTCAGGTTGCGGATATCGAACTGGGTCCGGAGGGTGACGCGCCGCTCCGAAAAGAAATCCTTGCCCAGCGAAAAATCGAAGAGGGCTCTGGGCTTGATGCGCCCGCGTTCGAAGTTGACCAGTTCGGCCCCCGGCCGCTCCCGCAGTTCATCCAACTCGTCCAGTTCCACTTCCAGGGGCGGCCCGCTTTCGTACCGCCCCGACACACCGAACCAGAATCGGGAGGGATGCTCGTAAATCATCCCGAACCCCCCCGTGTTTCTCTGGTCGTGGTCGGGATTGAACCGGGTTCCAGGCCCGATCTCGATCACCTCTTCTTCCAGAAACAGGCCTCCATTGATCGGGCCCACCTGGTAGACCCGCGAGTTGGAATAGCTCAGGTAGCCGGACCAGCCCCTTCGCTCCGGAAAATCGAGGCGGGCCTCCAGTCCCTGGGCTTTCCCTTCGGCCACCGAGTTGGGAAAGATGACGGTCGTGCCCAGAAACACGTTGGGATCGGCGTAGTTTCTCACCAGTCTCCACCAGTAGGCGGTGTTGAGTTGAAACCAGTCGCCGAAGGGCTGGCCGAATCCCACCTCGAAGGCATGCTGGCTCTCCGGATCGACCCGCGCGCCGCCCACGCCCTCCGGCGTGGCAAAGGGGGAGAGACGACGGGCCTGTTCGGAGGAGGAGAGCAGGAGATTCTCGATCTGAGGCGGCATGAACAAGCGGTTGTAGGAAGCCCGCAGGACGGTTCGGCTGTAAGGCACCAAGAGGGCGGCGCCCGCACGGGGACTGATTTGAGTGGCGGAGACCATGACGGCGGTGTGGTCGAAGCGGACGCCCGCGTTGATGGTCAGGTTCCTGCCCAGCGAAAAGGTGTCCTGCAGGAAAACGGATCCCTGTCCTCTCACCGCCCGTTCCTGAAAGACAAAAGGATTCTCGCGGTCAAACTCGAGCGCCAGGTCGCTCAAGTCCACTTCTTCGCCAAAGTCCTCGTCGGTCACAAAAAAGGAGAAGAATTCGCGGGGGGTGACCCGTTGGGCGTCGGCCCCTGCCTTGATAGTGTGCCCCCCGGCCCAATGAGTCAAATTCACCAGAAACCCCGAGCGCAGGTGACGGCGGAGCTGAGAGGCCGAGACCGGCAGGTCGTTGGCGCTCGGGACCAGCTCCGAGCGGAAGAAACGGCGATATCCTCCCAGGTTGGTGGTGGTATCAGGCGACCAGTTTCGCTGCCAGGCGAACGACTGGTGGTTGTCGTCCAGTCGCTGGCGCTGGCGCTGTCCGGCCTGCTCCTGTGCACGGGTATTGGTGACGCGAAAGCGGCTTCCGTGGCCGGACAGGTTCAAGACCAATATGTCGCGGGCCGAGGGATGCCAGTCCATCCTGGAGTCGAAGCGCTGCGCCCACCCCCGGTTGTTGAAATTGCCCGGGTCGACCGGATCGAGGTAGCGCTGACCGGACCCCGTCAGAGAGTGGGCCAGGAAGAAGCCCAGTCGGCCGCCAAGGCCTCCCGTCAGCGTGTAGCCGGCCTGGCCGCTCTGAAAGTTGCCCCCGGCCAGGCTGACCGAACCGCCCAGCGTCCGGTCGATCCCGGACTTGGGGGTGAGGTGGACCACGGCCCCCGAGGCATTGCCGTACTCCGCCGGCAAGTGGCCGTTGATGACCTGCAGGGACTGGATCATCTCCGTCTGGGTCGAGCCGGCGAACAGGCGGTCGGTGCGGTCGGTCAACGGGATCCCGTCAATCAGAAACAGGAATCCGTCGTCCACCCCCCTCACGTGCAACAAGCCGTTGTCCTCGCTGCTCCAACCCGCAACCGTGGCGATGACCTCCTGCAGGCCCGCGGAGGGCTGGGCGCCCGGCTGCCGCTCGATGAAGGATTGGTCCAGGTCGGTTTCCAGGCCTTGCGTGTCGGCTTCCACCAGCGCCTCCACCCGGATGGTCTCGGTCGGCGTGGTCAGGCTGAGCGAAACCTCAACCTGCACGGGGAGATTGGAGCGGACGCGAACGGGACTGTTCCAAGGCTGAAATCCGGCGGCCTCGACGCGCAGCAGATAGGGGTCGAAGGGGAGGTTGTTGAAGCGAAAGGCGCCCCCGGAGCCGGTGGATGTCTGGCGGTGAAATCCGGTGGTTCGGTTGCTGAGCCGAACCACGGCTCCGGAGACGGCTGCTCCGGTGGGGTCGAGAACCGTTCCCCGTACCGTGCCGACCCGAATCTGCGCCAACAGGGATGGACCCAGGATGAGGACAACAAGCAATGCTGAACCGGAGAGAAGTCTCATCAGAACCGCTTGGAACCCAGGAAATGCGAATTGGAAACAAAGGAAAAATAGTAATCCACCGAATGGCCACCAAGCGTGACGGCACTGCCGCATCGGCACGGGCTGCGGCCCGGCGAGCCGGCGCGCGCTCCCGGGTGGGCTTCATCCCGTGACGTCGTCCGTATTCGTGGTTTGTCCCATGGCGCACTGGGCGGGGCGGGAGGAGGCAGCGCCTGGAGCCATTGCCCACTCCAGGAGCCGATGGGCGGGGAGCGCGCCAGCAGGGCCGGAAGGGCAGCACCCTTCCGCCAGCCGGATCCGCCAAGGTCCTTGGTGGGCACAGGCTTTCGGAGGTACGGACACGCTTGGGACCGCCCCCGGAGGTCTCTCGATGTTGCCGGTGAAAGGTAGAGGCACCCCGCAGATCAGCTCGTCGGCTTGTAGCGCTCCACCTTTTCGAAGGCGTCGGCGATGATGCGGGTGTCGAGACTGTCGACGGCGAAGGCTCCCGCCTGGGAGAGGTAGCGCCAGGTAACGTCGAAGTCCTGCTGGCTGAGGACCGGATAGTTGCGCTCCAGGCCGTCGAAGAAAGCGGTAAAGGCTACGCTCACGAAAAAGTCCACGGCCGCCACCCGGCTGCTCTCCAACTTGACCGCGTTCCAGACATAGCTGCTGGCGCTGTTGGCGTCGGTTTCCTCGGAGACGGGTTCGAGATCCTCCGCCTTGACGCTGTAGCCGTCGAGTTGAGCGCCTTCCTTGAGCCGATAGGTCTTCCAGCAGTGCCCGCAGGCTGACCACCCCTTGCCCAGAACGAAATCCCAGACGGGCGCCACCTTCATTGCCGAGCTGCAGGCCGGGCACTGGTATTCCTTGACGAAGTCCGACATCGCCGACAATATCCCATCTCCGCGATCTGGCATGGTTCCGAGCCTCTTTTGGGTCAAGTCACCGAAGAAACCCTCGGATTATACCTTAGTCAATCAAGCTCTGGGGGACGGTTGGCTTCAATCGGTGATGCGCTGGATGCTTGCCCCCAGTGACTTCAGCTTCTTCTCGATGGCTTCGTAGCCGCGGTCCAGGTGGTACACCCGGTGAACCAGAGTCTCTCCGCTGGCAACCAGCCCCGCCAGGATCAGGGAGGCGCTGGCTCTCAGATCGGAGGCCAGCACCTTGGCCCCGGTCAGACTCGTGCGTCCCGAGATGACGGCCCGGTTGCCCTCGATCCGGATGTCGGCTCCCATCCGCACCAATTCGCTGGCGTGCAGGAAGCGACTTTCGAATATGGTCTCGGTGACGATGGAAAGGCCGTGAGCCTGGGTCATCAGCGCCATGTACTGGGCCTGCATATCGGTAGCAAAGCCCGGGTACTCCATGGTGGTGACATCCCTTGCCTGGAGCCGGCGGGGGGCCGTGACCCGGCAGGCGTTGGGGCCGCCGCTTTCGATGGCGATGCCGGTTTCCTCCAGCTTGTCCATGACGGCCGTCAGGTGCTCGGGGCGACAATTGACCAGTTCGACGGTGCCGCCGGTAATGGCTCCGGCCACCATGAAGGTGCCCGCCTCGATGCGGTCGGGAATGATGGTATGGTCGGCTCCGCCCAGCTCCGGCCTTCCCTGAATTCGAATGGTGCTGCTGCCGTCTCCCTCGATTCGGGCCCCCATCGAGCGCAGCAAGTCAGCCAGATCGGTCACTTCGGGCTCACGGGCGGCGTTATGCAGGATGGTCTCGCCTTTGGCCAGGCAAGCCGCCATCATCAGGTTTTCGGTTCCGGTGACGGTGATCCGGTCAAAGGCCACCGTTTCTCCCCTCAGGCGGGGGGCCTTGGCCTCGACGTATCCGTGTTCGATGGTCAGGCTGGCCCCCAGTTTCTTCAATCCCTTGATGTGAAGATCGATGGGGCGGGCGCCAATGGCGCAACCTCCGGGCAGGGACACCCGGGCCCGACCGAAGCGGGCCAGCAGAGGTCCCAGGACCAGGACCGAAGAACGCATGGTCTTGACCCTCTCGTAGGGGGCGACGCAGGAGACGGGATGTCCGGCGACCAGTTCACATCCATGGCCGGTCTGCAGATTGTCCAGGCCGACGCGACAGCCCATTTCCTGCAGGAGACGACCGGTAGTCCGGATATCGCGGACGCTGGGCAAATTGCGCAGTCTCAGGGGCTCTTCGGTCAGCAGGGATGCCGCCATGGCCGGCAGGGCCGCGTTCTTGGCGCCACTGACGGCGACCCTGCCCCCCAGCGCAGTGCCCCCCTGGATCAGGATCTTATCCAACGTTGTGGCTCACCTCCCCTTGGACGATGGTGGTGTGTACCCGGAGGTTCCGGTCGAGAAGCACCATGTCGGCGTCCTTGCCGGCTGCCAGGGTTCCCTTGCTGTCGGCGATTCCCAGGGATTGGGCCGGATTGCGCGTCAGCATGCCGAGGACGGATTGTACCGGCAGCCGGGTCCACCCCACCATGTTTCGCAGGGCCTGGTCCTGGGTCAGGATGCTGCCGGCCAAGGTGCCGTCCGGCGTTCGACACGTTCCCTCCGACAGCGTAATTTCCGTATCGGCCAGGCGATACTGTCCCTCGGGCATGCCGGTGGCGCAGACGGCGTCACTGATCAGGAGGATCCGTTCGGCTCCCTTGCACCGGAGGCAAAGCTCGATTGCGGCGGGCGAGACGTGTACCCCGTCGGCAATCAGCTCGGCCCAGATCTGCGGAGCGGTCAGGACGGCGCCGACGGTTCCCGGGTCCCGATGGCTGAAGCCCCTCATGGCATTGAAAAGGTGGGTGGCGTTGCCGGCCCCCAGACCGAAGGCCGCCTGGGCTTCTTGCAGGGTTGCGTTGGAATGGCCCAGGGAAACGATGACTTCCTTGGAACGGGCAAACCGGATCAGTTCCAGGCCGCCCTCGACTTCCGGAGCCAGCGTGATCAGCTTGACCCGATGGCCGGAGCGGGCCAGCAACTGGTCAAAGATGAGGGTGGATGGGCGGCGGATGTGCTTGGCGGGATGGGCCCCCCGCTTTTCGGGATTGATGAAGGGCCCCTCCAGGTGGAGACCCAGCATGCGGGCTCCCGGCAGCGGTCGGTCCACGAAACCTCCCAGTGCTTCGACGGCTTTCAGGGTGGCAATGGGAGACGCCGTGAGCGTCGTGGCCAGAAAGGAGGTGGTGCCGTGAGCGGCCAGGAAGCGTGAAATCGCCTCGACCGCCTCGTCGGTGCCTTCCATCACGTCCCGCCCCAGTGCGCCGTGGATGTGTATGTCGATGAAGCCCGGAGCCAGCAGATGTCGGGAGTGGTGGCCCACAACTTCGAATTCGCCCTCGGAGAAGCGCACCGCCGTCCGGCTTCCGACTTCCAGGATCTTGGCGCCTTCGACCAGAACCACACCGTCCAGAATGATCCGATCGGGAGTCATGACCCTGCCGGCAGTCACGGCCAGTCGCTTCATGTCCCCTCGCTCCCTGCGATTTCCGTCTGCATTATCTCCCATTGGTCCGCCGCCTCGGCCACGGTGTCGGCGATTTGTCGGCGGGCTGACTGGATGGCGCTGTTTTCCCGGGAGGGATGCACCCGGTTGGTCAGGAAAACGATGAAGAGCCGCCGCCGGGGATCGATCCACAACGAGGTTCCGGTAAACCCCGTATGGCCATAGGACTGCGGCGACAACCGGCTGCCGGCCGAGCAGTCGGGCGAAGGGGTGTCCCAGCCAAGTGCGCGACTGCTTTCAGACGGTTGAGCCTGGCGTCGGGTGAAGGTTTCCAAAGTGCTCGCCTTCACGATGCGGCGATGGTTGTAGACGCCGCCGTTGAGGAGAGCCTGGCAGAAGACCGCCAGGTCCGCGGCCGTGCCGAACAGGCCGGCGTGGGCGGCCACGCCACCCATGGCACAGGCGTTTTCGTCGTGAACCTCGCCTCTGAGCAACCGCTGTCTCCACGGGTCCATTTCAGTGGGCGCGATGCGGGGTCCCCAGGCGGAAGGAGGTCGAAAGCAGGTCCGGCGCATTCCCAGGGGCTGGAAGATCCGTTCTCGAGCCAGGTTGTCGAGGCTGTCTCCGAATGCTCTCTCGACGACGGCCCCCAGCAGAATGAAGCCCAGGTCGCTGTAGACGCTCCGGCGGCCGGGACGGTGTTCCAGGGGAATATCGAGAATCCGTTGCAAAATGTTCTCTTTTCCGTCGGCTTGCCGGTAGAGAGGCACATGGGCCGGAAGACCGGAGGAATGGGCCAGCAGGTGCTTGAGCGCGACCTGCTGCTTGTTGCCTGACCGAAACTCCGGAAAGTACCGTCCAAGCCGGTCTTCCGGGTCGATTGCCCCGCGCTCGCAGGCCTGCATGGCCAGCGTGGTGGTGCAAACCACCTTGGTGAGCGAGGCCAGGTCATAAACGGAACGCGGGTTGGCCGGAGGACTGGTCGAAGTGTAGTCCAGCCTGCCGTAGCCTCGGCAGACCAGCAGCTTTTCGCGGTAGCCCACCGCCAGCGAGGCTCCCGGAAAGGCTCGCCGGTCGATGAAGCGGCGGACAAGCTGCTGAAGTCCGGTTCGCAGGGCCCGCATGTCCTCCAGGGAAGGGTTGGATGTGTCCGGACGGGCCTTTTCCAGAGCCATCGGAAAGACTTCGCGATAGAGGCCGGTATCCCGTGCGGCCACCCCCGGAATCGACACCGGCAGCTTTCCGGCCAGGGGGATCTCTCCGAAGATCGCCTTGGCCGCCGCCCGCTGGGACGTGGATACGTGGCTGTAGGTGCAGAGGTAGGTGGAAAAGAAGGAAAGCTGCCGAATCAGATAGGGGTCGCCCAGGGAAATCAACAGTGCGGACGGCTTGACCCGGACCAGTTCCTTCAACCAATCCGCCAGCAGAGGCGGCAGTCCCAGGCGGCCGGTACCGGTCACCAGCGGCACGTGGAGAGCGACCACGCAGAGGTCGGCGTTGGCTGCCCGGCTCTTGGCCTGGTTCAGCAGCGATGGAGCGGCTTCAGGGGAGAGGCGATCCACTTCCAGGGAATCCAGTCGACTGCCGAGGTGACCCTCCAGCTTGGCCGCAGGGTTGGAAGACGACGTGGGCGAGACGATGGTCAGATGCGCCGAGCGGACTCGACGGACATCGAGCGGAACTTGAGAAAGATCGTCCTTCACCAGGGTGACGGAAGCAGCGGCCAGCTCTTGGACTTGCCGCCGGAGTGCGGGAGCGTTCATGCTCCGAGCCAGTTGCCGCAAGTCGGTTCGCTTCCGTCGGCTCAGTCCCAGCCAGGCCTTGGCCTGCAGGATGCGCTCGACCGATCGGTTCACCCGGGACTCGGACAGGCGGCCGGCCTTTACGGCCTCCAGCAGCGCGCCGAAGACGACCCGGGCATCGGGTGGGTCCAGCAGGACATCCACACCGGCCTCCAGGGCCTGAACGGCCGCTTCGCCGCTCCAGAATCCTCGAGTCAGCCCCCTCATCTTCATGGAGTCGGTTACGATCAGTCCCCGGAAGCCCAGCTCGTTCCTCAAGACCTGCTCCAGAATCGCAGTCGAAAGCGTGGCCGGGCGGCCGGGGTCTTCCTCCAGGGCCGGGACAGCGACGTGAGCGGTCATGATTGACTTGACGCCGGCCCGGATCGCCTTCCGGAAGGGAACCCACTCGATCCGTTCCAATCGTGGACGCTCAACCGGAATCACCGGCAGGGACAGGTGGGAGTCCACCTCGGTATCGCCGTGGCCCGGAAAATGCTTGGCCGTCGCCAGCACCCCAACCTGCTGGGCTCCGGCCACGAATGCCGCGCCCAGCCGGCCCACCAGGTGTGGGTCCTCTCCATAGGCGCGGATGTTGATGACCGGATTGGCCGGATTGTTGTTGACATCCACCACCGGCGCAAAAATCCAGTTGACCCCCAGGGAACGGGCTTCCTGCGCCGTGATCCGTCCCTGCCGATAGGCCCATTGCTCCGATCGGGTAGCTCCCACGGCCATGTTCCAGGGCAGGGAAAGGGTATGGCGAATGCGGAAGGCCGCCCCACGTTCGAAATCGGATCCGATCAGCAGGGGAACGGAGGTCTGCGACTGCAGTCGGTCGATGAGGACGGCTGACCCGTAGATGTCTCCCTCGAACAGTATGAAGCCACCCACCCCGATCTGCTGGATCTGTTGCTGTAGCTGGCGGTATTCGGCACCGGCGTCATTGAGGTGAATCCCGCGGATGGCCGGCATGATGAGCTGGCCCAGCCTGGCTTCCAGGGAGAGCCGATTAAGGGTGGAGCTAACCCATTTCCCCACAAGGGACTTACCTGAGAGAGGTGAAGGCATGGATGACTTGGTGGAAACTGTCTGAAGTGGGGGTGGGTGCTCCGCACCGGCCAGGTTCGCCGGCAAGCAACTCGAAAGCCGGAGCGGTTTGCGCGCGCATCCCGTTGTGGGGCCGGCTCGGAGAATTCGCTTTCGTATGCTCCCGGAGAGAGAGGCCGAGTCGGTGAAACCTGTTGCCTGTCGGTAAGTCTAGTGTATTTGCCTTCAGCGAAGTGACGTTCAGTAGCATAACTCCGTGTTCAAGGAGCGGGATTATTTTGAGAATGCGGTAAAAACACCTTGACATACGGTATTAATGTGTTAGTCTCCCTTGCACGCGGCCACTGGAGCGGTTGATCGCAACAGGCTACGGTACAGAGCATTTTGGCTGGAATTCTAGTGCAAAGGAGGCATTTGGGCAACGCTCAGGGTCGTCGCCGCCCGAATGCCGGCATGGAGGAACCGGAATCGCGAGGCCGGGAGAGGCGGAATGCCTGCCAGAGTGACGAGTCAGGCAATGCCTCTCCAGGCTCTCAAAGGTGTGGACGGGCAGGCGTGGAGAGGGAGACACGCTTGCTTATCCGCTATCCCCCTCTCAGCTAGCGGGGAGGGGGTGCTTCAAAGGGATGCCGGCTAACCCTTCTTATCCTGCCAGGGTCCCTTGATGGCCAGGGTGATGCCCGGGTTCTGGATGTTGACGAAGAGGGTGGTGCCGTCGGGTGAAAAGGTCGAACCGGCAAACTCGGAGTTGTTGAATACGTTCCGGCCCAGCTTGTAGAGATCGCCTCGAGGCGTGACCCCGACCACGAATTGCTCCTCCGGTCCGTCCTCGCACAGGATCAGGTCCCCCCAGGGCGCCACCGTGAGGTTGTCGGCGTTTTCGACCAGGTTGCCGTCGTTGGGCTCAATGAAGAGTTCCAGCTTACCCGGCCTGTTCTTCTCTCCGGCCTTTCCTTCCTCGGAGCTGGGCGCGTAGCGCCACACCTGCCCCTTCTGGTTCAGACCGCCGTTGGTGCAGACGAAATAGATCCATCCCTTGTCCCACCACATGCCTTCTCCCCGGGCGAAGCGGGCTGCGCCCAGATCTTCGAAACCCCGATAGCGCAGGTCGTCGTTGGGAGACTCGACCTCATCGATTTCGGCCCACTCCACCTCGAAAACATGCCCGGGCAGCACTCCGCGCGCGTTCCAGTTACGGGTGTCGAGACCGGGCTTACCCTTTACCTTCAATACCTGCAGGCGCCCGCCCGCCGCCAGTTGTCCGGGTTTGTCGGGGATGAACCGATAGAGCAGTCCGTCGCCCCGGTCCTCTGTTTCGTAGACGATTCCGGAATTGGGATCGACGGCGACAGCTTCATGCACGAAGCGCCCCATGGCCTTCAGGGGAACGGCGGGAGTGAGCCCGACTTCACTGCTTGCGGGCACTTCGAAGTTATAGCCGTGTTCCCGCGTGTAGAGACCCTCCTCTTTCTGCACCGTCTCCTCGCAGGTGATCCAGCTTCCCCAGGGAGTGAGTCCGCCGGCGCAGTTGCGAACCGTCCCACCCAGGCTCAGGAAGTGCTTTTCCAGGCGCATCTGGCGAGTGTTGTAGACCACGTTGGTGGTCCCCCCCAGGCAGGGCCGCCGCCTCCGGCCGGCGTCGTACAATTTCTCTCGGTCTGTGGTCTTGAGCAACTGGTTGATGGGGCCGAAGGCCCCGATGGTCTGGTGATCGATGCCCAGCTCGTGGTTTCGAACCAGAACGGTGCTTCCGGCCGGGCCCGGAAAGGCAGCCATCCCGTCATGCAACCCGGGAACCTTGTACCCGTCGTCCATGAGCTGTCCCACCTGGGACAGGGTCCGATAGGTGAAGCCCGCGGGGAGTTCGATCACTCCCTCCGGGTCGGGCTGCAAGTCTCCATAACCCGCGGGAGCCTTGGGTTTGGGAAGGGGCTTCGACAACCCCTTGCCGGTAAGAGAACGAAGCCCCAGAAAGCCCATGGTGCAGGCCCCGGACGCTTTCAGAAACGATCGTCGTGAGGAATTCATGTCGGTCTGCCTTTCTTGGGAGCGGCTTGACTGCAGTCCATCGGAACTGCGGTTTCAAAATCCGCGTTCGATAGAGCTTCAGCCGGATTTCCGTGTAGTTTCCGAGTCGAATATATCTTAGCAAGAACCGCTGTGTCACTCGCGTAAATTTATGGTAAAGGGTCACTCGGCAACTGTGGTATTTTGGTGCGGCCTTTTCGCAGATGCCGGCTCCATCGGGTTCCGAGCGGCGAATTCCGGTCGGGCGGGGGCACGGCATGGAAACGGCGTGACGGCAAGTCCTTTGACCCGCATGTCTTGAGTTTTCCCCAACCCCTTGCGGGACGGCCACGTCCCGCCGAGCCATGAAGCGGGTCAAGACCCGCGGCCCCCGACATTCTTTCCATGAACCCACTCCTTTCCTACTTTCGTGATCTGGAACCGCAGATGGTCCGGTGGCTGATGGACCTGATCAACACCGATTCGCCTTCGGACAACAAGCCGGCTCTGGATCGGCTGGCCCGCCGGATGGGCGAGCGGTTCGGCAGCTACGGCGCCGCGGTGGAGCTGGTCCCCAACCCGGAGGCGGGAGACCACCTGCTGGCCAGGTTCTCAGGCCCGGATGCCCAAGGAAATCCCCTGCTGTTGCTGGGACACCTGGATACGGTTTGGGGTATGGGAGAGGCCAAGCGCCGTCCGGCCCGGCTGGAGGACGGGAAGATCTTCGGGCCTGCCTCTTTTGACATGCGCGGCGGCACCACCCTGATGCTGGCATTGGCCCACTACCTGTCGAGCGGCCGGGGGAAGTTGAAGCGGCCCTTGACCATCCTGCTCGACTCCGACGAGGAAGTCGGGACGCCGACGGCTCGGACCTTGATCGAAAGGGAAGCCCGCGATTGCCGGGCCGTTCTGGTGCTGGAGCCCTGCCTGCCGGGTGGAGCCGTCAAGACCGCCCGCAAGGGGGTTGGCTTCTTTTCGATTTCAGCCCACGGCCTGGCCGCCCATTCGGGGGTGGACTATGAAAAAGGGGTGAGCGCCATTCGGGAGTTGGCCTACCAGGTGCTGGAGCTCTACACGTTGAACGACCTGGATGTGGGGACTACGGTGAATCCGGGGGTCATCCGCGGAGGAACCCGCTCCAACGTCATAGCCGAGCGAGCCGAGTTGGAGGTGGACGTTCGAGTGGCCACCCAAGGCGAGGGAGAGCGGATCACGAGCTGCATCCATGGGCTGCAGCCCCGGGTCGAGGGGTGTCGGCTTACCGTCAAGGGGAAAATGAATCGGCCGCCCCTGGAACGCAATCAGCAGGTGATTGGACTCTACCAGCAGGCACGCCGGCTTGCCGGCGAACTGGGAATCGACCTGCAGGAGGGTTCGACCGGCGGAGGCAGCGACGGTTGCTTCACGGCGGCCCTGGGCGTCCCGACCCTGGACGGACTGGGCCCCGACGGCGCTGGTCCTCATGCCTTGCACGAACATGTGCTGGTGGAAAGCCTGGCTCCCAGAGCCGCCTTGCTGACCCAACTCGCCTTGAACCTATGAAGATCGAGCAGATCGAGCTCCGTGAAGTGCAGATGCCGCTGATCTCCTTTTTCGAGACCAGCTTCGGACGAACGACCCTGCGCCGGGTGATCCTGGTTCGAGTCTTCGGGGATGGCCTGGTCGGCTACGGAGAATCCACCGCTCCCGAGGGTCCGTTTTACAACCACGAATCCACTGCGACCGCCTGGCACGTGCTCCAGGACTTCGTGGTCCCCAGGGTATTTGCCGCCGAGATTTCCCATCCGCGGGAGGTGGCTCCGCTCCTCGAACCCATCCGCGGCCACAAAATGGCCAGGGCGGCCGTAGAGACGGCCATCTGGGACCTCTATGCCCGCTTGCAGGGGAAGCCCATGCACCAACTGCTTGGGGGGCAGCGCAAGACCCTGGATTGCGGGGTCTCCATCGGTATTCAGGAGAGCCCCGGCAAGTTGCTGGACAAGATCGCGAAGGAGCTGCAGGCGGGCTACCAGCGGATCAAGATGAAGATCAAGCCGGGGTGGGACGTGGACGTGGTGCGGGAAGTCCGGCGGCGTTTCCCCGATATCCTGCTGATGTGCGATGCCAACTCGGCCTACAGCCTGGCCGACCTGGAGCAACTGAAGGCCCTGGATGATTTCGACCTGTTGATGATCGAGCAGCCCCTGGCCTGGAACGACATCCTGGACCACGTCCGGCTGCAGAAGGCCCTGCGCACGCCCATCTGCCTGGACGAATCCATCCTGGACGGCGAGGACGCCCGCAAGGCCATCGACGCGGGGGCCTGCCGGATCATCAATATCAAGCTGGGGAGAGTGGGCGGCTACACCGAAGCCCTCCGGGTTCACGACGTGTGCCAGGACCGCGAGATACCCGTCTGGTGCGGGGGAATGCTGGAAACGGGGATCGGCCGAGCCCACAACGTGGCCCTCTCCACCCTGTCGAATTTCCGGTTGCCGGGCGATGTCTCGGCCAGCAAGCGCTATTTTCGGAAGGACCTGATCGAGCCTGAAGTGGACATAGACCCGCAGGGAAGGATCCACGTCCTGCCGGATGCGGGCATCGGCTTCCGGCCGTGCCTGAAGACCATCGAGCAGGTGACGGTGAGAACCCGGTCCCTGCGGCCGCGGTAGGATTCCGGACTGATCGATGAATGGTTGATTGCTGATTTCGGATTGTTGATTGGGGCCCTATGGCAACTGATTTCGCCTTCAATCCAAATTCAACCATCCATAGAGCCTCTTGCAAAGTTGTTCAGTAAGCGGGATTTTTTACCGGGAAGGGTTGTGACCCCCGGGAGGTGGCGCTTGCCCGGCTACGGGTCGATTGCGGGCTCTGCCATCTCGCGACGCCGCGTCGGCCCCCCACCGCATCAGGCTTCGCTATTCGGCTCGGCTTCTGCGACTCCCCCTCAAGGGGGAAGTGATACTTGAGGCTTGCAAACGGCGCCTTGCCCGATTCCTGGGCGTGATGTAAATCATGGCCCCGCATTCTTGTGTGGTTGATGCCCACCCGGGACCGCGGGCGTCCCGCCCGCACATTTTCCCGGCGAGGCGTCGGGAATGTCCGCCACTTGGATTGACCCGCAACGGCGCCGTGCGTCTCTTTGCGCCTTGCAAACAGCCCCTTGCCCCATTCCCGGGCGTGACGTAAATCATGTTCCCGGTTTGTTGTGTGGAAGATGGCCCACCCGGGAACGCAGGCGTCCCGCCCGCACATTTTCCCGGCACAGCCTTGGCCGACTCCGCCGCAGGGATCGACCGGCAACGGGGCCGTGCCCTTCATTTTGACTGGCCATTGCAGTTCACGCCGGCAGGATGGCTGTCTGCCGGCAACCTTGCGCTACCGCTCCATCTCCTCCCGCCAGGAATAAGGATGCGGGCGGGACGCCCGCGTTCCCGGGGGGGCGCCGTGCGCCTTCTTGGGCCTTGCCGTTGGGGTTCACGCTGGCAGGATGGCTGCCTGCCTGCAACGTCGCGCTGACGCTCCACCACCTCCAGCGAGGAATAAGGTTGCGGGCGTCCCGCCCGCACAAAGTCCGGCACAACCTTGGCCCTCTGCGCCACTCGGATTGACCCGGAACTGCGCCCTGGGTCTCCTTCGTATCGATTGGTGGTTCAATCCTCACCTCCGTGTTGCCCGGACAGTTCGCGCCGGGCAGCCATAATCCCTTGTCGCCGGAAGTAGACCCATCCGCAAATCTACACTCGTCTGTCAAGGTTATTGCCGCTCAGGGAGCCTGGTGCTTCCGTTCCAGTAATCGCTGCAAGGCTTCCTTTACCTGTTGGGGGGTAATGCTAAGGATACAGCGGGGTTCGCCGTATACCTCACAGCGGTAGCCGGGGCAGGGATTGCAGTCGAAGGGATTCTGCACGATTTCATGGATGGCTTGCCAGGGCCGCCACAGGTTTGAATCGGAGGACCCGAAGAGCACCAGCACGGGGACTCCCAGGGCTGCCGCCATGTGGGTGGGCCCGCTGTCGTTCCCCACGAACAGACTGGCCTGACCCAGTACCCAGGCCAATTCGGAGATCGTAAGGCCCCAAATCGACGCAGGCCGGTTCCGGCAGAGGCCGGCCACCCTCCTGATCCTGGGCTTCTCCTCCTCGGTACCGACCAGTAATGTGGCATAGCCGTCCTCCTGCAGGGAATCGGAGATCTCGGCGAATCCGGAAGCCGTCCATTCCTTGGTATGGAAGCGGGAGCTGGGCTGAATGACGCACACCGGTCGGGAGGGCTGGAGACCGGCATCCCGCAGACGAGCCTCCAGAACGGACCGCAGGCCAGGGTCGGGGAAGAGGCGAGCCGGAGGATCGGGGCCTTCCTCCAGGCCCAGTCGATAGAGCCACTCCAATTGAAACCGGGCCGAGTGCCATCGGACTCCGGGGGGCGGGGACGGGAGCTTCGTCCGAACGTTGTAGCAGAAGGAATTGCGATAGCCGTGCAGGCCGATACGATAACGAGCTCCGCTCATTCCCGTGAGCCAGGCGCTGGTGGTGCCGCCGTGCAGATCGATGCAGCAGTCGAAGCGCTTCCGGCGGATCTGCCGCAGTATCTGCCAGCGGACCATGGCGGTGGACCGCTGGTTGGTCCCGCGGACCTGCAGAGGGAGCACCGATTCCAGGTCGGGATTACGATGCAGGGCTTCATCGAAGGGTTCTTCCACCAGCGCGGAGAGCCGCAGGTCCGGCCTCCAGGCCTTGAGGGCGGAGTAGAGAGGGGTTGACAGAATGGTGTCGCCCAGAGAACGAATCCGGACGAACAGGATGCTGGAGCCGGAAGGAAGGGTCCCCAACAGTCTCTCTGGAGGTCTCATCTTGAATCCTTTACACCCTCGGCCGAGGAGTGCAGGGGCCGTGCGCCGGGCGTCCCAGGTGCTGGATGGCAGTCTATGATATCCCAACTCGGAGTTGAGCAGCCGCGAGCGGCAGTGGAGAGTGAAGAGTGGAGAGTTGTTGAATTCATGCGTAAAGCGTCCTGTTGATCTCGGTGTCGAGCATGAGTCGATTCCAGACTTTTCTGAAACAACAAAAAGAGTTATCCACCAAGACACACGAAGGACGACCAAGACACACGAAGAAAGACTAATGTTCTTGACCCACTCAAAGGGAACGCCCCTTGGGTTCGCGTGAGGGGAAACGCAGCGAGTCGGCTTCCCGTGCGGACACATTATTTCCAAGTCTAGTAGTGTTTACTCTCGTCCATTGTAGTCTATAACTATATATCATATCAGTATCTTAGACGGTTCTGACAAACCCTCGGCCGACTCGAAACATCCTTTGCAATCCACTGCCATCCCCCATATAATAAGGGGATGATTACTGTAACCCATACCGTCCGTCTGCTACGCAAGACGAAACCGAAAGGCCGCCATCCCCAAAAGGCCCTCTCGGCGGCCTTCATCCGCTCCGCTCCGCCCGGAAGACACGCCGATGGAAACGGATTGTACCTCTTCGTTCAGCCCAGCGGTGCCCGAAGCTGGATTCAACGCCTCCTCGTCCGAGGCCGCCGCCGTGAGCTCGGTCTCGGCAGCGTTGCCCTCGTTCCCCTGGCCGAAGCCCGGGAGAAGGCGCTCGCCAACCGCAAGCTCGCCCGCCAGGGTGGGGACCCGCTCGCCGAGAAGCGACGGGCCGAGGGTATCCCCACCTTCGCCGAAGCCGCCCTGCGTGTGCTGGAACAGAAGCGGGACGGATGGCGCACCCCGAGACACTCCCGCGAGTGGCTGTCGAGCCTGAGCCGGTTTGCCTTTCCGCGCATCGGCAAGATGCCGGTCTCCGAGGTCACAAGCGCCGACGTGCTTGAGATCCTCACGCCCCTCTGGCACCGGAAGGTAGCCACGGCCAAGCGGGTGCGCCAGCGCCTGCGGGCGGTCCTGGAATGGTCCGTGGCCATGGAGTACCGCCTTGACAACCCCTGCGACCGGATCGGCCCGGTGCTTGGCTCCCAAAAGGATGTTACCGAGCACATGCAGGCCGTGCCCCATCGGGAGGCGGCTGCGGTGATCCGGAAGGTGCGGGCATCGACCGCCTTGCCGGCCGCCAGGTTGGCCCTTG
>JAJDUG010000074.1 GCA_022826755.1 Acidobacteriota bacterium
CCCCCCTTGAGGGGGAGTCGGAGAGTGCAAACGGCGCCTTGCCCCATACCTGGGCGTGGTGTAAATCATGTTCCCGGTTAGTTGTGTGGATGATGCCCCCCCGGGAACGCGGGCGTCCCCCCCGCACAATAGCCCGGGTCAGCCATGGCCGACGTCGCCACTGGGATGGAACGGCAACGGGGCCTTGCCCTTCATTCTGACTGGCCAATGCGGTTCACACCGGCAGGGTGGCTGCCTGCCGGCAACGTTGCGCTGACGCTCCATCTCCTCCAGCGAGGAATAAGGATGCGGGCGGGACGCCCGCGTTCCCGGGTGGGGCGAAGCCCGCAGTCGATCCGGAGGGGGGCCAACTCGCCGCCCTGCAAGTGAGATTCAGCGGTGGGCAGGTGGCGCCGGCGCGGTTCCCCCCACCGCATCAGCCTTCGCCATTCGGCTCGGCTTCTGCGACTTCCCCTCAAGGGGGGAGTGATAGCCGAGTTTTTTGATCGAGGTTTGGCCGGCCAATCGGCCCAACCCTTGGAGCCTTTCCCATGAACAGACAGACCGAAGTGAGACCCGGAGGTGCCCTGGCCGCGGTCGTTTTGGCGGCCTTTTTCCTGGTGGCGGCAGGGTGTCAAGGCGAAAAGGCCACCGTTGCCGACGGCGAACGATTTGTCCTCTCCCCTCAGCACCTGGACCAGATCGCGCGGCAACGCCGGGTGGTGGTCAACTTCGATGCCATCCACGGGGACCTCAACTTCACTGACATTCCTCCAAGCGACCTGGTGAAGCTCAGCTTGACCTTTGCCGACGATCCGGAGAGCCAGATCGACAGCATCTGGTGGAACTGGGGCGAAGGCCACCAGTCGCCCTATCCCAGCAAGGTGATGCCTCTCTACGACCACGACGGCTACCGCAAGTGGGCGGAGGAGGGCGTCGACATCATGCGAATCTTCCTGGAGGCGACCAGGGAGCGGGGCCTGGAGGCCTTTTACTCCTACCGGGTCAACGGCTCGGACAACGACCTGGTGGTCACCCGCGAGATTCCGATGAAAAAACGTCACCCGGAGTGGCTGCTGGCCGGGCCCTGGGCGCCGGACCGCAAGATTTTCTGGGACTTTCGCAACCGGGAGATCCGCGACTACAAGTTGAGCATTCTTCGCGAGGTGGTCGAAAACTACGATTTCGACGGGATCGAGATCGATTTTGCCCGGGGTCCGATTACGCTTCCCTTGGGCCAGCAGTGGAAGTACCGCCGCCACCTGACCGACTTCATGAGCAAGGTCCGGCGCCTGACCCTGGAGGCGGCCGAGCAGCGGGGCCGCCCCATCCTGCTGGCTGCCCGGCTGCCGGCCAGCATCGAAGGCTGCCGCATCGACGGCATCGACATCGAAGCCTGGACCAGCCGGCAGTTGCTCGACATCATCGTGCTGGGCTGCCGCTCCTTCGAGGGGGACGTGGCGGGCTATCGCCGACTTACGGCCGGAACCCCCATCAAGCTGCTGGGGGGCTCGGACGAGCACCATACCTCCGACGGCTACGACTGGCCTCCCATCGAGGTGCTGCGCGGGGTGTTCGCCAACTGGTGGCAGCAGGGGGTGGACGGGATCTACTGCTTCAACTGGACCTATGCCATGAAGGAGGACGCGGACCGCATCGGCGCGCTGCTGCACGATTTCAGGATGGCCCCGGTGCACCGGCGCCTCTACCGGGAGATTGGCGATCCGGAGGGGCTCCGCCGCAAGGACAAGACCTTCGTGGTGCAGCGCCGCGGCGGGGGAGGGAGCGGCGCGCCCGGGACGGTCGGATGGGAGACTCCCCGCTTCTTTCTCAATACCAACATGTTGGCCCAACTGCCGGCCGCGCTGGACAACCAGGGGAAGGCAGACACCCTCTTGAAGCTCTGGGTGGCCGATCCCTTGGGACAGGAATCTCGAGACATCCGGGACATCAGTCTGCGCCTCATTCTCCACGACGCCGCGGCCGGGCCCCACATCGAGAAGATGAACACCTCGGTAAAGCCCGACCCGCCGGGGCCGAACCGGATGCCCAGAGCCTTGATCGCCCTGTTCAAGCGTATCAACCACCTCTACAACAGCTCGCCGCCGGATGACATCGGGAAACGGATCGAGGTGAGGATCAACAACCTGCTGCTGGGGGAACCGGTGGTGGACGACGGGTGGCTGGTTTTCCCGGGATTGGATCCGCAGGCGTTCGCCCAGGGAACCAACCTGGTGGGAGTGCGGGTGACCGGACGGTCGCCGCAAGCCGCGGCGCCCCTGTTCGTCGAGAAGCTGGAGCTGCAGGTGGACTATCGCTAGCCGGAGGTACATACCGCAAACATGGTTTACACATTGAGCTGGAAATTGCCCGTGCAGCGGGCGTAGCGAGGAGATCCCAAATGCACTGGATTCGGCCCATGATTGCAATGGTGGCGATGAACCCGAAAATGCTGGTGGCAGGCACGCTGCTCGTCTCGGCAGGTCTGACACTCAGCCTGCGGGCTCAGCAACTCCCGAAAACTCTAGGCCTCGACCAAGCCATCCAGATCGCATTCTCGCGCCACGGCGACCTGGCCGCCGCCCGGGCGGCGATCGAAGCGCGCGCCGGCTCGACACGCCAGGCCGGGGAGTATCCAAACCCGGTGTTTTCTTTTCAAACGGAGAACTGGCGTTTCTACGGCAACCCGAGCTTTTCGGCTTCCCGCAACCTGGATGTATTTGCCTGGGTGGGTATCCCGATCGAAACCGCGGGCAAGCGGAGGCGGCGGGTCGAGCTTGCCGAGGTCGATGAACGCATCGCAGAGCACAGGCGCCAACTGGTAGCCTGGAGAGTTCGCCAGGGCGTCAAAAGGGCTTATTGGAAAGTCCTGGCCGCCGCGAGCGACGTGGGGATGCTGGCGCGCAGCCGCGACACCCTGCAACGCCTGGAGAACTATCATGAGGTGCAAGTGCGGCAGGGCGGCATGGCCGAGGTGAACCTGATCAAGGTTCGAGTCGAAACCGGGCGGGCGGCACTGGCGCTCTCCGGCGCCGAGATGGAAGTGAGCCGCAGCAAGATTGCCCTGCTGGAGGCCATGGGGGTCCCGGAGGTGAACACCGGTTTCGAGGTCAGGCAACCGGAGCCGCGTCCGGTCAACCTGAGCCGGGGCAGCGGCCAGGCCACTCGGCAGACCCTGGAGGCCGCCTCGGTCCATCGACCGGAGATCCTGATCGCCCGGGCCCAGGTGGAGCGTGCTCGCGCGGAGCTGGCCTTGCGACGGTCGCTGGCCCGGCCCGACCTGAGGCCCTTTCTTGGCTACAAGCGTACCAACCGGTTCAATACTCTCATGGGCGGGTTTTCGATCTCGTTGCCGGTTCGCGACAGGAACAGGGGCAGGATCGAGGAGGCCTTGGCCGAGGTCCGCCGCCGGGAAGCAGCCCTGCGGGCATTGGAAGCGCGCATCGGCGCGGAGGTGGCGGCGGCGGTGGAGACGGTTCGGCGAAGCCGGGAAATGTTGCGCTCGATGGAGACCGGCATGCTCGATCGCGCGCGGGAGACCTCCCGGATCGCACAGGCTGCTTACCAGGAAGGCGGGGTCGATCTGCTGGAGGTACTTGACGCCCAGCGCGCCCAGAACGAGATCGGCCTGTTCCACTCGCGGTCGGCGTTCGACTACCAACTGAGTAGGGTGGACCTGGAGACCGCCTCGGGAACATCCGATCTGCCGCTGTCCTCTGAAGAGAACCGGGCAGCCGTGGCCCGGTTTGACGCGGCGGTCGAGTAACGATATTTCGGTAGAGGCTTGCAGCCATGCGAACTCTGGAACCTGCAATCCGGCGAGTGCCCCTGGCGGCAGCGTCGACGATTCTGATGATCACGTTGGGTGGATGCTCCCAGCCGTCGGCCGTAACCGAGCAGGTCGAGGCCCAGGCCGCTTCCGACCCGGACCTGATACGTCTCGATGAAAGGGCGGTGCGAATCGCCGGGATCACGCTCGGTGAGGGGGAAGTCAGAAAACTCCAGGAGGATCTGCAGGTGTCGGGGCGGGTCACGGTCAACCAGAACGCCACCGCCCGGGTGGGCTCGTTCACCGAGGGCGTGGTGGTCGGCCGTTGCGAGTCGGTGGGCAGCGACGTCAAAAAGGGACAGGTGCTGGCGCGCCTCCACAGCCACGAGATTCATGAGGCCGAGGCTTCCTACCGGCAAGCCAGGGCCGAGCTGGAACGACGGCGGACCCAACTGCAGTTCGCCGAGAAGTTTTACCAGCGGGCTTCCCGCCTCCATGAGTTGAAGGCCGGCTCGCTGCAGAAGCTGCAGGAAGCCGAAGCCGGGTATCGCAGTGCCGAGACGATTCTCAAGATCGCCAGGGCCGGAGTGGAGCGGGCCGAAAACCACCTGCGCTACCTCGGACTTGCCCCCGAGCAACTGCCGGGAGCGGCCGACGAGCACGCCCGCCAGGGCCGGGACGCGCATGAAGAGGCGCACTTGATCGAGGTGCGCTCGCCGGTTTCAGGCACCGTAGTCCAGCGAATGGTCAGTCCGGGCGCCGTGGTGACGCCGTCGGATTCCCTCTACGTCATCAGTGACTTGCGGAGCCTGTGGGTCATCGCTCAGGTCCCCGAGCAGCATCTCTCGTCGCTGCGGAAAGGGCTGGCCGCGGACGTGTCGGTGCGGGCCTACCCCGGCAGGACGTTTCCCGCTCGAATCACCTACATCGGCGACGCACTCGAGCCGGAGACCCGAACCGTCGAGGTGCGCTGCGAGTTGCGCAACCCCGGCCGGCAGCTCAAGACGGAGATGCTGGCGACGCTCACCATGCGAACCGGCGGCAGCAGGGAAGTGGTGGGGGCGCCGCATGACGCGCTGCAAAGTGTAGATGGAAAAGAGGTGCTGTTCGTGCCGGATGGGGAACATTCCTTTCGAGCCCGCCGGGTCCGGGCCGGCCGGCACTTCGACTCCCTGGTCGAGATCGTGAGCGGGCTGCAGGCGGGCGAGAAAGTGGTGGTCACCGGCGCCTTCCACCTCAAGTCCGAGCTGCTGAAAGCCAGAATGATCGAAGAGTAGCCCCCGACCCGGGCGGGCCGCCGAGCCCGCCGTTATCAGCCACATGCTCAGGCGCATCATCGACTACCACCTCGATCACCCCTGGGTCGTCCCGCTCGGCCTGGCGGTGCTCGTCGCAGCCGGCCTCAGCGCGCTTTACCGGATCCCCATCGATGCGTTTCCGGACCTGACCAACAACCAGGTCACGGTCATCACCGAAGCGCCGGGCATGGCGCCGGTGGAGGTCGAGCAACGGGTGACCTTCCCGATCGAGTCGTCCATGATGGGCCTTCCCGACACCGAGGAAGTACGCTCGATTTCCAAATTGGGTCTTTCGATGGTCACCATTGTTTTCGCCGACGGCGTGGACAACTACTTCGCGCGTCAGCTTGTCAACGAACGGCTGGACGAAGCCCGCGGCCGGATTCCGGCCGGCTTGGAGCCGGCCTTGGGGCCCGTGTCCACGGCCTTCGGCGAGGTGTATCAGTACACCCTCGAGGGAGACGGCTACAGCACCATGGAGCTGAAGGCGCTCCACGACTGGGAGATCAAATACCAACTGCAGGCCGTGACGGGGGTGGCCGATGTCAACACCTGGGGGGGCCACACCCGGCGGTATGAGATCGAGGTGGATCCCTACCGTCTGCACGCTCACGGGCTGACGCTGCGCGACGTGTTCGAGCGCGTTCGGGAGAACAACGAAAACTTCGGGGGCGGATTCATCGAGCACGCCTCCGAGCAGTACACCGTGCGCGGCTTGGGCCGCATAGGGAGCGAGCGGGACTTGAGGGCGATCGTCCTGGCGGCCCACCAGGGAACCGCGGTCACCCTGAGCGACGTGGCCGAGATCAAGATTGGGCAGGTGCCGCGGCAGGGGGCGGTCACGCGAGACGGCAAGGGAGAGACGGTCTCAGGCATGGTGATCATGCTCAAGGGCCAGAACAGCAAGACGGTCATCGAGCGAGTCAAGCGGGCCCTCGACGGGATTCACCGTTCCCTTCCCGAGGGCGTGAGAATCGTTCCCTTCTACGACCAGTCGGTGGTGATCGACGGGACCATCCGCACGGTGCGCTACAACCTGCTCCAGGGCGGAGCACTGGTGGTGGCGATTCTGTTCCTGTTTCTGGGCAACCTTCGCGCGGCGCTGATCGTTGCGGCAGTGATTCCGCTGTCGATGCTGGCCGCGTTCCTGGGAATGCGTTGGTTCGGCATCACCGCCAATCTGATGAGCCTGGGAGCGATCGACTTCGGGGTGATCGTCAACGGCTCGGTGATCATGGTCGAGAACACCATGCGGCGCCTGCATGAACGTCCAAACCTCGATGTGCCCATGACCGCAAACGAGAGCCTGGCCCTGGTGCGCTCGGCGGCCCACCAGGTTTCCCGGCCCATCCTGATGGGCATCGGCATCATCATCGCCGTTTACGTTCCCATCCTGAGCTTGCAGGGGCTCGAAGGCCGCATGTATCGTCCCATGGCCGTTACCGTGTGCGCGGCGCTGGTGGGCTCGCTGGTGCTGACCCTGGCGGCGGTGCCGGCTGCTTCCCGTCTGTTGCTGGGACGCACCACCAGGAAAACCAGGCAGCCTTACATGGACCGCGCTCAGCGGATCTATGGGCGCATCGTGAACCGCGTGCTGGATCAGCGGGTGCTGGTGGTCGCCGCGGGCTCGCTGCTCATCGCCGCCGCCCTGGGCTCGCTGCGCTTCATCGGCACCGAATTCATGCCGCGCCTCGACGAAGGGTCGGTGCTGGTTCAGGTGCTTCGGCTTCCCAGCGTCTCGCTGTCAGAGTCGGTGGACATCGGGCTCGAAATCGAAAGGACGTTGCTGGAGTTCCCCGAGGTGACGGGAGTGGTCGGCAAGTTGGGCCGTCCCGACCTCGCCACCGAGGCCATGGGAATCTACGAAAGCGACGTGTACGTGAACCTCAAGCCACATGAGCAATGGAGCACGGCCGATTCCAAGCAAGGATTGACTCGGGCCATGGCGGCGGAGCTGTCGGAGATTCCCGGAGTCGTCTTCAACTTTACCCAGCCGATGGCCATGCGCCTGGACGAGACCATTTCCGGTGTGCGTGCGGATATCGCGGTCAAGATCTTCGGCCCCGACGAGCAGGTGCTTGACCGTTCGGCCGACCGGGTGCTGCGGGCGATGGGGCAGGTGAGCGGCGCCGCCGACGTGCAGAAGCAGGTTTTTTCCGGCGCGGCCGAATGGCAGGTTGTGGTGGACCGAGAGGAACTGGCCCGTTATGGCCTCAACGTGTCCGACGTGCGTGACCTGGTGCAGGCGGCCGTGGGCGGCAAGCCGGTGACGGAAGTCATCGATGGCCGGCGGCGGTTTCAGGTCGCCGTACGATTGCCCGAGTCTTATCGCAGGGACCGTGACGAGATCGCCGGCATTCTACTGGCGGCGCCGGCGGGCGAGCAGGTTTCGCTGGGCCGTGTGGCCGAGATTCGCCGCTCCAGCGGGCCGGAGGTCGTCCATCGCGAAAACAGCCAGCGCCGAATCGTGGTGCAGTGCAATGTCCGTGGGCGCGACGTGGGCAGTTTCGTCGCCGAAGCCCAAAGTCGCATTCAAGCGGCGGTGGATCTGCCGGCAGGCTATTACATGACCTGGGGCGGCCAGTTCGAGAATCAACAGCGTGCCATGCAGCGGTTGATGTTTATCCTGCCGGCGGTCCTGCTGGTGATCTTTGCGCTGTTGTACCTCACCTTCCGATCGGCCAGGCAATCGTTGCTGGTGCTCCTCATCGTTCCATTCGCCTCCGTTGGCGGGATCGCGGCCCTGTGGCTGCGTGGAATGAACCTGAATGTTTCGGCCTCGATCGGCTTTATAGCGGTGTTCGGGGTAGCCGTGCTGGACGGACTGGTGATGGTCTCGACCAACAACTCCCTGCTGGAAAGGGGCCGTTCCGTTCGGGAGGCAGTGGTTGAAGGAGCGGTGACCCGGTTGCGTCCGGTTCTTATGACATCGGTGCTGGCCAGTGTCGGGTTCCTGCCGATGGCGGTGGCGACCTCGATCGGCGCCGAGGTGCAGCGTCCGCTGGCTACCGTGGTGATCGGCGGGCTGATCAGCTCGACGATCCTGACCCTGTTGTTGCTGCCGGCCCTGTACAGTTGGTTTCTGCCTGGGAACAGGGTTCCCGGCCGGGAATAGATGCAAGCAGGGATGAGTCGTGTCGGCCTTGCCTTGGAGCGGCGAGACATTGGAACTGCGAATTTGGATGTTGCCCGTGGAGCGGGCGGAGCGAGGAGATCGGGAATGCGCTTGATTCGGCAATTGATCGCAATGGTGGGGCTCGCCGTTCTGGTGGCTGCTGTGGCGGCCTGCCGCATCCCGAACCCGAGGGGCGCCCCCGATTCGGAGCAAGGGGCCGTCCACCAGGCCGGCAATCTGCTGCCCAACGCCAGCTTCGAGCTGCCCCTGGGCGAGGAGCCCCGCCAGCCGGGCAACTGGGGAGACATCCTCAATCCCCTCACCATCAACCTGGCCGCCAGCAACCAGCAGCCCGGCAACTGGCCGCCGCGTAGAGTGGCGGTCGAGGCGGTGGAGGGCGATCACGCGGCCCGGGTGACTCTGGATCCGACCGGAGATGCGTTCGTGGGACACCTGACCTCCCCGGTGGTCCCGGTCCGGGGGGGCCAGGTCTACACCCTCTCGGCCTATGTGCGGAGCGAGGTTCCGGCGGCCTGGGTGAGACTGTGCTTGTGGACCCGACCTCTGGACTGGAGGCAGCCGGATGGGGCACTTTCCGCCGGGCAGTATCTGTCCTTTTCGGGTCCTGACGCCGAGAGCGAAGTCATGGAGGTTTCGGCTGGTTGGAAACGGTACGAGTTCACCTTCGTGGTGGAGCACCTGGTCTCCCACGGAGTGGTCGACCTGGTGGTTGGCGGCCAGGGTCCGGGCAGGGCCTGGGTGGATGCGATTCAGCTCGAGGAGGGACCGCGAGCTTCCGCGTTTGGGACGCGCTACCCGGTGGAAGTCGTGCTGGCGGGACGCCGCAAGCCGCCCATGGTCCATCCGGTGGATGAGCCGCTGGAACTGGTTCTGGCCAGCTACAACAGCAGCGGTTCCGCCCGGAGCCAGGAGATGAGGCTGAAAATCGAAACCCTGGAAGGGGCCGGGGTCCTGGAAAAGCGCCTGCAGGAACCGGTGCCGGCCGGGTATCGGGAACGGAAGCTGAGCTACCCCTTCCAGCGGGTGGGAGAGTTTCGAGCTCGAGTCGGCTCGGGCACGGGAATGCCGATCGGGCTGGAGGACTACCTGTTCGTGGTCCATCCGGTCATGCACCGCGATCTTCAGGCCGTGACCTATTCCCGCCGGGGCCGCCTCCACCAGCTTCCCGCGGAGCGGGTCTGGATCCCCTGGAAGGACAATGAGGACTTCTTTGCCGACCCTCAAGCCAACCTGACGGTCACCCGGAAAGGGGCCATCTATGCCGGTCTCAAGGCCGGGGCGGTGGCCGTCACCCGGGACGGCGGGAGGAGTTGGGATCTCATCCAGGCCAGCAAGACATTGCTGTCGGTGCTTCCCGACGGCGCCTTCCTCAACGCCACCCGCGAGCCTGGCGGACTGCGGGTGTACCGCTCCGAGGACGAGGGGAGCACCTGGACGGCCCTGGGATTCATCCCGGTGACCGGCCCCCAAGGGGGTCCGGTGACGCAACTGAAGGACGGGACGCTGGTCTGGCCCATCGGCCAGCCCCGCCCGGGAATTCCGCACACGGTCTACGCCTACCGGTCCGAGGACGGCGGCCGCACCTGGTCGGAGGGCACCCCCATCGTGCCGGGGGGCGAACCGGCTCTCCTTCAGCTCGATTCGGGAAGACTGCTGGCGGTGGCCCGCCACAATCCCTCCCGGGCTCCGGGCGAGTGGGAGAAGTTCTACAGAAACGAGCCCTCCTGGCGGCTCTGGCAGTGGGCCACCAGCTACTACGATCACCACCGCAACCGCCTGAGCTCCTACGAGAAGAACCTGCTGATGGCCGACTCCGACGACGGCGGCATCACCTGGAAGAACCCCCGGGCGGTGACCCACCTGCTGGACGAGATGCACGGTTCGGCCGTGCAGCTTCCCGACGGACGCATTGTCCTGATGTACGTTCACCGCCTGCCGGCCCTGCATGGGGGAGAGCGGGCCAAGGTCAGCCGGGACGGCGGCTACACCTGGGAAGAGGAACTGTACTACCTGAACACCGTGGACGCGCCCAACTGGGTGGAGGTGTTGACCGCCCTGGAGAACGCCGACGGCGGGGTGTTCACCTTCGAGGAGAGCCGGCGGCGCAGCTTCCCGAGGGAGGGACAGTCCCTGAAGGGCATGTGGTACATCAACGACCACGTGACCAAGCCCGGATACTCCGCAAGCTGCGTTCTCCCGCCCGAGTTGGCCGACGGAAAGCCGGGCATGATCCTGACCATCGTGGGAGAGCGGAAAGGGAAGGACCTCCCGGCCCGGATGCAGGCAATCCGCTGGCGGCCGCTGCCGAGGTAGGTCGTGACAACTGTGTCCGCCGGTGTGTCGTTTTTGCCTCCATGCTTTTTCCGTTCTTTGGCTGCGCCACGCGGTTCACTCTCTCCGCAGCCACTGCCAGCACTCGCGGGGATTCAGTATCGGTATCGGGGACGACTCCGCCACGTCGAGCAGATCCCTGTCGCCTGTAACCAGGACGTCAGCCTGGCCGTGCACCGCCGAGGCGAGCACCCATGCATCGTCGGGGTCCCGAATATCCAGGCCAAGTGAAGCCGCTGGATTCGGAATGATCGTGTGCTCGCGAAGCTCCCGTTCAGCCTGTGCTACCTCGGATTCCGGAACCTTGAACCGCTGCCCAAGGACCCGTCTGAACTCCAGCAGGTTGACCTCTCCAGTCAACAGTTCATGCCCGGTCAGGACCAATCGAAACAGATCAGCGCTCAGGCCGTGCGCCGTGTAGGCGCTGACCAGGACATTCGTGTCGAAAAAGACTTTCACGAGACGTCCCGAAAAACGTCCTCATCCGTCAGATACCCTCGGGCTTCGGCAAATGGGGCGATGCGGCGCCGGGTGCGTTCGAAACGCATCAAATTGAGCTGCCTCCGCAGTGCGTCTCGCACAACCTCGCTCCGTGTCCTCCCAAGCTGTTCGCATACCTCGTCGAGCTCTTTCTGCAATTCGGTTCCGAGACGAATTGTGACTACTTCTTTCATGTAATACAATGTATCATAACCGGCAGAGACCGATCAATCCGCAAGTGTCCGGTCCGAGAAATGCGATACCCATCTCCGGGGGAGGTTCCACGGGGAATTTGAAACTTTGTTTTTGGTGAACGGCGAAAATCGATAGCAGGAGGCCAGACCCATGGGAGTCTTGTCTGGATACAGGATCGTGGAATTCGCGGGCATCGGTCCTGCGCCCATGGCGGCCATGCTGCTGTCGGACATGGGGGCCGAGGTGCTGCGCATCGACCGGGTGGAGGAGTCCCACCTGGGGATACTCATGGAGCACCGCTACAACCTGCTGTGCCGCGGCAGGCGATCGGTGGCCATCGACCTGAAACATGTGGACGGCCGGGAGGCGGCGCTCAGGCTCATCGCTCGCAGCCACGGCCTGATCGAGGGATTCCGCCCCGGGGTCATGGAGCGTTTGGGGCTGGGACCGGAAGTCTGCCTGGCCCGCAATCCCCGGCTCGTCTACGGGCGGGTGACCGGTTGGGGGCAGGACGGGCCTCTGGCGCAAGCCGCCGGCCACGACATCAACTACATTGCCCTGACCGGGGCTCTGCACGGCATCGGAGAGCGGAACGGACCGCCCCTACCGCCTCTCAACCTGGTAGGCGACTTCGGCGGCGGCGGGGTCTACCTGGCCCTGGGCCTGGTGGCCGGGATGCTGGAGGCGCGAACATCCGGGAAGGGGCAGGTGATCGACGCGGCCATGGTGGACGGGGCGGCCTCCCAGATGACCTTCGTCTACGGCCTGCGGGCGGCCGGGCAGTGGACCGACGGTCGAGCCGAGAACACCCTGGACGGCGGGGCTCCCAATTACCGGACGTACCAGACCAAGGACGGAGAGCACATCGCCATCGGCCCGGTGGAACCCAAGTTCTGGGCCGATCTGCTGCACCGGATCGGCGCCGAAGAGGAAGACCTGCTCGAATTGGAGGATCAATCGGAGTGGCCGCGGAAGTGCGAGCGCCTGGCCGAAATCTTTCGTACCCGGACCCGGGAAGAGTGGCGCGGCCTGCTGGAGGGAAACGACGTCTGCTTCGCCCCGGTTCTCGACATGGGCGAGGCTCCGATGCATCCTCACAACCGGGAGAGGCAGACCTTCGTGGAGGTGGAGGGAGTGATGCAGCCGGCGCCGGCCCCGCGCTTCAGCCGCACTCCCAGCCGGATCCAACGGACCCCGGCCAGGCCCGGCGAGCACACCCTGGATGCCCTCAAGGATTGGGGCTTCAGCGAGACGGAATTGAGCCGGCTACAGGAAGAAGGGGTGATCGGACGGCGGGGGGTGGAGCGGGAGTGAGATTTCTGCTCGCTTGCTAGCCGGTCCGGCGTCTACCCCCCGAATAAGGATGCGGGCGAGACGCCCGCGTTCCCGGGGGTGATACGTGAGGCTTGCAAACGGCCTCTTGCCCGATTCCTGGGCGTGGTGTAAATCATGTTCCCGGTTTGTTGTGTGGATGATGCCCCCCCGGGAACGCGGGCGTCCCGCCCGCACATTTGCCCGGCACAGCCTTGGCCGACGCCGCCGCTGGGATCGACCCGGCAACGGGGCCTTGCCCTTCATTCGGACTGGCCCATGCCGTACACGCCGGCAGGGTGGCTGCCTGCCTGCAACGTTGCACTGTCGCTCCGCCTCCTCCAGCCAGAAATAAGGTTGCGGGCGAGACGCCCGCGTTCCCGGGGGTGATACGTGAGGCTTGCAAACGGCCTCTTGCCCGATTCCTGGGCGTGGTGTAAATCATGTTCCCGGTTTGTTGTGTGGATGATGGCCCACCCGGGAACGCGGGCGTCCCGCCCGCACATTAGCCCGGCGCAGCCTTGGCCGACTGCGCCGCTGGGATGGAACGGCAACGGGACCTTGCCTTTCATTCTGACTGGCCGATGCCGTACACGCGGGCAGGGTGGCTGCCTGCCTGCAACGTTGCACTGTCGCTCCGCCTCCTCCAGCCAGAAATAAGGTTGCGGGCGAGACGCCCGCGTTCCCGGGGGGGGGCAGACGCGGCGTCCCGTCGAGACTACCGGCAGCGAAACTCTGGCGGTTGCGTTCGAGCGGCTCAAGTCCAGGCGGCAGGTCTGACGGCATGCCCTTCGCCGAAAGCATTGGACCTGCAATCCGCAGGATTCAATTTCCCCGCCTGAAGGACTTTCCCCGAAAAAGGGCTTCCGCCCCCAGGTCCTCCTCGATCCGCAGGAGTTGATTGTACTTGGCGATGCGGTCGGTGCGGCTGGCGGAGCCGGTCTTGATCTGGCCGGTGTTCAACCCCACCGCCAGGTCGGCGATGAAGGTGTCCTCGGTCTCTCCGGAACGATGGGAGATGACGGCCGAATAGTGGTGGGTCTTGGCCAGCTCGACGGCTTCGATGGTCTCGGTCAGGGTCCCGATCTGGTTGACCTTGACCAGGATGGAGTTGGCCACCCGACTGCGGATGCCTCGCTCCAGTCTCCGGGTGTTGGTGACGAATAGATCGTCCCCCACCAGTTGCACCTTGTCTCCCAGCCGGCGGGTGAGCACGGCCCATCCCTCCCAGTCATCCTCGGCCAGGCCGTCCTCGATGGAGGCGATGGGATACTGGCGCACCCAGTTCTCCCAGAATTCCACCATCTGTTCGGCGCTCTTCTCGGACCCGTCCGACTTTCTGAAGCAGTAGCGCCCCCCTTCGTAAAACTCGCTGGAGGCCGGATCCAGGGCGATCAGCAGGTCCTCGCCCGGGCTGAAGCCGGCCTGAGCGGCAGCCTCCAGAATGACTTCGATGGCTTCCTCGTTGCTCTTGAGGTTGGGGGCGAAGCCGCCCTCGTCGCCGACGGCCGTGCCGTATCCCCGTTTGGAAAGCACTCGCTTCAGGTGGTGGAAGACCTCGACTCCCATGCGCAGGCTGTCGCTGAAGCGGGAGGCTCCCACGGGCATGACCATGAACTCCTGGAAGTCGACGTTGTTGTCGGCATGGGACCCGCCGTTGAGGATGTTCATCATGGGCACGGGCAGCAGCCGGGCGTTGACGCCCCCCAGATAGCGGTAGAGGGGCTCGCCGCAGGCCTGGGCCGCGGCCCGGGCCACCGCCAGCGATACCGCCAGCAGGGCGTTGGCGCCCAGGTCTGCCTTGTTGGGCGTTCCGTCCAACTCCAGCATCTGGCGGTCGACTTCCACCTGGCGGCAGGCATCCAGCCCCTGAAGCGCGCCGGCGATGCTTTGATTGACGTTGGCCACCGCCTGCTGTACGCCCTTGCCCAGATAGCGGCCGGGGTCCCCGTCTCGAAGCTCCACGGCTTCGTGCTCACCGGTGGAGGCCCCCGAGGGGACGGCCGCGCTTCCGGTGGCTCCGCCTTCCAGGACCACCGTGGCCTCTACCGTGGGATTTCCCCGCGAATCCAGAATCTCCCTGGCCCTTACCTCGGTAATGGATGTCATGAGCCTCGCTTCCGGCGGGATGGTCATTCGCCCGGTGGCATTCTTGCCGGCCGCATTCTAACCCAGGCGGCCGCGTCCATGAAACCTTCGGATAGGCGATCCTCCTCTGCAATTCATTCAGGCAAGCCGCGCTCCCGCCCTGCCCGGCGGATCGTTGAAGGAAGAAACTGACGATTGTTGTTGAGGACAAACCACGAATAAACCCGAAGACCGATGAATCTCCTTTGCTGCGACGACGTCATGGGATGAAGCCCACCCGGGAACGCGGGCGTCCCGCCCCCACCAGTCTTGGCACAGCCGTGGCCGGCTGCTCCACCCGGGTCGACCGGCAACGGGGCCAGGACTCTGCTTCGGCCGAGCCCATGGTGTTCCCGCCGGCAGGGTGGCCGGGTGCCGCATCGCAGGGAAACTGAGCGGCACGCAACGGGATAGCATGCGGGCGGGACGCCCGCGTTCCCGGGTGGGGCCTCCTGCCGGCGGTTCCGAGCCGCGGCACTCGCCCGGGTTTGCGCGGGTTCCGGGGGATGGGATAAGATCCAGCCCTCGCAGGTCCCAATAGTCACGCCCTGAAGCGAATTCCTTTTGCAGGAGTCAGACATGGCTATTCCCATGGATCAGATCACCAGCATGCCGGCGTTTTCTCCCTACTATCCCCCGCCGCCGGTGCGCTATCGCAACGCGCGCTTTCAGTTCGTCTTCTTCCGGGCGGATGTCGCCGCCGTGGACCGCGTGCTCCCCGCCTGCCTGGAGCCGGCCGAGGACGGCTACTGCGTGGCTATCGGCATCACGATCCCCTGGGCCTCCAGCTACGGGGCTTTCGATGAAAGCGTACTGACGGTCAAGTGCACCTTCCAGGGACAAACCGGGTATTTCGCCCCGGTGGCCTTTCTGAATTCCCGGTCCAGCATCCCGGCCGGACGCGAGATCTACGGCACGCCCAAGGTGTTCGCCGAGTTCGACTGCGGCATGGATGAACGGGTAGCTTACACCGATACCCGACTGGCGGGGGCCTCGGTACTGGCCATCCGTTCCACCTTCCACCGGGAGGCCCGGGTGGAGGAACTGCCCAATCTCACTCCCTCCTGGCGCCTCAAGGCGATTCCCCGGGTGGACGGCAGCGGCGCCGATGTGCTCCAGTTGATCGACGGCGCCAAGGTCACCTCCGACGTCGACGTGCACATCTGCAGGGCCGGGGACGGGGTGATCCAGTGCGACCCCTCCCCCATTTACGACCTGTCCGACTTCACGCCGCGGGAGTACTACGGCGCCTACTACCTGGAGCAGGACTACACCGAGGGGTACGGCGAGGTGGTCCACGACTTCCTGAATCCCGCCTGAAGCCGAAACGGGGCGGTCATGCCCCCGCGGGACGAGAACCGGCCTCGCCAGGCAGGCTGAGCAACCGAATATGGAACCAGTGAAGTTGGCGGTGGTGGGCGCCGGGCTGATCGGCAGCAAACACGCCCGCCTGATCCACGGGCATCCGGAGTGCTCCCTGGTCGGGATCTGCGATCCGGATTCCGGTCGCCGGCCGGTGGCCGAGGAGTATGACGTCCCCTTTTACGGCGAACTGTCCGCTCTGCTGGAAGAGCAGCATCCCGAGGGGGCCGTGGTGGCCACGCCCAACGGAACCCACCTGGCCGTGGCCGAGGTCTGTGTCGGAAAGGGCGTCGACCTGCTGATCGAGAAGCCCATCGCCGACACCCTTCCCGCCGCCCGCCGGATCGTGGAGCTGGCCGATGCCCCGGGGAGCCGGATCCTGGTGGGTCACCACCGGCGTCACAATCCGTTGATTGGGGAAGCGCGCTCCCTGGTTCAAGGCGGCGCGTTGGGTCGTCTGATTGCGGGGTCGATGATGTGGACCCTGCTGAAGCCGGCGGAATACTTCCAGGTGGGCTGGCGCAGCCGTCGGCCGCAAGGCGGACCCATCCTGATCAATCTCATTCACGAGCTGGACATCCTGCGCTACGTCTGCGGCGAGATCCGCCAGGTGTATGCCCAATCGGCCTCTCAGGCGCGTAGCCTGGAGGTCGAAGACAGCCTGAGCATCACGCTTTCCTTTGCCAATGGCGCCCTGGGCTCCATCATTGCCTCCGACGCCACCCCCTCGCCCTGGTCCTACGAAATCACCAGCGGAGAGAACCCCTACTATTTTCACACCAGTCAAAACTGCTATTATTTTCTGGGCTCCGAGGGGGCCTTGGCCTTTCCCCGAATGGAGCTGTGGCGCTACGGGGGCCCGGACCGATCCGGCTGGCAATATCCGCTGACCAAGGCTTGCCGCACGGTGGAACCAGCCGACCCTCTCGTCCTGCAGTTGAATCACTTTTGCCGGGTGGTGCGGGGCGAGGAATCCCCGCTGGTGGAAGCAGCCGACGGCGCCCGTACCCTGGCGGTGGCGCTGGCGGTGCAGGAGTCGGTGGACCGGCAGGCACCGGTTGCGGTGCCCGCGCAGGCCGGCGCCGGCAACGGATTTCCCTAAACGGCCCAAGGGCCGGAAGCCGGCCCTCCCGAAACGGAGTCATGCAACTGAGTCCAAGCCAGATCGAAGAGTTCAACGACCGCGGCTACCTGTTGTTTCCGGGCTTGCTGGACGACAATGAGGTCGCCGCGCTGCAGCAGGCGATGCCCGAGATCCTCAGCCGCCCGGGACCGGAGGTCATCCCCGAAAAGGACAACCCCCAGGCCGCCCGGCTGGTCTTCGGGGCACACCTCTACTCCGAGCCCTTCCGGCGGTTGTCGCAGTTGCCGCGGTTGCTGGGTCCCGCGCGGCAGTTGCTGAAGGAAGAGGTCTACCTGCATCAGAGCCGCATCAACCCCAAGCCGGGCCTGGCGGGAGGGGCCTCCTGGGACTGGCATCAGGATTACGGCGCCTGGCACGTGGTGGACGGCATGCCCGAACCGCGGTGCCTGATGGTGGCCGTGTTCATCGACGACTGCACCCCGGTCAACTCCCCCCTGCTGGTGGTGCCGGGTTCCCATCGGGACGGGTTTCTGGACTCGATCCAGCTCCACCGGGACGCCAAGGGATATTCCCTCTACCATATCGACGAGGCCACCTTTCGCCGGCTGGCGGAGGAGAACGGGATCGAGGCCCTGATCGGTCCGGCAGGATCGGTCTGCTTCTGCCACAGCATCGTGGTCCATGGCTCGGCCAACAACGTCTCCCCCTGGCGGCGGGCCATCATGTACCTGATCTACAACGCCGTCAGCAACGCCTGCACCGGCACCGAACGGCCCTGGTTCCAGAACCAGCGGGACTTCACTCCCTTGCGGCCCATCGAGGATGACGGCCTCAGAAAGTGGGACTGACCGGCCGTTTCCGCCTCGGCCGACTCGATCACGCCCGATCCGGCGGCGGGTCAACCTCCCGGAGGAGAGCATGAATCGAAGGAAATTCCTTTCCCATTCAGCGGTAGCCCTGTCAGCCGGATCCTCGGTCCTGGGCGCTGCCCGCTCCTCGACAAACCGCCCTGCCTGCAACTACCGCATCGTCTACAACGACGACGGCCATACCCTGCAACGCGTGTCGGGAATCCAGGAGCTGCTGGTGAAAGGGGTCGACCGCTTTATCGGGACCCAGGTGGATGCCCTGTTCTGGAGTATTGGGGAAGCCGATGTCTACTACTTCAGTACCAGGACTGCCGAGAGGTACGGGGAGAATGTGAAGCGGTTCCGGAGTGCCGGAAGCCTTCGGTTCATACGCGGACTCGAGAGCGTCCTCAAGGAGCGCGAGGACTACTTTCAGGCGATGGCCGATCGTTGCCGCCAGATCGGCATCCAGTTTTTCGTGACCGTGCGGATGAACGACGCCCACGACAGTCCCAAGGGCTGGAACGCCGTCGATCTCTACAGTCAATTCAAAAAGGCTCACCCGGAACTGCTGCTGGGAGAGGCCGTCCATCCCAGTTTCGCCACTGGGTTCGATTTCGCCTACGAGCAGGTACGGCAGAACAAGTTCAAGGTCATCGAAGAGATCGTCCAGGACTACGACCTGGATGGACTCGAGCTGGATTTCCTGCGGCATCCGGCCTTTTTCAAGCCGGAGGAGGCCTATCGCAACCGCCACCTGATCACCCAACTGGTTCGCAGAGTGCGAGCCCTGGTGGACCGGACCTCGAAACGTCGCGGCAAACCGTTTCGGCTGGCCGCAAGAGTTCCCTTCTCCTTCAACCTTGCCTTCAAGCTGGGATTCGACGTCCCCACCTGGATCAAGGAGGACCTGCTGGACGTGGTGACGGCGGGCACCCCGCGAGGCCATGAATCCGACCTGTCCATGCAGGAAATGGTGGAATTCGTCGGCGGCCGCGACCTCACCCTGCTGGGCCAGATCGGCTTGTATCATCCCGCGGAGCAGACGCGGGCCACGGCCTTGAACTACTGGAAGCAGGGCGTGGACGGGATCTATCTTTTCAACTGGTACGCCCCCCTGTGGGACATGGAGCTCTGGCGCAAGTCACTGGTGGAGATCGGAGACCCGAGTCTGTTGAAGCACCGGGACAAGCGCTATCTCATCGATGAGCAGGTCGCCTCCCTGTGGCGGCGGTCCCACCCCAAGGCCCAGCTTCCGCTGAAGGTCCAGCAGGAAAGCGTGGGAGGACCCGCCCGGATCCGGTTTTTCGTTGGAGACGACGTGCCGGCGGCCACCGCAGCGGGCAAGTCGGTCCAGGCCAAGCTGGTCTTGCGCCTGGAACAGCAAATGGACGACGACGACCTGCAGTTCCGCTTGAACGGCGAGGACCTTTCAAGAGAAGAGGAGGAGGTTCGGCGGGAGCCCACGCTCTTCGGTAGTCGAGACTTTCTCCACCTGCCGTTCCGGGCCCACATCCTCAAGACCGGATTCAACCGGTTGGAGCTGGTTCTGAAAAAGCGCAACCCGCGCCTGGGGGTCCCCCTGGTCCTGGCGCAGATGAGCGTGGAGATCGACTACGGCAGCAAGGGGTAAGTCACCGGGAATCGAGGGAAAGGAAATGGTCAAGGACAACGGAAGCTACGCCGAACAGTATCGGGAGCAGGGCTACCTGGTGGTGGAGGATCTGGTTTCAGCCGAAGAAGTGCAGCAGGTGCGGCAACGGACCGAGGACCTGATTTCCGGCGTCGTTCCCGGATATCCGCTGGAGGATATCGAGCTGGAGCCGGGCGCCGAGCGCGTGGAGCTGGCCACGGTGCGCAAGCTGAACCGCCCCGCGGCCAACGATCCGGTGTTCCTGGCTCATGCCGGCCACCCCCGGATTCTGGCCATCGTGGAGTCCATCATCGGTCCCGACATCAAGCTCTACAACAGCCAGTGCTTCATGAAGCCGCCCGGGGGCGTCGAGAAGCCCTACCACCAGGACTCGGCCTACTTCGCCATCGAGCCCATGGACCTGGTGACCTGCTGGACGGCGCTGGACGACGTCACCCTGGATAAGGGACCGATGCATGTGATTCCCGGAAGCCACCGGCAGGGCGTTCTGGACCACAGCCAGCCCTGGGTGGTGCGCGACCGGCGAGACAAGCAGGTGCCGGACGAGGCCCTGGACCGTGGCCGGGAAACGCCCCTGCTCATGCCGGCGGGCGGTTGCTCCTTTCACCACAGCCTGCTGCTGCATCGATCCACGCCCAACCGATCCACCACCTCGCGGCGCGGCCTGGCCGTCCACTACATGTCGGCCCGCTCCCGCTGGACCGACGACAGCCGGCCCCAGCCAAGCTATGTCCTCCTGCAGGGAAGGGAATACCCCGGCTGCGTGTAATCCTCAGTTTCACCGGGCGGCCCGCAGCCCCTTCCAGATGCTGTAGCACATCCCCAACAGCACCAGCGCGAACGGGAAACCGGTCACCAGCGAAGCCGTCTGCAGCGCCACCAGTCCGCCGCTGACCAGCAGGGTGATGGCCACGAGTCCTTCGAATGCGCACCAGAAGACGCGCTGAACGACCGGCGCGTCCAGTTTGCCTCCGGCGGTGATGGTGTCGACCACGAGCGAACCGGAATCGGAGGAGGTGACGAAGAAGATGATGACCAGCACGATGCCGATAATCGAGGTGACGCCGGCGAGCGGCAGCGTCTCCAGCATCCTGAACAGGGCCAGTTCCGGCTGCTGGGCCTGCACCGCCTCGACCACCGCGGTATGGCCGCCATAAAGATAGTTCGACAGCGCGGTTACCCCGAAAGTGTTCATCCAGAGCGCCGAGACCAGCGTGGGGACGACCAGCATGCAGCCGACCAGTTGGCGCACCGTGCGGCCGCGCGAGACCCGGGCGATGAACATGCCGACGAAGGGCGACCAGGAGAGCCACCAGGCCCAGTAGAAGGTGGTCCATCCATGCATGAAGTCCAGGTCGCTACGACCCACCCAGTTGCTGAGCGGTCCGATCGCCGCCAGGTAGTGGCCGATGCCGGCGACGAACCCGGCCAACAGGTCCGGAGTCGGCCCCACCGCCAGCACGAACGCCAGCAGCAGCAGGGCCAGCAGCAGGTTGGCCTGACTCAGGCGCTTGACTCCTCTGTCCATCCCGGCGACCACCGATGCGATCGCGATGAAGGTGATGGTCGCGATGATCAGCACCTTGGTCGTGCCGGTGTTCGGCACGCCGAATACATGGGCAAGCCCGGCCGCCGTCTGCTCGGCGCCCAGGCCGAGCGAGGTGGCCAGTCCGAAGAGGGCGGCAAACACCGTGAGGACGTCGATCAGGTGGCCGAACCGGCCCCAGACCGCCTTGCCCAGGACAGGGTAGAACGCCGACCGCAGCGTCAGCGGCAAGCCGAGATTGTAGGCGGCGAAGGCGAGCGCCAGTGCGACGATCGCGTACATGGCCCAGGGGTGCAAGCCCCAGTGAAAGATGGCGGCGGCGATTGCCATCTCTTGGGCGGCGGCGGTGTCGGCCGGGTCGACCCCGAGCGGCGGGTTCCGGAAATGGGTGATCGGCTCCGCCACTCCGAAAAACATCAGGCCGATGCCGATCCCGGCCGCAAACAGCATGGCGAACCACGACCAGACGGAGTAGTCGGGCCTGGCGTTGGGACCGCCCAGGCGAATGCGGCCGAGCGGAGTCATCACCAGCAGCAGACAGAACAGGATAAAGAGGTTGCCCGCGCCCAGGAAGACCCAGTCGAACGTCGAAATGATCCAGGCGTGCATTGCGTCGAAAGCGGCCCCCGCGGCCTCCCGAAACGCCAGCACGCCGACGACGAATGCGATAATGGTGAGACTGGATACGGCGAAGACCGGGTTGTGAATGTCGAGCCCCAGAAACCGAACGTTGTCCTGGCCAATCCGGTAGTCGGTTCGTGTGTCGTTAGTGGCCATGAGGGATCGGAACCTTGTCGGGCTTCCCGGGGACCTTTTGGTTGAAGCCGGCCGCCGGAACTGGAGTGTCCGTAGGGAATGATACCGCGACGCGCAATCGATCCCTAACCGAGGGACAGGGCATCCGGCGCTGCGCCCCCCAAACCAGGGCAACCCTTGTGGTTGCGCGGTTGTTCCCGTTTGCCCGGTCAACACCACGTCGGGGCCGCCCAAAGGGCCCACCCGGGAGCGCGGGCGTCCCGCCCGCATCCTTGTGCCTGATTCCTTTGGCTGCCGCTGAGCTTTGGTCCGGTGCTGAAGGTAGCCAACCTATCGGCGGCAACCTCGACAGCCAAACCGAAGCAGACCCAGGGCGCAGTTCCGGGTCGATCCGAGTGGCGGAGAGGGCCAAGGCTGTTCCGGAATTGGTGCGGGCGGGACGCCCGCGCTCCCGGGTGGGCATCCTCCACACCATAAACCGGGAACACTGAAGAATTTTGCAAGAGGCTTGAGCGATTGTAGGCTTGCTCCCGGACTGATAGAGTACGTCTTCCGGTTCACTCGGCAATGGAGAACACCTCAGGTGCTGATTACCATCGCCAACTTTCCCTACCCCATCGACGCCAACCTGGCCAAGTCGCGGTTGGAAGCGGAGGGAATCGACTGCGTTCTGACCAACGAGCATATCGCCGGCATGAATTGGTACTGGCCCCTAGCCATTGGCGGCGTGGGTCTCCAGGTGAGGGAATCGGATGCCGAGAGAGCCGTGGAGATTCTTGAGAGCGAGCCCCACGACGAAGATGTTGTGGATGAGGACTAGCCGCCATTTTTTCCCGGGGGCGCGCTTTTCTTGAGCAGGCTGGCGGCAGCGACATCAGGAGTCCCCGGCGAAGAGTGCAGGCAGGTTTGAAAGAACGGACAGAGGACGTCGGGACTCGCAGGGTTCGACAAACCCCAAGCAAGGACGGGAAAAACATGGAAATCGCACTGATGGCGGCAAGCATGCTGGAGAGATCCTGGGAGGAGATGCTGGACTCCTGCAGGAAGCACGGCATCCGATTGGTGGAGGCCTGCGCCGGGGGGCATATTCCCAAGGTCCACTACGACCCGATCAAGCTGGAAGCCTCCCCGGCCGCGTTCGAGGCCTTCAAGCGCAGCCTGGATGAGCGGGAGATGCAGATCTGTTCCTTCGGCTGCCATGGAAACCCGATCCACCCCAACCCGGCCATTGCCGAGAGCGCCCATGCCGACCTGGTGGCTACCTGCAAGCTGGCCGGCCGCCTGGACGTTCACCACATCAGCCTGCTGGCCGGCACGCCCGCCGGCGGTCCCGAGGACAAGACGCCCAACTGGATCATCAACTCCGCCTTCGTCATGTGGAAGGACGCCTACCGCTGGCAGTGGGAGGAGAGAATCATCCCCTACTGGAAGAAGGCCGCCGCCATCGCCGACGACTACGGGGTCAAGCTTTGCATCGAGCCCCACACCGGCGATTGCGTCTACAACACCCAGACCTTCCTGCGCCTTCGCCGGGAAGTCGGACCCACCATCGGCATGAACCTGGATCCCTCCCACCTGTGGTGGCAGGGCATCGATCCCATCGTTTTCGTGGAGACCATCGGCGAGGCCATCTACACCTGCCACGTGAAGGATGTGGCCCTGGACCCGCGGTTGGCCGCCCGCGACGGCCTGGTTTCCAGCGCCTACTACGACGAGTGGGACCTGCGGTCCTGGAGCTATCGCACCCTGGGCTACGGCCACGACGAGTTCTTCTGGCGCAACTTCATCGTCAGCCTACGCCGTGCCGGCTATGACGGACCCCTCAGCATCGAGTGCGAGGAGCCCTACCTCACCGTGGACGACTCGCTGGCCAAGGCCGTGGAGCTGCTGAAATACGTCCTGCCCAACGAACCGATGCCGTCTGGCAACTGGATGGACGCCTACCAGTTGGACGACTACGAGAAGAATCTGGGGGGATAGGGGAAGGGGAACGGACCACCGAAGGTCTCTGAAGTTCGTCCTCAGAAAACGAGCTCTACGGAAATGGGACAGTGGTCGGACAAGCGCTTGCGCCAACGGTGATAGTTCGTCTCTGCGTAGGTTAATTCTTCGAACGAATGGGGCTTCACGGCTTTCTCGGCGATCGGTCCGACAATGATGTGATCGATGAATTCCGCGAACCTGCTGTTCCAGCACTGGGGCTTGCGGCCGGCGTTGACCCTGTAAATCGGCTTTGGATCGCCATCGGCGATGAGATGCCAGAGATCATCGCCCGGCTTATCCATGCGACGATTGAAGTCACCCAGCAGGACAAAGGCCCGCCCCCGTTCCAAGCGCCGGTCGATCCATGATTCGAGCGGCCTCACCTGCGACTTGAGTTCGCGGCAACTCCTGGTTCCCGGAGGGTCCAGGTCCCGGTCATGGCAGCCGGACTTCAGGTGCACCGACATCAGGTCGATCTTCCTGCCGTCCACCTCCAACTCGATCACGGTGCCGTAGCGCAGTCCCCATTTTGTGCTCAGCTCTCGATAATCGGGCAGGCGCCGGTATCGGATACCCTTGCGGATGGCGAAGCCGGTGCGCTGCCGGGTGTCGTGACGGCGCGACAGTTCAATACGGTACTGCTGCAGAGGAAATACCTTGCGGACAAAGCCCGCATCGACTTCCTGCAAGGCGATGACGTCCGCGTCCAGGTCGTTGGCGTATCGGGCCAACTTGAGGTAATCACCAGCCTTGCGCCTGTGATGATCCGGATCCTCCGATGCGAGCCAGTAGATGTTCCAGGACGCAATCCTGATCTCTGCCGCGTCGGCGCCGGCCGAAAACGCCTGGACCAGGAACACCAGCAGGACCGATGCCGCCAGGTATCTCGCGGTTCTGGTGTCGAGCATGGCGTCTGAGGACATGGCGTTCTGGACGTGATCCGTGATCGGCCGAAGTTCAGCCACGGTGTCATCTTGGCGCAAACCTGCCTATAATGAGTCTTCTCTTCAGCCTTCGTCAAAAAATTGGAGTCGGCCATGCGCTTTCCCAACTCATCCGGAAGAAATTCTGAAGCCGAAACCGGTGTTCTCACCCGCCGCGGCTTTTTTACGGCGGCCTTGGCAAGCGGCTGTCTGCTGAACGGGTGGAAGCCGGTGTGGGCGGCCCGGAAGAAAGCCGAGTCCCGGCATGGAACCATCCGGGTCACCGACATCGAGGTCCACAACATCACCGAAGAGTTCGTGGACTGGATCGCCTACGAGCTCAACCACTTCTACGGTCCCTGGAAACGGACCGTCTACGTGGTGCGCACCGACGCCGGGCTGATCGGACTGGGCGAGAGCGGAAGTCCGGAGCCGCAGGAGACCATTGAGAAGTACATCGGCACCAGCCCCTTCGATTGGGTGGGGGACGAGACCTCCCTGGGATTGGGGACGGCCATGTACGACCTGATGGGCAAGGCGGCCGGAGTCCCCGTCTACAAGCTCTTCGGCCAGCGCTACCGCCGCTGGGTGCCGGTGGCTTCCTGGACGGTCTCGACCCACCCGGATCGCATGGCGCAAGCCGTCAAGAAGTTCTCGGCCATGGGCTACACCTGGATGAAGTACCACCTCTCGCCCTTCGAGAACGTGATGGACCAGATGGACGCCATGCAGGAAGTGGCCCCCAAGGGGTTCCGCATCCACCACGACATCACCATGCACGGCACCAACGACCACATGTTCGAGCTGCTGGAGAAGATCTCGAAATACCGCATCGCCGGCTGTTTCGAGGACCCTCTGCAGGAGCGGGACATCGAAGGCTACGCCGAGCTGACCAGGCGCTGCCGGCTGCCGATCGTCTATCACCACACCCCGCTGGGAGCCACCTTCGAGATACTGAGGCGGGCGGCCGATGCCTACATGCTGGGACACCAGAAGATCGGCGTGGCGCGGCGGCGGGCCGGCCTGTTCGCGGCCGCCAACATTCCCTTCATGCTGCAGAACGTGGGCGGCAACATCACCCGGGCCATGACGGCCCACATGCAGTCGGCCTTCAAGACGGCCAGTTTCCACTTCGTCAACACCTCGGAGAGCAAGAAGTCGGATGTGGTCAAGGAGCGGCTCGATCCGGTCAATGGATTTGTCAAGGTTCCGGAACGGCCCGGACTGGGCGTGACCCTGGACCGGGCGGAGCTGGAACGGCTGGAAAAGCTGCAACTGCCCGAGCAGGACAAATGGATCATCAAGACCCGCTTCGCCGACGGCACCCGCATGTACAACATCGCCGATCCCGAGCGCTCCCTCTTCATGGTGCGCCCCGACCGCTGGCGCCTGATCCCCATGAGCTACGACTCCCCCCTCACCACCGAATACTGGGACAACGACGGCTCCGAAGAGTACCGCCAGATGTTCGCCCGAATCGAAAAGGAAGGCATCGTGCTGGTGAAGCCGTGAGGGGGTATAGACGAACCCGGGCGCCAGCCAGGGTTTTCGAGTTGAGCCGCGAATGCGGCGCCAGCACTAAGCCGTGGGCGTAAGCCCATGGAAAAGGATGCCTAAAAAACCCGAGCTGCGTAGGCGGCGGCAGCACGGTACTCCGTCCCCAATATACAAAGGGCTAAGCATGTACCCTCCCGGTGGAGTACGTCTCCCGTAAGGACTCCCGCCCCGTAAACCTGAAGGAACCGCGGTTCAGTGCGGCGTGCGTCGGATTTAGAGCGGCACTCCCCTTCGACGCGAAGCGTAGGGGCATCCCGATGGTTGAAGGGAACAAGTGAGGGAGCCGTGAAAAGCGCTTCTACCGCAGGCCGGTTCGCAAGGCCGATGAGAGTTTCACGGCCCATCTGGCCCGTCTGAAATTGAAGGGGAAATAGTTATTGGTGTAAGCGTTGTCCGCAGGGGAAAAACTGTCATGGGTATGCTCTGTTGACGTATCAGGCTCAACTTCTTGGGAGGTAGACTTTCGTGTACAAGTTGAATGGTACCTACATTTACTCCCCTTCCGACCTCATCACGTTTATGGAGTCGGACTATGTCTCCTGGATGGACAGGTTTTACCTCGAATGCCCTGAGGCCGTGCATCCGGATCAAGACGAAGAGACGGATCGCATAATCCAAGCAAAGGGGGAGGAGCACGAGCACACGTTTCTCGCTGAGTTGGTCGCCGACGGTCACGATGTCGTCGATCTCCGAGGCGACAGAAATATGGCGGCAACCATCCGCGCCATGAAGGATGGTCGCCAAATCATCTACCAGGGAATGCTGGAGTCAGGTAGTTTTGCTGGGGTCGCCGATTTCCTAGTGCGTGTGGACGGGCGTTCCACCTTGGGTGGCTACCATTACGAGGTTTGGGACACCAAGCTCGCGCGGAAGCCGAAGCCCTATTTCATCGTTCAGTTGTGCTGCTACGCAGAGATGCTGGCGGCCATTCAAGAGCGGCTTTCGGTCGAAGTCCAACTCGTTCTCGGCACGAAAGAGCGACGGCGGTTTCGCACGGAGGACTACCTCTACTACTACCGCCACCTGAAGCTGGCGTTCCTGGAGCAGCAGCACAAGTATAGCCCTGAGGAGCCTCCGGACATCCCCGGTCTCAAGAATCTTGGCCGCTGGTCGGGGCACGCCGCAAAGATCCTCGAAGAGCACGACGACCTGAGCCTGATCGCCAACATCCGCTCCACGCAAATTCGTCGGCTGCGAGAGGGAGGTATTGACACGGTCCGATCCCTCTCGGAGACTGAGTTAGAAGGATTGCCCCGCGTTGCGCCCGAGGCGTTTGCTCGACTCCGTGGGCAGGCTTGCCTCCAGGTTCAATCCAGAGGCCTAGACAGACCGAAGTATGAACTCATGGAGCCTAATTCGCTCAGGCCGAGGCTCGGCTTGGCCAGCTTGCCTCCGGTCTCGCCCTATGAAATCTTTTTCGATATGGAAGGCTACCCGCTACTCGAAAACGGCCTGGAGTACCTCTTTGGCGCGACGTACTTGGACAACGGCCAGCCGGCCTATATTGATTGGTGGGCCCACAACAGCGAACAGGAGAAGGCCGCCTTCGAGAATTTCGTTAAGTGGGCTTACGATCGTTGGCAGCGGAACCGGTCGATGCATATTTTCCACTACGGCGCCTACGAGGTCACCGCACTGCGACGGCTCATGGGGCGCTACGCGATCTGCGAGGAGGAAGTGGACCAACTGCTTAGGAATGAGGTCTTCGTAGACCTCTACGGGATTGTGCGCCAGGCACTCCTCGTTGGCGAACCCTCCTATTCTTTGAAGAACATCGAAAAGCTCTACCAGGAACCTAGAAGCGGAGACGTCGTGACGGCGGGCGAGTCGATGGTGTTCTACCAGCGCTGGATCGAGAACCAGGATGGTCTGGATTATTCGAGCTCGCCAACGCTTCGCACCATCCGGGAGTACAACCGCGAAGACTGCGAGTCCACCTGGAAGCTCGCCTGCTGGCTCCGTGGGGTGCAGTCGCAGGCGGGGATCTCTTTCGTGCCAAAAGCAACCGTCGAAGAATCGAAGACTGTGAAAGGGTTCTCGGAGCGGGCTCGGTACGCGGAGGCGATGCGCGCTGAGATTCCCGCGGATCGGTCGCAGGACCTCGATCGCTGGCGGGTTCATGAGTTGCTCTCCTGGTTACTGGAATTCCACCGGCGCGAAAATAAACCGGTCTGGTGGTTCATGTATGAGCGCAACGCGATGACCGACCAGGAGCTGATCGACGACCCCGATTGCCTCGGCGGTCTCCTACGCACGGACCGCCCTCCCCAAAAAGTCAAACGGTCCTACGCTTACGATTATCGTTTCGATCCCGAGCAGGAAACGAAGCTTCGGAAGGGCAGCAAGTGTATTTTCGCCCACGACCTGATGCGCAAGACAACCATAGAGAGTTTCAAGCCTGCGGAAGGCCGGTTGGCGATCAAGCTTACCGGCCCGACGCCCCCGGATCGACTCTCACTGATCCCGGATGAATGGGTCTCACCGAAGGTCATCGAGCAATCGATTGAGCGCATTGTTATGACGTACCGACAGACGAACAGCCTACCCCGGGCGATCGAGGACTTTCTATATCGCCGGAAGCCTCAACTTACGGGGCGTACCGGAGAACCGGTCATCCCGCAAGGAGCCGATCTCCTTGAGGGCTCGATTCGCGCTGCGGTGGACCTCGATTGCAGCAGTCTCTGTATTCAAGGTCCGCCGGGTTCCGGAAAGACATATACCGGAGCGCACATGATCGTCGAGCTCATGCGGAATGGCAACCGAGTTGGCGTCACGTCAAACAGCCATCGGGCCATCTGTCTCCTGCTGAATGAGGCTGCCCGCGTAGCACAAAAGGAGGGCGATAATTTCAATGCCGTTAAGATCGGTGGTGAGGAAAAAGACCACAGGGAACTGCTTGAGGGTATTCAATGGGTCAAGTCCGCTTCTGACGTTCTCAAGCATGGGATGCTCCCACTGCTTATCGGGGGCACCGCTTGGGTGTTCAGTCGGCCGGAGGCGGAGGGCAAGCTGGACTACCTATTCGTCGACGAGGCAGGCCAAGTTTCAGTCGCGAATCTCCTAGGTATGTCTCCGAGTACTCGAAACATAGTTCTAATAGGCGACCAGATGCAACTGAGCCAGCCGACCAAGGGCTCACATCCTGGCGAGAGCGGATGTTCAACCCTCGAGTACCTGCTCCAGGGGCGCGCGACCATCTCGGAAGACTTCGGGATCTTCCTTGGTGAGACGTGGCGTATGCATCCCAATGTGTGCCAATTTATTTCCAGCGCCGTTTATGAGGATCGGCTGAAACCGAGGCCGATAACTTCGAATCGTACTATCAGATATGGCTCCAAACCGCGGCGCTATGTCCAGAAGACTTCGGGCATCCTATTCATCCCGGTTGAACATGAAGGAAACGCATATGAGAGCGAAGAGGAAGCCGCAACTATTGTTGATATCGTGGAAGAACTCATTGGGCAGTGTGTGACTGACGTGGGCAAGACTGATCGTCCTCTCACAGCTGACGATATCCTTGTTGTCACACCATACAATCTGCAGGTTCGAAAGTTGAGCGAACAGTTTCCTGGAATGAGGGTCGGGACAGTGGACAAGTTCCAGGGGCAGCAAGCCCCAGTTGTCATCTATTCGATGTGTGCGAGCTCGGGTGACGCGTCGCCACGTGGAATCGAGTTTCTGTTCAGCAAGAACCGGCTCAACGTAGCGATCTCTCGCGCGCAAACCCTCGCCGTGGTTGTTGGAAATCCAGCCCTCGCGAGGACTCGATGCTCCAGTCTCGCACAGATGCAGCTTGTGAACGTATTCTGCCGCGCGGTTGACGCGGGCGCGTTCCCCTTAGCCTCTACGACCGTTTGAAGCCATGGTTGACCATTCAATTTTCCAGCGGGGGTTCTTCTGCCAGTCGTTCTCGGGATCGAGCTGGCAGCCAGGATTGGCCTTCCTGACTACAAGTTCGCAACAGGAATTTCTCGCGCCGTTGCTGGGGGCAGCGGTGCCTTGAGTCGAAGTTCTGGAAATTCATTGAGGATATTTTCTTGGTAGCCCGTGTCGCTTGGTCTTCACTGAGCGAACGCGTTCCGTCACAATTGAAAACTAGCCTTGATCGACCACTCCGCTTGATGCCAATCAGCTTCTTGGAACGACGTTCAAGCTTCGCCTGAATTGTTCTGGACCATGAGCATCAAGGCCGAGTACAGAAACGAAGGCATCAGGCCCCTGGTGGAAGTGAGCAACGCCGTTCCGGGGAAGATGTGGCAAGTCTTCTCAGTGGATGAGTTGAGGCGGCTAGGAGCCTGCGCCACGGAACACTCTTGAGGCCTTCAAGTGGACTATGGTCCCTATAATGGGTGAATAACTCGCAGATAAATGAATAGTTTTCCCTGTTCCATGTAAAATATCAACCGTTTTAGGGGAGGCTGTCCCTGTAAAATTTTCTGCGGCGCAGACTCCTAGCTGAGGACATGCCATGGCTGAGGGGCTTGGCGAAGACCAACTGCGGTGATCTCTACCTCCGCAGCGGTCCAGCGTCGGTGCGGCTCGGCGGGGAGGACGCTCGGAAGTACGTCGCCACCCGATTCGGCTCGAAGTGATTGTCGCCTCCAAACGGGAACTCCAACTGTCAGGGAATTGCTGTCACGGTACCGGAATATGAATTCCCTCAACTTTATCGATCATCCTCTCGTAGGCACTCCATACGGTGTCGCACTGGATTTGTGCATTGTCCAGGCCATAGTCTGCTGGGTGCTCTCGATTTTGACAAGGGAGTATTCCTGGACGGACTGACTGTGGTCGATCGCCCCGGCGGTTTACTGCCTGATCGTTGCTGTGGACCTGGAGTTTCAGTCGGCGCGCGTCAACGTCATGACCCTGTTGGCCACTATGTGGGCGATTCGATTGACCTTCAACTACGCCCTGATTTGCCTGATCTTGTCTGCGAGATGAATTCACGTTGCGCATGGCTTGGTATTGGATTGATGAGGTCGAAAATCTGATCTTCTGGTTTGTGCGCGCTGTACTGCCGCGATTGGTTTCAATCGACAGCTTCGCTTGACCCTAGTGGAATTCTAGAAAATCGGTTGGGCGTGCCTGATATAATCCAGACCATGAGTATCAAGGCCGAGTACAGAAACGGCGTATTCATGCCCGTGGTGGAAGTGAGCAACGCCGTTCCGGGAAAGATGTACCAAGTCTTCTCAGAGGATGAGCTGAGACGGCTCGCCGAAGACCTGCCTTGGCTGAAGGGTTCGGAGCGGAGCTTCGAGTTCTGGGAGAACGAGGAGGATGCTGTCTACGACAGGCTATAGACAGGGCGACATCGTTCTGGTTTCCTTCCCCTTCACCGACCTCACCTCCTCCAAGAGACGGCCTGCGTTGATCATTTCTCCTGATTCTTTCAATGCTGCCGGGGAAGATTTGGTGCTGGCGGCGATAACCTCGCACATCACGGATGATCCCAATACGGTCCAACTCTCCGGCGCTGATTTTTCAGAAGGCCGGCTTCCCAAGAAATCGATCGTCAAGACGACCAAGCTGTTCACGATTCACTCGTCACTCATCGTAAAGAAGATCTGCGCGCTCACCAGAGAGAAAACGGAAGAAACCCTTGGGTCCGTGCGTGAATTCTTTTCATGAGCCAATAGAAGTGCACCTCCGATCCGGAGAAGTCAGGCCAAGTCCGCAAGTTTCTCCCGGTCGCTCCATGCGTGACAAGGGTTAAGACTTGTCCGACCCGCCGTGAAAGGGAAGAGAACGAAACCATGGCTGTGAACGTAGAAGACAAAATCAGAAAGCTGGGCCCTGCTCAGCGCAAGAAGGTGGAAATGCGCGCGGCGAAGTTGATTGCCGAGGAAATGACGCTACGGGAGTCTCGCAAGGCCCGCAGGCTCACGTAGGTACGCTTGGCGAGGCGGCTTGGAATCACTCAGGGCGGCGTCTCGCGGCTTGAGAAGCGTAGCGATCTCCTACTGTCCACGCTGCGGGAGACGGTAGAGGCTATGGGCGGGATCCTTTCCCTGGTCGCCCAATTCCGGACCGTGCGCCAGTCGTTCTGTCGGGTATCACCGAGGACTAGACGCAGTCTTGAGGCTCGCCTTCACGCCATTGTCGGTTGCCTGCATACCTCCCTTTGCGTTGAGTCGGCAACTCCTGGGGACCCGTTGGACCAGGACGGTTCAGGCCAGTTTCGCCGTGGTATTGGCAGGGGGAATAAGCCAAAAGACCTCTTAACCAACCATCCCTGGCACAAGAAATTCCAGGTGACTATTGTCACTGCACAGGAGTATGAGCTTCCTCAACTTCATCGATAACCCCCTCGTAGGCACGCCATACGGTGTGGCGCTGGATCTGTGCATTGTCCTGGCCATAGCCTGCTGGGTGCTTTCGATCCTGACGAGAGAGTATTCCTGGGTGGACCGGCTGTGGTCGGTTGTTCCGGCGGTTTACTGCCTGATCGTTGCTGTCGACCTGGAGTTTCAATCGGCTCGCGTCAATGTCATGACCGTATTGGCGACAATGTGGGCGACACGATTGACCTTCAACTACGCCCGGAAGGGAGGGTATTGGATCGGCGGGGAAGACTATCGGTGGATCTATCTCCGAAAACAGATGAGCGAGCTGGAGTTTCAACTGGTCAACGTGGTTGTGGTCGCGGTCGGTCAGATGGCGGTTGTGTGGTTGTTCACCTCGCCCGTTCATCAGGCGTGGGTGCATTCCACGCAACCCATGGGATGGCTGGATTTCGTCGCCGCCGGGGTATTTCTGGTCTTGCTGGTTTTTGAGACTATTGCCGATGCACAGATGTGGCGGTTTCAGCAGAACAAGAAGCGTCTGATTAAGGAGGGTGTCGAAGTCAAACAGCCGTTTATCGACAGCGGCCTGTTTCGATTCAGCCGCCATCCCAGCTATTTCTGTGAGATGGGAATGTGGGTGACGTTCTACGCTTTCGCCATCGCCGCATCAGGCCAGTTCTGGCACTGGACGGGGCTGGGCTGCCTTCTGTTGATACTGGTTTTTCAAGGCTCCACACGCCTGGCAGAGAAGATTTCCGGCGACAAATACCCCACCTACAGCAAGTACCAGGCCACGGTGCCAAAGCTCATTCCATTTACGAGCCTGGGTTGTATTCCAGACAAATAGCCTTGTTCCTCATCACTGGAGGAAGGGGTGTTCGGTCATGATTGAATGGCTTGGAATCGGCCACCTTTTCGAGCTTTCCCGGACGGAAGCGATTGCGGGGTTCTTCAACCCGCTGGCGATCTTTGCCGTGTTCTTGCTGGCGCAGCTCATTCTGCCGGGGAAGCGGGTTCCCGGCTATGTCATCAACCCGGAGGCCGGTGAACCCCGCAACTATCGGCTGAACGGCATTCTGGTGTTTGCCATCGCACTGGTCGTGTGGGCTCTCGAGTTGACCGGGATGTCGCGTGAATGGTTCTACCGATCCTCGATCTATGCGGTGGCGGGCGGAACGGTCTTTACCACACTCTTTACCATCCTGGCGGTGTTCAGCCAGCCGCAAGGCAAGGTAAAGAACCCACTCCTGGCCCTGTGGTTTGGGCGCGTCCAGGAGCTGTCGTTCTTCAACGAACGCTTCGACGTAAAGATGTACTTCTATGTCGTCGGTGGAACGATGTTGTCGCTCAACGCCCTGTCGGGGGCTGCCTACCACTACGCTCTCTTTGGCGAGGATTCCAATCCGGGCGTTTTCCTGTTCGCGGCGTTTTTTACGTTCTACGTGCTCGACTACTTCATCTTTGAGCGAGTCCAGCTATATACCTACGATCTGATCCATGAGAATCTCGGCTTCAAGATGTTCTGGGGCGGCCTCATCGTTTACGGGTGGCTGTTCATCCTCCCCTTGTGGGGCATGGCCGCTTACCCGGACCCCGAATTCTCCCCGGCATGGACCCGTGTATGGCTCATCGGAACGGTTGCGCTGTTCCTGCTCGGGTGGGCCATCTCGCGCGGCGCAAATCTGCAGAAATACACCTTCAAGCGATGGCCCGAGCGCAAGTTTCTCGGGCTCATCGAGCCTGAAACCATCGAGGCCGGTGACCGCAAGATCCTGTGCAGTGGTCTATGGGGTGTCGCCCGCCACTTCAACTACATGGGCGAGGGCTTCATTGCCCTGTCAATCGGCCTGTCATTCGGCTACTTCACCAATCCCTGGGCCTGGACCTACTTGCTCTTTATCATCGCGCAGTTCATTTTCCGCCAGCGTGATGACGACCGGTTCTGTGCCGAGAAATACGGCGCCGACAAGTGGGCCGAGTATCAGGCTCGGGTGAAGTACCGGATCATTCCCGGTGTTTACTGACGGGAGGACTCCCTGCGGAGCGCCTGCAAGGCAGGATGGCCTCTGCGGACAGAGCCGCTATCAGCCATTCCACCCTTCCCGACGGATCGCCTCGATAATGTGTGCCAGGTGGTGCCGCCCGTGCCAGGCATAGGATCCAATGGTTTCGGGCAGGTTTACCCGGCCGGATTCGGGGTGAATGAACGTTCGTTCGAGATCCTGCCGGGTCAGGGAACGCAAGAGTGCCACCCAGCGCCGATGGAGCCCGTCCAACAGATCGAGCGATGCCGCGACCGGAGCCGTCGAGTAGTCCGGCAGTTCCGCCCAGCGGTCCTCGAAATAGGGCTTGATCGTGGGACGGTCCTCGGTCAGCGCCCACTTGAACCGCATGAAACTGTTCATGTGACTGTCCGGCAAGTGGTGAACCACCTGGCGGATGGTCCAGCCCCTGGGACGATAGGGCGTGTCCAACTGGGTGCCCGTCAATCCCTCGACGGTTCTCCTGAGGTCGGCAGGAAGCGCTTCGATCTCTCCAATCCACCTCTCGATCTGATCCTGATCTATCCGGGATGGCGGCTCAAAACGGCCAATCGGATACCGCAGCTTCTCCAGTTCTTCAGTCATCTCGCCTCCTCGTAATCCTCCAATAGTAGTGCTCTATTTGTGCGTCCGTATCTCCGTATCTCCGTTTCTGTCTCCTCGTCTGAATGATTTCCTCCACCCAGGCCATCGCCAAACCCCAGTTCACCCGGTCAGTCGTTCGATAAGTTGGGAGCAGACCATGTCAGTTGCTTCTTCGTAGTTCCAAGTGTATCCGGTGGCCAGTAGCGGGCCGATATCGGCATTGAATTGTGGATCGCGTGGAATCACAGATCTGGCTCGATATCGACGTTGACAAGGATCTTCCAGTTGGCATCGCGTGGAGCTTTCTTGCGGGTTGTCCCCGGGAGAAGCGGAACCGTTTGTCGGGCTTTGGCTTTGACATGGGTCCTCAGGTGGCGGGTCAGTTCACGAGCGCCGGCAACGTCAAGAAGGTATCCAAGCCTTTGTGCCCAGGTGATCGGAGCGCTCCGCGCGGCCGTCAGCAATTTCTGGGGATCAATCTGCTCCGCGAGTTCCAGGAGGACGTTCGCTACCTGATCGAGCCCTCCAACGCGGTTGTAATAGCCTACGAGATCGACAGCCGTCGCCTCCGGCGTCGAAGCGCGGATCGGACCGCGGGGCGTCTTGAAGCTCTGAACCGGAACCTGCCGAAGGCGCTTGCGGACGATGAACTTCGCGCGCACCTGGCCACAGGAGAGGGGCCGGCGCGGCCTTTCGAGAAGTACCTGGAATTCCTGTGGCCGGTGATGGGCCGCGCCGTGAAATTGCGCTGCCGAAAGCAGCCCGGCATAGTAGGGTTGGTTTAGTCGCTCCATCAGCCCCGGGATAAATTGATCTGCCGGCAAGCACCCCAGAGCACGGTATTCCGGCGGGACGATCACGTAGAAGCCCCGTGCAGGCTGTGCGATCAACTTTTGCCGGGCGAGCCGGTTCAGGGCGAGCTTGGCCGCATCGGCGGACACGCCAAGCGCCTTACGTGCGTCACTTGACAAAAAGTGATAGCGCCCGGAAGCGGCAAGGGAACTGATATAGTCCTTGGCACGTAGCTGGCGTGAGATCGTATTCATTTGCACAAAGTATTATAGTATGATCCTTTGTGCAAATTTATACCGCCTTCTCCGCCCCGCGCAACAACTCCAACACTACCCCTATTTGCGACGGGCCGACCACCGGCCCGTCCCACCGAGTACGCCAACCGGGCCTGTTACGGTCGCCCTTCGCGACCCCAACTGCTCCATTCCTGTCTCTGGACATAGCCTGGTCCTCCGCTACTGTAGCTTCGCACAGAGTTCCTCAAATCACTGTCCAAAGAAATCGTGGGGCAGGGGAAAGATGAGGTATACGATTCTGTTGTCAACAATTTCGTTGACAAAAACAGTGCCGGAAGGTGTGAAGATGGATGTTGTTGAAACTACGGATCACAGTGGTTGGTCTCTGCGTACTGATTTCTCGGATTGGCCGAAAAGAACGGTCAACCACAATAGTCCATAGATCTGGCACCAGCTTCTTCGAGCAATCGTTCCCGTGTTTTCCTGACTTCGTCTATGACCGCATCAATGTCCTCGTGGCATCGCCATGCTGGGATCCGAAGAACAGTCCAACCAAGCCTAGCCAGAACCCGGTCTCGTGTAATGTCTTGGCGCCTTTGTAGGCCTCGGACGTCAAGGTGCTGGTCGCCGTCTACCTCAATGTTCAGCCTGATGCCTTGTTCCAGCAAAGCAAAGTCTAGTTCGTACCCCTCCAAATCGAGCTTGGCATAGGGCAGGAGGTTCCGGAGCTGCAAGGCGTCGAGAAGGAGTTGCTCAGACATACTGTCCGTGCGGAACTCGGCGGATGGCGAACCACTTTCCCCATTCCATGTGACCTCATCGCGCAGGTAGGCGCGTAGGGAAGCTAAGGTCCCGCTCCCCAAATCGCCGATCAAGGGGTGGCCTAGAACAATCAACGCTCGGCGGGCACGGCTGACAGCTACGTTCAGGAGATTTCTCTCCTTTTCAATCCAGCGAGCGCTGCTCTTGGACATGCCGGGAGAGAGCACGGAAGATAGAAGGACGGCATCACGCTCGTCTCCCTGCAAGCGGTGGGCAGTTCCACTCACAAAACGAATGTCCTCCAGGAAATCCTGCCGGAACTGCATTTTAGCAATCTGATCGATGAGCCTTGCCTGGGCGGTGAACGGAGTCACCACACCAACGGTCTTGTAACCGGATTTAGTGACGCGATGAAGTTGTCTCACTGTTTGTTCTGCCTCCGCCCGGTTTAGCCAGCTGCCAGCGGCGGGCCGTTCTGCCGCGCCGTCGACATCAACCCAGCAGATGGCGCGTTCCCGCTCGGACGTATCGGAGACATCCGTCAGCACGGTGAGTTCGCCATCGTAGAACTTCCTGTTGAACCAACGTGCTATGTGGGGATGGCAACGGTAGTGCTCGTTGAGAAGGACCGGTGTACGAGGTCTCGCGGCGAACTCGAACGCCGAGTAGGCCGACCCGTGTTTGTGGTGGATGCCGCGTTTGCGCAGATCGTCATTGTCGAACCCCGCTTGTGTGGCAATGTCCTGCAGGAGTCCATCGCTGAGGGAAACGATCGGATTCAATTGGCAGGGATCTCCCACAACCGCCAAGCGTTTGGCGCGATAGGCCAACGGCAGCACGGCCGCGAGGCTGCACTGGCTGGCCTCGTCGACGATCACCAGATCAAATAGCCCGGATTCCAAGGGGAAGTTGGAATCCGCGGTAAGTGCCGTGCAGGCCCAGCCCCGCAAGTAGTGAAACGAGTTGACGACTGCTCGTTTGAAACTGTCGCTGTGGGCGGGGGTTTTGCCGAATGCCACTAGGCGGTCTGCACTAGAGGAGATTCGTGCTGCCGTGTCTGTGCGAATTGCGCATAAGCTTGCACTCGACCATTTCTGGTCTACGTCCTGTGTGCTTGTTGCCGGGTCGCCGACTGCGGACTCCAGTCTTCGACGTTCCGCTCGTCCAATCGCCAATTCGGAGGCGAGCCTTTCAATGCGCTGATCAATTCGGGCCCATGCGGCGAGTTGCTCCAATGAAGCGGCTTCCAGACAACGGAGTCGCCTGAGTAAGCGCCGCGCGCGGAAGCGACGGAACCACCACGTCCGCGACAACCGTCTGGCTCGCCGCGCGATCTCACGGGAACTGATGGGCAGTGCAGGAGGGTTGGCGTCGTTCCAGAGTATTCGCGCTGCCTCATTCAGGGCGGGCGCAAGTTCCTCCCGTTCTTCGACAACCCGTAACAATTCCGCGTCCAATTCTTCCAGTCGCGCCAGTGTCTTCATCAGTTCCACGCGCTCGGAGGTAGCCCGTTTCAACCCGGCACGCGCGGCGGCCTGATTGCCGCGGTACGCTGTTGCCTGATCCAACGCCGCAGTGATACGGGCCGGTACTTCCAAGCGCTGATCACGATTCCCCGTACGGACCAACAAGCCGCGACTCACATCCTTTGCTGCGCGGTGGACGGCGACGTCAACCGCTCCATTGTTGGTCGAGGTCACCAGCACCTTGTCACCGTCCAGCCAGGCATTCGCAACCGCGTTTACAACGAGTTGCGTTTTACCAGTACCAGGCGGGCCCGTTACGACCGTGAGAGGTTCTCTGCGGAGACGTTCGAGTGTTTCCTCCTGTGATTGGTTGCAAACGAGTGGAGCTGCAAGAGCCCCGGACGGATGTCCAGCGTTTTCCTTCTGCGCGAAACCTTGGAGGAGGAGATTTGCTGCGGCCGTCGTCGACCAATCTTTCCGGGTCTGTAGCTGTCGCAGTTCTTCGCGAAGTCTACTGGTGTATCCCGACCATTCAGCAACGACCGAAATCGCGACGTTGTAGACGCCTCGGTTGCGACCTATTTTCGATTCGAGCCTACGGGCGTTGAGACGTGACACAATCCGAAGCCCGAGCAGTTTGGCTGTTTGTCCAGCCAGTGCTTCGAATGCGTCGGCATCTCCGAACGGCAATTTGTCACCCAACAGCTCGCTGATTTCATTGCTGATCGAGAAGTCAAAGATACCGCTGGCTGTGATGGCCAGATTGAACTCTGGTTCCGAATTGCCGTGAAGCGTCCATTGATTGTTTGGGTCTCGTTCCGGTTCGACCCGGACGATAAAAAGGGGTGCCACCTTGGGCATGTGATCGCGGTCGATGACGACGACTGTTGGCCAGCCGTAGATGATCGACCCTGTACGCGACCCTAGTTTTTTGGGTAGTTCTCCGGGAGCTGGCGCCGAATCGCTATTCCCGACTACCAATTTTTCGTACCCAGAGTGTGTGAACCACAGTGAGTTCCTTTTGGCGTAGGGGACCAGCGACTTTGCAGCTTCCGCTTCAACGCACCGTTGAGCATAAGTGCAAAGTTGCTGCCAGGGAGTCGGCGAACTGTTGGTGCTCGTCTTTGGCTTGCGTAGACCGCTGCGACTTGCCTTGGTTGCCGTATTTCGTGAACCGCCCACTCCGGTTTGCGATGCGATTTGGACCGATGAACCTCCACCAGTGGCGCAGTCAACACACCAAACGCTTTTCGACGACGGAGACCAGTGGGCATCCTCGCCCGCTTCTAGTCTCGTCGTGCAAGATCGGCAACGTCCAGCGTACTTCAGTGGGATGAAGAGTAGATCTTTGGGAAGCTTCATGAACGCTGCTCAAAGGATGCCGTCGGCGACCACTGAAAGTTGGAACTCATCCCAAAACTCCTTCCGTCCCTGCAAAAATACTTTCACGAACGAGCGGAATTGATTTGCCGTTCGAGAGTAGTCTCCCTAAGCATCGCAAAAGTTCCTCTCCTGGGATAGAATTTTCCGGACTTGTGCTCACGACTCAGCGAAGGTGAGGCACCCACGATTTCTGGCAAGAATATACTGCTGACCGGTGTGGGCCTGTTGTTGCTGAACGGTTCTGTCGGGGCCCAGCAGCCGCCCGGGCTGCCGGGGATCGACCGGCGGGCCACTCGGATACGCCACCTGCATCTGCCTTATTCCTTCCAGCCGTTTCTCATCGAAGATGGCTGGTTGGGGCGGGCCCGCCATCTGCGGCGGCAGATAGAGGTCAGCGCCGGGCTGTGGCCGCCGGTGGAGAAGAGTCCCCTCGAGGCGCGGGTTTTCGGGAAGGTCTCCAAGGGGGACTATTCCATCGAAAAGGTTTTCTTTGAGAGCTATCCGGGTTTTTACGTCACCGGGAATCTCTACCGTCCGCTGGGGAAGAAGGGTCCCTTCCCGGGGGTCCTCACCCCCCATGGCCATTGGGCCTACGGGCGGCTGGAGAATCAGTCCCTCGCCTCGATGCCGGGCCTCGCGATCAACCTGGCCCGGCAGGGCCACGTGGTCTTTGCCTACGACATGCTGGCCTACAACGACAGCCGCCAGGTCAAGGACCACCGACGCCCCCTGGACAGGAGCTTCAGCCTGTGGGGCATCGACCGGCTGGGGATTCAGCTCTGGAACAGCATTCGCTCGGTGGATTTCCTGCAGTCCCTGCCGGACGTGGACCCCGACCGGATTGGTTGCACCGGGGCTTCGGGCGGGGGGACCCAGACTTTCCTGCTGACGGCGGTCGACGATCGGGTCAAGGTGTCGGCGCCGGTCAACATGATTTCCCACTACATGCAGGGCGGCTGTATCTGCGAGAACCAGGCCAACCTCCGTCTCGACACCAACAACATGGAGATCGCGGCCCTGATGGCTCCCCGGCCGCAGTTGATGGTCTCGGCCTCGGGAGACTGGACCCGGGAGACCCCCCGGGTGGAATTTCCGGCGGTCCAGAGCGTCTATCGCCTGCTGGGCGCCGCCCACAAGGTGCAGACCATGCAGGCCATGGCCGACCACAACTTCAACCGGGAGAGCCGGGAGGCCGTCTATGCCTGGTTCGGTCGCTGGTTGCTGGGAGAGAGCGACGCCAGCGAGTTTGCCGAGAAGCGCTTTCGCCTGGGGAGCCCCTCGGAGTTGCTGGTCTTCTTTGGTCGAGAGCTTCCCGAATCCGCGGTCACCGAGGAGGAGATGCTCGCCTCTCTGAAGGACAGCCATCGGCGGCAGATCGACCGGCTCCGGCCTCGGGACTCCGAGAGCCTGTCGCGGTTCCGGGAGCTTATGCGCCCCGCGCTACGGCACGCCCTGGCCGCCGACTCTCCTTCTCCCGAGCAATTGCTGGCGGTTCCCCTTTCCACTCCCAAGCCGGGTGTGAGCGAGATCCTTTATATCGGACGGCGGGGGCGAGAGGATCGGGTTCCGGCGGAACTATGGTACCCCAAGGGGAAGCGCAGGAATCTGACGGCCACGCTGCTGGTCCATCCCGAGGGCAGGGAGGCGCTGGACGCTCCGGACGCATCCTGGGTCAGGCCGCTGCTGGCCCGGGGGCACCTGGTAATGTCCATCGATGCCTTCAACACGGGCAAGGCTCAAGCCAAGCGGGACATGAGCGACCCTTTCTTCACCACCTACAATCGAACCGATGTTTCGAATCGGGTTCAGGACATCCTGACGGCGATGGTCTACCTGGAGAGCCGTCCGGAGGTTGCCCGGGTGAACCTGGCGGGGGTGGGAAAGGCGGGGCTGTGGTGCCTGCTGGCCCGGTCGCTTGCGCCGGAGCTCCACCGCACGCTGGTGGACGTGTCCCGTTTCTCGAGCGAGGAGGACCGGGCCTACCTGGAGCAACTCTACGTTCCGGTGCTGAGGCGGGCGGGGGACTTCAAGACCGCCGCCATGCTGGGGCCGGCAACCCGGCTGCTGATCCACAACACGGGCGAGTCCTTCGAAACCGATTGGTTTCGGCAGGCCTATAAGCTGGTTGGCAAAACCGACCTGCTGGAGATTGAGTCGGCCAGGCTTTCTCGGGAGCAAGCCCTTGCCTGGCTGAGCCAAGCGGGTCCTTGAGGCCGGCCGGGTCTTGGTTGCGGGCCGGGCATGCGGAGGAAGCGGTCTGCTTGCGATGAGGCCACCGGCGTTATGCCCCGGAGCCCCAGGACCACCCTGAACCGGAGTCCCAAGCCATGGAGCATCACTTCACTCCCACCCGATACTACACCACCCTGGGGCCGCATCCGCCGGTATTGCGGGTAGGCGACGGCGATACCCTGGTGACCACCACGGTGGATGCCTGGGGAGTCGATCACCGGCGCGAGCAGGTGACGCCCAGAAGCAACCCTCAGACCGGGCCCTTCTACGTGGAGGGGGCCGAGCCCGGTGACACCCTGGCGGTGGACCTGGAGGAGATCCGGCCCAACCGCGCCTACGGGTTCTGCTATTCGGCGGTTGCGCCCAACGTGGTGGACCCCGATTACGTGCGCCAGTTGCCCCCGGCTCTGGTGGCCGAGTGGAAGGTGGATGCCGGGAAGGGAACCGCCACCCTGGTCGGCCCGGAATCCAAGCTGGGGCAGCTTGTGATCCCGTTGGAGCCCATGCTGGGTTGCTTCGGGGTGGCGGCCAAGGGTGGGCAGGCCATCTCGACGGCAACCTCCGCCGAGCACGGCGGCAACATGGACTACCGGGGGTTTGTGGCGGGCACCAGGGTCTATTTCCCGGTGTTCGAGCCGGGAGCCCTGTTTTTTCTGGGGGACGGACACGCCGTGCAGGGAGACGGCGAGATCGTGGGCACCGGAATCGAGATCTCCATGGACGTCCGCGTCACCCTGCGGGTTCTGAAGGGCAAGACCATCGGTTGGCCGCGGGGGGAAAACAGCGACTGGATCTTTACCGCGGGCAACGCCCGGCCGCTGGACCAGGCCACCCAGCACGCCACCACCGAGATGCTGCGCTGGCTGCAGCAGGACTACGGGCTGGATGGGTTGGGGGCAAATCTGCTCTTGTCCCAGTGCGTTCGCTACGAGCTGGGAAACATCTTCGATCCGGCCTACACGATGGTCTGCAAGGTGAACAAGGGACTGCTGAGCGGACGGTGAGCGGCTCGACTGTCTCCTTTTGCCTGTTGCCGTATGGGGATTTGGGGATCAATCTTTTCAATGGGAGGCATGCCCATGAAACTGATTTCAAGGCGCACTTTTACCAGGAACGTGGCTCTGCTGGCCGGGGCGGGGCTGTTGCCGGTCCAGTCGGGCTGTCGGAGGAAAGCAGCCAGCTCCCTGATCGAAGGCGTTCAGATCGGGGTTCAGAGCTACAGCTTTCGGGACCGCTCCTTCGAGGAGGCCATCGATGCCATGGTGGAGGTGGGGATCGACAGTTGCGAGCTCTGGCAGGGACACATCGAGCCCAGGGGCCTGGAGCCCGCCGAGCTCCGCCGCTGGCGGCTGAAGACCCCGCTCGGTTTCTTCGAGGATAAGAGCAGCAAGCTGGAGCAGGCCGGCATCCGGCTCAACTCTTACAACTACAGCTTTCAGAAGACCATGAGCCCCGAGGAAGTGGATCGGGGCTTCCTCATGGCCCGGGCCCTGGGCACCGATGTGATCACGGCTTCGGCGACGCCCAGCCTGGCGCCCCTGATCGATTCCTTCGCCCGCAAGCACCGGATCAGGGTGGGCATGCACAACCATGCCCACGGCGACAAGGAGGACGTATTCGACGGGCCGCAGGATTTTGCGGCGGCCATGGAAGGGAACTCGCCCTACATCTGCGTCAATCTGGACATCGGCCACTTCGTGGCTGCCGGGTTCGATCCGGTGGACTACATCGCCCGCCACCACCAGCGGATCGTTGCGCTACACCTCAAGGACCGCAAGAAAGGTATGGGCCCCCGGTCGCCGGTGGTGAAATTCGGGACCGGGGATACGCCCATCAGGGAAGTGCTGCAGCAACTGAAGGCGGGGAAGTACCCGATTCCGGCCAACATCGAGCACGAGATCAAGGGCCAGCCCGCCATGGAGGGAGTCAGGGAGTCGCTGGAGTACTGCAGGCAGGCCCTGGCGTGAACAGGGGAGTGTAAACTGCCGGATCCTCTCCCTTTCTTCGCCCTCAACTCCCGGACTTGGGGAATATCCTCTTTCCCTTGTAGCTTCTCAGCCCGCAGGAGCCGGCAGTCCAGAATCCGTTCTTCTTGAGTAGGGCCGCGGCACGCGCGGCTCGGCCGCCGCCGTTTCAGGCGGTGACGATCAGCCTGTCCTTGGGCAGCTCGTCCAGGCGCTGCTCCAGTTGGCCGATGGGAATGTTGATGTAGCCTTCCAGGGTTCCCAGTTTTTCCAGCTCCGAGGGCTCACGGACGTCCAGCAGCAGGGCGTCCTTCTGCATGAGCCCGTCCAGGTCGGCGGCGGCGATGCGCGGGGGCTTGTCCTCCGCGGGCACGGCGCCGGCTCCGCCCGCGGGCCCCTCCTGCTGGCAGCCGGCGGCCGCAAAGGCCAGGAAGGGCAGGGCCACCCAGCTTGAAATCTGTTTTTTCATGTGACCTCCAGGTTGGTAGCGGTTTGCAGAAGCTCCATTGGGTTGGTTCAGGGTTTGACGATGGTCCCGTCCTTGCGCCGCAGGTTGCCCCAGTGCAGGTCGAAGCTGGGATCGTCCTTGACGGGGAAGCGGGCCGCCAGCTTCTCGTCCAGGTCCACCCCAATGCCCGGCGCTTCGTTGATGTAGACGTAGCCGTTCCTTTCCTGCGGGCTTCCGGGGAAGACGTCCCGTTCCGACTGGGTGAGGCCGTGAAACTCCTGGATGCCGAAGTTGTTGACGACCAGGCTCAGGTGAATATTGGCGGCGTGCCCCACCGGCGAGGTGTCGCCGGGGCCGTGCCAGGCGGTCCGTACCCGGAAGAACTCGCACAAATGGGAGAGCTTGAAGGCCATGCTGATGCCGCCGATCTGGGAGATGTGGACCCGGATGAAGTCGATCAGCCGCTGGCTGATGATGTCCAGCCATTCATTGGGGTTGTTGAACAGCTCGCCCATGGCGATGGGGGTGCTGCTCTGCTGGCGCAGATGCTTGAAGTATCCGACGTCTTCCGGGGAGAGCGGATCTTCCAGGAAGAACATCCGGACGGGTTCCAGCTCCTTGGCCAACTGGATGGCCAGAATGGGCGGCAGCAGCTCGTGGACGTCGGTCAGCAGCTCGACCTGTTCGCCGAAGCGCTCGCGCAGCTTCCCGAAGAACCGGGGCAGCGCCCGGGCGAAGGGAGCCGCCTCCCAGATGCGCGTGCGCTGGTTGGCGGGTCGAGCCGCGTTTTCCGGACCGAGGGGAGGAGAGGCTTCCGGCACCACCGGCTCGCAGCGGATGTGCCGATAGCCCTGCTCCCGCAACTGCTGGAACGAATCGACCAGCTCTTCGAAGGTCCGGCCGCCGGCCGACCTGTAGGTGTCCACCGCTCGGCGGCTCTTGCCTCCCAGCAACTGGTAGACGGGCAGGCCGGTCCATTTCCCCAGGATGTCCCACAGGGCCGAGTCGACCCCGCTGAGGGCGTTGTTCAGGACCGGTCCGTTGCGCCAGTAGGAACTGAAGAAGGAGGACTGCCAGATGTCCTCGATATCCCAGGGACTCTTGCCCACCAGAAACTGCTTCAGATAGACATCCACGGCTGTCTGCACGGTGCGAATCCGCTGAGTGAAAGTGGCGCAGCCCAGGCCGTACAGTTCGGGTTCGCTGGTCGAGACCTTGACCACGGCCAGCCGGCGTCCGGCGGGCGCCGTGAGGATGCACTTGACATCGGTGATCTTGATAGGCGGCAGTCCGGAACGCTGCTGTTGAGCCGCCAGCAGGGAGGCTCCGGTGGAAGATGGCGAAAGAGAACCCAGTCCGGCGGCCAGGGCCCCCAGTGGGCCGGCTTGCAGCAGATCGCGGCGTTTCATGATTCGATTCCTCCAGGAGGGATGGGGGCGGCCTCTGCGGCAGCAACCCGAGAGCCGACCCTGTTCGAGTTGATAATCAAGAGATCGACCCTATCCTATCACGGCCGTCCGGGAATAATTCCGGCTGGGTTGTTGCGAGCCTCAAGTATCACTCCCCCCTTGAGGGGGAGTCGCAGGGCGGAGCCCCCCGGGAACGCGGGCGTCTCGCCCGCAACCTTATTTCTGGCTGGAGGAGATGGAGCGACAGCGCGAGGTTGCAGGCAGGCAGCCAGCCAGCCGGCGTGAACTGCGATGGCCAGTCCGAATGAACGGCAAGGCCCCGCTACCGTTCGATCCCAGCGGTGGCGATGGCCAAGGCTGCGCCAGGCCAACTGCGGGCGTCTCGCGCGCACACGGCCTGGCATCATCGTGGCTGTTGTTTTGACCGGCGGGCCGCCCCAAGTCCGGGAGCGAGGGATCACCCTGGGACGGCGCCCGGGGACGGTAATTGACCCCGACAGGCGTATCGTTTAGGATGCGCTACGTTAACGGGTCGGCCGGGTTCCACCAAGTGGCCGCGCGCCGGCTCGGTTCAGGATGAGAGAAGCACAGGATGGAAGTACCGAATACCCAACCAATCCGCGTCATGATCGCCAAGGTCGGGTTGGACGGCCATGACCGCGGGGTCAAGATCGTGGCCCGCTGCCTGCGCGATGCCGGCATGGACGTCATCTACACCGGGCTCCACCGCACTCCCGAGGAAGTGGCTCTGGCAGCCGTCCAGGAGGACGTCGACATCCTGGGCATCAGCATCCTTTCCGGGGCTCAGATGACGGTGTTTCCGAGGGTGCTGGATCTGCTTCGCGACCGGCACGGCAGCGACATCGCCGTGGTGGGCGGCGGGGTGATGCCCGACGAAGACGTGTCGGAGCTCAAACGCATGGGCGTGAGCGAGATCCTTCTCCAGGACACGCCGCCGCAGGCGATCGTCGAGTCCATGCGGCGCCTGGTCCGGGAGCGGGGCCCGCGGTGACGGAGGAGGTTCCCCATCGAGGACTGGTCGTTCCCACCGGACTACAACCCGGATTACCTGCCTGATCCCGCCAGCAAGTACTGGTTTCCCCGGCGCGAGACCATGCCTCCGGGGGAGCGCGACGCACTGATCCTGGAACGCCTCAAGCAGGTCACGCGATATGCCTATGATCACGCCCCCTTCTATCGGAGGCATTGGGACAGGGCCGGCTTCCACCCCGATCACCTGAACAGCCTGGAGGACTTCGAGGACAAGGTTCCGGTCATCACCAAGCAGGACTTGAGAGAATCCCAGGCCCGGGTTCCCAGTTTCGGCGACTACCTCTGCATTCCCGAGGAGGAGATCCACCACATCCACGGCACCTCCGGGACCACCGGCCAGCCCACGGCCTTTGCCGTCGGCCGGAGGGATTGGGAGGCTATCGGCAACGCCCACGCCCGCATCATGTGGGGCATGGGCTTGCGGCCGGGAGACACCATCTTCATCGCCTCCCTCTTCAGCCTCTACTGGGGATCCTGGGGAACCCTGATCGGCTCGGAGCGGCTGCGGGCCAGGTCCTTCCCCTTTGGAGCCGGCGCTCCCGGGATGACGGCGCGGGCGGTGGGGTGGCTGGGGCAGATCAAGCCCACGGCCTTCTATTCCACGCCCTCCTATGCGCTGCACCTGGCGGAGACGGCCAGGAGCCAGGGGATCGACCCCGTTGAGTTCGGGCTCAAGATCCTGTTTTTCTCGGGGGAGCCGGGCGGGTCGGTGCCGGGCGTCCGGGACAGGATTCAACAGGCCTTCGGCGCACGGGTGGTCGACTCCGGATCCATGGCTGAAATGACCCCCTGGATGAACTGCGCAGGCACCGCCGAAACCGAAGGCATGTTGCTTTGGCAGGACCTGGTCTACACTGAAGTGTGCGATCCGGCCAGCTTCCGGCGGGTCCCCTTCGGTCAACGCGGCACGCCCGTCTACACCCATCTGGAGAGGACCTCGCAGCCCATGATTCGCCTGCTCTCGGGGGACCTGGCCCTGTGGGAGGAGGGGCCCAGCCCCTGCGGGCGCACCTATCCGCGCCTGCCCAACGGCATCTTTGGCCGCATCGACGACGCTTTCACCATTCGAGGCGAGAACGTCTATCCCAACGAAATCGATGCGGCTCTCAATACCATGGGCGACTATGGGGGAGAGCACCGCATCGTGATCTCCCGGGAGCGGACCATGGACGAGCTGCTGGTCCAGGTGGAGCCCACCCGGGCTGTCTTCGGGGCCGGTCAAGAGGCCTTGAGGGCGTTCCGGGACGAGACGGCCGGTCTGCTGCAGCGGATCATGGGAATTCGGGTCCGGGTGGAGGCGCTGGCGCCCGACTCCCTGCCCAGGACCGATTTCAAGGCGCGGCGGGTGGTCGACGACCGCGACGTGTTTCGGGAGCTCAATCGCAAACTGGAGAAGGAGCGTTAAGGCATGGGAAGGGCGATTCCGCCGTTGGCACTGGTGCAACCGGTTCTGGAAGGACGGCTGTCCGCCGTTGCCAGGATGATCACCCACGCGGAATCGGGGGAGGAGGACTGCCAGGAGGCCCTGGCCGAGATCTATCGCCATACCGGCAAGGCGCACGTGGTTGGGATCACCGGCGTTCCCGGAAGCGGCAAATCGGCGCTGGTCACCCGGCTCTGCAAGGCCCTTCGAGCCGGCGAGCGCAGCGTGGGCGTGATCGCCATCGATCCCTCCAGCCCCTTTTCAGGGGGTTCCATCCTGGGGGATCGGATTCGCATGAACGAGCTGGTGACCGATCCCGGAGTCTTCATTCGCAGCATGGCCACTCGGGGAGCCCTGGGCGGGCTGGCCCGGGCCTCGCTCAGCGGAGTCGACATCCTGGATGCCGCCGGATACGATGTGGTCCTGATCGAGACGGTCGGCGTCGGCCAGGACGAGATCGACGTGGTCCAGGCCGTCCATACCACCCTGGTGGTATCGGCCCCGGGTCTGGGCGACGACATTCAGGCCATCAAGGCCGGAGTGCTGGAGATTGCCGACATTCACGTGGTGGGCAAGTGCGATCGGTCGGATGCCCACCGAACCGTCACCGACCTCAAGAACATGCTGGCGATGGGGCACGGGAACTCGCAGGGATACGGCTGGCAGGTGCCTCTGATTCCCACCAGCTCCGTCAGCGGGGAAGGCATCCCGGAGCTGCTGGCCGCCATCGACGGCCACCTGGATGCGCTCACCTCCTCGGGAGAGCTGGAGCAGCGCCGCCGCCGCATCGCCCAGACCCGCCTGTTGAAATCGGCCGAGAACATCCTGCGAGACCAGTTCCAACGCCACCACGATCGCCAGATCGCCGAGCTGACCGACCGGATGATGGCCGGAAGGACCCATCCCCATGCGGCGGCTCAGATCCTGCTGAATCAATTCCGTAGCGAGAGGAAGCCATGAAAGAGACCAATGAGGCTCAGACCGTCGACAAGCTGGCCGAGCAACTGCAGGCCTGGGAAGGCCGGGAGGTTGCCAGCTTTCTGGCCCGCCAGCCGGAGAGGCAGGAGCAATTCTCCACCCTGGGAGGTTTTCCGGTCAAGCGCGTCTACACGCCGCTGGATGTTCAGAATATCCCCCTGGAGGACGTGGGGCTGCCCGGCCGGTATCCCTTCACTCGCGGTCCCTATCCCACCATGTATCGGGGCCGGCGCTGGACCATGCGCCAGATCGCGGGCTTCGGCACCGGCGCCGACACCAACAAGCGGTTCAAGTACCTGATCCAGCAGGGCCAGACGGGGCTGTCCACCGACTTCGACATGCCGACCCTGATGGGGTACGACTCCGACCATGCCATGAGCCAGGGCGAGGTGGGGCGGGGAGGAGTGGCCATCGACACCCTGTCCGACATGGAGGACCTCTTTGCCGGCATCGACCTGGAAAAGATCTCGGTTTCGATGACCATCAACCCCTCGGCCTGGATCCTGCTGGCCATGTACGTGGCCCTGGCCGAGAAGCGCGGGTTCGACCTCGATCGCCTGTCGGGGACGATTCAGGCCGACATGCTGAAGGAGTACATGGCCCAGAAGGAATGGATCTTTCCCATCGCTCCCTCGGTTCGGATCGTCAGGGACTGCATCGCCTATTGTGCCGAAAGAATGAAGCGCTACAACCCGGTCAACATCTGCGGGTACCACATCAATGAAGCCGGTGCCTCTCCGCTGCATGAGCTGGCCTTCACCCTGGCCAACACCATCGTCTACGTGGAAGAGGTGGTCAAGACCGGCATGCCGGTGGACCGGTTCGCTCCCCGCCTGTCCTTCTTCTTTGCCTGCGGCTCCGACTTCTTCGAGGAGGCGGCCCGCTTTCGGGCGGTGCGACGGGTCTTTGCCACCATCATGCGGGAACGCTTCGGGGCCGCCAATCCCGCCTCCATGCGCCTCCGGTTCCACTGCCAGACGGCCGCGGCCACCCTCACCCGGCCCCAGTACAAGGTCAACATCGTGAGAACCGCCCTGCAGGCCCTGGCGGCCGTGCTGGGCGGGGCCCAGAGCCTGCACACCAACGGCATGGACGAGGCCTTTTCCATCCCCACCGAGGAGGCCATGAAGATCGCCCTGCGCACCCAGCAGGTCATCGCCGAGGAATCCAACGTGGCCAACGTGGTGGATCCCCTGGGCGGCTCCTACTACGTGGAGAAGCTCACCGACCAGTATGTCCGGGCCATCCAGGCCATCCTGAAGGAGGTGGATGAGCGGGGAGGAACGGTGAAGCTGATCGAGGAGGGGTGGTTCCAGAGAAAGATCGCCGAAGACGCTTACGAGACGGCTCTCAGAAAGCAGTCCGGGGAAAAGCCGGTCATCGGGGTCAACCGCTACGTGGAGGAAGAGGAAACGCTGGACCTGGAGGTGCATCCCTACGATCCCAGGTCGGCCGATCGCCAGATCGACCGGACCCGGCAGGTCCGGGCCAATCGGGACGAGGCCAGGGTTGGCGAACTGCTGCAGCGACTGAAGGCGGTGGCGCGGGACGAGTCGCAAAACATCCTGCCGGTGACCGTCGAGCTGGTGAATCAGGGAGCCACCATGGGCGATATCGTCGAAACCCTGAAGGAAGTGTGGGGAACCTACCGGGAGACTCCGGTTTTCTGAGAATTCACACCAATGGACGCGAATAAAGTCGTTGGAGCCGTTTGCAAATTTCGCATCTGCACAGGCCGCCCAAAGGGGTCCCCCCGGGAGCGCGGGCGTCCCGCCCGCATCCTTGTCCATTCGTTGTCTCAACTCAAGAGATCTCGTGCCCGCACGGCCCTCGCGTATTGTTTCCTGGCGGGAGTCCTTCTGGAGTCGGCGCCCGCCGCCCAGGACCCGAACGCGGTCTTCTCCAACCCCCGCTACCGGAAGGCGACCGAACTGATGCGCTCCGGCGGGTACGCCCAGGCCGAGGCGGTTCTGGACGCCGCGGTCAAGGCTGAACCCACGCCCGACGCTTACGGTCTGCTGGGCTATGCCCGCGAGATGCAGAACAGGTTCGCCGCCTCCGAGAAGGCCTATCGGGATTCGTTGCGCCTCGACACCGGCTTCCTCTTCTCCCGGATTCGGCTCGGCATCGTCCTGACCAAGCAGAAGCGGAACCGTGAAAGCCTTGAGGTATTGGGGCCGATCGAAACGACCCTGCATCGCCATCCCGAGGCACTCTTTCATCTCTGCCTGGCTTATCTGGAAACGGGCGACCCGACCGGAGCGGTGGCGGCAGCCGAAAAAATGGAAGCCTTCGGCCCCGAAATGACACTGCGTGCGGCCAAGCTGTTCGTCTGGAAGGAGAAGTTTCCGGAATCGCTTCCTCTGCTGAACAGAGTGGCTGCGGCCAGTCCCGGGTCGGCCGAGGCCAACTACCTGCTGGCAACCGCCCTGTTTCGCACCGGCCAGACCGGACGGATGTGGCCCTACCTGGAGAAGGCCCACCGGCTTGATCCCGGCTCGGTGCCGACCCTGCTGCTTTACGGCAGCGGGCTGCTGGCGGAGGGCAAGTTCGTCCAGGCCAGGGACCGCCTGCTGGAGGCTCAGAGGCTTCGGCCGCGGGATTCCCGTCTTCGCTTTCTTCTGGGCAAGGCCCTGATCGGAGAGGGCGACCATGCGGGGGCCATCGCCCAGTTGGAGGCTCTGGTGAAGCAGGATCCCGGCAAGCCGGAGGTCCATCTGCTGTTGCTGAGCGCCTACCGTTCCAAGGGAGACATCCCGGCCACTACCCGCCAGGCCCGCCAGGCGGTGGAGAAGTTTCCGCGTCACCTGCAGTCCCAACTCGAGGCCGGGATGGATCTGCAGACGGTGGGTGAGTTCGAGCTGGCGGAACAGGCGCTGCGGCGGGCGGTGGATCTATCCGAAGGCAAGCCTGCGGACCGGCGCAAGGCCCGAGTCAACCTGGCGACGGTCCTGGTGAAGCTGGGCCGGGACGACCAGGCCGTGCCGCTCTTGAAGGAAGTGGCGGATGCCGATCCCGGGGAAGTGGACGCCCGGGTGGAGTTGGGAGACAGCTACCTGCGGACGGGAGATTACGACCAGGCCGTCCGGGCGCTGCAGGAAGCTGTCGCTCTGGATGCCGAAAACAAGCGGGCCCACCTGCTGCTGGGCAAGGCCTTCACTCGCCTGGGCCGCCATGAGGAAGCCGGCAAACACTTCCAGGCCTTTCAGGAACTGGAGACCGCGGGAACGGCGTCGGGAAAGTAGGGGACGTCCGGCGTCACCCCCCCACCGCATCAGCCTTCGGCTGCGGCTGATCACTCCCCCCTTGAGGGGGAGTCGCAAGGGGGGTACAGCCCGCCGTCGATCCGGAGGGGGAGAGATTCGGCGTCTCGAGAGGGTGCAGCACTGGGGATCCCTATTGGATCCTCCGGTGCAGGATCAGCTCCCTGAGGATTGGTGAGGAGTGCTGTCGCCTGACTTTCTGCCTCCAAACCAGAAGGAGATGACGGCTGTACTCACAGGAAGGATGGACAGAAACAAACTCTTCGCCTCATCGATCTTCCCGCAAACCAACAAGTACACAACCATTCCATAACCTCCGAAAAACAGGAAGCCCGCCGCCACATAAGTAATCACGATTCGCACATGGCTGCGGCGCAGTTGACGTTTCGCTTCAATCTCTTCAGGTGTCATCGTTGTATCCTTATGGACTTTGTCCCCCGATTCAGTTCCCAATCGCCAACAAGTGGCGGTCGGTTCTGAAATACCAGCGGCCGTCCACCAGGGCGGGCGAAGCCAGCACGGCAGCCTCCAGGCGATTCACCCGGAGCAGTTCGAACTGGTTTCCCGCCTTGAGCACAAAGGTCTCGCCGGCATCGTTGGTGAAGAACACCTTGCCGTCCACTCCCACGGGCGAGGCCGAGAAGCCCTCGGACTTGGGCTCGCCCAGGAGTCCCTGCCACAGGACCTTCCCGGTGGCGGCCTCATAGCAGGTGGCCACGCTCACCATGTCGTTCACCTGGTACAGCAGGTCCCCGTAGAGCAGCGGCGAGGGGACGAAGGAGGCTCCCTTGGACTGCTTCCAGGCCAGGTGGGTCCCGCTGACATCCCCCGATCCGCCCGGGCGGATGGCCAGCGTCGGCCCGGCCCGGCCCGACACGCAGAAAACCAGGCCGTGACCCACCACTGGCGTGGGAATGACCTCGGCCAGGTTCCCCCCGCAGTGCCAGAGTTCCTTGCCGCTGTCCGGATTGTAGGCCGTAACCCGCGCCTGGCTGCTGACGATCAGCTCGTCGCGGTCTCCGGCCCGGATGACGATGGGCGTACCCCAGCCGACGCTGGCCTTGCGCTCGGTCTTCCAGCGGGACTTGCCGGTCCGCTTGTCGAATGCGGCCACGAACGAGCCCTGGCGCTGGTCCTCGTAAACAACGATGGTGTCCTTGTACAAGACGGGCGAGCCGGCCGACCCGTGGTAGTTTCGGATCGTTCCCAGGCTGTGGCGCCACACCACCTTGCCTTGAAAGTCCACCGCCGCCAGCCCCTGATTGCCGAAGGTGGCATAAACCGTTTGCCCGTCGGTGACCGGCGTGCCCGAGGCGTGGGAGTTCTTCCAGTAGACCTTGCCGGGCTCGCCCGCCTGGAGGGTGGATTCCCAGAGGAGCTTCCCGTCGGACCTCCGATAGCACAGGACCGAGGGGCGTTTCCCGCCATCGCGGGCGGTGGTCAGAAAGATGCGATCCCCCCACACGATCGGAGAGGAATTGCCTCGACCCGGAACCTCGACCTTCCACCGGACGTTTTGGGTGGCCGACCAGGTATCGGGATAGCCGCCTCCGCTGGCCAGGCCCTGCCCGGAGGGGCCCCGCCAGCGGGGCCAGTATCGATTGGCCTCTCCGTCGGGAAGGATCATCTGAATGCCGTTCCGGGGCCGGGTGCCCGGGGTGGGGCCGGCGGTTTCGACCTCGACGGCGAAAACCATGATCAGGACCAGGGCCAGGGAAATTGTCAGGGTTCGACTGGACATGGGGCGACCTCCGTGCTGTGGTGACGAATCGAGGCAACCCCCACTATAGGGACAAAAAGGCTGCTTGCGCCACGGAAATTTCGGGACGGAAGGGTATCGCCGCGCCTGAAACAACCGAGAAAAGAGTGATCCACTTCAGGCTGTAGGGATGTGCAGGATTTTTTCAGGAAACGGCCGGCTTGCAATCCCGGGCATCGGCAAGCTCGCACCGGACCATCGCCGAAGCCGGCTTCCGGTGCAGGAACGTCCCGTTCTGTTTATCCTGTTTATCCTGTGCATCGATGTTCATAAAAACGACCGATTCCCCGGAGCTGTTGCCATTCGATCCAAGTGGAACCGTTCCCACGCGCCGCAGGAAACAGGCATAATCTTGAGTTGAAAGGCACGGACGTCTATCGGCGTCTTCGTCGTGCACGGGATTAGCGGCGCTTCCAATGCGAGGGGAACACTGCCGGCCAATCCGCGCTCGGCTGCCTCGGCGGCGGCGCATCCCCAGTCAGGGTAGCGAGTGCCTCCCAACCATAAGGGCCTTGCGGTCTCCCGACAGTAGAGAACTTGCCGGAAGGGCCTGAATCCTATAGATTTCACCCGGCCGCCGGTGCCGATGGGAACGGTCGACTCCGTCCCGGCGGGTCCCCGCAGGCTCGTTGGGGACGCTCCTTCGGCATCAAGTCGTCGCCGTCCCCCGGCCCGATCCTCGTTCCCCTTGGCCCGACCTCATGGACTCCAGGCTCAAGCCATTCCTTCTCTCTCTGGCCAAGGTGGTATTGGGGATCGCGGTCCTCATTGCCGCGGGGAACGAGGTGTTGGGAGCGCTGGCCAGGATGGAGTCCTCCCAGGTCCGGTTTTCAGTGCCGATTCTAGGCCTCAGCCTCCTCTGCTACCTGGTGGGAATGGCCGTGTTTGCCGAGTTCTGGCGGCGGGCGGTGGGCGCTCTTGCAGGAAACCTGCCCCGATTGGATTGCCATTTCGCCTATTTTGTCAGTCAACTGGGAAAGTATGTTCCCGGGAAGGCCTGGGTGATCCTGATTCGATACGCACTGGTTGGAAAGAACTGCCTGAGCTTCAGGGCAGCGACCGCCTCCAGCGTCTATGAGACCTTCAACGTGATGGGATCCGGGGCGCTGCTCTCGTTTCCGGTGTTGCTGCTCCTGGGTGGCGATCCCACCCTGCCGTGGCTGGCCCTTGGCCTGTCGGCGGTGCTGCTGGCGGCTTGCCATCCCCCGGTGTCGGGCTGGATTGCCAGGGTGGCGGGTTGGGGATCAGGCAGGGAGGAAAAACTCGTGCCGGTGCCTTCCTGGAGGGTGTTGGGCAAGGGAGCGCCTCTCCTGATTCTGGGCTGGGTCCTGGCCGGCGCCAGCTTTCCCTTGGCGGGAGCCGGCATCGGAGTGGCCTACCCGGGGTTGAGTGAAGTCGTGCTGACGGGAGCGGCTTCGGGGCTGTCGGTTGCCGCCGGGTTCGTGGTCCTGGTGGCGCCGGCGGGTTTGGGGGTTCGCGAATGGCTGCTGGTCGAGACCCTGGGCCCGTCGGTAGGAGAAGGACCGGCGGCGCTGGTTGCGGTTGCGGCCAGGGGCTTGCAGGTTTGCGGCGAGTTGGGGATGGCGGCCGTCCTCTATGGCATGAGAAAGGCAGGGGGACCGCATGCTTAGTATCGTGATCCCTGCCCGCAACGAAGTGGACAGCCTGGAAACCCTGCACCGGGAGATCGACGCGGTGCTGGGCGGGTCGGACCTGCAGGCTGAAATCGTCATTGTGGATGACGGGTCCACCGACGGCACCTGGTCCAGGATCGTGGCTCTGGCCGAGGCCGACCCGCGAGTGCGGGGAATCCGTTTTCGCCGAAACTTTGGAAAAGCGGCGGCCCTCAGCGCCGCCTTCGCCAGCGTTCGAGGCGATCCGGTGGTCACCCTGGACGCCGATCTGCAGGACGATCCCGCCTCGATCCCTCAACTGGTTCACAAGCTCGAGGAGGGCTTCGACCTGGTTTCAGCCTGGAGAAGGGAACGCTTCGACCCCTGGCACAAGCGTTGGCCAAGCCTCCTCTTCAACTGGCTGGTCGGTATCTTCAGCGGGCTGAGGCTGCATGATCACAACTGCGGCCTGAAGTGCTACCGGTTGGAGGTGGTCAAGGAGATCCGATTGTTCGGGGAACTGCACCGATTCATTACGCTGCTGGCTCATCGGAGCGGATTCCGTGTCACCGAAATCGAAACCCGGCATCGACCCCGGCTCTACGGCCGCTCGAAATATGGAGCGGCCCGACTCCTGACGGGGTTGCTGGACCTCTCGACCCTGGGCTTCCTGGGAAGCTTGCGGCGGCGGCCCATCCATCTGCTGGGCGGGCTGGGACTGTTGGCTTTTGCCGCCGGGGTCTTGGGATTGGCTTACCTGGCCGGCGTGTGGTTCTCGGGTGGGGGGCCGATCGGCAACCGCCCCCTGCTGATCTACTCGGTGGCCGCCCTGGTCGTGGGAGGCCAGATGATGACCCTGGGCATCCTGGCGGAACTCATTACCTCTCCGGGATCGAGGTTCGGGCAGGGAGATCCGCGTCCCTACAGTATCTCCGAAAGGTCTGGCGAGCCCTGACGAGGCAGCCCCACACACCTGAGACGAACGCCTGCGCCTGGTGGCTGGAAACCGGTTCAAAGTTGAGCAGGGGCATTGTTTGATTCACATCGATGCACAGGATGCACAGGATTTTTTTCTGGAGACGGCAGGCTTGCAGTCCTGAACATCCGCAAATGCGCACGCGATCATCGCCGGAGTCAACCTCTTGTGCAGCAGCGTCTCGTCCTGATTATCCTGTGCATCGATGTTCAATGATCCGAAAAACCGGTTCGACCGAACTTGGCCCCGGCTACCGACAGGCCACGAATGTTCCTTGTTTCACTCTCAAATGATCCGTACGACAGGGCGGGTGCCCGGCAAACCGCGACCTCGGATTCAACCTGCAGAACCGTTGGCCGGGCCCAGGGGAAGATCATGAACAACCAAGGCAGCTTCACCACCCTGATCGTAGTAGTGGCCATCGGGTTGAGTTTCGGATCGCTGCTTCGGCTGCAACCGCTTTCCAGTGCCAACGACAGGTCCCGCTGGAGCACGGTCTGGAGTCTGAACGCCGGGCAGGGTTACGTCATTGACGAGACTCCCTACCCGACCATCGACAAGGTCAAGCGCGGGGGCCACTTCTATTCCAGCAAGCCGGCCCTGCTGCCGACGCTGATCGCGGGCCTGGTCTGGGCCATCGGCATGGTGACCGGAATGACCCTTCCGGAAAACCAGGACTTCATCGTGCGGTTCGTGCTGGTCCTGATCAATCTCGTCCCCTTCGCCGGGCTGCTGGTGCTCTACTCCCGCCTGCTTCAAAGGCTGGGCTTTGACACCTCCACCGTCCTCTATTGCCTTTGCGCCGCCGGCCTGGGCACCTATCTGACCGCCTACAGCGTGACGCTCAACAACCATACCCTGGCGGCCACCGCCGTCTTCTTTGCACTCTATTGTTTCATTCGCATTGCCTATGAGGAGCAAAGACACTGGAAGTACTTCGCACTCTGCGGCTTGTGCTCCGCCTGGGCCGTGGCCAACGAGATGCTGGCCTTGCCCTTGGCCCTGGTCCTGATGGGATGGCTGTTTCGGACCTCCCCCAAAGCTACGGCCGCCTGGTTTCTGCCGCCTGCCGCCCTGATGGGTGCCGGCTTCCTGATTACCCTCTATCTGTCGACCGGCGGGTTGATTCCCTACTACTTGTACTTCGATACGCCGCTCTACCAATATGAAGGCAGCTACTGGAACGAACCCGAGGGCATTGACGCCGCTGACGACCCCAAGTGGTTCTACCTCTTCAACCTGGTCCTGGGACACCACGGCGTGCTGAGCTTGACCCCGGTATTCATCCTTTCCTTTGCGGGATTCTTCGCCAAAGACAGGTTGCAGGGAATCTACCGGTTGGGAGGGGTGCTCACCTTGGGAATGGTGCTCTTCTACACACTGCAGACCAACAACTATGGAGGGAACTGCCAGGGTGCGCGCTGGCTATTCTGGCTGATCCCCTTCTGGTTGCTCGCGCTCCCCGCGGTTGTCCGACAGGTGCTGCCCATCCGCGGATACAGGTGGATTGCCTACCTGTTGCTGATCGTTTCGCTCTCCTCGGTTGCCTTTGCCTGGAGCGGGCACAGGGACGACCGCCGCCCGGGTCCCTGGAGTTCCTCCTGGCTGCATCTGGCCATGCGCTCGGCGGGATGGATCGACTACTGAAATCGAAAAAACTGGCGTCCCGTAGGGGATTTGAACCCCTGTTGCCGCCGTGAAAGGGCGGTGTCCTAGGCCAGACTAGACGAACGGGACTTGGAGGTGGGTTCGGCAGACAGTTCGTGTGAAGATCGGGTCGGTTGCCGGGCTCGACCGATGGTTGGAGCTGGTGAGCCGTGCTGGGCTCGAACCAGCGACCCTCTCCTTAAAAGGGAGATGCTCTACCAACTGAGCTAACGGCCCCCGCAAAAGCTGAGCTATCTTAGAGGCTACTCGCAGGGCTGTCAAGGTCCGCTTGGGGATCGTCGGAGATGGCCGTGTCCCCCGGTCGCTCCCACACCTTGCCGTGTCGCGGGGCCCGTTTCGGTTCCTTGACTTCGGGTACCAACCATTGTATATTCCAGTCCGTTTTGAGCCCGGATCGCCGGGCTGTCAGGGGCGGTTAGCTCAGCTGGGAGAGCACATCCCTTACAAGGATGGGGTCACTGGTTCGAGCCCAGTACCGCCCACCATGGCGAACCTTTATTTCCGCGGGGTCGTAGTTCAGTTGGTTAGAACGCTGGCCTGTCACGTCAGAGGTCGCGGGTTCGAGTCCCGTCGGCCCCGCCATCTTCCGTGCCTATGGGGCTGCAAAGGGACTACGTCCGCTACCTCTCGCGCCGGGTCGTGGATGAGTTGATCAAACGGGAAATGATTGAGATTCCCGTGTTATCCCCTCTGCGGGACCAGGTGCTGGTGGTGATGGAAGAAGAGTTGAGCGTAGAGGATCGTATCAACGAGGAGGCCAGAAACCTGCTGCAGCAGTACGCGGAACACATGCGGCAAACCGGGGTTTCCTATCACGAGATGTTCAAGATGGTGAAGAACCGGTTGGTCAAGGAAAAGAAGGTGATTCTGTAACCCGCCATGCGCCTGAGCCGCGACAAGATCAACAAGCTGGCTCACGTGGTGACGGATGAGCTTGTGGTTCACGACGAGGTGGAATTCGTCGAGGACCGAAATACCATCCGACTGGAAATCGTGAAAATCCTGAACGAGGAGATGAAGAAGGAGGAGGGCCTGGACCAGGAAGCCAGAAGAAAGATCGAGTCCCAGAAAAAGACGGTTCCCGAAGGCAGCCTGGAGTGGGATATTCTCTATCGCAAGTACTATGCCGAAGAGTTGAAGAAGCTGTAGTCCGATTTCATTCCGGTTGAATCCTCAAAAAGAAAAGCCAGCGAGCCGAAAGGCCGCTGGCTTTTCTTTTTGTGCGTTTTCGAAACTGCCCTATTTCCTGCGTTTGAGAGTGGGGCGCTCCTCGTCGTCGGCCGGGTCGTCGGAGACTTCCTCCACCTCCCCGCTGGTGCGCCGCTTCAGGGAGGGGCGGCCCGATTTTTCACCCTTCTTGGGTCGGCTGGCGTTCTCCAGGGCCAGGAGCTTGGACTTGATCCGGTCGAACTCCGAGGTGTTGATGACGTATTGTTCCCGCTCCGGGAGAATGGTGGCGATGTTCTTCTGGGTCTTGACGATACGATCACCGGTCGGCGGGTGGGTGCGAAAAGCCTTGGCCAGCTTGCCCGGCTTCTTTTTCTCCAGAGCCTGAATCTTCTCGAAGAAGGAAACCGAGGAGGTCGGATCGTAGCCGGTCTTGTACAGGTACTGCAGCCCCAGAAAATCGGCTTCGGTTTCGGCTTTCCGGCTGAAATGCAGGAACTGCAGGGGGATCAGAAATCCGGCGGCCTGGTAGAGACCGTAGCCGAGGGCGCCGCCCATGAAGATCAAGGGCAGCATGGCGTAGTTGGCGATCTGGCCCTTGGTGGCGTTCTCGGTCCCGTGGCGCGCGGTGACGTGGGCTATTTCGTGGGCCATCACGCCGGCCAGCTCCGACTCCGACTCCGCCGAGGTGATCAATCCGGAGTTAACGTAAAAGAATCCGCCGGGCAGAGCGAAAGCATTGACCTGGTCGGAATCCACCACCTTGATGGTGAAGGGCACCTTGGAGTCGGAATTCCGAACCAGGTTCTGGCCGACGCGGTTCACGTATTCGTTGATTTCGGGGTCGGTGACCAGCTTGACCTGCTGCTCGATCTGCATGGATAGCCGCTTGCCCAAGGCGATCTCCCGCTCGATCGAGTAGAAATTCAAGCTGCGTTTGTTGATTTCCCGGTTGCCGACGTTCTCCAAGTCCGCGTTCTTCTTCTTTTTCTTCTTCTTTTCGGCCAGAAGGGGACTGTGGATCCCGAATCCGAGAAATGCCGCCAAGGTCATGGCCAATAGCTGCCTGAGCCTACGCTTCATCGAACTCGCTCCTCTCTTGGTCATCACACTCGATGACCAATCCGGACAAACTGACTGCCACAAATATTTTAGCATCGATAGAACCTGTCTGAAACAACAGAAAAAAACAGAAAAAAAGAGTGATCCACGAAGGACCACGAAGAACGACGAAGGGCCGCCAAGGCGCTGAGGTTAACGGCGACGGGGTCGCAAGATCACGCAGGCAGGAAAGATATCCACGAAGGAAAACGACGAACCACGAATGGACACGAATGAACACCAATGAACGGCCTGATGAGTCGCTTATTGGGGGACAACCGATATCGAGGAGGTTGTCTACGAAGGACACGAAGGGATACAAATCAACAAGATCGCAGAAACATCTTGGTGTCGCTTGTCGTTGAAGAAAGTCCCTCCCTATTCGTGTCTATTCGTGTTCATTCGTGGTTCGTCTCGATTGACGGCCCCCTGTTTCACCCTCGAAGGGTCCGCCCCGTCGTCGGGGGTGGGTGCCGGACTTACTTGAAGGACTGCGCCGAGACCGACAAGATGCTTTACGTGTCGATCAAGTAGCTCTTCACTCTCCACTCTTCACTCTCCACTTTTCGCCTGGGCGCGTCGCCGTCCCATACGACGGGGCGGGGGCGGTGCTTGCCAGAATTCAGTGGAGGCTCTGGGGCGCGGATTCGTGGGGCTTCGGCGGCGCGGGATCGGAACTTGGGGAAGGGGCGGCCTGTTCCGCGGGGCTTTTTCGGGGAGCCTGCTTCCAGGTGTAGACAATGCGGTGGATGACGGTCAGGTTGCTCATGACAGCCATGACCCACAGGACCGGAGCCATCTTGCCGGACAGAGCGCCGATGATGATCAGGACCAGCCGCTCCGGACGCTCCATGAAGCCGACCTTGCAGAGCTTGATCAATGACTCTGCCCGGGCGCGGGTATAACTGGTCATGACGGCGCCCATCATGACGATGCCGGACAGAACCAGGTAGGTCATCTGTTCTGCTCGGGCATAGTGGATCAGCAGTCCCAGGAAGAGGGCCATGTCGGAGTAGCGATCCAGGACCGAGTCGAAGAAAGCGCCGAACGGAGTTTCGGTTTGGGTCACCCGGGCAACCCGTCCGTCGAGCATGTCGAAGATGCCCGAGAATATGATGACGATCCCGGCATCGAAAAACCTCCCCTGGGCCAGAAACCAGGCAGCCAGCAGAGTAATCAGAAATCCGACAAAGGTGAGCAGATTGGGACTGACGCCCAGCAGGGATAGTCCCCTGACCATGAGGTTGAGGATGGCTCTGCATATCCTGCCGATGGTTTGGCTCAGCATGGCGGACTATTCGGTGGCCCCCGATTGATCGTGAATGGTGGTCAGGCTCAAGATCTCGAATTCCTTGAGGCCGCCCGGAGTGTGTACCTTGGCCGTATCCCCCTCCCTCTTGTTCAGCAGGCCCCGCCCGATGGGGGAGGTCGTCGAAATCCGGCCGTTTCGAATGTCCGACTCTTCGGCCGAAACCAGCTTGTAGGTGATCTCGACATTCTTCTGAAGGTCATAGATGACCACGGTGGATCCATAGGAGGCCCGGTCCCTGGGTATCCTGTCGAAGTTGATCATGGCCACGTCGGCCAATCTCTTGCGGAGCTGAGCCAGTTTGGCGTTGAGGATCTCTTGCCGCTGCTTGGCCGACTGGTATTCGGCATTTTCGCTCAGGTCGCCCAGCGCAATGGCCTTCTTCAACTCCTCGGGCAGCTCCTTGGTCAACTCGTGCTGAATCACACGAATTTCTTCTTCCAGTTTCTTCTTGATGTCGATGGTCATGGGAGTCGTATATCGGCCTCGGGAAGCCGCCAATAATAGATTTGATCGACTGAATAGTCAAAACATGCCGCCATGGAGCCTCCTCCGCTTCAGACCGCCGCCGGCCGATGAGAAGCATGCGGCGGCTGGCCGAATCCCTTGGCGACCCGAGAAGGGCAGCCTGACAGGATGCGGCCGGGGCATCACCACAAGCTCAACTTGATGCGCAGATACTTCCTGGGATTTTCCCGAACGTCGTGCATGAACTTCACCATCTCGGCCGATGCCAGGTCGAGATTGGAGTAGAGGGAGGGATCTTTCAGAAGCCTGGATACGGTCCCGTCCCCATTGCTCATTTTTTCGGCCACCTTGGAGAACTTCCCAAGGCTTTGATTGAATTCATCGTAGAGAGTATCGTCCTTGGACAGCCGCCCAAGCAATCCTTCTCCGTCCTCGATTCTCTTGACCACCGTTTCGAGCCTGGCCAGCATGATTTCGGCCCGGTCATAGATTGCGGGATCGTTGACCGCCTTGCCCAGGGTTCCCTCTCCCGATTCCACCTTGGTCACCACCTTCTCTGCCTGTTCAAGCGTCTGCATCAGTTCCTGGTAGAGCTTGGGATCCGAGACGAGCTGCCCAATGGTTCCTTCTCCGGCTGTGATCCTTTTTACCAAATCCTGCAGCTCCTCTGTAGTACCGGTGAGGTTGTTGAAAATCCCGGGGTCGTTGATCAGCTTTCCCAGGGTCCCTTCCTGAACGTTGATCTTGCCGGCAATTCCGGTGACCCTCTCGACCAGGTCGCCGACGTTGGCCATCAGGTCGTTGGTCCCCTGGATGATCCTCTTGATGTCGGGCGGGGAAGAGCCGTCGATCTCGCCGCCATCCGAGACCACGGGCTCGGATTGAGATCCGCGCGAGATCTCGATGTACTTGTCCCCCAGAAGGCCGATGGAACCCAGCGTGGCTTGCGAGTCCCGGCGAATGGACTGCTGAAAGGCCCGATCGATCGTCATGTGGACCTCTACGGCCCGGTTGGGATCGTCCGACCGGGAGACGCGAACCTCACCCACGCTGCCCACCTCGACCCCTGCCAACCAGATCAAGGATCCCCTGCGCAGGCCGGACGCGTTTTCCAGGTGGGTCTTGACGGTATACTTGGGCGTGAAAAAGCCCCGTCCGCCGCTGACCAGGACCAGGGCGGCTGCCAGGATCACAAAGCCCAATACGGCCACAATACCGACACGCAGTTCCTTCCAAGCCATTGATTGTCGAGCCATGGTACCTCCTCTCAAATAAGGAATCTCTGAATGTATGGATCGCGGCTGCGCCTCAGCGCCTTTTCCGTTCCTTGAAAAATGATTCCTCCGTCCCTCAGCATGATGAAGTGCGTGTTGATCCGGTCGGGATCGGTGAGCTCCCGGCGGACCACCCCACGGCCGTTTTCCTGGATAAAGCGTTCATTGGCCAGCGTATAGGCATCGTTCAAGCGATGGGTGACGAAGATGGAGCTGACATCCTCCAGGTCTCTGAACTTGATGACCAGCTCGTTTATGGTTCGGGCGGTGATGGGGTCCAGTCCGGCCGTAGGCTCATCGTACAGCATGATGCCGGGGGTCCCCACCAAAGCCCGGGCGATCGCCGTTCGCCGGCGCATGCCGCCTGAGAGTTCGGAGGGCATCCTGTCTATGGCGTCTTCCAGATTCACGAATCCGAGGGTCTTCCTTACGATCTCAAGGATCTCGTCCTCTTCCAGCTCGCCCTGTTCGTAGAGGCGGAAACCGACATTTTCCGCCACGGAGAGTGAGTCGAACAGTGCCCCCTCCTGAAACACCATGCCGATGCGCTTGCGGATCTCCATCAGCGGCCTTTCACCATAGCGGGTGATGTTCCGGCCTTCCACCCAGATTTCTCCCTCGTCCGCCTGAACCAGGCCGATAATCAATTTGAGAATGGTGGATTTGCCCGAGCCGCTGCCTCCCAGGATGATCTTGGTTTCCCCGCGCTCGACGGTGAAGGAAATGTCCTTCAACACCGGGGTTTCGTCGTAGTACTTGGTGACGTGTTTCAGCTCTATGGCATGAGCTTCGTCCGAATGGTCGCGGTTTTTGTTCATCACAGGATGGTCAGGAGGATGCGGGTGATGAAAAAATTGGCGATGAAGATAAGAATCATGGAAGTGACCACGGCTTGAGTGGTCGATCTCCCCACCCCCTCCGTGCCTCCCCAGGTTCCCAGTCCCCGGTGGCAACCCACGATGGCGATGAGAAAGCCGAAAATGGGAGGTTTGGCCAGCCCCTGTACCAGATCGGCATAGTCCAGCCGGTCGTAGGCAGACGTCAGGAAGAGCGAGGGACTGATCCCCAGAAAGATTGTGGCCACGAAAAATCCCCCCATAATGCCGACCAGGTCGGCAATCACGGTCAGAACCGGAACCATGGTGGTGCAGGCCACCACCCGCGGTGTCACCAGCTTCTTGATCGGGTCGGTGCCGAGAGACCGCATGGCGTTGATCTGCTCGCCGATCAGCATCGACCCCAACTCCGAGGCGATGCCGGAGCCGACACGGCCGGCAACCACCACCGCCGTCAGCACCGGCCCCAGCTCCCTCACCAGGGAGACCGCCACCAGTTGACCGGTGTAGCCGACCGCCCCGAAGGAGGAAAGCGTGTTGGATGTCTGCAGGGCCAGCACCGCCCCCGTGAAGAAGGCGGTGAGACAAGAGATGGAGAGTGAGCCCACCCCCACGATGTCCATCTGCTGAAACGTTTCCCTCAAGTAAAGCGGCCGACGGAAGAAGCTGGTGATCGAGCGAGCCCCCAGGAGGGTGAAGTCCTGCACTTCGAGCACCCAGCTCTGCAGCATCGTGGTCGATCTGTCGGAGGGGCCGTTCATCAAGAAATCGTAATCGATTCGAGAAGGCCAAGTCAAGATTGGATCCAAACCGAAAAGACCGCTGCTTATTTTATATATCTTTTATTATCAATATCTTAAAGGAGAGATCGCCGGACTGATCCGACCTGAAAGGCGCTGGGACGGCACCGCATCCCCAAACGGCTCCAGACACCTCCACTTGTTTCGAGAGTCCGGTCAAGCGGAGAAAAGCGCCGGCCGTTTCGATAGCCTGGCGCCGGCGGGAGCGGTTGACGATGCCCAAGCTCCAACGATAAAATCACACCGCAGATGGCCGTTCGCCACCGGACCCTTCCCCATGATTCTTCCCATCGTCAAGTACGGAAACTCGGTCCTGCACCGGGTTGCCGAGCCGGTCACTGCCTTTGACGAGGCCCTGGAGCGATTGAGCAGGGACATGGTGGAGACCATGTATGCAGCCCCGGGAGTTGGCCTGGCTGCCCCCCAGGTGGGGGTGCTGACCCGTCTCATGGTGATCGATGCCACGGGTGGAGAAAAAGCGGGCTCCCTGATGGTTCTGGCTAATCCCGAGATCGTGGAGTCCGAAGGGGACCAGTACGAAGAAGAGGGCTGTCTGAGCATTCCCGAGTTCACCGCGCGGGTTCACCGACCCCGGAAGTTGGTCGTTTCGGGGCAGCGGATCGATGGCAGTCAGACTGTCGTGGGGGGAGAGGAACTGCTGGCTCGGATCCTGTCCCACGAGATCGACCACTTGAACGGTGTGCTGTTTATCGATCACCTGAGCTTGATCAAGCGCGACATCATCAAGAGAAAGATACGCAAGAAGGTTCGGGCCGGGGAGTGGTGATGCGCCTGCTCTTCATGGGGACCCCCGGCTTCGCAGTACCCACCCTCCGAAAACTCCTCTCCAGCCGGCACCGGGTCAGCGGAGTCTTTACCCAACCGGACCGCCCCTCCGGCCGGGGCCGCCAACTGGCCATCGGTCCCGTCAAGCAACTGGCTCTCGATAGCGGGCTGCCGGTCTACCAGCCGGACAGGCTGGCGCAGGAAGAGTGGAAGCCCCTGGTGGAAACCACCACCGACGCCCTGGTGGTGGTGGCTTACGGCAAAATCCTGCCTTCCTGGCTCTTCACTCTCCCTTCCTTTGGCGCCATCAACGTGCATGCCTCGCTTCTGCCGAGCTACCGGGGCGCCGCACCCGTTCCCTGGGCGATTGTCCGCGGCGAGACCCGCACCGGCGCCACCACCATGAGGATCGACCGGGGCATGGATACCGGCGACCTGCTCCTGCAGAAAGCGGTGGACATTGGCCCGGAGGAGACGGCCGCGGAACTGCAGGACAGGCTGTCGGTCTTGGGGGCGGAATTGCTGGCGGAAACCCTGGACCTGCTGGAGGCGGGTCAGCTCCGGCCCAGGCCGCAGGATCCTCAACTCGCCTCCTATGCTCCGATGCTGAAGAAGTCCGACGGCGAAATCGACTGGAGCCGGTCCTCCCGGCAGATCTTCAATCGGGTGCGGGCGTTCGATCCCTGGCCGGGAACCTTCACCTATCGAAGCGGCTCATTGCTGCGGATCTTGAAAGCTCGGCCGGCCGCCCCGCCGGTGCAGCGGCAGGCGGCGGGTTCCCTGTGCCGGTGGGATTCCGGGCGCGCCCTGGTCGCCTGTGGAGAGGGCTGGCTGGAGCTTTTGCAAGTTCAGCCGGAGAACCGCAAGCCGCTGGCGGCCTCGGATTTTCTGAACGGCCTCCGATTGCAAACCGGACAATCCATCCCGTTGGGAGACTGAGCAATGGCAGTTTCACCGGCGCGAATGGCCGCCTTCCGCATCCTGTTGAAAATCGAGCAGGGGAGCGGATTCGCCGTGGAAAGGCTTCATGACGATCCCGTCAGCCGGTTCAACCAGGCTGACCGCCGGTTGGCCACCGAGTTGGTCTACGGAGTCCTGCGGCAGAAGAGTTGCCTGGACTGGTACCTGGCCTCGCTGGTGGAGCGGCCCCTGGAGCGGCTCGACAGGGAAGTCCGGATGGTGCTTCGGCTGGGAGCCTACCAGGTCCTGTTTCTTTCTCGAGTACCCGTGCGCGCGGCCGTGCACCAGTCGGTGGAACTGGTGAAGGAGTCCGGGAAGCGTTCCGCGGCCGGCCTGGTCAACGCGGTGCTGCGCAAAGCCGACGAGGCCGGTTTCGAGCAGGCATGCGGGCAGTTGCCGCTGGATTCCAGCCGGGGGCTCAGCCTCCGTTATTCCCACCCCGAGTGGTTGGTGAGCCGCTGGATGGACCGCTGGGGTTGGAAGCACGCCACCGTCGTTCTGCAAGAAAACAACTGTCCACCCAAGGTGCATTTCCGTTCCAACTCGCCCCGATTGGGGCAGGAAGAGATGGTCGCCACCCTGGAAGCGGAGGGCTATAGTGTCTACCCCTATCACCTGAGGCGGGGGGCGTGGGTAGTCGATGAGGGAGACCTGACCAAGTCGTCGCTATACCGGAGCGGACAACTGGCTATTCAGGGCGCCGGGTCGCAGGTGATTGCCCGCTTGCTGGAGCTGAAGCCCTCGGACGTGTGCCTGGATGTGTGCAGTGGCACCGGAGGCAAGGCCTCCCACATGGTTCAACTGGGGAAGGGGCAGGCGAGCGTTATCGGCCTGGACTCCAATTTCGCTCGCCTCCGGATTGCCAGGGAGCGTCACGGGAAGCAATGGCCCGGCCTACGCTGGGTGGTGGCCGACGGGACCCGGCCGTTGCCGTTGTCAGTGAGGTTCGACAAGATTCTGGTGGACGCGGTCTGCTCCGGAACCGGGACCCTGCGACGCAATCCCGAGATCCGCTGGCGCCTGCAAGCGGAAGATCTCACCAGGCTGGCGGTACTGCAGCTCAGTCTGCTGGATAACGCCGCCGAACGGGTGAAACCGGGCGGAATCCTGGTGTACGCCACCTGCTCCCTGGAACCGGAGGAAAACGAACAGGTGGTGGAGCGCTTCCTTTCGAGCCACCCGGGGTTCCGGTTCAAGACGGCCTACGACGAGGGGTTGAAGCCCTGCCAGGGGTTGAATCCCCATTGCCAGGACGGGTTCCTTTGGCTGCCGCCGCTTGTGACCCAGTCGGACGGTGTCTTTGCAGCCGTGATGCAGGCCGCGGAATGAATTTAATGGTAGAATAGAGTTCTTGTTGGATCTGGCTTCCGGAATCGATGGACGACCCTCCACATTTAACCTTCTTCGGCGTTTCACTCAAGCTGCTGGCCATCTTTTTGCTGGTCTTTCTGAACGGCTTCTTCGTTGCGGCCGAGTTTGCCATCGTCAAGGTCCGTTCCACTCAGATCGAGACCCTGGCCAAGAAGGGGCATCGACGGGCCAAGGTGGCCGACAACGTCATCCGTCACCTGGATGCCTACCTGTCGGCGACCCAGTTGGGCATCACCCTTGCCAGCGTGGGATTGGGCTGGCTGGGAGCACCCTTCGTAGCCGAGTTGCTCAGACCGCTGCTGTCGGGGCTGGGGGTGCACTTGCCGGCGTGGTTCCACTACCTTTCCCTTGCCATCGGCTTCAGCTTCATTACCTTTTTTCTCATCGTCGTGGGAGAGTTGGCGCCGAAGTTCCTGGCCATCCAGCGGGCCAAAGGCACGACCCTCTTGGTTGCCATCCCGTTGCACTTTTTCTACAAGGCCTTTTATCCGGCCATCTGGGTGCTGAACAAGGTCGCCAACCGACTTCTCGGAACGGTGGGGCTTCGACCGGCCAGCGAGCATGAGTTGGGGCATTCCGAGGAAGAACTGCGCATGCTTCTGTCCGAGTCCAGTCCAGGGGTTTCCCAGGACTCGTTGAGCCGGCGCATTCTCCGCAGGACCTTCACTCTGAAGAGCCTGCAGGCGCGCAACATCATGCTGCCCCGAAACAAGATCGATGCCCTCTACCTGGAGAAGTCGCCGGAACAGAACCTTGAAATCGTCAAGGCCTATCGCCACACCCGGTTTCCGGTCTGCCGCAAGACGCTCGACGATGTGGTCGGAATGGTCCACATCAAGCACCTGCTATGGCAGATTCAGTCCCGGACCGAGCCGGTCAACCTGGAATCGATCTGCCGGGAGATCCTGTTTTTTCCGGAGTTCGCCTCGCTGGAGACGATGTTGAAAACCTTCCTGCAAAGGAAGTGTCACATGGGGGTCATCGTCGACGAATTCGGAGGGACGGTGGGCCTGGTTACCCTGGAAGATATCCTGGAGGAGCTGGTCGGAGAGATTCAGGACGAGTTTGACCAGGAATCTCCCCTGATCGTCAAGCTGGGCGATAACAAGTTTCTGGTGGACGGCGCTACGCCGCTGCACGATCTGGAGGAAGCCTTTGGCACCCAATTCAACGGCGATCGCGACGTCACCACCCTGGGCGGCTACCTGGTAAACCACTGGCGGAATATTCCCTCCGAAGGGGCCGAGTCCGTCCATGGCGGCCTCAAGATGGTGGTTCACCGGGTGGAGAAGCTCCGAGTCAGCCAGGTTCTGGTGCAAATCCTGGAATCGGACCCCACCGACATCTGAAGCCTGGCCCATTGCTCACCGGGGCGGCGGTCAGTGAATCCCCCGTTCCATAGTCCATTGAGTTGGAATGCGGCTGCCGACCAAGGTTCGTGCAGCCATTTGCCCGGACCAGGCCGGCCAGTGGAGCGCCCGGGCTCGTTCAGCCCGGACATGGGTCAAAAGCCGACTGTCAGGCTCGTGTAGCCAATATGCGAGCGAAAGCCGCGAATGCCGGCGATCCGCTCCAAATAGCCGTAGTACTGCCAGCCGAAGTTCCAGGCGAGGTTCGCCTTCATCGCGACCGAGAGACGGACCCGAGGCGAATGGTACGACATCGGAAGGCTGGTCATGAGATAGGCATCTTCAAGCGAGAACGCCGATCGCTCAGCGAAAGCCGGGTTGAAGTCACCGCCGCCCGTGTCCTTCGTCAGGTTGTAGCCAAGGCGCAGTGTCACCCGTTGCGCCGGAGTCGCGCGAATCGCGAAGTTCAAATTGTGGATGCTGCTGGCGTAGACGCTGCGCAAGCGTTCGGGCTCGCCGGAGAATTCGAACAGGTCCAGGATTCCCGTCGAGACGTCCATGTTCAGCAAGCTGTAGCCCGCGTCCAGGACCATGCCTGTTTTCGGATGCAGCCATGAGGCATGAACGCCCTGGCTGAGACTCTTCGAGCTATAGGCCAGCAATTCGGTTGGGTTGTCGTTCACTCTGTTCTTGAAATAGGCGCTGACGGTGACATCCCGCGCTCGCCAGCGAAATCGAGCCGACTGGTTGTGAAAACGCCGTTCGCTGGTGGGGGTCAGGGGGCGGTCGGCCCTGCCGACTTCGAAGTCGAACGAAGCCCGAAGGTTGCGCCCGGGCAGCCAGCGCACGCCCGCCCCGCCGGAATGGAACTTGTTGTCGACGGCCGCCAACTCTCGGCCGAATCCGAAATCCGGGTATCGCAAGGCGTCCGAAGACCGTGCCCTTCTCGTTGAAAACCTGTATGCGCCGTAAAGGCTGACTTCCTTCAGTGCCCTGTAGTTGGCCTCACTTGCATTGGAAATGCGACGAATTCCGAGGTGGCTGAATCGCAGGTATTCGTTCCGGAAGAAGCCGATCTCTACCAGTGACGCGTCGCCATCGATGCGGGTGTTGTGAAATGCCGTGGTGTTGGTGATTGTCCAACGCGGGGTCGGCAGCAGCACGATGGTGGCCTCGCCCGAACTCTGCTTTCGGCTGGCGTCGCCAACGATGAACGCCTCCCGGTAACCGGCCCTCCTGGTTGCCGAACCCGGCACCGAGATGTGGTCCTTCAGAGCCGAGTTTCGCGTGCCGCCGGCGTAGACGAACCGGGAGTTGAATCCGATGACGCGGTCCTTCCTGGTCCGCAGGGCCAGCGTCGTGATCGGAGTCCGCCCGCGAAATGGCTGAGAGCGGGTGAAGTCCTCGACAAGCTGGATGTTCGACGTGGCGGAGGGAAGCCCGGAGGCATCGACCTGGCTCCCCTCCTCTTCGTAAAGGTCGATGGCGTGCGTCGCGGTCAAGGCCAGTCCGATGAATTTCGCCGTAAATCCGGCCCTGTACTGCCTGTTTGACTGCCGCAGGTCGGTCTGGTAGCGAAGGTAGTTGCGCGCGTCGAGCAGGCCGAAATTGTCCGTCGTTCCCACGGACGAGAAACCCGGACCGGACCGTCCATTGCGGTCGTATCCCAGCAGCACCTCGAAGTTCGACCCGGGAAAGACCGTGACCTCGTGAGTCTGCATCCCGCGCTCCACGGTCAGGCCGTGCTCACCGCGCCAAAGCGACGGCAAGCGATTGTGGTACCTCACCTTCCGGTACTGCAGGTCGTAACGATACAGGCCATTCTTCTCGACCCGCATGACTTGAGCCTGATAGGGGTCTCCTGCCGCTCCGGACGAGCGCAGCCGGAACTCGTCCAATGCTCTGCCCCTGCCATCGAGGGAATTGAGGCGGAGCCTGCCTTGGAACAAACGCAAGCCGTCGCCAAAATTCACACTCGCCCGGTACAGGTCATGATCCCCGCCGACGTTGGCGAATCGATACCCGAATTCGAAGGAGTTCGAAATGCGATAGCCGCCGAACTCGCGGGAGCTCGCCGGAACTTCGCCCGAATAGGTGACCGGCTGTTGGGCAAACGCCGAGGGGCAGAGAAGCAGGAACGCGAGGCAGTGCTTTCTCATCGTCGAAACTTGGGATCGGCGTTGGAGCCGTGGATCCGCGAATGACAGAGGACGCAGTCCCGGAACGCAGGGTCCGCCAGGTTGTGGAACCAGGGATTCGGCGAACGGATGCCATCGGCGCGCAGGCCGAACCCACCGACGTCGTTGTGGCATTCCAGGCACAGAACAAAGGCCGAAGGACGGTTCAGCAGGCGTGGATGGGTGCTGCCGTGCGGGTTGTGGCATGCCTGGCAGCCCTCGACTCGGACGGGCGGGTGCTCGTGCACGAAGGGACCGCGCTTGTCGGAATGGCACCTGGTGCAGGCAATGTCATTCCCGAGGCCGTGCGAAACCATGCGCGGAAAGTGCGCCGTGCGCCAGGTCGCTACCGCGGCTCCGTGTGGGTTGTGGCAATCCGTGCAGTCCATCGCCCCCTCGTTGACACGGTGCTTGAACGGCATGTTGAAGCGCGCTTCTATCTCCCGATGGCAGCCGTAGCAGAGGTTCCGCTGCTCGGCCACAAGCAGCGCACCCGCCTCGTGGGGGCTGTGGATCGAATGGCAGCTCGTGCAACCGATTTCCCCGGTCAGGTGCGCCGACCGGCGAATATGCATCTTGCCGATGTCCTCGCTGTGACAGCGAAGGCAAACATCCTGGGCCTGGCCGGGTTCGATCTCGGGAAAGTTCACGATCTTCCCGTTGTCAGGGTCGATGACGTGGAGGCCGCCCGGGCCATGGCATCCCTCGCAGCCGGTCCTCGCCGCGGCTCGGTTCGCCAGGGCCACCGACTTGAAGTGCGGATCGCGGGGAAAATTCTCCCACACCGCCGCATGACAGCCCTGGCAGATCCGGCTGCCCAGGAACTGCTGGCCGGGTGGCCAGTGCTCTTCGTGGAAGGTACGCAGGACGTGGCGATCCGGCGGCCACTCGCCTTGCCCGAAGGAAATGAAGGGAGCGACCAGGATCACAAGAACGACGGTGGCCGTGGTCGCGGCCATGCGTGACACGCCGGGACCGATGCCTGGTGAGGCGCTTCTCTCAAAGCTGCCGCTTTGTGAGCACGGCTCCCAATCGGAATTCATTGCACTGGATCGATTAGAACAGATTTAAGCAAATGCCGAACATGTAACCGACTCCACATTCATGGGACCAGTATACTGTGGTGATGAACCTGTGGGCGCACCCGCCCTGCCGATCGGAGACTTTCAGAGGTGGACGGATCCGTAGTATCGGGGAAGCGGGCTAGCCATCTCCCGGTTTACGTACGCCAACGTCCCCTGCTGCCCCGGAAGAAGCGCACTGAGCGGTTCTCGATGATGCTTCGTTTGCCCGTCGCAGCGCGGAGAGCTGCCGGGGCCTACTCCCTGGCCGGGATATAGGCGCCGTCGCCGGTTCTCTGACCCGGAGATCCGCCGTCGTTGACCACCCCGTAGGCCAGGTAGGGGTTGGCGCTGGTTCCCATTGCCTTGCGGATCTTGATATAGCCCTGCATGGTTCCCGGGGCGTGCTTCAGGACCTGGTTGATCTGCTTGAAGCCCTTGGCCGGGACC
>JAJDUG010000001.1 GCA_022826755.1 Acidobacteriota bacterium
GTATGGATCTGTTTCAGTTTTTCTTCGTGGCCTATCGGCAACAAGGACCCTGTCCCGTTGATCCGGATATCTACCTATTGAACATGGATGCACAGGATTAACAGGACGAGACGCTGTCGCACGGGAAGCCGACTGGCTGCGTTTTCCCTCACGCAAACCCAAGGGGCGTTCCCTTTGAGTAGGTCAAGAACATTAGTCTTTCTTCGTGTGTCTTGGTAGTCCTTCGTGTGTCTTCGTGGATAATTCTTTTTTTTCTGTTGTTTCAGGCAAGCCGCGCCCCCGCCCCCCACGACGGGGCAGATCATCCGAGTGGGAAACAAGCGGAGGGGTTCGGGAGCAGACAAGCGCATGATGGCCTGCTCCCGTCACACTCCACAAAACACCGACCACTGACCACTAGCCACTGACCATTGTCTTCAAAGGCCGATGCGCAGGCGAATCTGAATGTTGCGGGCGCCACCCAGGCGAAACTGACCGAAGGCCGGGCTGGTGATGTTGGTGGAGCTGGGGCCTCCGCGGTTGGGGTGGTTCAGGATATTGCGAATGTAGGCCTCCAACTGGAAGTAGGGCCCACTCTCGCCGTAGCCGAGATGCCAGCGCTTGAAGGCATTGATGTTGAGGTCCCACACGTAGAACCCTCGCATCATGCCCCGCGGCGCCGTTCCGAAGCGTCCGTTGGGAGGTACGCCGAAGCAGCCGGCATTCCACTTGAATTCGGTCTCCCCGCCGACATTGGGATTGCAGCCGGGGAGCAGATCGGGACGGCCACCGGATCTGCCCACGTTGGCGGTGTCCGCACCGGAGAAGGCCGGCGTGAACCGGGTTCCGTTGCGGTCCCTCCATTCCGGCGCCAGGGTCCAGCCACCGATGATGTTCTGCAAGAACCGGTTTGCGTTGGAGCCGTACTTCTGGTTCTTGCCGAAGGGTAGCGGATAGACGGCCACGATCCGGGCCTGATAGGGATTGAACCCGTTCTGATGGCCCTTCTCGTTGGAGCGATCGTAGGGATCCTCGATGAACAGACCCACCGTGGAGCCGAAAAGGCCGCCCTGGATGTCGTTCAGCGTGTTGAGCCGGGCAATCCAGCCTCTCAGGTAGAGTCCGCTGGAGAACTGACGGGTAACTTCAAACTCGAACCCGTGGTGGCTGGAGTTGCCTCCCAGGTCCAGCAGGCCCACCGTGCTGAATCCGGGGCCGAAGGGAAACTTGTCGGGACGTTCGGCAAAGGGTATGGTGCCGGGCGCCGGCCGCTGCAGGTCTCGAATGACCGGCCAGTGGGTGCCCTTGGTGCCCACGTAGGACGTGCGCATGGCGAAACCGTGCCCCAGTTCCTGCTCGATGGTCAGGTTCCACTGCTGGTCATAGGGCCAATTGTTCTTGCGAAGGTCGGGGTCCATGCCGTAGACCAACTGTCGCCCCAAGGTGCCGGTCAGTTGCGGAAACCCTCGCAGGGTGGTGAGTTCCGCCACTCCGTCCACGATCTGGTTGGGGCCGAACTCCTCCACCAACTGGTAAGGCCCGCGGACCCGAGCCGCCAGCAGGCCGGCCCGATCGATGCCGAACCCGCCCACCGGGAAACCGGCGGCCTGGGCCGCATGGGTGGCGTAGGGAACCGAGTAGATGCCGTAGCCGGTACGGATCACCGTTCCTTCCCGGGGACGGAAAGCGATGCCGATCCGCGGATCCACCAACACGGACTTGAAGTTGATCAGCTTGTCGGGATAGCCGGCCTCGCGGGCAGTGACCACCGGGATGGGATAACCCGGGACCACCTGGCGCAAGGCTTGATCGCTGGGCACCACCACCTGTCGGTTGGCCAGATCGAAGTTGTACCAGCGGTCGTCCTTTTCATAGGGGGTGCCGTAGTGCTGGAAGCGGACTCCCAGGTTGAGGGTCAGGTCCGGCCGGACCTTCCAGTCGTCCTGGATGAAGAAGCCGAACTCCCATTGCCGGGCCTCGGCCCGGGGGGTGATGGCCTCGATCTTGGTGGTGAAAGGCAGGCCCAGCAAGAGGTCGCCGAAGTCGTAGCCGGTGAAGTTCCCGGTGAAATCCCAGCGGCCGAACTCGTTGGTGTTTCGATCTCCCTCCTTGTGGGGAAACTGGTGACGCAGCTCGATGCCCGTCTTGATGAGGTGGCTGCCTTTCTGGATGGAGATGGTGTCCCGTATCTGCCATACGGCGGCTTCGGTGAAGTCGATCAGCGGCGAAGTACCCAAGCCGCCCATGAGGTTGGCGGGACCCACGTTGAAGGATGCCGAGGAGGCGCCGGTTTGCCGCCCCAGGGTCCGAACCACGAAGCGGGGATTGCCGGAGCCGTTGGGCAGCAGCTTCTCGCGGCCGCCCAGGTCGGAGATGCCCAGCAGATCCAGGTACTGGCGGCCCGGAAAGTCGCCGCTTCTCCACACGCTGCGTTGACGGTTCCAGCCGAAGCTGAACTCGTTGATCACCTGCGGATTGAAGGTGTGGGCATCCTGCAGGGCGAAGGCCCGCCGGTTGTCGTCTCCGAACAGGCCCTTGCCGTTGATGAAAGGACTGCCTCCTCCTTCGTCGAACACCCAGCGCTCCCACCAGATGGTTGCGGTCACCCGATTGTCTTGGGTGATCTGGTGGTCGAAGCGCATATGGGTGGTGTCGCGCTCATTGGCGTTGGAGTCGATGAAGTCGAAGTTGTCGTAGAGTCGGTCCCTGTGGGCCAAGGGCAGTATTCCACGCGAGGGATCCAGCAGGTTGGCGGCCACCGGGCTCCATCGTTCCCTGGGGATGATGTCGTTGGGGAAGGGCTGGCCGGTGAAGGGATCCATGATGTTGAAGTCCGGGTTCCCTTGAGTCGTCCGCTGGAACCGGGCGAATTCGGACAGGTCGCCCTGGCGCATCTTGGTGGTCGGCAGGATCCAGTTCTGACTCAGGAAGTAGTTGACGTTGCTGGAGGGCTGGTAGTTCCAGTGAAAGAAGGTCTTGTTCCTGCCGTCGTACACGCCGGGGATGTACACCGGTCCGCTGGCCTCGTAGGAGATGCGCCGGTTGGGCCGCGAGGGCGGCCTGGGCCTGCCGTTCTGGCTCGGTTGCAGCGCATTGAGCCGGGGATGGTTGAGGTGATAGAAGATCTCCCCGTGAAACTTGTTGGTGCCTCCCCGGCCGATGGCCATCACCGTGGTTGAGGTGCGGTACTCGGCGGGGGCATTGAAGGAGGTCTGAATCAGTTCCTGGGTGGTCTCGGTATAGTCCCGACCCGACCCGCCGTAGGCGTTGGTGGCCAGACCCATGTGCTCGGTGTTGGTGTTGTTGGCATAGCTGCCGTGCACCTGGCTGCGGGGCTCGTTGCCGGGATTGAGGCCAATGGTATAGATCAGAGCGGCGTTGGTGTTGAAACCCACCATTTCCGTCATGGCCGTGGTCTGCTTGATGGTGGGCGTGTCGGTGTCGATGACGTAGCCCTCTTCCTCGACGGTGATGGTGTCGGCCACCTCACCCACCTCCAGCGTGATATCGATCCGCCGGGCCTGTCCGGCGTAGACCACCAGGCCGGAGTTGACGAATTTCTTGAAGCCCGACAGTTCGACTTCCAGGGTGTAGGACCCCGGCGACAGTCCCCTCAGCTCGAAGTCTCCCACCTCGTTGGTCACGGTGCTGTTGCCCAGTCCCGTGCTTTCCGAGGTCGCGGTCACGTCTGCGCTGACCACGATCGCCCCGGTGGGATCGGTCACTCTTCCCCGAAACCCGCCATACTCCTGGGCTGTCGCCAGGGGCGCCGCCACAATGAGAGCGGCCAGGGCGGTCAGCATAACCGGCACGCCCGTCGGAGTTGACCGACTGATCCGATGGATCAACCGCAAAGCGATCCCTTCAGTTCGCAGATACATCATCCCTCCTCGCGCAGTTCGGCCTGCTCTGCGGCATAGATGGACCACCAGCTCCAGGATCTTTAGGAACCTGCAGTCAACAGCGAAAATATTTTGAATTGGATACTCAAAAACAGTATAGGAACGCACTTTTCCAATGTAAAGAACAAAAAAACACAAGGGATCTACTCATTGCAACCTGGTGCCGTCTCCGGACAAAGGAGGGCTCAGCGCCGCCTGGAAAGTGTGTTGGAAGTGTGCTCGGCGCCAAGTCGAGGGGCGAAGCTGACGGCAGCGGGCAGGCGGGGGCTTCCGCGCGAGGAGTCGCTTGAGAGTGGTTGTGACCTGCAGAACGGCACTACTCATCCGCCGGCTGCGCGGCTGCGGCATTGGGGGGGGCGACGCGGTACCGGTTATGCGTGCGGCGGCGACCAGCCATTGCTCCGCGACAGGGAGGAGTCAGGACTCTTTCTTCAGGCTCATGATGGCGTCGATGAGATTGAGGGGAAGGGGGAAGACCAGGGTGTTGTTCTTCTCGACGCCGATTTCCGTCAGGGTCTGGAGGTAGCGGAGTTGAAGCGCCACCGGCTGGCGGGACACCACCTGGGCCGCGTCGGCCAGCTTGGCGGCGGCCTGGAACTCACCGTCGGCGTGAATGATCTTGGCTCGCTTCTCCCGCTCCGCCTCGGCCTGCTTGGCCATGGCCCGCTGCATCTCCTGGGGCAGGTCCACCGCCTTGACTTCCACCAGGGAGACCTTGATCCCCCAGGGGTCGGTCTGCTTGTCCAGGATGGCCTGGAGCTTCATGTTGAGGGTTTCCCGTTTGCTGAGCAGGTCGTCCAGCATGACCTCGCCCAGCACGGAACGCAGGGTGGTCTGGGAGAGTTGGGAGGTGGCATAGAGGTAGTTTTCAACCTCAACCACCGACCTGATGGCGTTGAGCACGCGGAAGTAGACCACGGCATTCACTTTAACCGAGACGTTGTCGCTGGTAATGATGTCCTGGGTGGGAACGTCCAGAGCCACGGTTCGTAGCGATACCCGGACCATGCGGTCGATGGGCCAGAAGACGAAGATCAGACCGGGCCCCTTGGGTTGCGAGAGCAGGCGCCCCAGTCTGAAGATGACGCCTCGTTCATATTCCCTCAGGACATTGATCGAGTTGATCAACCACAGGACAACCACCAGAATGAAGAAAACGGTGACAGGATTGACGCCCCACATGAGTCTCCCTCCCGGTTCAAATCCACGGACGGCTCCAGTGTATCTCAATCGGTCCGGAAAGGCGATAGGATCAAGAGGGGCCGAGCTCATCGTTCCCCCATTCGTAGCCAACCGCGGACAGGGGTTTGCATTCCTATGATCGAGTGGCTCTTTCATGAAAGGAGATGTCCCCATGAGTGAAGAAAATCAAAGCGTATTCGACACGGCTATGGAGCAGTTCGAGGCCGCGGCCGATCTCCTGCAACTGGACGGCGACGTGAGGAACAAGATCAAGCACCCGGAACGCTGCCTGATCGTTTCCGTGCCCATTCGACTGGACGACGGTCGCATCGAGCGTTTCGAGGGCTACCGGGTGCAGCACAGCACCGCCAGGGGGCCTGCCAAGGGCGGCCTCCGCTATCACCCCAAGGTGAACCTGGACGAAGTGAAGGCGCTGGCTACCTGGATGACCTGGAAATCGGCGATCGTGGACATCCCCTTCGGGGGCGGGAAGGGCGGGGTCTGTTGCAACCCCAAAAACATGAGCGCCGGAGAGCTGGAGCGGCTGACCCGAAGGTTCACCAACGAGATCCTTCCTTTTATCGGCCCCGAAAAGGATATTCCGGCTCCGGATGCCTACACCAATCCCCAGGTGATGGCCTGGATCATGGACACCTACAGCATGAACAAGGGCTACTGCGTTCCCGGAGTGGTCACCGGCAAACCTCTGGAACTGGGAGGATCCATGGGCCGCATCGAAGCCACCGGCCGCGGCGTGTTCTTCACCATCGGGTGTGCCGTCGAACACCTCGATCTGAAGCTGGACAACCTGAGGGTGTGCGTTCAGGGATTCGGGAACGCCGGCTCGGTGGTCGCTCGGCTTCTGGACGAAGCCGGGGCCAAGGTGATTGCCGTCAGCGATTCCCAGGGGGGCGTCCATAACGGGAACGGGCTGCCGACCGGCAAGCTCATTGACTACAAGAATCGGACCGGGAGTGTCTCGGGTTTCCCGGAATCGGAGCCGATGCCGCTGGAGGACTTGCTCCATTGTCCCTGTGACGTTCTGATCCCGGCCGCGCTGGAAGATTCCATCACCGGAAAGAACGCCGCCGGAATACAGGCCCGGATCGTCGCCGAGGCGGCCAACGGTCCCACCACCCCGGTCGCCGACAGGATCCTGCAGGCCAAGGAGGTGTTCCTGATTCCGGATGTCCTGTGCAATGCTGGAGGAGTCACGGTTTCCTACCTGGAGTGGGTGCAATCCATTCAACACCTGTTCTGGGAGGAGGTCGATGTATTCAATAAGCTGCAAACCATCATGAGGCACAGCTTCAAGTCGGTTCTGGACCTCTCCGTCGACAGAAAGGTGCCCATGCGGACGGCAGCCAACATGGTCGGCATCGAGCGAGTGGCCAGGGCCACCAGGCTGAGAGGGCTCTATCCCTGATTCGGCTGCCGGCGGGTTTCGGTCATAGGAAAAGCGTCGCGGTGAGACCGGCCGGCCAAGCCTTCGCATCCTGCCTCCGAAAGGACGGTTCCCGAAGTGTCCCTGGACGATTCCCGGCCCCTGCCGGCCGGCAAGCTGCCCAACGAGCTGTTGGATCGATTTCTCAAAGCGATGGACTGCTCAGACCCGTCCGTGCTGGTGGGTCCGCGGGTGGGGGAGGACGTGGCGGTTGTCAGCCTCTCGGGAGAAGACACGCTGGTGCTCAAGTCCGACCCCATCACCTTTGCCATCGACGCCGCCGGCTACTACGCCATGGTGGTCAACGCCAACGACCTGGCTACCTGCGGCGCCAGGCCCCGCTGGATGCTGGCGACTCTGCTCTTCCCGTTGGAGACATCACCGGGCCGAGTCCGACAGGTCATGCTCGAACTTCAGCAGGCGGCCTCCCGATTCGGGGTGAGCCTGTGCGGTGGCCATACCGAGATCACCGACGCGGTCACCCGGCCCGTCGTCGTGGGGCAGTTGGCGGGTACGGTTTCCCGATCCCGGTTGATCGACAAGCGAAAGATGCGCGCCGGAGACCAGGTCCTTCTCACCAAGGGCGTTGCCGTGGAAGGGACGGCCCTGATTGCCCGCGAATTTGCGCCGAGGTTGTTGGAGCTGGGACTGCGCCAGGAAGAGGTCGAGCAATGCCGGCGGTTCCTGACCGATCCGGGCATCAGCATTTTGCGGGAGGCCGAAATAGCGGCCGGCGGCAAGGAGGTTCGGGCTCTTCACGACGTCACCGAAGGCGGCGTGGCCACGGCCGTTCGAGAACTGGGCGCCGCCGGTGGGCATCGCCTTCGGGTCTATCCGGCTCGCATCCCGGTTTTCGGGCCGACGGCCCGGATCTGCAAGCTGTTGGATCTCAACCCGTTGGGGTTGATCGGCTCGGGAAGCCTGCTGATTGCCTGCGGTCCGGAGGGCTGCCCGGGTCTTTCCGAGAACCTGCATGAAGCCGGAATCCCGGTGGCCTGCATCGGCGAGGTTCTGGAGGAGGGAAGCGGCATCGAGGCCCTGGAGAGGGAAGGCGGTCGGCCGGTCCCTTGGCCGGCCTTCGAGACCGACGAGATTGCCCGGCTGTACTCCTATTGAACTGCATTTCCCCTGGATTCGAGCGCGGATCGGTCCTGCCGGAGCCGCGGCCTTCAACGGGGGCGACGATTCCAGCTCTTGTCCTACCCACCCGTCAACGAGGCGAAACCGCAGGGACCAAAGCCGGACGAGCAGAGACCGCCGTCAATTTCCAAAAGTTGGTCGGGCACCTGAGCGGTCGCATTCAGTATAATAGGCGCATTGATCAGGCTCGGCACAATGAGCGAATGGGATGCGCCGGATGCGGGAAGAAAACCGGTGGGAATCAAACCTCCACCAAGCCATGGCGGGGCCCTGTTGCCCTTGACTCTGCCGCCCATCCTTTCCCACTGACGCGGAGGGTTTTCCTGGTATATTGAAGGGTCAGGTTCAGCAAAGAGTTAGCTGCAATTTTAGCAGGTTGAATCCCAGTGGAAGAAACCGAATGGTGGTTTCTTGATTGAAGATTGAAGATTTTTGATTTCAGGCAGTTTCGATTGGCGAAACTACCCCAATCAACAATCAGAAATCTGAAATCAACAATTCATTCGCGAGGTGTTTGCCATGGGGCGGATGACGAGACGGGAGTTGCTGGGCTCCGGTATTGGCGGATTCATGGCCCTGCCATGGCTTTCCTGTCTGAACGCTGGGGCGCAACCGGTCGACCCGACTGACGAAAGGAGGAAACAAGACATGAACGGAGAACCCAATCCCGATGGGCGTACCGAGCAGACCGGGGTCACCGATGCCGAGATTGTTCTTGGTGTATCGGCGGCATTCTCCGGTCCTTCACGCGGTCTCGGCATTGAGCTTTACCGAGGCGCCAATGCCTATTTCGAGCACGTTAACCGAGCCGGCGGCATCCGAGGCCGCAGGGTCGTACTCAAGACCTATGACGACGGCTACCAGCCGAACCCGGCAGTCACCAACACCATGACCCTGGTGCAGCAGGATCAGGTATTCGCCCTGTTCGGCTACGTCGGCACGCCTACCGTCACGCGTGTTCTTCCCATGCTCAAGAAGTTCCAGGGAAAAAACGCCTACCTGTTCTTTCCGTTCACGGGCGCCCAACCCCAGAGGGAACCGCCTTACGGGGATTTCGCCTTCAACCTTCGCGCCTCCTATCGCCAGGAAACGGCTGGCCTGGTCGACAATTTCGTCTCGATCGGCAACAAGCGCATCGCCGTGTTCTATCAGGCCGATGCCTATGGCCGCAGCGGCTGGGCCGGCGTGCGGCTGGCGATGAGTCGACATGGTTTGCAGATCGTCGGGGAAGCGACCTATCGCCGGGGAGCAAGATTTTCCGGCAGTATGCGACGCCAGGTAGAGATACTGCAGCAGTCCAATCCGAGCGCGGTCATCTGTATCGGCTCCTATGCCGCCTGCGCGGCCTTCCTGCGTGACGCTGTCGACCTCGGTCTGGAAGTTCCGATCGCCAACCTCTCCTTTGTCGGGAGCGAGAACCTGCTGAAGCTGATTACGGAGGGTCGGGAGGACAGCCGGAGCTACACCAATCTGCTGGTGAATTCTCAAGTCGTCCCCAGTTACGAGGACACGTCCATCCCGGCGGTCAAGCAGTATCGGGAGATGATGGATCGGTATGATCCTCAACCTCCGTCCCACGTGCTCAAGGAAGACTACACGTCGTTCTCCTACAGCTTTGTCAGCCTGGAGGGATTTCTCAACGCCAAGCTGATGGTCGAGATCCTTCGGCGCCTAGGCCATCAACCCGACCGGGACAAGCTCGAGGATGCGGTCTTTACCATCAGAAACTTCGACATCGGCATCGATGAGCGAGTTTCCTTCGGCCCCGACCGGCGCCAGGGGCTGCAACAGGTCTACTACACCGTTGTCGAATCGGGTCGCTTCGTTACCCTGAAGAGCTGGGAGGACAGGTTTGCGTCATGAAGATTCAGAAGCTGTTTCAGAAGACCCTGGTCGGCATCTTCTTCCTGTTTGCGGTGATCAGTCTCTCGACCTCCGCCCTGTGCATCTATACGGTCGATACCCACCTGTCCGCCGAGTACGAGAGCAATAGCCGGGGGATCGCAAAGACGATCTCAGATTCCAGCGTCGACATCCTGCTGAACCGCGACTTGTCCGCCCTGCAGTCCCTGATCGACCAGTTCATCGAAATCCAGGGAATCAGCTACATCTACATCACCAGCGAACACGGCGAGTTTCTTGCCCACACGTTCGTTCCCGGAATTCCCACTGAAATCGCCCGGAGCGATCATTCCTCCAGGGCGACAGTCGAGCGCAGTCTCCCTGGAATGGGCGACTTCGTCGAGGTGAGCAGCCCGATCCTTGCCGGTGTCGCCGGAGCCGTGCATATCGGAATGGATACGGGACTGATCGCGCTGAAGATTCAACGGGCGGTCGGACAACAGGTTTACCTGATCTCCTCCATCTTCATCATCGGCGTCTTTTCCGCCATCTGGCTGGTCAGGCTTGCCGCGAAACCGATCGACTCGGTGATTGCCTATGCCGCAAGACTGGCACGGGAGCGCAACAAGGACAGCTCGGACGACAAGCTGCTGGCCCGCGACGACGAGGTCGGACAACTGGCTCGCCTGTTTCTCCATTTCTCGACGGTCATGGATTTCGACAAGGCACGAGGCACTCCGCCTGGGGAGAATGCCTGATCGGAGGCAGTGAGGATGGCCCTCCCGCGTGTCGTACTCCCACGCACGGTCACGGTCCTGCTCTGCACGCTGCTGCAAACCTGTTTCGGGACGGTGTACGCTTGGAGTTTTTTCCAGACGCTTCTGGTGCAGGACTACGGCTGGACCTTTACCCATACCGCCATCGCTTTCAGCGTCGTCATCTTCACGCTGGGGATTTCAGCCGCCTGGGCAGGCATGGTTCTGCCCAAAACCGGACCCCGACTGTTGGCGACGGCCGGCAGCCTGCTGTTTTCGTTGGGCTATTTTGTCGGCGGACTGGCCCTGGACCTGGACAACCTGCTCCTGTTCTACCTGGGTTACGGAGTGATCGGGGGGGCAGGGATCGGGCTTGGCTATGTCACTCCGGTCGCGACGACGGCGAAATGGTTTCCGGACCGCAAGGGGCTGGCAACCGGAATCGTGGTCATGGGCTTCGGCATCGGAGCCTTTCTGCTCAGCAAGGTGCTGGCGCCCGGTCTCATGCTCTATTTCACCGGAGGCAACCTGGCGCTCCTTTTCTATTGGCTCGGCGCCATATTCGCCTGCATCCTGATTCCGTCCAGCCTTCTGCTCTCCGATCCGCCCGCCCCTGCGGTCCCCAGCCCCGCGAGCGCCGCGGGAGGCGGCGCCGTTGGGGAGTCGGAATCGATCGGGAGCTGCCTGCTCTCGTCCCGGTTCATAGTCATGTGGCTGGTCTTCTTCTTCAACATCTCCGCGGGGATCTCGGTGATCAGCTTCCAGTCTCCGCTGCTGCAGGATGTGTGGGGATTGTCGGATCCTACGATCGAGCCTGCCACGCTGGTTGCCTACGGCGCCACCTTGATCGCCGTCAGCTCGCTGTGCAACGGAGCAGGACGATTGTTCTGGGGGCTGCTGTCCGATCGCATCGGCCGTATCCGGGTGTTCCGCATCATTCTCGCCAGCCAGATGGTGGTCTTCGGCATACTCATGACCGAGCGCAACCCCTGGGTCTTCTCGGTGCTCGTCTGCTACATCCTGCTCTGCTTCGGAGGAGGCTTCGCCACCATGCCTTCCTTCATTCTGGATGTTTTCGGGGCCAAGCGAATGTCGGCCATCTACGGGACCATCCTGACAGCCTGGGCGGCGGCGGGGATCTTCGGGCCGCTCTATGTCGGCCACCTCAAGGACAGATATCCCGATCGCGCCGTCATCTATTGCTTCCTGATCGGGGTTGTGATTCTCTGCTTCGGATACATATTCTCCTATTTGTTGAACGACGAGAGAATCCGCCTCCGCCGGCCGACAGTGACGGATACGTTGCAGCAGCTCAAGATCCCCTTGCCCCAGAGAAATTGACGGAAACGACCTACTCTTCGTCGACAGTATCGAGGAAATGGAGCAGTTTGCGGTTGGAGGGAGAACAGCGGAGCTTGACCAGCGCCTTGGCCTCGATCTGGCGGATGCGCTCACGGGTCAGGGACAGGTTCCTGCCAATCTGCTCGAGGGTATGGGTGACCCCGTTCTCCAGTCCGAAGCGAAGTCGGATGACCTTTTCTTCCTTCGGATTGAGCGTCTTCAGAGCGCTTTCGGCGGCTTCTTTCAAGTCGCGGTTCTTGAGGAGGTCGTCCGGTGAGGCCGCCTTGTCGTCCTTGATCAGATTTCCCAGCACTGAATCTTCGTTCTGACCGACGGGGGTGTCCAGGGAGATGGGCTGGCGGGCGATCTTGAAGGCTTGGCGAACCTTGCCCACGGGAATGTTCAGGTGGCCGGCAATTTCCTCTGAGCTTGGCTCCCTGCCATACTCCTGCACCAGGGCCCTGGAAGCCCTGATCAGCTTGTTGATGGTCTCGACCATGTGTACGGGGATGCGGATCGTCCGAGCCTGGTCCGCCAGGGCTCGAGTCACCGCTTGCCGAATCCACCAGGTGGCGTAGGTGGAGAACTTGTAGCCGCGCCGGTATTCGAACTTGTCCACCGCCCTCATGAGACCGATGTTGCCCTCCTGAATCAGGTCCAGCATGGGCAGGCCGCGCCCGGAGTATTTCCGTGCGATGGAAGCCACCAGGCGAAGATTGGCTTGTGCCAGATCGCGCTTGGCCAGAGCCACCTTCTTGCTGTTTCGAGTGAGGACGGCCAAAGTCCGGCGCAGCCCTTCCCGACCGGTCATCGAGGGGTGCTTGTGGTCGGCCGAGGTTGCATCGTTGCCGGGAGCCCGAGACTTGGCCCGGTTGGCGGACAGATCCTCGTAATGCTGCCTGAGCCGTGCGATCAGACGAGCGCGCTCGGAGTCGGTCAACTGCAGGCGCCGAACCGCTCGGGAGACGAGGATCGTGTGACGGGCAAGCCGGTTGCCCAGTCGGCGACGTTCTCCGGGTTTGGCCGGGTCGGCCGAGGCCAATTGGCGCTGCAACCGCTCCCATTCTTCGGACAACTCCCCAATCCTTCGGATTCGCTCCAACGCATCCCGAAGCCTCACGTCGATCAACTCACCGTTGGATACCACCACGCGGTTGACGGAACGCTCGCCCCTCTCCAGTTGATCCCCCAGCCGGAGGATTTCACCCACTACGAAAGGCGACCGGGCCAAGGCCTTGGAAATCTTGAGGTTGCCCCGTTCAATGCGTTTGGCCAAGGTGACTTCCCCTTCGCGGGTCAACAACGGAACCGATCGCATCTCCTGATAGTAGAGGCTCACCGGGTCCGTCTCGCTGGCACGGTCCAGAGCGCCGGGCGTCAGGTCCAGTCCGGCGGAGTCTTCCCGCTCCTGAGTTCCGGTTCCTTCGCCTGTTCCAACGACACCGGAGTCTTCGTCGTTGGCCTGTCCTCCTGTGAGGGAACCCTGCCGACTCGATTCCTCCCCAAGAAAACGGCTGGTGCGTTCGGGGAGGGCTTCCGCGAGTTCTTCATCAAGTGCCCCGGGGCGCGGCGCTACCTCGCGCGCATCCGCACTCGGAGTCAGGGTTTGCTCCAACAGCTTGTCTTGTTCGGTACGGGGAATCATAGGTCCGTTTGACTCGCTTGCTCGAGCATCGAAGGCGAGCCTGAATGGTTGCGGCCTGGATTTAAAGTCCGGAGCACGATTTGACAGGCCGCCGATGAGTCAGCCCCTGGAAGGCACGGCGGCGTCAATGCCGGAAATGCTGCGCTGCACCTCTGGGGCACCATGCTATGTGGCTGGTAAACTGCCTGGAAGGGCTTCTGAATACGAGGGATCGCTCGCGGGGCCTCACAGATCGTTAGCGTCGCCTGGTCGATTCACCCTGATGGGCTGATGTCCGGTTACGGTCTGCAGGAGTTTGTTCCAACCTTTAAACAGGCAAGTATAGCGCAGGTCGCCTCTTCCGGCAATGACGAATCCGTCCCGATCAACCCTTCATGACCGCCAGCGGAACCAGCCTGGCCAGCTTGGCGGCGATGCCTGCCCTTTCAACCACTTCCACTACCTGGCTGACGTCCTTGTAGGCGTCCGGTTTTTCCTCGACCAGTCCGGACCGTGACTGTGCCCGTACCAGGATCTCTTTGGCCGCCATCTCGCGCAGGAGCTTCTCTGCCGGCGTTTCCCGCTTGGCCTGGCTGCGGCTCTTGGCCCGCCCCGCCCCGTGGCAGCAGGATCCGAAGGTTTCCGCCATCGCCCGTCCCGTGCCCACCAGGACATAGGAGCAGGTCCCCATGCTTCCGGGCACCAGAACGGGTTGCCCCAGGTCTCTCACTTCCCGGGGCAGAGCTGCATGGCCCTTGGGGAAGGCCCGGGTGGCGCCCTTGCGGTGGACCAAGACCTCCCTGGTCCTGCCGGCGATCCGGTGATCCTCCCTCTTGGCGATGTTGTGGCAGACGTCATACACGATCTTGAGCTTGTCGTCTCCCAGGATTCGACCGAAGGCCCGGCGGGTCCAGTGCGTGATCATCTGCCGGTTGGCGAAAGCGAAATTGGCGGCGGCCGCCATGGCCGCCAGGTAGTCCCGGCCTTCGCCGGAGTTGATGGGAACGCAGGCCAACTGGCGGTCGATCACCTTGATTCGATGGCGCTTCATGGCTTGCTGCATCAGATCCAGGTAGTCGCTGCACACCTGGTGACCCAGGCCGCGTGATCCGGTGTGGATCAGCACGACCACCTGGTCCGGGTAGAGTCCGAAGCGGCCGGCGAGTTCCGTATCGAACACTTCCTCCACCTTCTGGATCTCGAGGAAGTGGTTGCCCGAACCCAGGGTGCCCAGTTGTCGGTGGCCGCGTTGCTTGGCTCGGGAGCTGACTCTGGAGGAGTCGGCGCCGGGCATCCTGCCCAGCTCCTCAATGAAGGCCTCGTCAGCCGCTTCACCGTACCCTTGTCGCACCGCCCATTGGGCTCCGTCTTCCAGCACCGGGTCGAGGTCCCGCGGGGCCAGGTTCAGCAGTCCCTGTTTTCCCGTGCCGCAGGGGATATCGCGAAAGAGTTGATCCAGGAGAGTCGGCAGCCTGGGTTGGACGTCTTCGGTCCGGAAGGGGGAGGCCAACAGGCGGACGCCGCAATTGATATCGAAGCCGACTCCGCCCGCCGAGACCACCCCTTCGTCGACGTCCGAGGCCGCCACCCCTCCGATGCAGAATCCGTAGCCCTGGTGGGCGTCGGGCATGGCCAATGAGCGCCCCACCAGCCCCGGAAGGGTGGCCACGTTGGCCACCTGTTCCTTGGTCAGGTCCTTGCCGATTTGCCGAATCAGCGACTCGTTGGCGTAGACCAGTCCCTCGACTTTCATGCCCTGCTTGTAGGACCTGGGGATGAGGTAACGATAATCGTCCAGTTTTTTCAGCACGGCTTCTTTCGCTCAGATCAAGCGGTCACCTTCGGCCGATTCCGAGTCCTGCCGGTAGTGGCAGCCGCGGCTCTGCCGGTTGTGGTAGGCGGCCCTGGAGACGATTAGGGCGGCCTCCACCGCGTTGCGCAGTCCGATCAGGCCATCGCTCAGCTTGGTGGTTCGGTAAAAGGTCTCTATTTCGTTCCAGAGGTGACGCAGTTCCCGAATGGCCCGCGAGAGGCGGTCTTCGCTGCGGACCAGCCCCACGTAATGCCACATGATGTTTTGAATGGTCTGCATGTCTCCCTGGATGAGCGCCGGGTCGGGATCGGAAACCAGGCCGCTGTCATCCCAGGGGGGCAGTGCCTCCAGCGGAGGCAGCGGCAACGAGCCGGAGCTCATGCAGGCTTCCATCTTGTCGGCGGCTCGGCTGCCCCACACCAGCCCTTCCAGGAGGGAAGTGGAGGCCAGGCGGTTGGCCCCATGGACGCCGGTGCAACTGGCTTCACCCACCACGTGGAGGTTCCGGATACTCGATCGCCCCCAGGAATCCACCAATACCCCGCCGCAGAAATAGTGGGCCGCGGGTACCACCGGAATGGGTTCCGCCGTGATGTCGATGCCGGCTTCCAGACAGGTGGACCGGATGTTGGGGAATCGTTCCTCGATGGCAGCGGCCGGCATGCGCGAGGCGATGTCCAGCAGCACGTGCGGGTATCCATGGGTTTCCATCTGGTGATGAATGGCGCGAGCCACCACGTCGCGCGGGGCAAGGTCCTTCCACTGGGGGGAATAGTCGGCCATGAAGGCCCGGCCGTCGGGGGTAAGCAGGATTCCTCCTTCACCGCGCACGGCTTCACTGATCAGAAAGCTCTCCGCGCCCGGAGTGGCCAGCGCGGTGGGATGGAACTGGACGTACTCGGCATTGACGATGCGGGCGCCGGCCCGATTGGCCATGGCAAGGCCGTCGCCGCGGGCTCCCATGGGGTTGGTGGTGTTGCGGAAGATCCTGCCCAGGCCGCCGGTGGCCAGAACCGTGAATCCGGCAAGGTGCCGGTGGACCCGGCGCGCCTCGCGATCGAACAGATAGGCGCCGTGGCAGGTGATGGGCTGGTAGGTGGCCAGAGGGTCCCTGGAGTGGTGTGGAAACGTGATGAGGTCCACCGCCGTGAAGCCGGTGAGAAGATTTACGTTGGGACAGCGTCGCAGCGCCGCCATCAACCCTTCGATGATGCTCAGGCCGGTGGAGTCTCCCACATGGACCACCCTCCGGCGCGAGTGGGCGCCCTCCCGTCCAAAAATCAACTGGCCGGAATCGCCGCGGTCAAAAGAGATCCCCGCCTCCTCCACCAGTATTTCCTGCAGCAGCCGCGGACCCTCTTCCGACAGAAGCCTGGCGGCTTGAGGAGAGCTGGCTCCGGCCCCGGCGGCGACAATGTCGGAGGCCAGGGTTTCCGGTGCGTCGTCCCTGCCGCGTCCCACCACGCCACCCTGGGCCCAGCGGGTGTTGGACTGCTTGGGATCCGCCTCGCGGGTGACCACGGTCACCCGCCGCCGGGGATTGCGCGCCAGGCGCAGGGCCGTGGTGGCTCCGGCAATTCCGCTGCCGACGATCAGGACGTCGGTAGGGCCGGGACCGGTCTCGGTGCCGTTGGGGGAAACGGGGTTTTTCCTGCTGGCTGCGACCATCGGCAACAGGTCTCCCGGACCCCGATTCGACAGCCGGGATTCTGGCGGATCGAAAGGGGCCGGCCCTGAAACCCCTTGTGCCGAAGGGGATTCGGGGCGGAGGGTCACTGGGGAGGGTGAGTGTATCGGAACAACGATTGGCCTGTCCAGCCGACTCTCAGACCATATTGCCCAGCAGCGCCGAGGCGAGCCAGAAGTAGATCACCAGTCCGGCCACGTCGGCGATCGAGGTGATCAAGGGGCTGCTGGCCACGGCCGGATCGATTCCCAGCCGGCTCAGAAGGAAGGGCAGCACCACCCCGATCGTATTGGCGGCCACAACGATGGTCAGCATCGCCAGTCCCACCACCATGGCGATGTCCATTCCCCCTCGAAGCACCCCAAAGAACCAGGCGGTGGCTCCCATGGTGGCCCCCAGAGTCCCCCCTACCGCCAGTTCCTTGAGGACGGTTCGGGGCCATTGTCTCGCCCGGATGTCTCCCGTGGCCAGGGCGCGCACCATCAGGGTGGCCGATTGAGCTCCGGCGTTGCCGCCGCTGCCAATGAGCAAGGGAATGAAGAACGCCAGGGCGATGGCCGCCGACAGGGTCTCTTCGTAGGCGGCAATCACCGAAGAGGCAGCCAGGTTCACCAGCACCAGCAGGGCCAGCCAGGGGATTCTCTTGCGGTAGAGGGACCAGATCCCCGCCTCCTCGTAGCTCATTTTCAGGGGTTCGACCGCCGCCGACTTCTGGAAATCCTCGGTCGCCTCCTCCTCGGCCACGTCCATGACGTCGTCGACCGTTACCACCCCCAGCAGCACGCCGCCGGAGTCCACTACCGGGGCCGCCACCAGGTCGTATTTGCCCATGAGACCCACGGCTTCCTCGCGGTCGCTGTAGGGGGACAAGGTGGCGACCGAGCGGTCCATCAGGGCATCGACTCGATCGGTGGGCGCCGCCAGCACGAACTGCTGCAATTCGATCTCGTCCATCAGCTTCCACTGGGGATCGGTCACATAGACCGTGGCGATGGAGTCGAGCCCCTTGCCGACCTTGCGTATGTGCTGCAAGCTGCGCTCGATGGTCCACTCGGCGCGGACGGCCACGTAGTCGGGGGTCATCAGGCGGCCCACGCTCTCTTCCGGGTATCCCAGCAGCTTGCGCGCTTCCACCAGGTCCTCGGGGCTCAGCAGGTTGAGCAGGCGCTGGGTAGCCCGTCCCGGCATTTCCTCCAGCAGGTGTGTCCGGTCGTCCGGTTCCAGGTTGGCCAGGAGTTGTCGGGTCTCCTCGTCGGTCAGTTCCTTGACCAGAGCCACTTGAGACTCGGTGCTGAGATGGGCGAAGACATCGGTGGAGGCGGCACGGGGAAGAAAGCGAAACAGCAGGACGCGGTCCGACTTGTCCATAGCCAGCAGCAGTTCGGCCGTCTCCGGCGCAGGCCAATCGGACACCAGGGTCCGAAGCTCGGACCAGTTCTTGTTTTCAATCAATTCCTCGACGGATGGTCCGAGCGGTCGATTCATGGGTTAGCCCTCCGACAAGAAAGTGGGGATGAATGCTGGGTGACAACAGGTTTGACACAGGCGACCCGAGATCGCGCGGGCAGGAGCCCGCCGGCCCGGTATTATCCTACCAATTGCCGAAAGGGTTCAGCAGTAACATTGCGAGGGGAAATTTGCCGCGGGGAAGGCCTCGTTTTCACTGCCCGCTTTCCGCTGTGATAGGCTGATAGGTGGGCTAAGCCTGTCACAACGGCAGAGGGATCTGAGCCTCAATGGCCATAAAAGGCACAAAAACACAAAAAGAACCATCCGATCGGCAAGACTCGAAATCAAGAAGCTCGTTTTGTGCCCTTCGTGCTTTTTGTGGTGAATTCCGGCGCCTGCAGCACATCGCCGTTGCAGCCTGAATGTCATTGTTAATCAAAACCTGTTCCGAGCCTGCATAAAACCGTTGGCTGCGGAATTTTGCAAAAGGCTCGCAGCACGACCGAGGAGTGGTTGAACCATGGATCGTCGAGAATTTTTGGGTGCCGCCGTTGCCGGTGTGGTCGGAGCCGCGCAACTCAGTGGATGTCGGGTGGCTTTGGAGGACCGGCCCGGCGAGAGTAGACCGCCCGTCCGGCTTTCGCCGCTTCACCTGGAAGCCGTCAACCGCCGCCGGCGGGTGGCCAAGAACTTTGACGTGCTGCTGATCGATCCCGACAACTATCCAAGCATCGATGCCATCCTGAAGAGCCGTTTCGCCTTCATCGACGACCCGGAGTCCTGCATCGACAGCGTGTGGTGGAACTGGGGGGAGGGCAACGTGGCCGCCTACCCCAGCAAGATCCTGCCCACCTACAATCAGCCCGCCTACCAACGCTGGATTGAGCAGGGGACCGACATCGTTCGGATTTTCCAGGACGAGACCCGCAAGCGAGGGCTGGAAGTCTTTTTCTCCGAGCGCATGAACGGCAGCGACAACGACCCGCAGTTCATTCCGGGGCGGGGAACCTTCATCGATGACATGCACAATCAGAATCGCATCCCGCTCAAGCAGCAAAATCCCGATTGGGTTATGGTCATGCCCTGGAATCCCAACGGGATTTGGAACTATGCCGTCGAAGGCGTGCGTGACTATGTCTTTCGCAAAATGGAGGAGGTCGCGACGGTCTACGAGTTCGACGGAATCGAGCTGGATTTCGCTCGCATGTGCCCGATCTTCCCTCCCGGTCAGGCCTGGGAGCATCACTCCCTGCTGACCGATCTCATCCGCAGAATCCGGCTGATGACCCTGGAGGTGGAGCGCCGCCGCGGGCGGGCGTTCCTGCTGGCCGCCCGGGTTCCGGAGAACCTGGTGGGCTGTCATTTCGATGGAATGGATGTCGGCGCCTGGATCAGGGAGCAAATGGTGGACATCCTGGCTCTGGGATGCCGCAATTTCGAAGTGGACCTGGCGGCTTTCCGTCAACTCGGCGAGGGAACGCCCGTCAAGCTGCTGGGCGTGATCGACGATCATCACTCCTCGGACGGCTACTGCGCTCCCCCCATCGAAGTCCTCCGGGGTGTCTGGTCCAACTGGTACCAGCAGGGCGCCGACGGCATTCAGACCTTCAACTTCAAGTACGGTCCCGACCCGGGAGAACTCCATTGGCCCATGCACCAGCAGGCCTTCCGCGAAATGGGTGGGGCCGAGGTCATTCGCCACCTGGACAAGACCTTTGTGGTGCAGCGCCGCGGAGGCGGCCACGGAACCATCGTGATTCCCAATCCCGAAGACTGGTCGACTCCCAGGTTCATGTATTCCAACACCAACATGCTGGAGGCCTTGCCCGCCGCTCTCGACAACAGCGGGAGGGTGGATACCCTGCTGACCCTCAACGTGGGCGACGACATCCCCTCAGAGGCCGACAGGATCGCCAGCTTGCGCCTCCGTTTGCTGCTGAACGATCCGGCCGCGGCGCGGTTGCCCAAGAGCAGGAAGCATCCCCCCGTCATGGTCAGGGACAGACTGGTCCCCGAGCGGGTGGGCGGACCGGGTCCGGAGCCTCACTGGACCAGCGGCATGGCACGAGGCATCGAGAAGCGGGTTGAAGTGAGGGTCAACAACCTCAACCTGGGAACCGCTCGTGTCGAGGACGGATGGCTGGGATTCGAGGTGAAGCCGGACCAGCTAGCCCTGGGAAAGAACCTGGTGGGGGTTCGCGTCGCCGGCCGTCCGGCTGAAAGGTCGGAGGAGGTCCTGATCGAGAAGCTGGAGCTGATGGTGCGTTACAAGGAGGCAAAGCCGGCCTGACCACCGGAGGCTCGTTTATCGTTGTCCGCCTGCCGAAGCCGGATATTCCGGCGCCCAATGCACGATTCGAAAGATCGCCTGGATCCCATTTCCAACGGGGAGGGTCATTTCATGAAGCGGCACACCCATGTCCTTGTCTGTGCCTGGGCTGCAATCCTGTTGGGCATGAGCTTGGGCTCTCCAACGCTCTTCTCTCATGACCACCGCTCCGTCGTGGCCACCGCGGTGACCGGCGGGATGCAAGGCGTCTCCGCGGCAGAGGCTTCTCAAGGAGCGGTGAGCGGGCAGGGAGCCATGAAGTTTCGGGTCCTGTATACCTCGGAAAAGCTGCCGGAAGAGGCCAGGAAGGTGCTGGCCGCCGCCCACGGGGGCTTTACGGTGGACCGCCGCCCCGGAAGAGGAGAGACCTACTTCGCCTTGGCCGGAGCGGGAATCTTGCAGATCAGCGCGGACATGAAGACCGTGCGGCTGCTGGAGACGCCGGAGGCGATCAAGGACGTGGCTCTGCACAATGTCACCATCTGGTACGCCGCCGACGGCACCGGCTACCTGACCTTCCCCGCCCACAAGACGGGAGACATCCATACCACCACCCTCGACGGAGCCCTGGTCCACACGCTCAGGGCTCCCACCCTGGAAGATGACTTCGACCACCCCACCGTCAACGACTACTTCCGGGGAATGGGGAATCTTGCCCCCACCGACGTGGAGCATCTGGAGGGGATGCTCTACGTGACGACGGGCTACTCCAGTCTCGACTTCGTCCTGACGGCCCGAGTCCTGGGCACCGACCCCTTCCGGGTACGCTGGCACGACCTGGCTTTCGGCGGCAAGGGCGATGGCCCCGGCCGGTTCGGAACGGGGCACGGCATCACCCTGACTCCCGACAAGCGACTCCTGGCGGTCTCCGACCGCCCCAATGCCAAGGTGGAACGCTTCACGCGCTACGGGCACTACCGGTCCACCCTGAGGCTGCCGGTGGGTTCCTTTCCCATCGACATCGACTACGCGGGGAAATACGCCGTGGTGGGTTGCCTGTATGGACCCGACCGCAGCAAGGGCGCGCCCATCTACATCCTTGAGGGCGACCGGGTGATTTCCACGGTGATGGTCAAGGATGAGCTGGGCCTGAAGAGCTTTCAGCACATCCACGACGCCGTGGTGCGCCAGGTCGACGGCAAGCTCTACATCATCGCCCAGACCTGGAACCCCGGAGATGTCGCCATCCTGGAGCAGGTCACGCCCTGACCCAACGGACATATCGCTGTTTCGTTTTCAGAAGGCTATGCGCTGGATTCGGGAGGGAGCCGTTCGAACTCCTCTTCGATTAAATTTACAACCAAGTTCCTGGGTTCGGTGTGCCGGTCGAAGAATCGAGGCAAATTGGCGGGGCAGGGGGATCCTTGAATTTGGTGTCCGGATCGCCGCAGTGCTCTTCGTCCTGATCCTATTCCCGGCCCACAATCATTCCCAAGGCAGCCTGCCCAACCTCAGACCGCACCAGCCGCGGGAGTGGTCGGACAGGATCGTGGTTTCCAACGTAAAGGATACCCACAGCGACACTTCCCTTTTAAGGGACACTGATGATCTTTACGTTGATTTTGCGGTGGCTAACGCCGGCTCTTCTTCGGTGACGGAATCCTTTCGTGTTGAGCTCTTCATCGACGGGCGGCTGGCGCGGACATTTGAAAGCGAAAGGTCTACCTCGTCCCCCCTCATGAGCAATTATTTCGCGTCTTGGTCCGACTACTGGATCGGACGTTTGAGCGCCGGCACACACACCCTCAAAATCGTTGTCGATTCCGAAGATTCGGTTTCTGAGAGCAATGAAACGGACAACGAGTTCAGTAGAACCGTTACCGTTCGGCAAGTTTCCGTTTCCGGCTGCTTCCCTCTGACCACCGGGGTGGCGCCAAGGGGTGCCGGAACCATTAGGCCGAGCCGGACATCGACCTGCACCGCCGCAACAATCCGGCTCAGTGGTCTCTCCGACCGCGACGACACCGCTATCCCTCAGTCCGACAAGCCGGTTGTGGCTGTCAGACCCACCGCAAGGTCTCAAAGGGCCAGGGCCTTGGACGCATTGGCGGCCAGGGTCCGGGCGGAGGGCCGGATAAGAGTCATCGTCGGCTTGAGAGTCGAAGGAGGCTCCGGAGCTTCGTCCGCGAGCAGCTTTAAAGACGCGGCGGCGCGGGCGGCCATGGTGAGCCGGGTCGACGGGGCCCAGCAGGAATTGCTGGTCAGAATGAGCGGCTACAGCGTCTCGTCCGTCAGGAGGTTCAAGTACATTCCCTACTTGGCGATGGAGGTGGAGGAGGCGGCGCTGGAGGCTCTGGCGTCCGACCCTCAGGTGGTGAGCATTGAAGAAGACAAGCTGCTGAAGCCGATGCTCGAGGAAAGCGTTCCCCTGATCGGAGCGCATCGGGCCTGGAGTCAGGGATTCGGCGGCTCGGGCCAGACCATTGCCATCCTGGATACGGGGGTGGACAAGGACCATCGGTTTTTGGCGGGCAAGGTCGTGTCGGAAGCCTGCTACTCGGGTGGGGGCCGCGGAGAATCGCTCTGTCCAGGGGGCGTTGCCGAATCGACGAGCCCAGGCTCGGGCCGGCCCTGTTCGGACCCGGATTTGTCTGATTGCTATCATGGTACCCTCGTCGCGGGAATAGCCGCCGGCAGAGGGCCGGATTTCTCGGGCGTGGCCAGAGACGCCAGCCTCATCTCCATACAGGTTTTCTCGAAGATTGAGCCTGACCAATGCTCCGATGAAGACGAAGAAGAGGCGTCTGAAGGACCCTGCATGAGAGCATCTGACACCGATATCATCTCTGGACTGGAACGGGTGCTGGATCTCAGCGACCGCTTCTACATCGCGGCCGTCAACATGAGCTTGGGCGTAGGGGAATTTCTCGGTACATGTGACCAAATCGCTCCATCCGGAAAAGCCATAGTTGACTTACTGGGCGCCGTCGGAATCGCCGCCGTTGCCTCCTCCGGAAACAAGGAATTCACCACGGCCATCGGTTTCCCTGCCTGCATCTCCAGCGTTGTGAGCGTGGGTTCGACCGACGACGGCAGTGCCGGCCGGGACGGCTCGGAGACAACTCGGGACGGGGTCTCCGACTTCTCCAACAGTTCTTCCGAACTGGACCTGCTGGCGCCGGGTCGTTGGATCACATCGTCCTATCCTGAAAACTACTTCGCAACGGCGTCTGGCACTTCTCTAGCGGTTTCCCACGTGGCGGGCGCCTGGGCGGTGCTCAAGTCCAAGGCGCCCAACGCCACGATACAGCAGGTGCTTTCCGCCTTGAAGAGCACGGGCGTCTCTATAACCGACTCAAGAAACAGCATCACGAGACCCCGCATTCAGGTCGATGCCGCCTTGAACTATCTGGAGTCGCAACCCCGGTTTTCCTATACCTCGGGGACCAGTCTGACTTTGACGGCGAGTCCCAACTCGGGTTATCTGTTCAAGAGCTGGCGGGGCTGTGATTCCGTCGCCGGCAACCGCTGCACCGTCCGGATTAGCTCCGCCAGAAACGTGACCGCCCTTTTTGAATCGGTTTCCGGCGAAGGGCTTACTCCTCTCAATTCCAAACGCTGGATTATTCCCACCACCGCCAACGTCCCCGGCAGGTTCGGGGGAATATACAAGACCAAGCTCACTTTGGCGAACCTGAACGAGGAAGCCATCGAGGTCACGGCCAGCCTCTACGGGACCCAGGGGCTGGTGAAGGAGGAAACGATCTCGCTGGAAGCAGTTACCCACCACACCTGGAACGATTTTCTGGATTCTCTCTTCGGATTCCGGGGGGCCGGAGCGGTCGAATTCACGGCCGAGAAGCCCTTCCAGGTCGCTTCGGTTGAGGTCTACTTCGATTCCTCCAACGGCAGGAACAGCACCGCCGTCGTCAACCAGCCCACTCCCCCGCTTCTCTACAGGGGATCGGCCATTAGCTTCGGAGTCAACGTGGACGACGACAGGCGGACCAACATCGGGGTGTTCAACAGTTTGAGCCGGAGCCAGACGGTGACTGCCAGAGTCCATTCCGGGGAGAGAGGGGCAGACCCCGTGCAAGTCATCAGGTTCGATCTTCCGGCCAAGGGCTATTCGCAGAAGTCCGTCTCGGCCCGAGTGGAGAATGGATTCATCCGTTGGCAAATCCCCGAAGAAGCTTACCTGTACGTGGTGAGCGTGGATAACAGGTCCAACGATGGAACCCTCACGTTTCCGATCCCCCTGGAGTAGCAGGTCCTGGAAGTCTGGCCCGAGTCAGGAACCCAGGGAGGACCATCCGCCATCGGGCAGGGTCTGTCGCTGTTTCGGGTGCATTCGCGGCGACAAAACAGGGTAGTTCGTTACGGAGGGAAGTCATCGGTTACAGCAGCTTCACCAGGGCGGCGACCACGCCGATGGCAACCACCATCATGGAGCCGAGGCGTATGGTCAAGCGCAGCTCCAGCTCTTTCAGATCCTGCTTGGTGGCCAGCGTCTCATTGATCAGCGTCGCCTGGGAGCGAGCCAGCACTTCGGCCTGCTTCTCCGGCATGCCGGCCTCGGCCAACTCCTTCACGAAAGCGTGGGTGTCGAAAACAATCGTGGCCATGGACCTTCCTTGAGAAGTCAGTATAACAAGAAATCGACTCATCGAAGCAGGGTTTCCCGCTCCGACAAGTAGCCTGTCGACTGCACCGCAGCGCTGGTCTGGGAGCGTCCCCTGTCCGTTTCACAGACTCGATGCCCCCCTGTCAAAACGCCGCGATGTTGAGGACGGCCTTTTCCTGGGGCGTGAGGGCTTCGATCTGATCCGGCGTCATTCCGCGGAAATGGGTGTTGGGCGGGACCGCGGCTTCCAATCCCCAGATGCGGCGCTCCTCTTCGGTCATGCGCGCCCTAGCCTCCGGGGGGCACAGCCGATAGGCGTCGTTGAATCCCCTGACCCACCAGCGCTGGAAGTAGTACACCAGCGAGTAGCGGGGCGCGGTGCCGCCGTTGGCGCCGCTGGTGTGCCAGAGGGCCGAGTCCCAGAGAATGGCGGAACCGGCCGGGGCCTCGGCTCGAACCCACCCCTCCGGCAGGGTCTTCGGCTGTTCCGGGGGGACTTCCAGGGACAGATGGGACCCGGGCCAGACGTAGGTGGCGCCGTTCCTCCGGGTGAACTCGGAAACGCACCAGACCGACTGGACGGCCAGCGCGTAATGTTTGCCGCCGATGAAGGGGTTGACCGTAAAGTGGTGCCAGTCGGCATGCAGGTAGCCCCCCAGCTTGGTCCAGTCCTTCTTGCCGGTGGGCAGCGGTTTGCGGATGGCCAGGTTGTGGGCGAACATGTCCTCCCCCAGCACCCGGCGGGCCACCAGGAGCGGCTCGGGGTGCCGGGTCAGCATGCCCGGGAAATGGGGATGCTTCCCCTGGGCGTTGTAGCACATCAGGAGGTTCTCGTTCTGCAGGCCGTACTTGCGGGCGGTGGCGGCTTCCGCCTCCAGGGTCTCGTCGATGGCCCGCCTGGCCCCGTCCAGGTCTGCCGGGGACAACACCTCGGGGATGATGGTGTAACCCTCGTCTTTCAGCCTGGCGGCATGGCGGTCCAGTTCCGCGGAACTGAGCTTTGAAGCGTTCATTTCCGGTTCTTCCTCTCCATCCTTGCCGTTACTCGATTGCGCCGTTCGCAAAATTCCGCACGGCAGGCCGGGGGCTCCACCTGTCAAGCTTTGGCCACGACCTCCACCCGGGTGACTCGCAAGGGTTTGTCCGATCCGGCGCCGCGGGCTGACAGCTTGAGATCCAGCCGATTGCGGCCCTTCTTGAGGCTGTTGAGGGGAAGATCGAGCCGCAGGGCCCCGAACCGCATGTCGTAGGATTCTCCGGCGGGAAAGCCCAGGATTCCCTGTCCGGCCGGCGGACTGACCTCGTAACCGACCTGCTGCCAGTGGCTGGATATGTGAATGTCCCCGGGGTCCAGCGGCTGCCCGTTGAGTACCAGGTTCAAGACGTCTCCCGTTCTGTGGTAGTGCATGCCGATCCACAATTCAGCCTTCCGGGGGCGGTTCGTTTTGGATCTCGGGTCGTCCGCGATGGGGACCAGCAGGGTCTTTGCCTTGCCGTCGGGGTTCAGGTCGAAAGGGAGCGGGGCATCCCGGAGGGCGGTGTTGTAGCGAATGGCGTCGGTTACGGGAGTGAAGGGCGTCGAGTCGAATCGATGGACGGTCGTATAGTGCCTGGTTTTTTTGGACAGGGTTGTCGGATCGGCAATCTCATCCAACAGAGGCTTCCGCCATGACCCGTAGGTAAACCAGTTGAAGGTGTAGAGACCGTCGGCTCCATCCCGCCACAGGTTGGCCGCGCTGCCCCGGATCACGGCATCCGGACTGACCCGGTATCCATTGCCGTACATGTAGAGGCAGGGATAGATGGGTAGGTTCTTGCGGGTCATCAGTTGTCGAAACTCTTTCAATTCCGGCAGTTCGGTCAATCCCTGTCCCAGGATCAGAAAATCCGCCAGGTCCTCGGAAATCCAGGCGGGGAGGTCGTAACCTCCTTCCAGACACCACTCCAGGCGCTCCGGAACCCGTACGCCCAGCTCAATGGGCCTGCCGCGGCGCCGGCCTCGTTCTCGCAGACTCCGGCGCACCGAGCGCATGAAGCTGGTGAGGTGCTTGGCGTTCTCGCGTTCCGTGCCCCGGGGAAAGTTCAAGGTGTGGCGAAGCCAATCCAACTCGATGCCGTCGAAATCCCAGCGATCGAAAAATTCCTCGATCACTCGCAGCTTGAGGGCGCGGACCTGGGGTTTTTCGAAATTGAGCGCCGTCCACCAGCGCAGGTTGGAAAGCCAATCGGGGTTGAGACGCTTGAAGGTGGGCAGTTCCGGGTTGGGCAACTGCCCGCGCCCCCGAAGGGCATCGTGGCAATCGTTCATGCGCAGGGAAACAAAGGCCTCCAGGCCTCGGCGATGGCATTCCTGGACCACAATCGCCGGAGGATTGTGTCCGGCGTCGGCCAGCGACTTCGGGTTCCGGTACTGATCCTCGGGGTCCACCGGGATGCCGGCGTGCCAGGTTCTTTCCTCGGGGAATCGGAAGTTGTCGGCTTCCCCCGGCCACTCCAGCACGCGACTCTGGTACTCGGCCACGTTCCCGCTGCCGAAGCTGAAAAGCACGGTATCCACGGCCGAGTCTTCAATGGGAGTGAATACCAGGGAAGTGAACTGGTCGCGGGTCAGAGGGCCATTGGAGCGGGGCAGGGCGGCGCGCCCCCAGCAGTGGATCATGGAGCCGTCCCAGTTGAACAGGAGGCGGCGTTTCCCGGGAGAGGCAATCCTGGAAGGGAGAGCAGCGGCAGGACGCAGCAGATGGGCGGCTCCGGCGGCACCCATGGCCAGAAAGCCGCGCCGGCTGATCGGTTCCATCAGGCGATCATCTCCTTTATCAAGTGACCGCCCAGATCGGTGAGGCGCTTGAAACGCCCGCCGTGATAGTAGGTCAGGCGCATATCGTCCAGCCCCATCAAGTGGAGGATGGTGGCATGCAGATCGTGAATGTGATAGCGGCTTTCGACGGCCCGTCGTCCCATTTCGTCGGTCGCTCCCACCACGGTCCCCGGCTTGACGCCCCCGCCGGCAAACCACATCGCCATGGCTTCCTTGTTGTGCTCGCGCCCCATGGTCTCTTTCACCAGGCCGCGGCCGCTTTCGGGGGTGCGCCCGAATTCGCCTCCCCAGACCACCAGGGTCTCGTCCAGCAGGCCTCGCTGTTTCAGGTCCTGCAGAAGACCCGCGATGGGCCGGTCGGTTTCCAGCCCCCTGCGGGAGTGCTCCTTGGTGAGATCGAAGTGGGAATCCCAACTGCTGTTGAACACCTGGATGAATCGGACGCCGCGTTCCACCATCCGCCTGGCCATCAGGCACTTCCGCCCCATGGGCTCGGTGACGGCGTTGTTCATGCCATAGAGTTCCCGAATGCTCTCGGGTTCCTTCTCCAGGTCCAGGGCCTCGGGGACCGAGGTCTGCATCCGGAAGGCCAGCTCATAGTTGCGGATGCGAGCCTGCAGGTCATCCTTGACCGGGTTGGAACGCAGGTGGTCTCGATTCCACTTGGTGATCAGGCGCAGATTGGCCGCCTGTCGGGATCGGGTCACCCCTTCAGGCGGCTTCAGATCGACGATGGGCGGCCCCACCAGGTTCAGCAGAGTGCCTTGATAGATGGCCGGCAGATATCCGTTGGACCAATTCTGGGGGCCGTGGATAAAACGGTAATCGGGCAAGACCACGAAGGCAGGCAAATCCTGGTTCTCGGTGCCCAAGCCATAGACCATCCAGGACCCCAGGGAGGGACTGCCCGGCATGGGGCGGCCCAGGTTCATGAGCAGGGTGCCGGCGGTGTGGTTGTCGCTGTCGGTGTAGAGGGACCGAACCACCGACATTTCGTCGACCCACTCGCCCAAATGAGGGAAAAGCTCGGAGACCTCGATGCCGCTCTTTCCCCGTTTGCTGAACCGAAAGGGACTGCCGATATAGAGGAGCTTGGAGCCTTCGGGCTGGTCCGGTCCGCCGCTGGCAACCGTTCCGTGGTGCCGGGTGAGATCCGGTTTGGGGTCGAAGGTGTCCATGTGGCCGGGACCGCCTCCCATGAACAGGAAGATGCAGGACTTGGCCTTGGCCGCCAGGTGGGGGGGGTTGGGAGCCAGTGGGCTGGCGGCAGATTCCGCGGCCGACAGAGACTCTCTTTGCAGCAGGTAGGACAGGGCCAGTCCCCCCAAACCGGCTCCACCCTGCAAGAGGAAGTGCCGGCGTCCCACGGGTTCCGTCTGCGGACCGTTCATGGGGCTCGGGACGGGGTTCCGTTTCGGCAGACCATCAGCCATGGTGAGGGTTCTCCTTGTCGGGGATGAGGGGGCCCATCCTCCCGCGTTGCCATTACTCGATATAGATGAATTCGTTCAGGTTGAACAGGGCCAGGCAGAGATCGGCCAAGGTTCCCTCTGCATCCTTTATCCGCCGTGCGGCGGGAATTCCCCGGTCGTCGTCGATCGAACCGCCCCCGCCCGCGGCCAGACTCACAGTTTCCTTCAGATCTCCCGAAACCGGCCGAGCGGCTCCCAGAAACTCCAGGCCGTCGCTTCGTTCCGAAGGAGTGGGAGAGCGTTGCAGGGCAAGTTGGAAGGCTTGCTCGAGCTGTTGTCCGGGATCATCCCCAGCCTCTGCAACGATCCTGGCGGCCAGCGCGCGGCTCTGCTCGTGGGCAAACCGACTGTTGAAGAGGACGAAAACCTGGGGGGTCACGGTGGTGACCTCCCTGGCGGCGCAGCTCTCGTCCAGTTGGGTGCCGTCAAAGACCTTCACCAGGGGCAACACCAGGCTGCGCTGCTGGTACATGTAAAGGCTGCGCCGATTTCTCGCCTCGGGAGGGGAGGGCTCGAACCAGGTCACGGCCCCTTCCAGCAAGTCCTTGTCGATCCTGGGAAAGAATCCGGGTCCTCCCATGAGCAGATTCAAGCGGCCGCTCACCGCCAGCACACTGTCTCGGATGGCCTCGGCTTCCAGCCGCAGCATGCTCCATCGCCAGTAATAGCGATTTTCGGGGTCGATCTTCCGGAAACGGTCGAACTCCGGATGATGCATCGACTGGCGATAGGTATTGGACTGCAGAATGAGCCGGTGCATGGACTTGACGCTCCAACCGCTCCGGATGAACCGGGCGGCCAGCCAGTCGATGAGCTCCGGGTAGTCGGTGCCGGAGCCGTTGCGGCCGAAGTCGTTGGGGGTCCTGACCAGTCCCCGGCCGAAATGGTGCTGCCAGATCCGATTGACCATCACCCGGGCGGTCAGCAGGTTCTCGGGACTGGCGATCCACTCGGCCAATACCTTGGCGGGGTTTCGGATGGGGCGGGAGACCCCGTCGTGGCCAACCTCTTCCAGCCCGGCCGGTTCCGAGTGGCCGGTCAGGGCACTGAGGAATCCCGGCTGGACCGCCTCGCCCCGCTTCTTGGGATCTCCTCCCTCCAGCACAAAGGTGGTCGGCGGGTCCGGAAGGCCTCCGGCATCTCTTCCCAGGGCGGCGTAGTTCAGGCCCACGGAGGCCGACGCCGAGTGGGCCATGGGCTTGTAGTAGTCGGGGCTGTGCGGATTGCGATAGGCGGTGGTCTGCTTGCGCATCAGGTGGTAGAGCGCCTGTTCCTGCTCATTCAAGAGGACGCCTTCGAGGGCTGCCCGTTTGAGGTCTCCGTTCACGGGACTGTTGCTCAGGGGCGGCAGTTCCTTGAGATCCTGATAAGCCTGCAGGAAGCGAGCCTTTTCCAGGCGTTCCTTGAACCTGGCCGTGGTCTTTTCGCGGAACTCCTTCTGGCGCTTGAGCAGACCTTCCCAGTGGGCCTTGCCGTCCTCCCAGGCCTTGGAGTTCCGCCCGGGCAGCTCGTACTGGCTGAAGGGTACTTCCATGGTGCTGAGCTTGACCGGTGCGAAGAAGGCCTCCATCCGATAGTAGTCACGGATGGGGATGGGGTCGTACTTGTGATCGTGACAGCGGGCGCAGGCCAGCGTGAGTCCCAGAAAGGCCGAAGCGGTGGTGTTGACGATGTCGTTGAGGGCGTCGCGCCGCACGCCATCCTCGCTGAACACGGTGCCATGCAGGAATCCAAGACCCAGCTTGCCTTCCTCTCCATATTGCGGGTAGGAGTCGCCGGCAATCTGCTCCCGAACGAAGCGGTCGAAGGGCCGGTCCTGGTTGAAGGCCCGGACCACGTAGTCCCGATAGCGCCAGATGTGGGGGAGGGGACCGTCATAGCCGCCGTCGGTATCGGCATAGCGCACGATGTCCAGCCAATGCCGCCCCCAGCGCTCGCCGTAGCGAGGGTCTCGAAGCAGCCGGTCGATTTCCTGCCGGTAGGCGTCGGGGTTGGGATCGCTGGTGAATCGACGCATCTGCTCGGGAGTCGGGGGCAGGCCGATAAGATCGAAATAGAGGCGCCGCAGCAGCAGCCGCTTCGAGGCCGGCGAGGCGGGAGCCAGCTTCCGGCTCTCCAGCTTGGCCAGGATGAAGGCATCGATCGGGTTCTTCACCCACTGGTCATGGCGCACCCGCGGGATCTCGGGCGCCTTCAACTCCAGCCAGGGCCATCCCCGCACCTGATTTTCGGCTTCCGACAGTGGCGGCAGTCGGTCGATCCACCCGGCTATCGAGGCAATCTCTTCGTCGCTTAGCGGATTGCCGCTCAAGGGCATCCGAGGTTGCTTGCGGCCGGTCAGGTAGAGAATCAAGGGACTCTCCCGGCTCTTTCCCGGGATGACGGCGGGCCCGTTCAAGGCGCCTCCCTGGAGTGCGGCTTGGGGGCTCTCCAGGACCAGGCCGCTCTGGTGCGAGCGGGAGTCGTGACAGGCCAGGCAGTGTTTTTCGAGAATGGGCCGGATGCCTTCGAAGGCGGGGATGGATTCGGCCAGAGCCGAGGAAGGCAGGGACCCCACCACCAGTTGCAATACCAGCCATGGAAGGAGTCTTGCCGGCATGGGGTTCACGGTTGCCGTGGGTCGAAGGGAAAAAGCCTTGTCCGAATACCTCTACCTTATCGGAAATTCACTCTGATCTCAATGGGTCAAGGCCCCCGTGTCTCACCTCAGGAATGTCCTCAAGACGTTTTCAGTAATCCGGGACACGTTGTTGTCGTAGTCGTTGTGGGACAGGCTGCCGCACCAGGACATGGACCCCACCGAGAAGACCGCTCCCCCGCGGGCAGTCTCGAAATAGACCATGTCGGCCCGAATCGGAGGATGGGTGCTGCCGCCGTAGAGCCGTTCGCTCTTGAGTTGGGGAATGTCCTCGATGACCTGCTGGTAATGGTGGTTGTGGCCGGTGGAGGAGGCCAGCAGCAGGGCGTGGGGAGGAGTCCCCAGCTCGAAATCGAGCCGGTCCAGCTCATCTCCGGCGGCCCCGCCCATGGCCAGGCCGAAGTTCCCGATGATCTCGCGCTCGCCCACGCCCTCGAAGATGAAGGCCGCCCGAGGGTCGCGACTGGCCGGAGTTCGGGCGTATCCCGGAGACTCCGTGCTCCAGCCCATGCAGGAAAGGCCCACCCCCACCAGCCTGTTGGGAGCCTTGCCCCGGTGCCGCCACAACCCTCCCATCTCCCCGCTGGTGCCGTGGTGGACCTCTCCGGGAGCCGATTCCCAGGTCCGTGACCCGGCATGTCCCCGCCGGACCTCCATGACGTGGGGTTTTTCCCGGGAAATGCTGGTGACCCAGTAAAACCCGTTGCCTCCCAAGTACGTCAGCCGTCCCCCCTGGCCCAGGTACTGCTCCAGGGCCGAGAGCATGGCCCCCGTCGTGTACTCGGGATGGGTGCCGGTCAGCAGGACCCGGTAGTCCCGCAACAGCTCCAGGCCTTGATGGTGCAGATCCTCGTCCGTGATGACATCCCAGTCGAATCCCTTGGTTTCCAGCCAATCCACCAGGTAGAGGTCGCTGGCCAGGTGGCGGGGGCCTCCCTTCCGCCATTTGCGGTAGTTGGGGCGCAGGTTGGGAATGGGCCGCAATCGTGAGGCATGGATGAAGCCGCTGCCGTCCCGGTGAAAGTCGTAGAGGGAGGACGACAGCTCCGGGTGGTCCACCAGGTAGAGGTCTCTCGGGTCCCGATTGAGCGGCCGCGGGCTGGCCATCAAGGCCGCCAGGCCGCGGCTGTAGTCCATCCTCTCGTTGGCGTAGGCCAGGTAGGTCAGGGTGGGGACCAGCAGGGCCGCCCGAGCCCGCGACGCCCCCTCGCCGGGCCTGACGAAGAAGGGGATGTGGTCTTCCCGATCGGCGCCTCGGAGACGGGCCGCGTAGATTCCGCTCCTGAGCGACCGGGGAACCTCCAGGGTGAAGTCGGTCCGCCAGGCCGCATCCTCCAGGTCGTCGCTGTGGAAATGGATGGCGCCGTATTCCGCGGGGGACCGCTTGAAGTCGATCTCTTGCCCGCTCCAGTTGTAGCCGGTGACAGCCCGGGCCGGCATGTTGACGGCGGTTGCGTGCAGCTCGTTGGCGCCCAGGTCGCTGACCCGGGAGGCGTGCACGTCCCCGGAAAAATCCCAGGCGGCGACCAGGTCCTGCCGCCCCACCTCTAGTGGAGAGGCCCCTTGTCTCAACCGCTCCAGCTCTTCGGCAGCAAGGGCCCGGCTGAACAGGCTGGGCCGGTCGAGCTTGCCGTCATAAAGTTCCTTCCCCAGGATGCGCCCGTCGAGCCGGTGGGCCCGTCCGGCCGCCATCAGCAGGGGGGCGTCGCTGTCGAGGGCCGCCTGCGGGGGAAGCGCGCCCGTGGCGCTGCAAGAGGCGGTGTCCGGACCGGGTCCAAGGCACTCTTGCTGGCTCAGAAGGACCTGCCGGCCGGGGACATCGATGGAGGCTGCCACGAAATACCAGTGACGGACTCCCAGGGCACGGCCGGTCGAGAGACTCCAGCCCTCCCCCTCCCGGCAGCCCACCCGCAATTCCAGGTCGCCCCCGGGCCCCAACCCCAGCCCGTACCCGGCCGGCTCGGTCGACCACCACTTGGAGATCAACCCCTGCCGTTCCCCTCTGTCGGTTCCCGTGGGGAAGATCCAGGCTTGCAGGGTGAGCCCGTTCATGCCCCTCAGTGCAGGTCGGTCGGGTACGGTCAGCCAGGATCCGCAGTGGATTTTCTGCCGTCGACCGGGGTAGCAGCCGTCGACCGGGGTGGGGACCACTTCCTCCTTGAAGCCCGGCCCGGCCGGGTTCTCGTCACCGTGGAGGAGGCGCACGATGGCGACCTCGAATCGGGCCAGGTCGGTGCTGACCTTGAATGCCAGCTTGTCTCCGGGGGCCACGCTGAACTTGTCGCTGTAGCCGATGAGCTCTGTGGCCATGGGCGCGACTCATCCTTCCCAATCCATCAGTCGGCCTGCCGGCGATATCCGACGGTAACCGATCGCAACACCGGGCTGTTGGCGGAGTCGGGGCTGATCAGGCTGGCCTTGTACTGGATCCAGCGAGCCTTTTGCGGGAGGCCTTCGATCCCGGCCGGCGAGGTTCGGTAGAAGCTGTCCGGACCCTGGGGACCCTGCCAGGGGGCGGCGTCCAGCCCCTGGCGCGTCTCGGCCGCGCGGAGCTGAAACTCCAGCCCGGTTCGCCAAGGGGTGTCGCCCTTCCATTCCAGCGTGGGGAAAACGGCTCCGGGACCGCCGTCGAAGGCAGGGGAGATGAAGTCGTAGCGGTCGCCGCGGTCATAGATGTGGCCGATGTCGATGACGCTCAGATAATGGGGGCCCAATACCGGAAGCCGGCTGCGCCGTTCGGTCGAGAATCCGGCGGGGCCGCCCCAGTAGAGAAAGGCATCGTTGCGGTGGTTCCCATCCTTGGAATGGCAGGAAAAGAGGATGTCCTCGTAGCCGTTGCGGTCGAAGTCGGCCGTCAGCACGCCCGAGGCCGAGTTTGTCGGCAGCCGGGTGAAACGGTCGGGCCGGAATCCCTGGGCGCCGTTCCAGTAGATGGTGGAGGGATGGCTGCGGGTGTGGCCGGCGTGGTAGCTGGTGAGCACCAGGTCCAAGCGGCCGTCCCGGTCCAGGTCGGCCACGGCCACGTCGGCGTTCCCGATGGAAGGCAGAACCTGGCGGGATTCCGGGGAATAGCCCTCGGGGCCGCCCCAGTAGATGAAGGTGTCGCCTTGAGGAGAGCCCCCGAAGGATTGAGGCTTGTCGGGAGCGGGATCGGGATCGAACAGGTTGGGAACGATGATGTCCAGCCGGCCGTCTCCATTGAGGTCGGCCACTTCGACGGTGGCGGCGACGCCGGTGGGCAGCCGGGTCTTGCGGGCGTTGTCGAAGCCCCGGGCGTCGTTCCAGTAGATGAAGATTTCCCGGTTGGTGGTGCTGGTGAAGAGGAGGTCCGGCCAGCCGTTCCGATCCAGGTCGGCCAGGTGATGGTGGCGCAACCCTCCCACCTGGAAGACAAAGCGGTTGTCCCGGGAGTAGTCCCCGGGGCCTCCCCAGAGGAGGCTGGTCTGCTCATGTCCCGGCTGCCACTCGCTCAGGGCCAGGTCCAGGTAGCCGTCTCGATTGAGGTCGGCGAACCTGCCCGACATCGCCAGTTCGGAGTCCACCCTGGAGGTGCGGCCCGGCGAATAGGGCTCCCCGCTACCCCAGTAAATGGCGGGGGACTTTTCCGGGACAAAGAGATCGGGGAATCCGTCCCGGTTCAGGTCGGCGGCCGCGTAGGAACCGGCGCCGCCGCTGCCGAGCTCCAAGCGCGCTTCCCGGCTGTAGCGGCCTCCGGGAGCTCCCCAGTAGAGGAGGGACGGCACCGGGAGGCCGCCGTCCGACTTGTTGGCGAAGACCAGGTCCCGCTTGCCGTCGGAGTCCAGGTCGCCGATGGCAATTCCGCTGGCGTGCAAGGTGGGAAGGGTCTGCTTGCGGTCGCGGCTGAATCCCTGGCCGCCGCCCCAATAGATCAGGGAGCCGCCATCCCGGGCCAGGCGGTTGGAGCGCTGAGCAAAGACCAGGTCGGGATAGCCGTCTCGATTGATATCCTCGACTTCCACGTCCGCCGCTTCCGAGGTGGGGAGGGCCAACCGCTTGTTCGGTTGGAATCCTCCGGCCGAAGCCCAGTAGATATAGGATGCCCCGCCGGCCCCGTTGGCGAAGACCAGGTCGGGCCTGCGGTCTCCGTTGAGGTCGGCCGCTTCCATGTCCATGGCGGACACCGTCGGCAACCGGCTGGGCTCCTCGGCCCCATAGCCCTCCGGGCTGCCCCAGTAGACGTAGGAATCGACGGCCACCGTATCGACGATGTTGTAGATGTCCATCTCCCGGGCCCGAAGCCGGTAGCTGTTGGCCAGCGCCACTTCCGGCCAGCCGTCGCCGTTGAGGTCGGTGGCGGCCACCGCCGAACTCCTCTCACCGGGCAGCCTGGTGATCGGACGCCCGGAGAAATCTCCCTTTCCGTCTCCCCAGTAAATCCAGGCGCCCGACTCTTCATCCCGGTTTCCTTCCATGGCGAAGACCAGGTCGAGGGAGCCGTCCCGGTCCATATCGGCAATCTCCAGGTCGCGGGCCAGCACCGTTTTCAGGCTGGTGCGGCGCTCCGGGCTGTATCCGCTCTCCGAGCCCCAGTAGATGAAGGACTGGTTGAATCGGTCCACCGGCACGTGGTAGCTCAATCCGCTGTTGGCGAAGACCAGCTCCTTCCAGCCGTCCCCGTTCAGGTCGGCCGCGGCCGCGGCCTCGGCGCCTCGGGTCGGCAGCAAGGTACGGCGGCCGGGGTCGAAGCCGGCCGGGCTGCCCCAGTAGATGTAGGAGTCCAGATCGCTGCGGGTGCCGTTGAAGCGGTTGACCAGGACCAGGTCGGGATGACGGTCCCGGTTCAGGTCGGCGATGGTCACGGCCTTGCCCCCGTTGCTGGGCAGCCGGGTCCTGCCGTCGGGGTCGAAATCCGATCCTCCCCAGTAGATGAACAGATCCACTTTCTCGTTGTGGTCGTGGCTGCTCGGGAAAAAGAGGTCCAGGTTGCCGTCGTTGTTGAGGTCCCAGAGATTGATGATCCGGACCGTGCCGTCAGCCCCCACGTAGGTGTTGGCTCCGCCGTCGGCGAGGGTGCCGTCCACGAAATCAAGGAAGGAGGAGGTCGTCCATTCCCGGTTGGACCCGGATTCTCCCGGAGCCACGTTCCAGAGCGCGGCCAGCAGGATCGGGATGGCGAACCACACGGCTCTCGGCCTTGCCAACTGGGACATGCGTTACCTCCTTGGTCGTACGGGTCCGCGCCTTCAGGGAAAGCAACCGGCACGGTTTACGCTGGAACGGTCGCAGGATTTTCAGGAATCTCCAACGATCCTTCCGCAACGATTTTAGGCGGGTCGGGGCCGCGCCGAAAGGGAATTCGAAACCGGCGCCCGTTCCGGGCGTGGGTTTTTGGAGAACTCTTGATCCGCCCGCCCGAGTCCAGTAGCCTTGCCTCCTGCTCATGTCTGCAGGAGCCGCAATGGCTGCAGACGGTTCCCCCAGGCTCTGCTGGAATCGTAGAACCCGTTTCGGACGGGCGGCTTGGAGGTTGCAATGGAGGACACTTCGAGAGTGCTGATCCCCCGGCGGACCCTGTGGCCCTTTGTCCTGCTCACCAGTTGCTTTGCCTGGTGGGGCCTGGCCAACAACATGACCGATACGCTGCTGGCCGCTTTCAAGCGGATCATGAGCCTGTCGGATTTCCAGACCTCCTGGATACAGATCGCCTTCTACGGATCCTACTTCTGCCTGGCCCTTCCGGCCGCGCTGTTCGTCAAGAAGTGGACCTACAAGGCCGGGGTGCTCCTGGGGCTGGGGCTGTTCGTCTGTGGAGCGCTGCTCTTCTATCCGGCCAGCCAGACCATGAGCTACGCCCATTTCCTGCTGGCTCTCTACATCCTGGCGGGGGGACTGTCCATCCTGGAGACCGCCGCCAATCCCTACATCATCGCCATGGGACCGGAAGAGACCGGGACCCGGAGACTGAATTTCGCCCAGTCCTTCAATCCCATCGGCTCCATCCTGGGGGTCTTTCTCAGCAAGTGGTTCATCCTCTCCGAGCTGAACCGGGCCGACGCAGAGGAGCGGGCCGCCATGAACCGGGAGCAGCTCGGCCGGATTCAGTCCGAGGAGCTGGCCGCGGTCATGGAGCCCTACGTGGCCGTGGCCCTGTTCCTCACCCTGATATGGATCCTCATTGCCGCCACCCGCTGGCCCAGAGCCGCCGACAGCGGCGGCGGCCTGGAGTTGGCGGCTACGGTGGGCAGGCTGATCCGGATGTCCCACTACCGTTGTGGGGTGGCCGCCCAGTTCTTCTACGTGGGCGCCCAGATCGGGGTGTGGTCCTTCACCATTCGCTACGTGATGCAGGAGTTGGGGCTGAACGAGGACCAGGCGGCCAGCTACTACCTGGCGGCGCTGATACTGTTCACCGTCTCTCGATTCATCAACACCTGGCTGATGCGCTTCCTGAGTCCGGGAGCCCTGCTGTGCCTGATGTCCCTGATTGCCATGGGCTGCACCCTGGGGGTCATTCTGGCGGGAGGCCTTGCCGGGGTCTATGCCCTGGTGGGGATATCGGGCTGCATGTCGCTGATGTTCCCCACCATTTTCGGCCTGTCGGTGCAGGGGCTCGGCCGCCACACCAAGATCGGTGGAGCCGGCCTGATCATGGCCATCCTGGGCGGAGCCGTCCTGACGGCCCTGCAGGGCCAGGTCTCCGACATGACCGGCAGCATCCGGATTGCCTACGCGGTGCCGCTGGCCTGCTTCCTGGTGACCGCCTGGTTTGGTGGAGTAGTCTGCCCCAGGGAGTTGCCGTCCACAAGACGATAAGCGGGAAAAGAGATACCCACGAAAGGGAAAGACGAACCACAAATGGACACGAATGAACACAAATAAACGGCTTGACGAGTTGATCGTTTTGCAAAATTCGCAGCGGGGGTGCAGTGCTGGGGACGTTGTTGAATTACTGGAATAACTTTGATCAGCTGCTGCTGAATTGCTTTGATTCAACAACGTCTCCTACGCGCTCTTTACGAGTTATTCCAGTAATTCAACAACGTCCCCTATTCACGTCCTTCCCGGCAACGATCCCGCTGCTGCATTTTGCAAACCCCTCAGCCGTTTTGGTTTTTCTTCGTGTGTCTTTGTCGTCCTTCGTGTGTCTTCGTGGATAACTCTTTCTAATGCTTGCCGGTCTGAGATGAAGTTCCCCTATGAGCTGGAGTGTTGCGCGGCCCGAGTCCGTTTCCCCAGACCCGTCAGGGCGGCGATCAGGCCGAAAGCCAAGAAACCGCAGGCGGCCACGCTCAGCGCCAGCCGAAAGTCGCCGGTAAGGTCGGCCAGCCTGCCGGTTCCCTTTAGAAGAGCGAAGCCGATCAACTCGCTGACCAGCATGCCGCCGGCCACGATGGAGCCGAATTCGGCCATGGACTCCGAGGAGACTTCGCTGACCAGCACCGGGTACTCGGCGGCAAACATCATGCTGGCCAGGGTATAGAGGATGGGCACCGAGACCGCCGGCCCGAACCAGAGGGTGAGGATGATGGTGGTGCCACCCAGCGGTCCCGCCAGGCACAAGATGCCCCGGTGCCACTTGCCCTCGGGCCAGAAGGACAGCAGCGTCCGGGTCGCCACGTAGGCTACGCCGTGGCCGGCAACCGCCGTGGCCGGCGACAGGGGCAGCCGCGTGAACTGGGTGGCCATGAACATGGGCAGGAAGGTGTAGAGGGTGGTGTCGGCGGCGGCGTGGAGGGAAAGCATCAGGACGATGGCCAGGGAACGGAGACGCAGCAGTTGGCCGATGCGGATGCGGTGGGGTCTTTCCAGCTCGCCCCGGGACACCTTCAGTTTGGCCAGGCTCAGCAGCAGGCCTCCCAGCAGCAGCGCTGCCCCGCAAATAACGAAGGGGGTCTGCAGAATGGTGGCGAAAGCAGGATCCCCGCTCCCGTCCGACCACTTCAACAGCTCGTTGGCCAGCAGCGGAGTCAGGATGGACGGCGCCGCCGAGGCCACCAGCATCAGAGAAAAGATGCGGCGCTTGCGGTCCGGGAAGAGCGAAATCAGGAATGCCGGGATGGCGATGCCCGAGAGCCCCAGAAAGAAGCCCATGGCCGGCATGGACACCCGGAAGGCCGGCAGAGTTCCCCCCACCCCCAGGATCAGGAAAGCGACTCCGGCCCCCACCGTGGCCAGTTCGGTCGCCCGCCGGACGCCCACGCGGCTCAGCAGCGGGCCAATGGTCAACAGGGCCGGTATGCGGCCCAGGCCGCGGGTGCCGAACAGCGTTCCGAACTGCTCGGCATTGATGGCGAAGTACTCCCTGATGCGGGTCCCGTAGACCAGCAGCATGGCCTGGCAGGAGGGCAGGGTCACCAGGCCGAGCACGAACAGGGCCAAGTATCTCCGGCGGGAGGCTGCCTTGCTGTCGGCGTCATGGGAGGGGAGGCTGTCGCCGGTTGTCATACCTGGCTCTCTGGAAGGAAACGCTGGGGAAAGGGTTGATTCTCCTGGACCCGGAAGGTGGAGTCAACCGGTTAGCCGACCCCAGGTAGGCGAAGGCTGATGCGGTTGGGTGGTGGGTCGGCGTGGGGATTGATAGTCTTTGTGATTAACATCGATGCACAGGATAGACAGGATAACCAGGAAGAGAACCTGCTGCAGGGGATGCTGACTCTGGCGATGATCGGGTGGGGGATTGCGGATGCCAGGGTTGCAAGCGAGTCGTTCTCTGAAACATCCTGTGCATCCTGTGCATCGATGCAAAAAAACAAAGAAACATGGATAGACAGGATGAACAGGATAACCAGCACGACACGCTCCTGCAGGCAAAGCTGACTCGTGCGGTACGACACGCTCGATGCCCGGCAACTGGGGCAAGGCGGTGCATGACAATAATCCTGTATATCCTGTGCATCCATGTTAATTGAAAAAAAGGAACATGGATTAGCAGGATGAACAGGATTACCAGGACGAGACGCTCCTGCACGGAAAGCGAGCTTGCTCGATCATCTCATCGGTCTCTCTGTCTATTCGTGTTCATTCGTGGTTCTTCTTTTCTTGATGAACCGTTCTTGATTGTATGATCCGCAGGCTAGGGCGGAGCCTTCACTAACCACAATCCACTCATCCCCCCGCCGATTCGGCGGCCGGGGCTGGAACGGGCTCCATTTCCGAGTGCCGGGTCGCGATCCGGGTATAATCCTGTCCGGCAAATTCAGTCAGATTTCCTTCATAGGAGGTTCGCCATGCGATACACACCATTCGTCACGGCCGTTGCGGCCCTTCTTTTGTTGACGGGTGGAACTCTTTCCGCCTCCGACCTCTCCATCGGCCAGGGGGTCATGGCGGGCGAGGTCACCGCCACCGGAGTGATTTTGCAGTCCCGCTTGACCCGGGGCACGGCGCTGGTGGATGGAGACCTCCCCGGCAGTCCCGGAGTGGCCCGTTTCGAGTTGTCGGCGGCAGAGGACTTTGCGGACCCGATGCCGACCGAGTGGATGACCGCTTTGCCCCGACAAGACTTCATCGTCAAGATCCGGGTCTCGGGATTGACTCCGGCAACGCGCTACTACTACCGGCTGCGCTACGGCGTCGATCAAACAGATACCAGGCTCGGTCCCGCCGCCACCTTCAAGACCCTGGCCGGACGGGAGGGGAGCGCCGTGGTGAGCTTTGTGGTGGTGACGGGGATGAACTACGCCTTCTTCCAGGACGGTGCCCCCCAGTTCGATCGTCCCAGGTACGAAGGCCACGACAAGCCCCTGGGCTATCCGGCCCTAGCCACCATCCTGCGCATGAAGCCCGATTTCTTTGTGGGGACCGGAGACAACGTCTACTACGATCACCCGGCGGATTCCCGCGCCCGGACCCGGGCCGAGCTGCGGAAGAAATGGCACGAGCAGTTCGTGCAGCCACGGTTCATCGAGCTGTTTCGGCAGGTTCCGACCTACTGGGAGAAGGATGACCACGACCATCGCTTCAACGACTCCGACCCCCACACTCCTGTGCAGGGCTACCACGCCTGGGTGGAAGACAAGGAGAATCCGGAGCTGGCCCGACAGCCCTCCAACGCCCTGGGCATCGAGATCTTTCGAGAGCAGGTGCCGGTGGTGGATCCGGCGGACAAGGAGGCGGTGACCTACCGCACCCACCGGATCAGCCGGGAATTGCAGATCTGGCTGGTGGAGGGACGCGACTATCGCAGCCCCAACAGCATGGAGGACGGCCCTGGCAAGACCCTTTGGGGGAAGGCGCAGCTCGCCTGGCTGAAGCGAACGCTGCTGGAGTCGGACGCCCCCTTCAAGATCCTGATCGCCCCCACGGCCATGGTGGGTCCCGACGGCGCCACCAAGCGGGACAGCCACGCCAACATCGGCGGGTTTCAGCACGAGGCCGAGGAGTTTTTCAACTGGCTGGACCGAAACGGAATTCTGAAGAGGAACTTCTATCTCATCTGCGGTGACCGCCACTGGCAGTATCACGCCGTCCACCCCAACGGCGCGGAAGAGTTCGCCTGCGGGGCCCTTTGCGATGCCAATGCCTTCGCGGCCATTTCACCCGGTGACCCGGGCTCGACCGATCCCGAGGGCAGGATCGTCCACAAGTACACTCAGCGGGGTCAGTCCGGCGGTTTTCTGAGGGTGCGCGTTCATCCGCCGGCCGGGGAGAGGCCGGCTCAGGCCGAGTTCGCCTTCTACGACGAGCTGGGAGCGCTGCTCTACCGGACCCTGAAGTTTGCCAACCAGCCTTGAAGGCAGTCAGTCCATTTTCTTCTGGGACCCGGCGGGGTGGTAGTAGGGGGCCAGCAGCAGGTGGGACTTGACCGGGTCGGCCTCGGTGCGCTGCAGCAGGTCGGCCGAGAATTCACAGCCGGGCCAGTTCTCCATGTAGGAAGGGCCGTACTGGAACTCGAGCCAGTGCTGGCTGTCCCGGCGGGGCGGCCTCAGAGCATGGGAGACGTTGTCGGTAAAGACGACTGCCGAGCCGGCCGCCAGGGGCAGATCCTGCAGGGGCGCAACCTCCTCCAGCCGGCGGCCGGCATAGGGATGGGGCAGGTGGCACTTGTGGCTTCCGGGAATGAGGCAAAAGGCTCCATCATCCGCGGTCGTGTCGCATAGCGCAATCAGGCAGGTCACCAACAGGCAGCGGAACTCTCCCTCGGGACCGCAACGGTAGCGCGCGTATCGCCGTGGGTCGGCCTGCCCGCCCTGAGTCAAGCGACCGCGGCTTCTCATCCCTCGAATCCTTCCCCGGGAAGCAATCAGGCGAAACTGCCGTCCCCAGATGAGCCCCTGCAGGTAGCGCCGCACGGGCTCCAGGGCCATGGCGTCTTCCAGGATGCCTCCGGCTTCGATGATGTTGAGCAGCTCGAGTTCGGAACTTTCCGTCCGGCGGCGGCTCATCGCGGGGGTGGGGGCCTGAGCCAGGTGCTCGAGGGCTTGTCGCGCCAGCTCGACCTGCCGGGGTTTCAGCACATCCGGCAGGAGGGCGTAGCCGGCGGTATCGAAGAAGTGCCGCTCCTCTATCGAGAGCGTCTGCCGGCCGCTTCCGGTCTGAAGGTCGAAGACTTCTTCCTCGGTGGGGAGGCGGGCGGTTGGAGTGGCATCCATGATTGACAAGCGCTTCTCCCGAAGGCCCAGCCTGAGGTGGCTGGGAGTTCAGGCCTTGCAGAAGGGTTCTTCTCTGGCGGCGCGGCCTGCCCCGCCTGGAATCAGACGGCGGTGAGGCTGGCGGGCCTGTCCTCAAAAGGCACCGGTCCCTGGACCAGCTCCAGCCGGCGCGGATTGGCCCGGGACTCGAATCCGGGCGCCACCTCGGTCAGCCGCCCCCAGGCGCATTGATAGGCGGGAGCGTAGGAATAGAACAGGGTCCGCCGCACTCTGGAGCCCCGGTTCTCCACGGCTCCGTGGGAAAGGTCCTCGGAAAAGAACACGGCGTCTCCCGCCTCGCAGGGCAGTGGCCGGACCAGCGGATGTGCCGGATCGGGAACCCGTCCCACCAGTGGATTGGGGAAGTGGCTCTTGTGGCTCCCCGGGATGACGGTAAAGCAGCCGTCCTCCACACCCACGTCGGTCAGGGCATAGGAGATCTTGATGCTGGCGCAGAGAAAGCCGTCCCGCTCGAAAGCGTACTCGCTGTAGGGCAGCATCTCGGCGTAGCCGTGGTGGAACACGAAACCTCCTCCGCCATGACGGGACATGAAGCTGGCCGCGTCCAGCCGAAAGGGTACGCCGATGGCCTCTTCCAGGTAGGGAAGGACGGCGGGCCAGTCGATCAGTTCCTCGAAAGGGCCGCCGCAGGGAAGGATGGTGCTGGAGTAGTCCGCCAAGCCCTGTTGCGGCGCCGGACCCACCTGGGCGTAGACGTTGTCCTCCTGGTATTTCCGCGCCAGGTTTCGGGCTTCCACCTCCCGGTCGTTCAGGGCCTCCAGCCGGTCGATGCTGTCGTTCATGGCAGCCAGAATCGGCGGCGGCAGGACCTTCCTCAGCACCACGTACCCGTTGAGATCGAAAAGGTAGCGCTCTTCAGCAGTCACGACGTCCTCCAGGTAACGGAATTATCGCGCGGCCTCATGGTAGCAGATTGCCGCCGGCGGCGCCAATGGCCCCTTTTATCATGCTAATGTCAAATGTATATTTGAGTTATCATGTTTTTGTCGTTAGGATCTGGCTTATGCTGATCTGTCGTGATCTCGCACCGCACTTGGTTAGGGCAGCGGCCCAATTACCGGTCGTTACGCTCACTGGACCTCGGCAAAGCGGCAAAACCACCTTGTGCCGAGCCTTGTTCCCGCGGCATCCATACGTGACGCTGGAGGCTCCGGATGTCCGCGCGTTCGCGACTGAAGATCCGCGGGCGTTCCTGGCTCAATTTCCAAAGGGGGCCGTCATCGACGAGGTGCAACGGGTTCCCGAGCTCCTCTCCTATCTGCAGGGCATCGTTGACGACGACCCATCACCGGGACGCTGGATTCTCACCGGTTCGCAGAACTTGTCCTTGCTGGAGTCGGTCAGTCAATCGCTGGCCGGACGGACCGCCATGCATCACTTGCTTCCGCTGACCCGTGGCGAGGTCGTTCGCTTTCCCCGACATCCCAGGAGCATCGAAGAGGCGCTCCTGGTTGGCGGGTACCCTCGCATCTTCGATCGCAACCTCGATCCGGTGGATTGGCTCCGTTCCTATGTTGCCACCTATCTGGAACGGGATGTGCGCACGATCAGCAATGTGAGTGACCTGGCCACATTCCAACGCTTCGTCCAACTGTGCGCCGGACGTACGGCGCAGTTGCTCAACTACTCGTCGCTGGCCAATGATTGCGCCATTTCACAGCCCAGCGCAAAGGCCTGGATCAGCATTCTCGAGGCCAGCTTTGTCGCGTTCCACCTGCCGGCCTTTCACGCAAACCTGCGCAAGCGGCTGGTGAAGATGCCAAAACTGTACTTTTACGACACCGGCCTGGTCTGTTGGCTCCTGGGTATCCGTACGCCGGAGCAGTTGCGATCGCATCCGCTGCGCGGTTCGATATTTGAGACCTGGGTCATCTCCGAGATCGTGAAGCACCGAACCAACCGAGGAGAGACGGGCGGACTGTCATTCTATCGAGAGAGCAACGGCGCCGAAGTCGATCTCGTCATCGATCAACCGGCTCGCGTCACCCTGGTCGAAGCCAAGTCCGGCGCAACTCCATCCTCAAGCTATTTCGACGGCGCCAATCGTGTTCGGCGACATCTCGGCAGGTTACGCCGGCCCTGTGAGGTTGCGGTGGTCTACGGCGGCGATCAATTTCAGCAGCGGTCGGTCGGTCGGCTGATACCCTGGCGCAGGTTGCACGCGGCCGGTATTCCGGACCCCGAGTTCGAATCATCGAAGTAGTCGGTCGACCGGCGCTTGTCGAGTATTTCAGCCTCCCGTGGCGGCAAACCTGAAGCCCGTTGTTTCGAGCGATATTACAGGCTAATATTGGGTAACAATCCGCGTCATCGGGATGTCCTGGGCCGTCGTCGGTCCATGGAAGAGCGCTAGCAAGGAGGTGTCGGATGTCAGTCCGCACAAAGAATAGATCCTGGTTCTTCAACCGGCTCACTCAATTCGCTCTGTTGCTGGCATTGTCCGCGCAGTCGACGGCACTTGCAGCATCCGGGAACCAGTTCGTCCGTTTCACCTGGGAAGAGCACTCGGACGAGGGCAAGACCGAGTTCCGCCGCGTTGTTCTCGGCGACCAGGGTCCCGTCCGGATCCGGGTGAAGCAAAGGAAGCAGGATCCGGTCGAACTTGATTTCGATCTGAAACCGCACCTGAAGTCGAATCTGGTCCAGAATCTGTTTCGCCTCTTTACTCAGTCCCGCTCCTTCCAAAAGGAAGAAGAAAGGTCCCGACGACGGGCACGGAAAGCGAGAGAAGAGTCGACCATCCGAGTTGACTACGGCAACGAAAACACGGTCGGAAGCAGGTTGGTTGCCGTTAGCAGGAACGACCCCAAACTCCAGAGTATTCATGCCTTTTTCAGCAACCTCTGTGAGCAGGAACTTGCCTTGTTGGAGCTGAAAACAGCCCTCGGGCGGGATCGCTCGAATTTGCGCGCAAGACTGAAGGCATTGGATCGGAATCTGAGGTCTTCAAGAGTGCCGGCACCGGACCGATTGATTCCCGTGTTGCAACGCATCTCCCGGGACCCGGCCGTGAAGGACGACGCAAGGACCCTGGCGTCTCAAATAGCCCAGGGGATTCGTTCCTCGATGGCCGCGGTCGGCGAGAGCCAAGGGAATCAGGCAAAGCAGGGGGAGCAATCTCGGCAGCAAGAGAGCAGCCCTCCTCGGAAGATGGCCAATCGACCCTCCGAAGACGCAACGATTCGAAATGTTGTGGAACCGGTAGAAATGGACGTCATTGTGACAGACCGGAAAGGCGACCACGTCACGGATCTTCGGAAAGAGGATTTCGAGGTTCTGCAGGACGGCAAGCCCCAGAAAATTCAGAGCCTGTCCTACAAGTGGGTGCAGCCGCCCTCGGTTGACCCTCCAGTGGAGGATCCGACCTCGCACGCCTCCCCCGACCCTGCGGCGGTATCGGAATCGAGATCGAGTCCCGAGCTGCAGAGACGCCTCATTGCGGTAGTGGTCGACGAGTTGGGGATTGACCCAAAGGATATGTCTCAAATCAGGACGGGGCTGAAGGAATTTGTCGACAAGCAGATTCAACCCAATGACCTGGTGGCTCTTGTTCGCGCTGGCGCGGGGGGCGACGGGATCTCTTTCACTTCGGACAAGGCACTTCTTCTAAAGGCGCTTGACAGAATCAAGTACAACCCCTCCAGTCGTCCGGGACTGAACCACAATACGCTGGTCGCGCAAGACGTGTTGAGCGGGTCCTCCCCGTTCAGGCAGGCGAACCTCACCCTGTACACCCTTGACACACTCCTGAACACCGTCGCCATGATGGAGAAATTGCCCTTTCGCAAGTCTGTGGTCTTTATTTCAGGTGGGTTGCCGCTGGTCTACTACAGCAAGATCGACAGAGACATACGCGGCACAATGCGTCGCCTGACCGATGCCTGCAACCGGGCCTCGGTGGTGATCTACTCCATTGAGGCAGAGAGGTTGAGAATGTTGCCGCAATACAATGCGGGTTCCGAATCGATTTTTCTTCAGAGGGGTGGAAGCGTAAGGACTCCGAACGACGGCAGGTACCATCTGGCCCGGGAAACCGGCGGCGTATACTTTCAGTCCCGCAACTCCCCTAATATCGCTACCAATCGAATCCTGCAAGACATGCAGGGGTATTACCTCTTGGCCTATACGCCGGATTCACCAAACCCCCAGGCGCTCGACCGTCGAGTTGACAAGATCAAAGTCAAAGTGAAAAAACGAGGCTTGCGAGTACGGGCCCGCTCGGCTGCTTTTGGGAAATAGACGGCTTGTGTCCGTGTAACTGCGGCCTGCTCTGACAGAAGAACTGTCAGGTGATTTCATTAATCGTAAGATTCTATGAAGTGGGAGTTCTTTAACCCCTCCTCATTCCTTCAACGCTTCCGGGCAAAGACCAGCAGAATTCCATCTCTCCTGATCGACCACTCCACCGTTATCAACAAATCCCTTGGCTGGATGCTTTCGCTGGCAGCGCTGGTTGGACTCGGACTGTACTCGATCTCGGAAGGCCAGGACATCAGTTTCGATCTTCAGAATTACCACCTCTACAATCCCTATGCCTACTTGAACGACCGCATACTCATTGATCTCTTCCCGGCGGGATTGCAGTCGTACTTCAATCCGTTTCTCGATCTGGCGTACTTCGCGGCAATTTCCATTTGGAGTCCCCTGACGGTCGGGTTCCTGCTTGGCGCGGTCCACGGCTTGAATTTTCTTCTGTTACTTCGCATTTCAAGAGGTGTTCTCAAGGAACATCGATTTGGCGAGTTCTATTCACTGTCGCTGGCCGTGGCGGGTGTACTGAGTGTCGGGTTTCTTTCAGAAGTCGGAACAGTATTTCACGACGACTCGGTCACCCTCATCCTGATGCTGTCTCTCTGGATGACTATGGACCTCATAGACTCACCTGCCCGCGAACAGCCAGATATCAGGCACAATGCCAAGATACTGTGTGCAGGGTTGTTGGCAGGGATTGCCAGTGGACTGAAACTGACCTTCTCCATGTATGCGTTGGCCTTGTGCGTCTCTTTTCTGGTGGCCGACACGAGATGGAAGATCCGACTGCAGTCGGGGATTTTTTTGGTGTGTCGGTCTTAGCGGGTTTACTGATCTCGAATGGTTACTGGATGTTCAAGATGTGGTCACTGTTCGGGAACCCGATCTTTCCGCTCTACAACCACATCTTCCAAGGAGAGCTCATTCGGGCCGTCCCGTTTTTTGACGCGCGTTTTCTCCCCAAGACCCTCTTGGAGAAGCTGTTCTATCCTGTGTTTTTTACGCTGGATCCATCACGTGTCGCCGAATTCAGATATGAGCAGATCAGTTGGTTGTGTTGCTACGCCGCGGTTCTGATCCTGTTGGTTCATATGCTGTTCAAGACCCTGAAGAGAAGCTCGTCGCCCAATCGATTGAATTGCCGGGCGCGATTTCTACTGGCGTTCTTCTGTGTCAGCTATCTCTTGTGGATAGAGATGTTCGGCATATACCGATATCTCATTCCCCTTGAAATTCTGATCCCTCTCATTCTGTTTGTTGTATCGAGTTACTTTTTCAAGAGAAGGCATGCATGGGGCGGTCTGCTCCTGGTTGTCGCAATTACGGGGGGCAACCTGAGGGGAATGATCCCGGATTGGGGGCACGCGGAGTGGTCAGACCGGATCTACAAGGTTGAACCCGGAGAACTGTCAAAGAGCCCGGAACCTGCAGTCGTCTATCTTGCCGGCCAACCGCTTGGCTGGATCGTGCCTGCGCTGGATATCGATGCCCCGTTCATTCAAGTCGCCCCCCGCTGGTTTCCCGTCACGGATGCCTATTGGCAGCGTGCGAAAGCTCTGGCGGAGGGCCGCAAGGGCAGACGCTTCGTGATCTGGGCTCCGGAGACTTCCACCTATGCGGCAGCCGCAAAGGCGGGATTGGAAAAACTGGGTCTCCGCACGGATTGCACGGAAGATCGGTTCTTGATCGGGTATCTTGGTAAGGCCAGATTCGAGTACAAATATTGCGAAGTTGAACCCCAAGATACGGCTTTGCCCGGAAGCGGGTCCGTTTCTAAAGGAAGGGCTTTGTCTGAAACAACAGAAAAAAGAGCTATCCACGAAGACACGCGAAGGACCACGAAGACACACGAAGAAAGACGGTGAGGGAATCGGAACCCGTCCCTGCTCCCGAAATGCCATCAAGTGCCCTGTTTCACTCTCGTATGAACCGCTCGGCAAGGTGGGGGCGCCACTTGTAAGATTCCTCGGAGGTCCGTTCTGTGAGACAGTGGTAGTGAAGGGCAGACGGGGGTATCTGCAGGATTTCCATGGGCTCGGAGGTTCGGCTCGACCAATCATTTTGTCACGGCCCAACTAAAGGAGTTTTGATGTCCGGTGGAAACGCCAGCGCGTTCGAGAAGGAGTTGCGGTCTTTGGGGTGGTGGTATCAGCATTTCGACTTCCCCAATGGAGTCAAGACCGGAACCGGGGCCCCTCCAGGATATGACGCCCGAAGCCGATGGTCATTTATCGAGGCATTTGTTCCGGACGACCTGACGGGGAAGAGCGTCCTGGATTTAGGCGGTAATGCTGGTTTCTTTTCAATTCAGATGAAGCTCAGAGGGGCTCAAAGATGCGTGCTGGTGGATCCGTTTGAGATCGCAATCAAACAGGCTGGATTTGCGGCCAGGCAATTCGGCGTCAGACTGGAACTGGTCATGGAGGATGCCCATACCTATTGTCTGACGACAGAAGAGCGATTCGATTTCGTGCTCTTTCTGGGCTTGTTCTACCACCTCAAATATCCGGGCATCGTGCTGGACAGGCTGGCTGAGATGACGCGAGAGCGAATCTATATTCACTCACACGTCATCGGTCACAAGAGAGAACCCTTTATCAGCAGACCGGACTACAAGAGAAAAAGCGACGACCCCTTGCTGGAACACCCGGGGTTCCCAAGACTTGCGTTTGTGGAAGAGCAATACAACGAGGATTCTACCAACTGGTGGATACCCAACCGGACCGGAATGGAGGCCATGGTAAGAAGCGCGGGCTTGCGAATCGTCGACCGGCCTCACCGCCAGATTATCGTCGCGGATCCCGAGGTCTATTTCGGGAAGCAGGTTTATTCGAAGTTGGTGTTCCCACGGTATGGCAAGAAGGGAGGGGCGGTCCTTCCCGGCCCACAGGGGTATGACCCTGAAGAGTGGATAAGAATATCCGACGCCATTGCCGAAAGGCCGGTAGAGAAGACGAACTTCGTCGTATGGACGATATGGAAATTGATCAACGGGTTCCGGTCCCTGTTCCTAAAGGTCCGCAGTCGTTTCAAAAGCCGGCGCATCCGATAGCTTCTATTTCACGGTCACTCATCATCCAGCGGCACCCAGCGGAGGCAGGAGGGGCTGTTCAACTCCAGCACCTGACCGGTGGGAGTGAGTTTGCCGGTCTGGGGGTCGACGGCGAAGGTGACGACGTTGTTGCTTTCCCGGTTCAGCGCGATCAGCCATTTGCCACTGGGGTCCAGGTTGAAGTTTCGGGGGTAGCTGCCCTGGGTGAGGGTGTGGGCGACGGCGGTGAGCCTGCCGCTGTCCTGGTCGATGGAGAACACGGCAATGGAATCGTGCCCGCGATTGGACCCGTAGAGGAACTCTCCCGTCGGGTGAACGACGATCTCTGCGGTATAGGTCTCGCCTGAAAAGGATGCCGGAATCGTGGGAACCCGCTGAAATTCCACCAGGGTCCCGTCCCGCTCGTCCCACGTCAAGGCCATCACCATGTTTGCCGTCTCCTCGATGATGTAGCAATACCGGCCCGAAGGGTGAAAGGCCAGGTGGCGGGGGCCGTTGCCCGGTCGGTCCGGAATCTCCGCGGGCCCGTGCGGCTGCAGGGATGCTTGTCCGGGATCGGCGCGGTAGCGATGGACCTTGTGGATGCCGACGTCGGGCACGATGAGGAAGCGGTCGTCCGGCGAAAAGTTGGCCGAATGGGGATGAGGCGCCTCGTCTCCCTGGATTTGCATGACGCTGACCACCTCTCCCAGCCGGCCGTCTGCGAGCACCGGATAGGAAGCCACCGTTCCGGTGACGTAGTTGGCCACGGCCAGCATGCGGCCGCCCGAGTCGAGACCGATGTGACAGGTGCCCCTGCCCTGCGCCGGCGCCTGGTTGAGCAGTCTGAGCTTGCCGGTCGCCGAATCGATGGCATAGGCGCTGACCGTTCCGTTTCGGCCTCCCACCTCGTTGGTGGAATAGAGGGTGCGGTGGTTGGGGTGGACGGCCAGGTAGGAGGGGTCCTCCGCTTCCAGCGCCAGGCGAATGGGGCTCAGCCTGCCGCTGGAGGCGTCGAAACGGCTGACGTAAATGCCCTTGGAGCCGTGCTCCTCCCGGGTAAAGGTACCGAAATAGGCCAGGTAGTGTTGCGGGGTTTCGGGTTGCATGGGGTCGGCCTGTTCAGGGTCCGAGTCGCCGCAACCGCCCACAAGGGCGGCAGCAAGAAGGTAACCGGCAGGGAAATGGCGGCGCAATCTCATCCTCCTTCAGCGGGGTTGCCGGGACTCCCGGCCGCGGGCCGGGGGAGGTGGGCTTCAAAGAAACGCTGCCAGTTGCCAAACATGATGTTTTCGATGGCCTCGGAGGAATAGCCCCGCTGCTGCAGCACACCCGCGACTTTCTGGTAGTCGGCCACGGTGTCGATCTCGGCCGGCGCCCCTCCACTGCCGCCCTGGCCGTCGGTGTCCCCGCCGATGGCGGCGTGGCGGCTGTTGCCCGCCAGTTGACAGACGTGGTCGATGTGGTCGCAGTAGTCCTCCAGCGTCACCTCCTCCTTGGCGTAGACGCTGCGCCGGGGAGGAATGGGGCCGCCCCAGTCCAGCCCGGGCCGGTAGAGCATCCAACTGTCCATGGAGGCCCCGATGACGCCGTCCCTCCCGATCACGGCCCGCAGTTGGTCATCGGGGAACTGCCGTTCTCCCGGGACGATGGCGCGGCAGTTCTGGTGGCTGGCCAGCACCGGTCCTCCGAACAGATCCAGCGCCTCTCGGACCGAGGCGTCGGAAGCGTGAGTGACGTCCAGAATCATTCCGGCCGACTCCATTTCCCGCAACAGGGCCTTGGCGGGCGGGAACAGACCTCCCGAGGTCCCGGTCCCGGTGCCGTGGCAGTAGGTGCTGAGGCCGTAGTGGGAGAGGCTGATGACCCGAATTCCGTCCCGCCACCACCGGGATACCTGGTTCGTCTCCAGAATGGGGTCGGCTCCCTCCATGCCGAGGATGAATCCCACGGGTAGTCCTTCGCGCGGATCGCCGGTGGACCACGACTGAATGTGGCGGGAGAAATCCGAGCCTGTCCTCAGAATTTTGGCCTCCCCGCGCGTCTCCAGCATCTGGTAGTAGGACAGTTGAGCTCGGGCCGCGGCGTAGGTCATCTCGGGGGCCCGATATCCCCACAGCGGGCTCCCCGACCGATAGTGGCGGGCCACCACCTTGACAAGGGCCGCTGCGACCCCGCCTCGGCGCATCTCCGGCAGGGAGGCCATGGTATCGGCGTCGGGCCGGCTGTCCTCGGCGAAGCGGTCGGGAGCGGTGCCCCGAACCTCCGGGAGGGGAAGGGTCAGGTCGCGGTTCAAGTCCATGGCGCCGATGGCCATGGGGTAATCGCCGTCGATGATCAACATGGTCAACCTCCCGTTGGGTCGAATGTGGTTCGGATTGCGAAGGATTTGCAGCACCGGATCATTCACCGGCGACCTGGGCGATCTCATCCATCCAGACCACTCGTTCGGCCGTTGAATCGAAGTTGGGTGTCTGCTGTCCCACTCCGGACCAGTACCCCTGCCTGGACTGCAACCGGATCAGATTGTCCCCGATCCTGAGAGCCATGGCCCGATATTTTCCCTCTCCCGTGATTCGGAAGAGCAGGGAAGCGGCCCAGCCCACCTTGCCGGCCCGGATCAGGCGGAAGAGCTCGTCACTGGCCCCTTCGGCAAAGCGCATGTATTCAATGGCGAGGTCCAGCCACCGCTTCTCCAGGGTGGCCTGGAACAGCCGGCAGAGGAACCCGGCGGCGATTCCCGGGTTGAAGAAGGCCTGGTCGGTGCGGGAGTCCGCCACCACCACGTGCCGTATAGCCTCACCCGGATCGAACTCGGTATGCAGACCGTCCTGTCTGCTGAAGACGGTGTACAACTTATGAGGAAATTCCGGCTGGGCCTCCATCAGGTTCTGCAACCAGCCCGCGGCGCCGCAGGCCTGACCGGTCCTTCCCATCGCCAGACAGGCGAGTCCACACAGGCTCACCACCATCAGGTCCTGCCTGGTGTCGAGGGAGCGCTCGGTGGGGTCTGAAAAAAAGCCCCCGGTATCCTCGTCCTGAAATCCCGACAGGAAGTGGATTCCCCGTGTGGCAAGGTCGAACTGTCCCAGCCGTTGCGCCCCCAGGATGACCCAGGCGTTGTAATAGGCGCAGGAGTAACCGGAGGCCCCTTCCTTCTTGGGACCGAAATCGCCCTCGGGAGTCATTCCCCGGGTGCGAATCCACTGGCAGAGGCGGTTGGCGGCGTCGTTGTGGCCGCAGACCTGAAAGGCGGTGAGAGCCTTGTAGTAGTCGTCCAGAGCCGGTCGGCTCCGGGGGAATTCTCCCCGGATGCCCTGATGGCGCAAGAGAAAGGCGCATCCACGGTCTCTGGCCTGCTTGAATGCGGGAGCGGGGTCCATGGCGTGGTCCTCGGGGTCTGGCCGACAGGGTATTCCGTCTTCGAAAGAGTATCAATGGATTTCAGGGCGCGCGGGCGCCGAAATTGACAATGGGTTTTCCCGGTGGCTAGAATCGGATCACCGATCGGGTCGCTCCTGCCCATCTTCCAAGCTCGAGGAAACATCGTGGCCCTTTCCTGGAAACCCGCCGGCCTCTTGAGCCGGGGATGGATCGCCACCGTCCTGCTGGTCCTGCTTCAGCCCCTCCCCTGTCCGGCCGAGGCCGATCCTTCCGGACCGCCTGAAATCCTTTCCCTGTTTCCCCTGGGAGGTCGGCCGGGAGAGGAGTTTCAAGGAGTCCTCAGGGGGCGCGGGTTGAACGGAGCCCGCCAGCTCTGGTTCGACTGGGGCGGCGTCAGGGCCACCGTTCTGGGCCTTCGCAACGAGCAGGGGCCCAACCCTGAAGAGACGCCCCAGTCGGACGAGGGGGCCAGGCCGGTCCAGTTGCTCAGCCTGCGGTTCCAGGTGGATCCGGCTGCCCAACCGGGTCCCCGCAGCCTGAGGGCCATCACGCCTCGCGGGCTTTCCCATCCCTTGACCTTTCACGTGCACGCCGAACCCGGCCATCTCGAGAGCCGTTCCTCCCACGATCTGGCCTCCGAGGCCGAGCCCCTGCCCGAGTGGCCCCTGGCGGTTCACGGGACCATCGGGCGGGCTGCCGAGGTGGACTACTACGCCTTCAGCGTTGCCGAAGGAGAGCGGTTGCGGTTCGAGGTGCGCTCGCTGGCGCTCTCGGATATGGCGATTTCGCTCTATGAGCCCGCCGGGAGCTGGTTCAGCCCCCACCGCGCTCGCCGGCTGGCCTTCAGCGACGAGCCGGTGGCCTATCCCGAACTGAGCACCGAGCCCGTGCTGAGGCACCGGTTCGGGAAGGCCGGCCGCTACCTGGTTCGAGTCAGCGGCTTTCTGGGCGAGGGCGGTCCCGATCACCCCTACCTCTTGCGGATCGCCGGGGATTCGGATGAGGAGAACGGTGAGGCATCCGGTGGGGTCCTTGTCGGCCCGGTCAGGGACCTCTGGCAGGAACGAAGCTGGACTCGGGAGCTTCGAGCGGATCGAATGGAAGCGCTGCGGGCGCGAACGGCGTCGCCGCCACGGCCTCCGTCCGGCCCGGTGCCGGAGACGATTCCGGTGATCGAACTGGATGGAGCCCCGGACGAAGCCTCGAAGGCAAAGGTGGTTGCCCTGCCGTCGCTGCTGGTGGGAACCATCGAGCATCCCGGAGATATCGATCGGGTGCGGTTTGCCGCCAAGGTGGGCGACCGCATCGCCCTGGAGATCGAGACTCCCCGCGCCACGGTGCCGGTCTTCAACCCCTACCTGAAGATGGTGGATGCCGAGGGCGCCGAAGTCCTGACCAACGTGCACTCCATTTTGAATGCCAACACCGAGATCGAGAAGCAGATCCGGCCCAAGGTCATTCACTCCTTCCCCCGGGCCGGGGAATTCACGCTGGAGATCCAGGATATCACCGCGGCCTTCGGCGGGCCCTCGATGGCCTACCGAATTCTGATCCGGCCCCAGGTGCCTCACATGGGCCGGATTCACGTGGAGGAGGACCATTTGAACCTGGTCGCCGGCACGGCCACGCCCCTGAGCCTGGTCACCGACCAGGAGGAGCACTACCAGGGCAGCATCGCCCTGACTCTGGCGGAGTTGCCGCCGGGCGTGACGGTAGTGGCGGCCACCCAGGCCGAGCCCGATACTCCTCCGGCGGTCAACGAGGGCCGCAAGGAGCGTTACGTTTCCAGGAGCCGGAAAGCGACCCTGGTGTTGATCGCGGCGGACGACGCCCCGGCCACGCAGGTCCCGGTCGCGGTGAAAGTGATGGCCCAGCCCGTGGTGGAGGGACGCATGGGCCCCATGACACCGGTGAAGGATCTGCTGCTGATGGTGGTGGCGCCGGTTGTCGCTGCCGCTCAGTCGGCTTCGAACCCGGTTGAAAAGACCGTTGCGGAAAGAGATAATAAGCCCGAGTCCCCTGATTGATCGAGAACCGATGAGCAAGCCTGTTTCCTGCCCTTTGCGGCGCCCAATGATTCCGCTCCTGGCGGTCGGATTTCTGCTGATCTTCCTACCCCGGTCACCGGCCGGCGCCGAGCCCTCTTCGTCGGACCCCCGCTCCTTGCGCCTTACGCCCGTAACGACCACCTTGCGCTGGAAGGATGCCTCCCAGCAGTTCTCCGTCGTGGCCACTCTCGCCGGGGGGCGCGAAAAGGACGTGACCGCCCGGGCCAGGTTCTCGCTGGCCGATCCCGCGGTGGCCCGGCTCGATTCCGCGGGCCGGGTGCTGGCGGTGGCGGACGGAAAGACTCACCTGCAGGTGACCTTGGGGCCCTTGAAGGCCGCCCAGGCCAGCGTGGTGGTGGTCGATTCGGCCCGCCCGCCTCCATTCACCTATGAAAAGGAGATCGGGGCCATCCTCACCCGGCGGGGCTGCAACGACGTTGCCTGCCACGCAGGGGTCAAGGGCCAGGGCGGCTTCAGGCTTTCCATCAACGCCGCCCACCCGCGTCAGGACTACGATTGGATCGTCAAGGGCGGTGTCTACCAGGTACTGACCGACAAGCGCGGAGAGCCCATCGTTCCTCGTGTTGACACCGAGGCGCCCGAAAGCAGCCTACTTCTGAGGAAGCCGTCGCTGGAGGTTGCCCACGGTGGCGGACTGCGCTTGGAGAAGGCGTCGGCAGACTACCAGGCGATCGCGAACTGGATCGGCCGGGGAGCGCCTTACCATGAGGGAAACGGGGGAGACCTGCCCAAGGTGGAGGGACTGGAGGTGCTTCCTCGGGAAGGGTTGTTGCAGGAGGGAGGGAGCCGGCAGTTGATCGTGACGGCCCTTCTCTCTGACGGTACTCGGGAAGACTATACCCACCGGGTACGCTTCGAATCCAAGCAGCAGGAGGTGGCCGAACTGGAGGGGCAGGGCTTGGTGCGGGCCCTCAATCCCGGCGAGTCCAATATCCTGGTTCGCGGCGCCGGTTACGAAATCCAGTCCAGGATCGGCGTGGTGGCCGAGTGGATTCCCGACTATCCGGAACTGTCCCGCGCCAACTTCATCGACGACGAGGTCTTCGCCAAGCTCAGAAAGTTCAACATCCTTCCCTCCCCGCGCTCCAGCGACGCCGAGTTCCTCCGCCGGGTCTGCCTGGACCTCACCGGACGCATCCCTCCCGCCGGTCGAGTGCGGGAGTTTCTGGCCGATCCCGATCCCGACAAGAGAGAGAAACTGATCGAGGTGCTGCTCGACTCCCCCGAGTTCGTGGATTACTGGACCTTCCGGCTGGCCGATCTGTTCCGGGTGGCCGTCTTTCCGGTGGGGATCAATCCCAAGTGGAGCCAGTCCTACTGGGAGTGGATAAGGGACGCCGTGGCCCGCAACCGCCCCTACGACCGGGTGGCCGAGGAGCGGATCGCCGCCCAGGGATACAGTCCCGCCTCCAGGCACTATCTCCCCTACCTGGTTCTGCCTCCTCCCGAAAACATGATGGGCGAGGAGGTGCGGGTCTTCATGGGGCGGCGCCTGGATTGCGCCCAGTGCCACGACCACCCGTACGAGCGCTGGACCCAGGATCAGTTCTGGGGGATGGCGGCTTTCTTCGGGTCGATGTTCAGGCTCGGCGCCAATCCGGAATCGGTGGTCTTCGACAGCCCCGACGGCCGGGAGGTCGCCGCCGACGTTCCCAGTCCCACCGAGTTGCGGGTTCTCCACCCCCGCACCGGACAGGAGGTGGCGCCCACCCTGTTGAACGGCACCCGGGTGTCCTTCGGCGGCCCCGGCTTTCCCCGGGGCGAGCTGGCCAGGTGGATCACCTCCCACCCCTATTTCGCCGAGGCCTCCGTCAACCGTTTCTGGAGTTACTTCTTCGGCCGAGGGATCGTGGACCCGGTGGACGACTTCCGCAGCAACAACCCGCCTACCCATCCGGAGTTGCTGCGGCGATTGGCCGAAGACTTCGCCCGCAACGGCTACGACCTGAGGCACCTGTTCCGCCGGATCGTCCGATCCCGGACCTACCAGTTGTCGAGCGCCGTCAACCGCACCAACCGGGCCGACCGGCTCAACTACTCCCGCGCCCTGAGCCGTTCCCTGGACGCGGAGATCCTGCTGGATGCCATCTGCGACGTGACCGGCGTTCCCGAGACTTTTGGCAACTGGCTTCACAGGAAGAAGGGAAGAGGCGGGGCTCCCAGGGGGACCCGGGCCGTCCAGCTCAAGGAAACCGACATCTATCAGTCCACCTTCCTCGACACCTTCGGGCGCCCCAACCGGTTTTCCGTGCCCGAACGGGACGGCAAGTCCAACCTGACCCAGGCCCTGCACCTACTGGTGGGATCGACCTACAACGACAAGCTCTGGACCGAGGGCGCGCGGGTCTATGAACTGTTTCAGCGAGGAGCCTCGGATGCGGAGATCATCCAGGATCTCTACCTGGCGGCCTTCTCGCGGTTTCCAACCCCATCGGAGGTCGAGGAACTGGAGCGCTTGATCTCCGGCACCCCCAGCCGGGAGCAGGCCCTGAGGGATTTGCAGTGGGCGGTGATCACGTCACGAGAGTTTGCGGAGAATCACTGAGGGATCGAGGCAACTGAAAAAGAGCTATCCACGAAGGGCTTGGAGAAGGCTCGAAAGGGTTCCGCCAAAGGTCGGGAAGGAAGAATAGATTTCCACGAAGGAAAACGGCGAACCACGAATGGACACGAATGAACACCAATTTGACAACCTCCTGGACGAGTTCGGGAAGCTTCCGCCACCTCCCGACCGCCGGCAGACCTTTTTGGAGATTGCAGGCTGTGCGCATAAGGAGAATGCGTGCAGCAACATCCTCGCGTTTTTCTTTGACCCCGAGAAACCCCACGGGCTTGGAACCCTGTTCCTGGACGCGCTTGCTCGAACTGGCAACATTCCGAATCAGGAGGAGGTCGGCAGCAATGTTTCAGTCTCCCGCGAAGCCACGACCAAAGCTGGAAAACGGATCGATCTTCTCATTGAGTCTGACAGCCACGCGATCTTGATCGAGAACAAATTCGACTCGGACGTTGGCAATCCATTTGGTGAGTATGCGGCCCACCTTGACTCCTTGGAACCGCCAGGACGGTCCAAACACAAGTTTCTTCTTACGCTTAGGCCTCACCCCGATGATGTCGGCCACGGGTTTGAAAAAATCACCCACGAGCAGTTGGTGAAGAAAATCCGTGAACTGCTTGGGGATTACGTCGCCGGTGCGGACACGCGCTATTTGACGTTCCTGCTTGATTTTCTGAATACACTTGACCATTTGCAGAGGGGGACGGTTATGGACCAGGAGTTTCTTGACTTCCTCTCATCGCGTCGCAATGACGTCGAGGATTTCTTTAAGAGGATCAAAGAGTTCAAGGATGATCTTCGCAATCAGGTAACGGACCTTAGAGGGCGAATCAGTGTCAAAGCTTACGGCGACCGTGTGCGCCAGGTGCTGTGGAGACAGGAGGGGCTTTTTGATATTCTCGGCCATCACATCCGGCTTTCTTCTTTCGAGTGCAAGGTCGACACGTGTATCGAGCCTAACGAGTGGACGGTCTGGATTTGCCTCAAACGACGAAGTGATCAAGACTATGCAGAGTTGCAAAAGCTGTTGGAACGTTTGGATATTCCGTGTAAGGAGGATGGGGAACGCAAATGCTTTATCTTGGATCAGCGCTTCAAATATGGGGATGATCTGGCTCAGATTGGTCAATTCGTGGAAGGCGTTGTGCATAAGCTCGTCACCAGTGACGGCGCTTCGTAGCCGGATATATCGTTGTTGCGAAAGAAGCGGCTGAATCATCCTGGGAGGAAAGGTCAGTGTTGAAAAAAATGGGAGCTCTAAACCGGACCAGCCCATGACCCAGGCAAGCGAAGGAGTGCATGTGGCCCTGGACGGTGTAGTTCACAGCCAAAAAGGTCTTGTGAGCGGCACGCCGATTTTCGTGGGAACCCGTGTGCCGCTCAAAAGCCTGTTTGACTATCTGGCGGGAGGCCACAATCTGGACGAGTTTCTGTGCGATTACCCGGGAGTAAGCCGCGAGCAGGCGGTAAGGGTGCTTGATATGGCAGGAGAGAAACTGGAGAGCATCGCTTATGAGACTGCTGCTCGATGAACGGCCTTGAATATGTCCTCACGTCGGAGTATCGTTATCATGGAAGGGCGTAGCTTCTACCACGGGTTGACGTCGGGGCAGGCCGGAACGGTTGATTCCGTGTCCTGGGCTGCCCCCATGTGAGCAGGAGGATGGGTCAGTGATGAAGCGAGTGGGCTGTTTGTCTGCCACCCGGGAGCAGTGGAACCGGCGGGAGTTTATCGGCGTCGGGTCGCTGGGGTTTCTGGGAATCCACCTGAGCCAGGCCTTGCGGCTGGAGGCGGCCCTGGCCGATCCCGCGCGCTCCAACCCCGGGAAAGCCAAGGCCTGCATTCTGGTGTGGCTGGACGGCGGTCCCAGCCAGGTGGACACCTGGGATCCCAAGCCCAACAGTTCCTTCCGTCCCATTCCCACCAACGTGGCCGGCATTCAGATTTCGGAGCTGCTTCCCAAGCTGGCCAAGCGGATGGACAAGCTGGCCGTCATCCGCTCCATCAAGTCCTTCGGCAACGACCATCCCCAGGCGGTGCACTACTCCGCCACCGGACACCTGCACAATCCCGCCATGCAGTTCCCGGCCCTGGGGTCGATCGTGGCCAAGGAGCTGGGGCCGCGGAACAACATGCCGCCCTACGTGATTGCGCCTCGCTGGGAGAAGAGCACCCAGTACCAGGACTACTTCAAGTCGGCCTTCCTGGGTCCGGACTATGCGCCCATGACCATTCCGGATCCCTCCAAGGAGGACTACCAGGTCCCGAATCTGAGCCTGCCCAAGTCATTGATGCCGGCGGTGGTGGACAACCGCCGATCCTTTCTCCAGGCGGTGGACCGGGTCTACCGCCATCGGGTGGAGAGCCTGGAGCATTCCCGGATGGATGCCTTCCTGGAAAAGGCCTGGGACATGATCCTGACACCGAGCGTGGGAGCCGCCTTCGACCTCTCCAAGGAATCGACCAGGACCCGGGAGGCCTACGGGCTGGATTCGGTGGGCCAGAGTCTGTTGCTGGCCCGGCGCCTGGTGGAGGCCGGGACCCGCTTCGTGACCGCCGCCGGCTATCACGGGAACTCCTGGGACACCCACAAGGGCAACGACAAGGGCCACCGCGACCGCCTGACCCCGCCCCTGGACCGGGCGCTTTCGGCGCTTCTGGACGACCTCGACCAGCGCGGGCTCTACGAGTCCACCCTGGTGGTGGCCATGGGGGAGTTCGGCCGCACCCCCCATATCAACCCCGATCTGGGCCGGGATCACTGGCCGGGCTGCTGGTCATTGGTCCTGGGCGGCGGGGGCCTGCAGACGGGCCGGGTGGTCGGCAAGAGCGACGAGCAGGGAGCCGTGATCGTGGAGCGCCCCATCAGCATCGGGGACCTGTTCGCCACCGTCTACAAGGCCATGGGGATCGACTGGCACAAGGAGTACATGACCCCCGTCGGACGTCCCATCAAGATCGCCAATTCCTTCGACGACCTCACCGGTCAACCCATCTCCGAGTTGGTCTAGTCTCGCTTCAGTCCAGGTAAAAACCGGCGCCGATGAGCACCGGGACTCCGAAGGAGGTGACCCTCTTGACGAAAGTCACCTTGCGTTGCCACTGGTTGGTGGCCGGATTCCGGTTGGAGTAATAGAGAAAGGTTTCGCCGAAGGCATCGGCAGCCGCCAGGACGTTCCGGCCCCCGAAGCTGTCGATGTAGGCCGAAGACAACTCGGATCCGATCAGGGGATTTGCCGGGGAGCCGCTGAAGAAAGTGTAGCCATAGGTGTCCAGTCCGAACAGATAGATGGAGCCGCTTCGCCACCGGGGATCGTTGGCCAGGCTGACCGAGGCGAAATAGCCCTTCGAGTCCAGCTCCATGGCGGCGCAGCGAACAAACTCCTGCAGCCGCTCCCGGGAAGGATCGGAGCCGAGCATGGCGGCATTGACTTCCTCGCTCCGGCAGGTGCCGGGCAGGTCGCGCCGGTAGATCCCCGCCCCGATCGCGGCCGGGATCCCTTCCCAGTCGATCGTCTTGAAATAGGATGCCTTCGGCTCAATGCTCCCTGTCAACGGGTTGGTGAAGGCATAGTAGACCCACCCGTCGCCGAAGCCCGACCCGATACGATAGAATTCCGACATGAGGTCATTGCCGTAGTCGTCCCTCAGAAACCCCCACGGCGTCCCTTCCCTCGACGGGTCGGGCGGCTGAACGAGTGCGCGGGAGGCTCCGGGCACCGGTGTGAGTTCGGCGACGAAGACATAGATGGGGCCGTACTTCCACCTCTCGTCCTCATGGAAGGCGCGCCGGGCCTCGTCAAAGCCCATTTCCTGGACGTACTCGTAGGCGCATTGCACGAAGACTTCGGCATCCTTCGGTGTCTCGACAGCCCTGGCGACGACGGATTGATCCGCACAGGTCAGAGGACCCGGATAGCTGATGGGAGTCTGGGCGGCGCCTGTCAAGGGAATCAACACCAGCGGGAGGAGCCAAGAGGATCCCATTCGACCGAGCACTGTGCGTTTCATCATTGTCATCCTCCGTCCAACTAATTGCCTGACAGCGGCTTATGGAAGCATCCAGATAGATGTGATCCGGTACAGGCCGGAGGTTATCAAAGCGAACCATAAGAGATCAACACAGCGCACAGGGACAGGCATCCCGTGGCAGGGGAGGCCGGTCACGCGGTGATCCTGGTTCCTGAACCGACTGGGGGTTATCCGAAAGGCCTCGGGGAAAGGCATCCACCAATCCGTGAGGGTTGTTCCCAAACTAGGCGAGGATCTCGTGGAGGATCCGTCCGTGGACGTCGGTGAGGCGGAAGTCGCGGCCCGAGTAGCGGTAGGTGAGCCGTTCGTGGTCCAGGCCCATCAGGTGGAGGATGGTGGCGTGCAGGTCGTGGACGTGCACCCGGTCGTGGACGGCCCGCATGCCGAA
>JAJDUG010000017.1 GCA_022826755.1 Acidobacteriota bacterium
CCCGCCAGGTACATGAAGGCGATGGCCATCAGCAGCATCCACACCAGGTCCTGGGCCGCCTCCCCGCCGGTGATGTCGGCGAACCGGTCCAGGAAGCCGAAGGCCAGGGCGATGGCGATGAGCTGGACGGCCTGCTGGAACACGGCGGTCATGAACAGCCGCAGCCAGTGCTTGCCCCATCCGGCGGTGTGGGGCAGAATCCACAGCCCCAAAGCGATGGGGGCCAGGCAGAGCAGGATGTCGATCAGGGCCAGGCGCAGGATCATCTGCACCAGCAGGTAGAGGATGAAGAACCCGAAGACCAGGTAGAGCAGGGCGATGAACACCGCCAGGCCGGTGTTGGCGGCCATCACCGCGTTCAGCAGCGGGTCCAGGGGAGCGCGCAGCAGGTCGCCTGGGGTGACGTTCAGCTCGGCGGCGATGAACTGGGATGTGGCGTGGGCCACGTCGATGACCAAAGCGCACCACCACAGCGATGAGGCGGCGGCGGTCAGGCCCAGCACCAGCCGGGGCACCATCTCGCGCCAGCCCGACTGGTGGTGGCCCAGGTGCTCCTGGACGATGAAGCAGAGGCCCATCCAGCCCAGGATGATCACCAGCATTCCCGACGCGACGGCCCAGACCGCCAGCCACGCTTGCTGGACGATGGGATGGTCGTAGGTGAGTCCGGGGGGTGTTCCGGTGAGAATGTCTCCCATAATCCGTTAACCTCCGCACTCGGCCAGGTCTGTTCCAGCGGCTTTCCCCACCACCCCGCACAATGTCCCGTGGACGCCCTGGATCACCCACTTGGCCCCGGCCCGGGCCCAGCGGTCGGGGTCGAGAGCGCCCAGCACCTTGTCCCACAGACCCTTGGGCTGGTGAACCGGCACCAGGGCGTGGAACAGGTGGTCGTCGCCCCCTCCGGTTCTCGGCACGGACATCACCATCAGGAAAGCCTGCTCGGGGTGCAGCTCCGGCTGGGAGTCCAGCGTTGGGTACTCGAAGGTGTACTCCCAGCCCTCGGACAGCTGCTTCTCGCCGCCCCGCACCCGGTAGGTGTTGGTGACCCACTCCCCGGTGTCCGGGTGGCGCAGGGCGTAGTGGAGCACGTCGGTCTTCCGGCTGAAGACCGGGCGGGCGACGAACTCGCCGTCCTTCTTCCGCTCCACCATCTGCCGGTCGCGGTTGACCAGGCTGAGGTTGTCGCCGTCGGGGGGAGGGGACTGGGCCAGGGCGACACCGCTGGCGGGGACGGCGACGATTGTTGAAAGCAGTAGCGCGGCGGCCAGGGACAGGAGCCGCCTGGCCCTGCCGCCAACCCTGCCGACGGCTCGCCGGACGATGGATGGGACGTTCATTTCTTCGCCTCCTTGCGGGTGGGATCGTGATCATTGCCACCGAGTGTGGCGGGGCGAAGTTGCGAGGGTTATCCCTCGGAAGGGATTTCATTCGTGAAACCGTTTCATCCATGCAGTCCCTTCCAGGGGATTACCCGCCTGGGGGCCGGTTTGATGTCATTGGCCTGTACAGGAAAGTGGTTTGGCCGCAAGTTTGCATATAAGGCCCGGCGCAAAGCTGAATCCCTGGGAAAGCACCCCCTGTAGGACCGGGCCGGCGAACACTTTCTGTCAGGGGCCGGTTGCGGCTGGGGGAGCAAGCCCCTCGTACGAAAACGGCAAATTTGCAGTCGGCTGAATGGCCCGGGCGGCAGGAACCATGCCGAAAGCAACAAGCTTGCAGGGGAGGAAAGCAATGTCAGGAAAGGAAAGCGGGGCGCCGGAGGCCGCCAGCGGCGATGAGGGGCACGACCTGCGCCTGGTAACCCTGCTCCACAAAATGGTGCGGGAGCGGCGGCTCAAGGGGGCGGCGGACACCCTGGGCCTCGACCCCAGGACGGTGCAGACGAGCCTGGACCGGGGGGAACTGTCCGAACTGGTGCGGATGGCCCTGGAGCGGCACGTGCTGGCGGAGCGCGACGAAGGGGCCGAGCGACAGCGCGAGAGGATCGACGCCCTGGAGCGCCGGGTGGACGCCCTGGAACAGTGGAAGGAAAGCCGCCCAAGGAGTGCCGAAGACGGCGACGGGGAGCGCGCTGAGTCAGCGCCGGGCACTAGCGGAGGGACGAAGCCCCCGGCGGCACCGGAACCCCGTCGGCCAACGGGACCGGAGCGGGTCGGCGGGGGACGGCGGCGTTATCCCGAGCTGGTGTTCATGGAACCCGCCCACGACGACCGGGAGGTCTACGGCGACGCCTGGCCCCTCGTCGAGGAGTGGCGCGAAATCTGGAAGGCGGGACACCGGGGCACCGGCCGGGGCCTGGTCTGGCTGCGCACCGAGGAGCGGGTCCGCACCCTGGAGGTAACCCTGCTGGAGCAGCACGGGCTGACCCTGCCGCCGGAGAAGATGCCACTCTACGGCCTCGACCGGCGCGACCAGCTGGTCTGGCGCCAGAAGGCGCTGCACCATGCCCGGAAGGCGCTGGCCCGGGCGGAGCTGAGGATGTGGCTGCGGCGGAAACTCACCTTTGGCCGCTGGGGGAACTAGCGGTTGCCGGGGGCGCGCTTAGGGTTTTGTTGAACTGAACCGAACACTTGGGGCATAGCGACGCCCGGACCCTTCCATTCGGTCGGATGTTCGGGTGATAATCGAGTCAGTTTCAGGCTTTGCCAGGGATTCTTGCCGAGAAACCTGGTGGGTTCCCGTCCTCGGACCCGGGTCCGGCTGCCAGGGATCGAGCACCGCGCTCTCCCGACAGGCGCCCAGGGGTTCAGACCAAAGGGATCGAGCATCGCGCTCTCCCCGAGGCCGACCCGGTGGGACATTTCGCAGCGGCCACGGCGCATTTCGCCTCGGCCCCTCGGACACCCTGGCCGACCTGCGTCTTTCTCACCAACGGATTCTCAGGTCCGTGCCCCCGGTTCTTGGTCTCAACTCCCTCACCAGGCGCCGCGTTCGGCTCAGCTCGTTGGGGGTTGCGGAACGGCGACGGTGGTGCACGATTTCAAGGACAGGAAAGCTCAAGCACGAGACAGGAGGTACACCGCGATGGAGGCATCACTTGGAAATAACATCGAACGAGGAGGCTGCATGGACACTCAATCGGACATCATTGGCATCGACGTAGGGGAAGGTCTGGACGTTACGGAGCGGTACGTGGGGCCAGCCGCCTGGTGGCTCGCCAGCCGGCTTTCCCATCCCGTCAGGTACGAGGGGGGCTGGTTCCGAACGGCGGCCGTATGCCACGGCGGGGACCCTTATGGTCTGGCCTTCCGGCAGCGGCCTGACGGCAACGGCATCGACGCCCGCTGCCTCAGCGGGGACTGCTCCAACGAGGTGGCTGCAGACGTCGTTGGCGGGCAGGCGGCTTGGCCCGTTCGGGGTCCCGGCGCCTACGAGCCCCTGTTCCAGCCGGTTGACCGGCTCTGGTGGCTCACGGACTGGCCCCGGTGGAGGATCGCCCTGTACGGGGCGGCGGCGCTGGCGTTCGCCGTCCCGCTGCTTCTGGGCTATGGCCCGGTGGCCGCCTACCTCAACTTCGTCTGTTTCAGCGTTGGCTCGTGGCTGATGGCCAAGTTCATCTCGCAACCGCGGCGAAGGAGGTACCGCCGCTGACGGATTCTGGCAGCGCATAGCCCATCTCAATTCGCAAGGGGTCGTCTTTCGAGGCGGCCCCTTCCTCTTTGTCCACGGCAGGGAACGGACGGGTACAAGGCGATGCAGAGCGAAGGAGATGCGGTGACACCAGCGGCAAAGCCGACAGCCGGAATCCTGATGCTGGCAGGGAACTGGTGCTGAACTAATCCAGCGGAATCCAGCCTAACGCAGCGTCCCGGGTTGGGATGTTCCGTCGAAGGTTGATCGACAACTCAATTGCAAGACCCAGGGAGACAGTCCCGGAGTCCGGGACGCCGATTCGAGCGGGACTGTCTCCGAAAGGGGCGGTCCCGCTTCTTCATTTCAGGAGGAAGCGACATGACGACCGCAAACACGACGACAACCAATCGGACGACGGAGCAGCAGGGAACCGAACGGGGCAAGGGCAAGCCGGAGAGCGAACTCCGCGCCGCCGCCCGGCGCAAGGGCCTCACCCTCAAGCAACTGGCAGGCCTGATGGGCGTGAGCTACGGCTACTTGTCCCAGGTCAGCAGCGGCAGCAGGCCCTGGTCTCCCATGC
>JAJDUG010000058.1 GCA_022826755.1 Acidobacteriota bacterium
CATCCATGTTCAATAGGTAGATATCCGGATCAACGGAACAGGGTCCTGGTTGCCGATAGGCCACGAGGAAAAACCGAAAGAGATCCATTCGGATTCGTGCCTATTCGTGTTCATTCGTGGTTCGTCTTTATTAACGCCCCCTGTTTCAATCTCGAATGATCCGCCCGTCGTGTGGGGCGGGGGCGCGGCTATTCGGCCGCGGGCTTGGCAGCCACGAAGGCCATCCCGATTTTGGTGGTCCCGGGTGAATCGGGCACTTCCATGGTGGCCCGTGTGGGGGGATTCTCAGGGAAATACTGCCGGTAGGCGGCGTTCATTCCTCCATAGTCCTCCCAATCCTTGAGATAGACCCGGGCCTCGACCACGTCGCTCATGCTGAACCCGCCGGCCTCATAGATCTGCTTCACCCGGTCCAGGCAATCCTTCACCCGATCTTCCACCGTCTCCTCGCGGCTGAACACGCCGGCGATGTACATGGTGTTGCCCACCTTGAGGCCGCGGCTGTAAGCGCCGCTGGGCCCCATGCCTTCAGGCAGCACCGGCGTCTTTTCCTCCCGGCTGGCGATCATGGTGATCTCGACCGGAGACTCGAGGGGAATGGCCGAGACCAGAATGGGCACCCGGGCCGGCTTGGGGTCGGGGACCATGGATACGTAGACCTCGCTCATGGGTCCGAAATACTCGCCGCTGGTCATGAAGACCTCGGTCGAGACCACGTTGGAGAAATCCATGCCGGCGGCCTTGAGCACGGTCTCGATGTTCTTGAGGGTCTGGGTCACGTGCGCCTTGATGTCGCCTTCGACCAGTTTGGGTGGCGCCGAACCCGGAATGACTCCGGCCTGACCCGACACAAAGAGGCGATCTCCGGCCAGCACGCCGGGACTGTAAGGGGCCTTGCCGGGCTCGGTCCCTTCGGGAAAGACGTAGGTCTTCTCTCCCCGCACGGCAACCATGGCGATTTCCACGCTGGCCCCCAGCGCCAGTTCCGAGACGGCGACGGTGGTGCGGCTGGGCAGCTTGTCCTGCTCGAAGAAGGAGCGATAGACCCCGCTCATCGGGCCGATCTCTTTCATATCGGTCAGCCAGACGTGGGTGGCGACCACGTCGGAGAAGCCGTATCCCTTGGCCTCCAGTTCCCGCTTCAGGTTCTCCATGGTCACCTTGGTCTCGGCCTCGATTCCCGAGGCCATCTCCCGGGTCTCCGGGTCCAGTCCCACCTGCCCGGACAGATAGAGAGTGTCATCCACTTCGATGGCGGAGCTGAAGGGCGGCCCCGCCGGAGCCGGCTCTTCCACCGGCGCCTGTTGACAGGCGGCCAGGCACAGGACTCCGAAAGCACACAAAACCGTCAGCGCGACTAAATCTCTCTTGGTCATCTGCAACGCTCCTCCATGATCGCTTTCTCGCTCAACCCATTGACGACATCCGGGCGGCCCCGACAATTGAACGATGTCGAGCGTCGCCCTGCGCTCAGTGCAGAATCTATCACAGCCAGGTGCCCTCCAGGGGGTTAAACCGGTCAATCCCCGGGACCATTCTCCAGTTTCGTGGTTGAGCCGTTTCCCCCCTTCTCCGGGCAGCGGGAGCTTTCCCGGGAGAACCCAGGGGGAGAGGGCAGTCGATGGGCTTGAACAAAAAACGGCCCCGGGCCAATCCCGGTTGGCGTCGGCTGTGCAATCCAGTAGTATGGGGTCCCCTGGTTCAGTTGAACCCACCTCCACGGCCCTCGCACCCGAGCCGAGGCGGAATCCACGGGTCTGAAGTCCAGGGCATCGTTTTCATTTTTCCAGGAGCCAATCGACATGGGAAAGGATGCATCTTCCAGCACCGTCACTCTCTCCTCCGCGGGCGACTTCGAGGTCCTCCCGGAAGACACCGAGCTGTTCCAAAGGCACCTCCGGAGCTTTGTTCCGCCGGAGGCCTTTGACGCCCATGCCCACTTCTACGAGCGGTCCCACATCGGGCCGACCTATGCCGGCAGCTATCTCAAGGACGCCCCCGACCCCGGCGGCTGGGCCGCCTACCGGCGCCAGGTCTCGAAATGGATGGGGGATCGGACAGCCAAGGGGGGCCTGTTCTTCGGCATGCCCCGCCGGGACGTGGACATGGCCGGCGCCAACCGATTCCTGGCCGCCGAGACCAGCCGCGAAGATCGGTTGAAGGCCCTGATGCTCGTCCATCCCCAGGACGATCCCGACCGGGTGGACGCACAGATCGCCTCGGAGGGATTCGTGGGCATGAAGGTCTACCTGGTCTACGCCGACAGGGAGGACCCCTACAACGCCGAGATCGAGGAGTTCCTTCCGGAATGGGCCTGGGAAATCGCCCACAGACGGGGCCTGGCCATCATGCTGCACCTGGTCAAACCGCGGGCCATGGCCGATCCCGCCAACCAGGAATACATCCGCAGCCACTGCCTGCGCTATCCCGGCGCCAACCTCATCCTGGCTCACTGCGCCCGCAGCTTCAATGCCGGCCATGGACTGGAAGGCCTGGAATCGCTGCGCGGACTGGACAACGTCTTCTTCGACAACTCGGCCATCTGCGAGCCGCAGCCCGTGGAAGAGATCCTGAGGCTCTTCGGACCCGGCCGCCTCCTTTTCGGCACCGACTTTCCCGTCTCCGAGCTGCGGGGGCGGGCGGTGAGCGTCGGCGACGGCTTTGTCTGGATGGGCACGGCCAACCTGGACTGGTCGACGACTGCCTTCGGGTCCCACACGGTGCTGGGGCTGGAGAGCCTGTTGGCCCTCAAGCAGGGTTGCCGGAACCGGCACATGACCGACGCCGACATCGAGCGGATCTTCTACCGCAACGCCCACCAGCTCTTCGGAATCGGAGAGCAGAAGGTCGGCCGGGGCCAGGAGCTCTACCAGGTGGCCAAGAAGCTGATTCCCGGAGGCACCAACCTCCTGAGCAAGCGCCCGGAACTGTTCGCCCCCGAGCAGTGGCCGGCCTACTACAAGGAAGCCCGCGGCTGCACCATCGTCGACATGGATGGACGCCACCTCACCGACATGAGCTTCAACGGGATCGGTTCCTGCCTGCTGGGCTATGCCGACCCCGACGTCACCGAGGCCGTGCTGCGCAGGGTGCAGCTCGGGTCCATGTGCACCCTGAACGTGCCCGAGGAGGTGGAGGTGGCCCGCCTGATGCTGCAACTGCATCCCTGGGCCCAAAACGCCCGCTTCACCCGGGCCGGAGGAGAGTCCCTGACGGTGGCCGTGCGCATCGCCCGGGCGGCTACCCAGCGCCAACGCGTCGCCATTTGCGGCTACCACGGCTGGCACGACTGGTACATGGCCACCAACGTGGGCACCGACCAGGACCGGCTGGGAGACCACCTGCTGAAGGGCCTGGATGCGGCCGGCGTGCCCTTCAACCTGGGCGGCACCACCCTTCCCTTCCAATTCGGCCGGCTGGATCAACTGGAACGGATCTTCGAAACCAGCGGCGAACCCCTGGCAGCCGTGGTCATGGAAGCCACCCGAGGCGACCATCCCCCTCCCGGCTTCCTGCAAGGGGTGAAGGATCTCTGCGCCAAACACGGCGCCAAGCTGATCTTCGACGAGGTCTCCAGCGGATGGAAGCACGCCCTGGGAGGAGCCCACCTCTTGTATGGCGTTCATCCCGACATGGCGGTATTCGCCAAATCGACGGCCAACGGGCACCCCATGGGAGCGGTGATCGGCACCGAGGCCACCATGCAGGCGGCCCAGGGGTCTTTCATCTCCAGCTCCTTCTGGACAGAGGGGGTGGGGCCGGCGGCCGCACTGGCAGCCATTCGCAAGATGATGCGCATTGACGTGGTCGGCCACGTGGACCGAATCGGCGAGCAAATCAAGCAGGTCTGGCTGTCGCTGGGCGCCAGGCATGGCCTGCCCCTTTCCGTCAGCGGCCACAACGTGAACGCCGGATTCGTCCTGGACCATCCCCGGGTGCTGGCCCTGGAGACGCTGTTCACCGTGCGCATGCTGAAGGCCGGCTTTATGGCGGCGCCGCGGGTCCAGCTCACCCTGGCCCACCAGCCCCACCACGTGGAGGCCTACGCCGCCGCCGTGGACCCGGTATTTGCGGAGCTGGCCGAGGCCATTGAGAAGGGAGACATCGAGCAGCGAATCGGAGGCCCCGTCAAGCAGGTCGGCTTCCAGCGCCTGACTTGACCCGCCAGCCTCCCCGGGGAGTTCCCATGAAGCGCGTCGGCATCGCCGGATTTCTGCACGAGTCCAACAGCTATTCCCCGATTCCCACGCCCTACCAGCATTTCAAGGACACCGACTTTACTCGAGCGGACGCGTTGCTGGAACGCTGGGAGGGCACCCACCACCAGCTCGGCGGATTTCTCCAGGGCGCCCGGCAATACCGCTTCGAGCCGGTGCCGCTGCTGGCCACCTACGGCGTCCCTTCGGCCCCCATTCCCGGCGATTCCTTCGAAGAGCTGGCTGCCGATCTGACCGGGGCCCTGCGTGCGGCCCTGCCCCTGGACGGGCTGCTGGTCGCCCTGCACGGCGCGGCCGTTTCCGAGAGCTACCCCGACGCCGACGGAGAGCTTGCCGCCCGCCTCCGCCAGGTCCTGGGGCCCCGCATTCCCATCCTGGCCGTGATCGACCTGCATGCCAACATCTCCGGCAAGATGGCCCGCAACACCAACGGCATCGTGGTCTACCGGTCCAACCCCCACCTGGACCAGAGAGCGCGCGGCCTGGAGGCCGCCGACCTGATGGCGCGGACCTTGCGGGGTGAAATCGCCCCGGTCCAGGCCCTGGAGCAGCCTCCCCTGCTGCTCAACATCACCCGGCAGTACACGGAGGAAGCGCCCGCCAGGGATCTCTATCGGGACGTGCAGTCCGTGCTGGAATGGCCGGGGATTCTCTCGGCCAGCACCGCCATGGGCTTCTACTATTCCGACGTGGAAGAGATGGGGGCCTCCTTCCTGGCCATCGCCGACGGAGACAAGGCGTTGGCGCGCAAGGCGGCCCGCTGGCTGGCGGAAAGGGCCTGGCGGCGCCGCAGGGAATTCCTCAGCGACCTTCCCGGTCCGGCCGAAGCCGTGCGCAACGCCGCCGAGGAAGCTCGGGGACCCGTTGTGCTGCTGGATGTGGGGGACAACGTGGGCGGAGGCAGTCCGGGCGACTCCACCATCCTGCTGGAGGAAATCCTGCGCCAGCAGGCCTCGGACGCCCTGGTTTCGGTGTACGATCCCGAGGCCGTGTCGGCCTGTGTGCAAAGAGGGGTCCGGCAGTCGATCGAGTTGACGGTGGGCGCCAGGAGCGACGCCCTCCACGGCCGTCCCCTGAGGGTCGAAGGCCGCATCCGGTCCATTGCCGACGGGCGGTCCACCGAAAGCCGTCCGCGGCACGGCGGCCAGGGGGTTTTCGATCAGGGAGTGACGGCGGTGCTGGAAACGCCGCGCCGAAACACCCTGGTGCTGACCAGTATTCGAATGGCCCCCCGAAGCCTGGAGCAGCTCCGGTCCCTGGGGCTCAGGCCCGAAGAGAAGAAGATCCTGGTGGTCAAGGGAGTGGTCGCCCCCCGGGCTGCCTATGAACCTATCGCCCGCCGCACCATCCTGGTGGACACGTCCGGGTCCACCAGCGCCAACCCGGCCCACTTCAACTACCGAAACGTGCGGCGTTCCCTCTATCCCCTGCAGGAAAACCTGGCCTATCCGGGGTAGGACCCCAGTCAGGCCCGCGCCTCGCCGGTTTTTCCGGTCCAGACGGTCAGATCTGTCAGGTCCCGGTCCGGCTTGCGCCGGGACCCGTAGCTCAGCAGGACTCCCAGCACGAACAGGAAGGTGTTGCCCAGCACGATGATCCAGAACTTGTCGGGAAGCAGGGCGGCAAGGGAGGGAAACAGCTCGGCGCCAAACTGGCTGTCGATGAACAGCCACAGGCAGACCCCGGCCAGGGTGACCATGGTGGCCTGGAAGGCCGAGCGGCCATCCACCCGTCGAGTCAACTGGCCCAGCAGGAACAGTCCCAGCAGCCCCCCGCTCATGATGGAGATCAGGGTGGCTTGAAGGTCCTGCAGGGTCTCGGTGCGGGTGAAGTGGATGATGAGGGCGATGGCGATCATGACCACTCCGAAGAACGCCGAGATCCATCTTCCGAAGGTGACGTAATGGCGCTCCAGCCGGTCGGGGGCCAACAGCCGTCGATAGAAGTCGGTGGTGACCGTGGCCGCCGAGGCGTTGATGCTGGAATCGAGGGTGGACATGGCCGCCGCCAGCAGTCCCGAGATCACGAAGCCGGCCACTCCGGCCGGGACGTGGCTGAGGATGAAGAAGGGGTAGACCTCCTCGGGAAGCAGCGTCCCCACTTCCGGCGCCGGATTGTACTTGTAGAGGACGTAGAGCGCCGTCCCGATAAAGCTGAAAAACACCCAGACGGCCACGGTGGCGATCGCGCTCAAAACGATTCCCTTGCGGGCTTCGCCGGTGCTCTTCATGGCCTGGTAGCGCTGAATGGTCATCTGGTTGACGCACATGTACTGGGTAAAGTGGAACAGGTGCATGAGCGCTGTCACCCAGACGGTCTTTTCGGAAAAGTTCAAGGCGGTGCTGCCCACCGAGAGCTTGCCGTCGGCCAGCGCCACTCCCATCACCTGGCCGAAGCCGCCCGGCACCATCCCGAAGATGATGGGCAGGCAGATGAGTCCGCCCAGGATCAAGGCGAAACCCTGGATCAGGTCGGTCCAGATGACTGCCTCCAGGCCACCGGCAATGGTGTAGGCAGCCACCAGGACCCCGAAGATCACGATCACCCAAGGCAGCGAAAATCCCGTCATGGCCTTGATGGGCAGGCAGACCGCGTAGAGAATCACGCCCAGCCGAAACATCTGGAACAGGATGAAGGCCCCTCCGGCATAGAGCCGCGCCCAGGTGCCGAAACGCCTTTCCAGGTACTCGTAGGCGGATCGGAACCCGCCCCGCCTGAAGAGCGGCATGAACAGCAGGAGCCCGGGGATGGCGGCCAGCAGGTAGGTGAAGTTGGCCGGCATGTAGCGCCAGTTTTCGGAATAGGTAAACCCCGGCGTGGCCAGGAAGGTCATGGAGCTGACGATGGTGGCCATCATCGACATTCCCACCACCCATCCGGCCATGTTGCGCCCGGCCAGGAAGTAGGCGTCCGAGGACTTGCTCTTGCGGGCGCAATAGACGCCGATCCAGACCATCACCGCCAGGTTGAGCCCGATCACCGCCAGGTCCGGTCCTCGCCACATGAAGATCTACCTCCTGTCAGTTTCGGCTGATGACTCCGGTCGCGCCAATGAGAACCGAAGGGACGATTTCGCACCCGCGGCGATGCCTTCCGCTCAGGGAATCTCGACCACCACGTAGTGCTGCCGGACCGATACCGGAAAGGTCTCCGCCCGATAGGGTCCCGGCCGGTGTCCGGCTTCCTCCCCGCACCCGCCGCTCTCGGATTCCCGGGCCTGCACTCGCACCCGGTAGCTGCGAACCCGGGTCCGAACCGGATCGAACCAGGACCGTCCCGTCTTGAGATCGAACTCCCAGCCGTGCCAAGGGCAGCGAACGATCTCTCCGACTCGCGTATAGCGGTACTCGCCCGGGACGCGGGCCTGCAGCAAGCCGGACTGCTGGCCCAGGCAGAGCGGGCCTCCCTGGTGGGGACACCGATTCAGCAGGGCGAAGAACTGGCCGTCCAGGTTGAAGACGCCGATGGATCGGCCTTCCACCTCGGCAATTTTCCGGCCTCCGGGCGGGATCTCGCCAAGGGTGGCCACCACGTGTTCAGCCATTGGGCTCATCCGGTTTCTGGAGGGAGCCCCGGGAACTCCGGGCCTGATTGCGGCGGGCGGGTCCGGCGGGGGAGCTATTCGAGACCATAGAGGCTGCGCGCGTTCTCCGACATGATTTTCTTCCTCAACTCGCGGGAGAGACCGGACGGCACGGCGCTCTCCGGGGAATCGAAGTCCCAGTGCGGATAGTCGGTGGCGAACATCATCCGGTCATCGGCGTCGAGCTGCTCCAGCAACTGCCGGAAGTAGCGCGGCCGGGGAGGCTCTTCCATGGGCTGGGTGGTGAACCAGAAGTGTTTGCGAACGTAGGTGGATGGAGGGTGCCGCAGCGCGGGGATCTCCTCGGACAGTTTGCACCAGCCACGGTCCAGGCGCCACATCAGCGGAGCCATCCAGGCGAAGCCCCCTTCGATCAGGGCCACCTTCAATGAGGGAAGCTGCTCGAACACGCCTTGGCAAACGAGGCTGATGACCTGGGCCTGAAAGGCCTGGGGCATGCCCCCGTGGTCTTCAATGTAGTGGGAAGGCCAGCCGGCCCCGGTAATGGGTCCTGCTCCGGCGCCGCCGAAATGGATGCCCACCGGCAGGTTGTGGCGCAACGCCGCCCGGTAGATCTTCCGGTACTTGGGGCGGCCCAGGGGCTCGTTGGTTCGAACCAGCAGGAGAACCTGAACGAACCCGGGATGGTCTCCCACCCGATCGATCTCCTCCGCCGCCAGGTCCCCATCCTCGTAGGGAACGATAATGGAGGCGCGCAGCCTGGGTTCCGGTTCCAGCCATTCGGCGATCTGCCAGTCGTTGATGGCCCGGGCCAGCGCGGCTCCGTACTCCAGGTTGAGCTGCCCGCCAGCCCCGTAAAGGCAGTTGAGGATGCCGTACCGGATATCGTAGGCGTCCAGCAACTGCTCCCGCATGAACTCCAGGTCCGAGCCCGCCGGCAATCCCGAAGGCGGCCAGGCATCGTGCCGGGCGGCATTCATCAGCGCCCGCGGATAGTATCCTCCCAGATGGCCGCGCAGTCCGAACTGTTGATGGTGCCGGCGCCACCGCTCCGGCAGGTACTTGTAGAGGGTCCGGTTGGAGGGGATGATGTTGTGGATGTCGCAGTCGATGACCTCCAACCGCGACTTCTTGCCGCCGGTCGGCGCCTGACTCGAGGTTACCGCTGTCGCCATGGTTGTCAGATCTCCTCGACCCGGACCGGCTTGCTCCCGGGCATTCTCATCTTAACACGGGCGCCGCGGATCGAATTTTTCATATTCAACATCGATGCGCAGGATGCATAGGATAGCCAGAACAAGAAGTTGTTGCCGGCGAAGCTGACTCAAGGGATACGAGACACTCGATATCCGAGCCACCATAAAACCGTTGCCGGGGGAATGTTGCAGAAGGCTCGCTCTAGAGCCGATAAAAGGAGCGGGCGTTCTCGGCCAGCACCCGGCGGGCCAGGGAGTCGGACAAGCCCCGCGGAAAGGACTCTTCCAGCCGATCGAAGTGCCAGTGGGGGTGGTCGCTGGCGAACATCAGCATCTCGTCGGAGTCCAGTTGGCCGATGACCTCCAGGAGTTGCTTGTCGGAGGGTGGAGCGTCCAGGGGTTGCAGCGTCAGCCGGATATGCCGGCGGATGTAGTCGGAGGGTGGACGCTTGACCCAGGGGATGTCTCGCCGCAGGCCCCGCCACTCCTTGTCGAGCCGCCACATCAGCGACGGCATCCAGGTGCAGCCCGCCTCGATCAGGGCCACTCTCAGGTCGGGAAAGCGATCGAACACGCCCTCCACGATCAGGCTGGTCACCTGGGACTGAAAGACCTGGGCCATGGCGGCGTACTCCTCCATATAGGTGGAGAGCCAGCCGCTGGGAGTCGGGGGATGGCCGGGAGCTCCCCCGAACTGAATCCCCACCACCAGGTCGTGCCGGGCGGCCGCCTCGTAGATGGGGTCGTAAATCCGGTTTCCGTAAGGGATCAGCGACCGGACCGGCATGACCGCCTGGACGAAACGGGCGTCGGCGCCCCAGCGGTCGATTTCCCTGGCCGCCAGCACCGGGCTCTGGGTGGGAGCCACAATGGAGGCTCGCAGTCTGGGGTCGCGGTCCAACCAGTGCTCGGCTTGCCAACGGTTGATGGCCGAGGCCAGGGCCGCGGCCAGTTCCGGGTCGTGCACGCCCTGAACCCGATAGGCGCAGTCCAGCACGCCGAATTCCACCTGGAGAGGGTCGAGCACCTGCCGCCGCATGAGGGCAAGCTGCCCCTCCACCTCTCCCTCCCATTCCAGTCCCGGCCGAATGGTGGTTGGCGCTCCCTTGGGATAGTCGTCCGCATCCGGTCCCCGAAAGGCCGACTCCTCGATATAGGCGCACCAGTGGTCGGCCAGATAGGGCTTCAGCGCCTCCAGCGAGGGAACTTCGTTGTGCAGGTCGCAGTCGATGACCGGGCGCCCCGACCAGAAAGGTCGCTGGACCTCATTTCCGGATTCCTGAACCACGCTGCCCTCTCGAAACGGTCTCGCGTCCGAGAGAGACTATCCAGACCCGAAGCGCCTTGTCAATGGGGTCGAGGGCGCCCAGATGGGGGTTGCTGGCCGTTGGTCAACCAAGTATGATGGCGCCCAGGCTGGGGGCTGATTCAGAGTCGGCCAGGCCTGACCGGAGGTTGGTGTCGCAAGAAACCGGAGACGCCCCATGAGAACACGCAGCAGAAGAGGATTCGTTCAGGACCTGGCGCTGGCCGCCGGAACGCTGGCGCTGGCTCCCATGGCCGCCTGCCAAGCCGCCCCAAGGCCGGGAACTGCTCGAAATCGCAAGGGCCTGATTCAGGCTTTGGAGGGCGTGCACAACTTCATGGTCACCACCTTTCACTCCGACTTCGAGCTGGATTCGGAGGGCCTCCGGCGCAACGTGGCCGATCACGCCCGCGGTTTCCACCAGAACATGACTATCGTGGTTGCCGGGGGGCTGGGTGAGCTCTACAGCCTGGACATCGAAGAGCACCGCGCTCTGGTGACGGCGGCGGTAGCCGGCGCCGACGGCAAGATGCCGGTGGTGGCCGGGGTAGGCGGCGGCTATCGCAACGCATTGACCATGGCCCGCAACGCGGAAAAGTCGGGGGCCGATGCCGTGCTGATCTTTCCGCCGGGCTCCCGCTGGGGCCTGGAGGAAGGCACCTATCGTTGCTGCCTGGACGTGGCCAAGTCGGTCGACATCGGAGTGCTGATCTATCCCCGGTCCGAGGAGTATTGGCCCCGCCTGCTGAAGAGACTGTCCCGGATCGAGAACATCATCGGATTCAAGGATCCCAGCGGCGACACCCAGGTGGGCCTGGCCCTGGGCGACCTGGTGCCTGAAGACTTCCTTTGGGTGGCCGAAGGCGAGGGCCACGCCGCCAAGACGCTGCCGGTGGGCGGCCGGGCCTACACCACCGCGGTGGCCACCTTCGTTCCGCAGGCCAGCCACACGTTCTGGAAGCACGGCGTGGCGGGAGAAAAGGATCGGATGAACCGGGTTCTCAAGGAAAAGATCGAACCGGTGGTCAAGCTGCGCGGGGTCCAGCCCGGGTATGGCATCAGCGCCATCAAGGTGGCCCTGGAATCGCTGGGTCGGGCCGGCGGGCCGGTCAGGCCGCCGGGAACCCAGGTGGCGGAGGAGGACAAGGCCGTCATCGCCGATATTGCCCGTTCCCTTTCAGAGGTGAGGCGGGAGAGTTGAAGGAGGTCAGTCATGGACAACATGAGCCGGCGTGAATGGCTGCTTGCCGCCGGGGCGGCCGGGCTGGCGGCGGCCTGCAGCAGCAAGAGCCCCAACCAGCCCACGGCTGTCGAACATCGCATCGTGGACGCCCACGTTCACGTCTGGAGCTCCGACACCAGGCGCTTTCCGCTGGCCGACGGCTTCACGCCGGAGGACCTCTGGGTGCCGAGCTTTTCGGCGGAGAGGCTCCTTGAAGAAGCCCATCGGTCCGGCGTAGGCAAGATCAACCTGATCCAGATGACCTGGTACGGCCTCGACCACTCCTACATCCTGGACGTCATCGCCAACGACCCCGAACACTTCGTGGGAACCGGCATCATTCCGGCGGTCACCGACGTCTCCCTGGCCGGTCCCGACCGCACCATGGTGGCTCTCTCCAAGCAGGGCGTCTACGCCTTTCGCGTGCGCGGCGGCAGCACCCGTCCTCCCCTGGGCGGGGGCCCGCAGTGGATGGACCACCCCGGATTCGACAAGATGTTCAAGGCGGGAGCCGACCACAACCTGGCGCTGAGCTTCCTGATGGGCCCCCGGGATCTCCCCGAAGTCGACCGCATGTGCGGACGCTACCCGGAAACTCCCATCATCCTGGACCACTTCGCCGGGGTTTACGAGGGCTCCTCCGAGGATGAAATCACCGCCCTGTTGCGCATGGCCGAACACAAGCGGGCCATGCTGAAAGTCGGGGCCTTCTACAGCAGAGGACGAACCCCTCCCTATACCAGCCTGCTGCCCTTGATCAAGCGGGTGGTGGCGGCCTTCGGTCCGGAACGATGCATGTGGGAGAGCGACGCCCCCTTCCCTCCCGACCGCCCCTCCAGGTATCCCTTGCCCGACCCGCCGCACGGGATCGAACCGGCGGTGGCCCTCATCCGCGACCATGCCGACTTTCTCAGCCCGGCGGACAAGGAGCAGATCCTGATCAAGACCGCCGAGGACTTCTTTTTCAAGCGGTAGGCTTAAACAGCCCGGTTTCACGCTGCATGGGACGGGGTAAAAAGAGTTATCCACGAAGGCATACGAAGGACGACCAAGACACACGAAGCGAGACGCCGAAGGGAACCGGAACCTTTCCGTGCTCCCGATAGGCCATCCGGGTCCCCTGTTCCTCTCTCGTATGATCCGCCCGTCGTGTGGGCGGGGACTGGACTTGTCGGGAAATCGTAACCATCCACACAAGGGCTAAACTGGCCGCCTCGGGTGTATTTGTTCCACCCTTGGCTTGGTCAGGCCACTCGCACTCGCTCACTTCCTTGGTGCCTTCGGAGGAGGGGGGGCTTCGGCGGCGGCGGAGGCTTCGGTGTGCTCGGTCTTGGTAAAGACTAACTGTCAGTTACCCGGTGTCCTTTGCTACGCAGCAAATTCATGCGTGACGACATCATAAGCTTCCTTGGCACATCTCTCATTCAGTCTCTTGTCGACCATAAGTCTGTGGGGAGAATCCTTTCCAATCTCTATGGCCTCATGGTCCAGTTCCCGAAGGCGAGCAGCAATTTGTTCGTCCTCAAGGGCATGCAACTCCATCCACAACTGTTCCCACTCCAGAGAAAGAAGCGAATATTCCTTACCTAAAATCGACGCTTCAACGGATTTTCTTGAGTAGTCGGAAAGAACGGACCAGATCGCACACAAAGCTACAACCAGGCTCACAGACCCTGAAACCACACCAGGCATTCCGACCAGTAGCGATGCAACCGCTCCCGTGGATCCCAAAGCAACTACAGCAGACAGGCAGAAGTGCAGCTTTTGATAACGATTCCCAAGGTAAGTGTAATACCTTGACTCTCTTTCCCTGTCCAGTAGCCCCAACCAAACTTTCTGAATTACAAGATCGTTAGCCATAACGAACTCGTTTCTTCCTGGCGCTCGGAGCTTAATGTTTCTGGGAGATAATCACTTCACCGAACCATATACCAGGAGCGATTGAACTGTAAACTCACTTCAACCAAACCTGGCATTGTGCATTCCTCCACACATCGAAAACATCGCATGGCTTCCCCACCAAGTCAAGCACTCAACAGAATATGGTAATCTTGGGAAGAGAAAGGAGATTGTCAATGCAAGCCAGGTTTTCTCGCCGACGGTTCCTGCAATCCCTGGGCGCCGCCGGAGGCGCCGGGGCCGTCCTGGGATCTTCCACTTCTTCGCCGGCCGCGGCCTACGATTCCCGCTCCACCCCCCTGATCTCCTCCTCCATGGCCGGCTCTTCCTCGGGCTTCGTCCATCCCCAGAAGGTTCTGCTGTGGGAACGAACCCGCAAGGAGGTCCGGGAAGCCCTCCAGAGCGGCGATCTCAAGGCGGCCATCGTGCCCACCGGGTCCACCGAACAGCACAACGAGCACCTGGCGCTGATCACAGACGCCGCCACCGCCACCTTGTTCGCTCAACAGGCCGCCCTCCGGCTCTACCCTCAAGTGACGGTTTCCACCCCCTGCCCGGTCGGCTACGCCCCCTATCACATGGCCCGCAAGGGAACCCTCACCTTGCGCAAGCAAACCTTTCTGGCCTACGTCTTCGACGTGATCGAAAGCCTCACCGCCCACGGGCTCGGCACCGTCCTGGTGGTCAACGGCCATGGGGGAAACCATGGCCTGCTGAAAGGGGCGCTCCCCGAGTGGCGACGGAAACTGGGCATCACCCTGGACGCCGTCTCCTACGGGGAAGGTTACAAGGAGGAGGAGCTGGCGGAATTCCTGATTTCCTACAAACAGAAGCTGGAGGGAAAGCTGGACACGCTGGCCCGCCGGACGGCCCACAGCCACGCCTCCGAAAACGAAACCTCCATCCTCATGGCTGCCTATCCGGACCGGGTCCGTTTCGTCACCCTGGAGGAGTACGACCGGGCCGGCCTGAACTACGAATCGGACATGCCGCCCAAGGTGTGGGAGTATATGGAGGCCTTCGATGCCCAGCGGACCACCAACCCGGAGAACCCGAGAGACCGCGCCCGCCAGGAGCAGGCGCTGCTGGCGACCCCGGAAAAGGGGGAGAGGCTGATCGCCATGGGTACCAACTACATCGTGGACCGGCTGCAGCGGATGATTCAGGCCACCGATGCCGGACGCCCCTGGCCGTAGCCCGCATGTTCCCGAGTGCAACCAACCGGTCTAACGGAAGATTTCCGTATTACCGAACCACAACCAAGGGCCTGCTGTCGATTTTCCTCTCCATTCCGGCGCCGATCCTGGTCGCCGACGGCGGGTCTCGGGCGGAGTGCCTGGAAGTCGCTCCCCGCTTCGGCAGGCTCCACCAGCCGGGCCGCTCCCCGTCCGGCAGTCTGACGGCGACCACCCTGAACCTGGCCACCGAGACTTCCTTCCGGAGAATTCTGCAGGACTTGGAACGAGTCCACCTCCTTCAATCCGATCTGTTCTTCTTCCAGGAAGTGGAGCACTATCCTGACCGGGGCTCCGAGGTGATCGTCCGACTGGCCGAGCATCTCGGCTACGACTTTCTGTTTGCCCCGGCTCAACGAGTCGGCAAGAAGGGTGCTCAGGGCCTGGCGATTCTGAGCCGCTACCCGCTGCAGGACCCCAAGGTCGTCCGCCTGCCCCGGTTTGTCCTCAAGGTCAACAACCGCTGCCGCATTGCCTTGACCACCGTCGCGGCCACGCCCCTGGGCGCCGTCGGCCTGGTCAACCTCCATCTGGACACCCGCATCAACCTCAGGCAGCGCTCTCGGCAACTTCAGCCCGTTCTCGAGGCTGCCTCAAAACTCCCCGAGGCATCTCTGATCGCCGGCGACTTCAATACCCAGAACTTCCTCTGGGTGGAAAACCTGATTCCCCTGCCCTTTTTCCACCGACAGGTTCGACCCGTGGTGGACAGGCTGAAGGCTTCCGGATACTCGACACCCTTCACCCGCACCGGACGCACCCATGCCTGGGCTCCGCTGAAGCTGGACTGGATCTTTCTCAGGAAGCTGCGGGCGCAGAACCGGCGGGTCCAAGCGGTCGGGTTCTCCGATCACCGCGGCCTCTGGGTGCAGGTGGTGCCCGACGGGTAACCTCGTCCGCATTTCTCACGGATCGGCGGCCTGCTGTCGAATGGGTATGATCCGACCCGGAAAGGGAGGGAATTCGGGCCCCGAGGGGTGGTCCGGATCGGGAACGATCCGCCGGCTGACCGGGTCGAGTCTTCCGATGGCGTCCATCAGGGTGGGAGCGATATCCAGGGTGAGAAAGGCGCCGGAAATTTTGCGGCCCCGCTTAAGACCCATTTCGTCGCCTCCCCAGACCATGAAGGTGGTCTGAGTCTCCAAGGGCAGGAACCCGCCGTGGCTGCCGCCCGGCTGCTGGCCCATGGTGTTGACGTTCCAACCGTGCCGCATCCAGACCCGGAAGTCGGGGGTAGCCTGTCTGAAGCGGAACTGGAGTGCTCTCACCAGATCCTCCCTCCGTCCGGACCCGTCCAAAGGCATCAATACTCCGGCACGACTCTCGCTGTTCAAATAGTTCTGAAAGTTCGGCCGAAACAGGTCGGCCAGGATTACCGGGACCAGGCTGGATTCCAGCCTGGCCGTCTCCGAGACCCAACGGCGCGGATGGAGCCAGCGCGCCCACAACCGCGAAGGGTATCCGATAGGATCTCTGACCCCGACTGCTCCTGCTTCATCGAGCGTTCCCAGCTTGCCGCGATTCTCGAGGGGCGCATACCAGAGGGTTCCATCTTCCGCTTCCAGAACGACTGCCTGACCGCGATCTTCCGAGGCCAGCAGCCAGAGCGCCTGCCGGAGTGGAGGACCGTTCCAGCCGGTCAGATCCTCCGGAGGAATCCCGGCGACAAAAAAGTCAAAGGGGTAGCGGTTCCCGTAGGCATCCGGATTGAGCGCCCGATAGCCGGCGATCAACTCGGGATAGTTCAGGGTGCGAAAGGGCCCTTGGTCCGGCTGCAACCAGCGATCGGCAGCCGGCCTGGCCCAGCCGACGGGATAGCAGCCGAGTTGTTCCAGGCTGTTGGGCAGACCGAAATATCCCTTGGGGATCACCTCTTCGATCTCAAAGCCCGACCGGATGAAACGGCGCCACTCCTCTTCTTCCAAGGGCAAGGCCAGCAATCGCCGCAGGGTGACGGCCTGGCCTCGATAGAGTCGCGACTCCGAAGCCAGTCGCGATCCCGCGTCCCTGGACGAGGGCATTTCGGCCGCAAGATGCCGCTCCGACCACGCCTCAAACACATCCGCGGCCTGCTCTAGGGAGTAGGCGTCCGCTTCAAGCCAGTGCCGAGCCCTCCGGTAAACCGTCTGGAAGACTTCAAACACGCGATCCAGCTTCTCCAAGTCGTCCTGCAGGCGCAGCGACTCCAGCAGGAGCAGGTGGAGTCGGTTCAGATCGGAATGGCGCAGAAACAGATCGAATCTCGGATTTCCCATGTTGGCGGCGAAGGCGGTGAAAAACCCCTTGGACCCGAAGGGAACGGCCTCGCCGTAGGACGATGCCGGGCTTTCGTAGACCCTGGCGAAGTCCATCCCGGGAATGAGTCGAGTCAAGGCGTGATCGGAATCCTCCACTTCCGGAGTCAAGACGGTGTGGCTGCCAAACTCCGGCCGGCGCAGCCAGGGATTGATGGGAAATCCGTAGTTGATCTGAACCGGATAGAGGTTCATTCCATGGTCGGAAACCATGGCGACCAGGGTCCGGTCCCGGCGAGCCGTCTGCTCCACCGCCCCCATGACCTCTCCGAACCAGTCATCCACCTTCACCAGCAGACGCAGGACAGACCGGTAGGAGCTGTCCAAATGCAAGCGGTGGTCGACCGTCACGAACAGCGCGGTGATAAAGTCGAGAGTCTCGGCGGGGTCGCCCTCGGCGCGCCACTTGAGCCACTTGGCCAGAGTTTGGGACAAGCTTTCGTCCAGGCGTTCCACGTGGTCGGGATAGGCCACCAGGTGGGAGAAATGCTGCTGGATCACCGCCCCCGGCCTGAACTCCCTCTCGCCGGCCCGAACCAGGAACTTCCCCATGGCCCCCAGTTGTATGGCCGAGCGCTTTCGGCTCAAGATCTGCAACGAGCTCCAGACCCTTTCAGGCGGAAAGGCGTCAGGCAGAATGGGGATTCCCAGCAGGTCCAGTTCCCAGAGAGCGTGGGTGCGTCCGCTGCCCTTGATCAGCTTGCCCGCCGAATCGAGCAGGCCGTTCAGGAACACTCCGGAGGCCCCGCTGGCGCGGTTGAAGTAATAGTTTCTCTTGATGATGCTGGGCTGGCCCGAATCGATCTGGGCCCAAACCGGAGCCGAGAGCGACATAGTGCCGGTGAAGATGGTTTCGGCCCGCACTCCTCGGCGGACAAAATACTCCCTTATGTTGGGGAGCAGTTCTTCCCGGCCCACCAGCGTTTGCGTGGCCCGGAAGTCCTCGCGGAAGCGCCCCGGATAGGGCAGCCGCAAGACGGCGTCCGATTGCGGGGCCAGAGCCGCCTCGATCAGAAGACCCGGCAGCCCGTCGACCTTGAGCAGAATGATTCTGGCGCGCTGCTCTCGGGAGCCAGGCTCTGCCGCCGCCCGATCGGAACCGGAGCAGATGCCCAGGGCAACGGCGGCCAGAAGAGAGGCAATGCCTCGCAGGGCGGAAACCCTCGGAGTTCCCGAGTTTGATAGTGATTCGCTGGTCAAGGTGTCGATTTGGCGGGGAAGGCCGAGGACTGAGAGGCGGGGCCGGAGGGGAAAATCCAGCCCGCCACCTGGCTCCGGTATCCTTCCGGCACAGAGCGCGGGTAAAGCCGTTTGAGATTCCGCAGGAAGCGCCGGGACTCGGGCCGAGCGCGCTGCGGGTCGGCGGCGGAAAGCCGGTCCCAGGCCAGGAACAGGCGGGGCCAGGTGACCCCGTTCAAGTGGGTCTGCCGATTGAATTCGCGAATCACCTCCAGGGCCCAGTCCAGCCTCTGCTCTTCCCGGTAGCGGGCGATGTCCTCGGTGGAGATCGACCGCCGCCCCAGGTCGAGCCTCTCCCGGATCCCGTTCTCGTAGACCCGTCGTACGAAGAGGCGCAGCCGTTCCGAGGCGTTTCGCGTGATCGCCTGGTGCCGAGACCTGGCGTTCTCGACCTGGCGGGCGAAGGAATCGGCCAGGGGATTGGTGGTGCGCCGGTCCAGCATCCTGAGTAGGAGCCGATTGGTGTCCTCGTCGAAATGCCAGCCCATTCGAGCGAAGAGCTTGGCCGGCTCGATTCCCGAGGAGACCGACCGGGTGCTGAAGTAGGTCACGTCTTTCCTGTTGAGACTCCAACCGCCTAGGTAGCGAAGTGCTTGCAGGCGGAGCGGCAGGCCGTAGACGGAAATCAAATTCTCAGCCGTATTGCGGAGCACGGCCGTATCCTGCCTGCGACCGGGGTTACCGGGTTTGAAGAAATTGAGCACGATCACCGGGCGCAATTTGAAATCGCTGATGAGCACGTAGTAGGCCAGCGGGATCTCTTCCTCGGGGTTTTGGTCCATCCGCTCCCGCACTCGCGGATGCTGAAAAGGATCGTAGCCCAGGTCGAAGGGGTTGGTTTTGGGCCAGGGCCGCGGCTGTTCAGGCAGGTCCGCCTTGCAGATCGAGAGAACCGCCGTCCGATAGAGCGGCCAACGACCATCCAGTCCAAAGTGAACCTCCTGGAAACGCAAGTCGTGGAGGCTGGCCCGGCTGTGCAGATAGGCGGCCGCCTTGCCCATTTTCTCCCGCATGCGGGCCTCGAAGTTGTCCACCACCCAGTATTCGGAGCGACCGCTGACCACGATGCCCAGAGCCTCGCGGTTGATCAGGGCCGTGTATTTCAGGTCCATGAGGGCTCGCAACCCCAGGTTGAGGTCGGAGGGCTGCAGGGCCGCCGCCTCTTCATAGAGCAGCAGGAGAGCGTAGAGTTGATGGAATTGACGTTCGTCCAGATCGTTGCGATGGTCCCGGTAGGTCTCCAGCACAAGCCGGCCCGGCCTGACAAAACTGACGAAGTCCGACACCGTCCTGGCGGCGGCCCAGGCGAAGCGCCCCTTGGCGCCCGACTTGCGGCCGCGGGCCGTCAAGACCGGTTTGGGCAGCCCGCGGATCGGCCCCGAGGCCCTGCCGGCGCCGCCTCGAGGAGACCACCAGGGAAACGGCAGCGCCGCCTTCACTCGCTGGATGAACCCGGGAGAACTGCTGCCCAGGTTCCAGACCGCAATCCACTGGTGAGGCGTGGAGTCCTCGGGATCCAAAACGACGGCCAACAAGGGAATGAACTCGGCTCCTTGCGCTCCCAGGACGGAAAGCACAAACCGATAGGGACGGTCGGAGTTGTTCTCAATGACCAGGGGATGATTGCGTATCTCCAGGGGCTGCGGCTGGAACCGCTGGAAAACGGTTTCTGCCGACAACCATCCGGCCGTCAAACAGCCCGCCAAACACCCGCTTAACAACCACCGCAGCCACATGAAAGGAACCTGCCTGACAAATCGGATTTCCCGTAGTTTGTCCTATTATGACGCATCTTGCCAAGCCCGGGTTTCCGCAAAACCCGCGCGTTCTTGCGACGGGAAATTGCTTGCCTGACACAACAGGAAAAAAGGGTTATCCACGAAGGCACACGAAGGACCACCAAGACACACGAAGAAAGACGGTGAGGGAACCGGAACCTGTCCCTGCTCCCGATACGCCATCAATGTCCCCGGTTTCACTCTCAAATGACCCGCCCCTGATTTAACTGCAATATGAACATGGATGAACAGGATATACAGGATTCTTGTAAGACGAAACCGAAAGGCCGCCATCCCCAAAAGGCCCTCTCGGCGGCCTTCATTCGCTCCGCTCCGCCCGGAAGGCACGCCGACGGAAACGGATTGTACCTCTTCGTCCAGCCCAGCGGTACCAGAAGCTGGATTCAGCGCCTCCTCGTTCGAGGCAACCGTGAGCTTCCACGCGTTTGACATCAGGGGCGGTACAGGCTGCGCATTTGGGCGTGGATGCCAATAGAAGGCAAAAGCCATGAACGAACAACTCTTTGGTCAGGTCGAACAATGGGAGGGACCGGTGGCGGAACATGAAACAGCTTTCGATTTTTTGGCCCGTGGCCCGGCCCGGCCAGAGCTTTCCGTGTTGCGGGTCCTTACATCACCGAACACTGGAATACAACTGCACATATCCTTGACTGATACCATCAAGCCAACGTGGCAACAGTTGTGGAGACCCAATTATTCGTATCGCAATACTGTTGCAGGGTCGACCCGACTGGCGCGGACAATCGGCCTTGTGGCCGCAATGAGAGATGTAAGCAGCAGTACACCGATCGTCACCAACAGAGTGAACAAGTCGATTCCCTTCACGCGATACAGTAACGATTCCACCAGATCTCCGGCCAGGAAAGCACAAAATAACCCGATAACAGCTCCCGTGACGGTCCAGATCAACACATGCGATAGAATGACTCTCACGATGTGCCAGCGCGTCGCTCCCAGCGCCATTCTGATCCCGAGTTCGCGGTTTCGCTCTTCTACGACGAACGAGATCAGCCCGTAAATTCCTACCGACGCCATCAGCAATGACAGGACAGAAAAGTACCCGAGTACAGTTGCGTTGAAACGCGACGGAGTCCTCAGACGAGCAATAATCTCATCCATGGCCTCGACATTGACTGGCAGCGTCGGATCGAGTTTGGCGATTTCAAATTGAATCGACCTCCCAATCGCCTCGACGGTTACATCACTCCGGACCACAAGAACAGCTCGACGGCTCGTGGCCTCAGTCTGAAGAGCTCCCAGGCCCAAGTCCGGGGCGTCCTTGCGCACGAGGTAGAACTCGGGTCCAGGTGAGGCAGTCAGGCCCTCATTCCTTACGTTTCCAGCCACTCCAACGACTGTCCACCATGGCTCCTCGGGACCGAAGCGCACATGCTGCGAAAGCGGCTCCGCGCCTGGAAAGAGAACCCCGGCAAGACGCTCGCTGAGAATGACTGCCCTGTCGCTGCTCTTCCTGTCGTCGTCCACAAACGGTCGGCCCCGAACGATGGGTATGCCTAGAGCCCGAAAGTACCCGGGAGTCACGGCTCGCCAGTTGACTGTTCCGAGTTGGCCTTCTTCCGCCATAGGGCGCCCGTACATCTGAACGATGGAAAGCGGCTTGCTGCGAACGGGGCCATCCGGGGGCAACGTGTCACTGACGCCGACAGCATCAACCCCCGGAAGCTGGAGAATTCGGGATTCCAACGTCCCGAAGAATCTTTGCCGTTGTTCCGCGCGAGGGTAATGGGCGCCCAGTACGATCTCTGCGGTGAAGACTTTTTCCGGCCGTATTCCAATCTCCTCATTCTGTATGTTTACAAAACTTCGTACCAGGAGCCCTGCCAGCGACAGCAGAAACATGGAAATTGATACTTGGGCGATAATCAGCAACTGGCGGAGGACCAGACCGGAACGAGTCGTGCGAACTCCCGACAACGTGCCAAGTCGTGGTCGTTGCAGCGCGATGGACACACTGGGAAGAATCGTTGCGAGAACAGACGCTCCAATCGCAAACACCAGAACGCGCCAGTTGATGCTGGCCTGATCCAAGTAGGGAATTCCATCCGGGGCGAGCCTGACGAGGGCCTCCAAGAGAACGCCGGCTGATCCCAGTCCAACGATACCCCCGGCAAACCCAAGCATCAGATTTTGCGCGGTGCTTTCGGCAAGCGACCTTGCCGTCGTCGCTCCGAGAGCATGCCGTATCGCTCGCTCTTGTTTCCGGCCCGCATCCCGAGCGTACAGCAAGCCGGCAACATTCGCACACGCGACCAGTATCACCGCCATGATGCCGGCAAGGAGAAGCCAGGAAGCCATCCGCGCGCTGCCGAGATGATATTCCCTGATGGGACGCATACGAAGACTCACTTCGTTTCGGAGATTTGGCGGCACCAATCGAAGCAGCTCCAGGAACCGGGATTGCAGCCTTGCGTGGGCTTGTTCCAAGGTAGTATCGGGTTGCAGTCTCGCAAAGGCTCTGAGCATGTGTGTTGACTTGGGGCTATGCGCCCCTTCAGAGAGAGACTGTGGTACGAGCATGTCAAAAGGCTGCAGGTTCGGTAATTTGAAGTCGCGCGGAAGAACCCCTACAACTCTTATATGCCCTCCTTCGGAAGAGAATTCCGTGCCGATGACCTCACGGCTCCGACCAAATCGGCTGCTCCAAAGATCATGGGACAATATCGCCGCCCTCGGTGCTCCCGGGCGATCCTCTACCCGGTCGAAATGTCTTCCCAGTTGAAGGGGCACACCGAGAACCTGCAAGAAATCCCACTCGACCCTCGCGCAAACGAAACCCACGGGGACTTCGTTTACAAAGGAGCAATCCGTGATGCCGCTCCAAGACGCCATTGCAGGGAATGCACCGCTGTTTTTCCATTGAAAGTAGGTGCCGCTCGGCAGGAACTCGACCGAATCGATTGGAGCGACAACACCGACTGAAACAAGCGTGTCCTCGTGGGAATAAGGAGTTGCACGAAACAGGATTCGATCAACGACGCTGAAGATCACACTTCCTGAAGCAGTTGCCAGCGCTATCGTTGTGATCACCGTGAGAGAATGCACGCGGTGTTTCCATGTTGACCGGAGCGCCAGCCGAAATTCTCGGCCGACACGGTCAAGCAGGTCCGAGAGCAGCGACAGCAATCCAGGGTGTTTTTTGCCGGGATTCACCGATTGCGGCCGCCTTGGAAATAGCGGTCTGTCAGCTTTCATGGAAGTCAGGCTCGGCAATACTCATGTTCCAGCCGGGTTCGGCCGTCTACACTGGACCATCTTCCGCCAGTTGTTCGTCCACAACCCGTCCGTCAAAGAGGTTGACGGTTCGTTCGGCGTGACGCGAGTACCGAGGGTCATGAGTCACCATGCAGATGGTCGTCCCTTCCTGGTGGAGGTCGTCAAGCAGTTCCATGACGGCCTGCCCGTTCCTGGAGTCCAGGTTTCCCGTCGGTTCATCGGCCAGAAGAACGAGAGGTCGACCGGCCAAGGCTCTTGCCACGGCGACACGCTGCTGCTGACCACCGGACAGTTGGCCGGGCAGGTGTTTGGAACGATGCTCCATTTCGACCCTTTCGAGAGCCTGGCCAACGCGGTCACGTCGCTCGGAAGACCTGATCCCGCGATAGGTCAGTGGCAGTTCCACGTTCTCGAAGACGGTGAGATCGCCAATGAGGTTGAAGCTCTGGAAGATGAAACCTATTCCCCGGTTGCGAAGGCGCGCTCTTTGTGAGTGGGAGAGGCTTTCCACCAGTCTGCCGTTGAAGAGGTAGCTCCCTTCCGTGGGCGAGTCCAAAAGACCCAGAATCGACAACATCGTCGACTTGCCGCAACCGGACGGACCCGCAATGGAAACGTACTCGCCCTTACTGATTTTCAGGTGGATTCCTGAGAGCGCATGAGTCTCGATCTCTTCAGTCAAGAATACCTTGGTCACGTCATCCAGTTGAATCAATGGGTCATTGGCGCGCATGGATCTTTCTCCCTCAATCCAGCCGAATGCGGTCGTAACCGTCCCAGGCCGACATGTCCGATAGTATGACCTCATCCTCGATGTCCAGGCCTTCCTGTATCTCGATCTTGTCGACTGAACTTCGGCCCAGCTTGACCGAGATACGAATCGCTTCGCCGGTCTCCCTTGCAAGCTTGAAGAGCGTTACGACACTCTTCTCGTGTCCAATGGCAGGGCGGTCAACGTACAGCACGTTCTCAAGCCGTTCCAACTCAATGATTCCGTCGACATTCAAGTCCGGGCGCGCTCCTCTTGGCAACGGTCCTTCAAGCTTGACATCCACCGCTACCGTCCCGTTCTGTGCGGCGGGATCAATCCTCACCACGCTTCCACGGATCACCCCATTTCGAGTATCAATACTTGCGGGCATACCGTGCTGAATATCCTTGGCCTGCGTCTCCGCAATCTTGATCTCGGCTTTCAACCGGGAGGGATCTGACACGCGGGCCAAGTTCGTACCGGGAGTTACCTGCTGACCCACCTCTATTGAAAGCTCCTGTAGGACTCCTTCGATGTCGGCTCGCACTTTCAGGGAAGCCAACTGACGCAGCTTCAATCGGTGGACCGCTCGAAGCTCCTCTACCTTTACAAGCTGAGCCGCCAGTTGTGCCTCTACGGATTCATCACTGATTTCCAGCCTCTTCTCCTCAAGGACAACTCGACTGGCCAATTCATCCGCTGTGACCCTGGAGAGCTGAACAGTCAGGTCAGGCGCGAGACCCTCTTCGGCGAGCATCTCATCCCGGTCCGCCCTTAATTGAGCCTGCCGATTTTCGGCTTTAAGCCTCGCGGTCGCGGCTAATTGATCCAGTCGTTTGCTTTCGAGCGTTACCTTGAGATCCGTATATTCGGCTTCAGCAGCCTTCAATCGGAACTCTGCCTCCAAGGCAGCCAGATTCAGTTCGGGATTGCTCAACTCCACCAAGACGGCGTCTTTGTTGACCGCAGCTCCAGGCAGTACACGAATCCGCTCTACTCGGCCGTCAGTCGCCGCCGGAATCCAGCGAATTTTTTCGGGCACCAAGTAACCGATGCCACGGACTCGCCTCAGCATCGAACCACGCTTTACGGTATCCGTCCATACGGTCCCTCGGGCAACTATGGGTGCAGCCGGCTCCAAACGTGACACACCAACGCGGATCAGGAATATGGAAACGATTATGACTGCAGCGTATAGGATGCGTCGCAGACGACGCTTGAAAACAGCGTCTTCGCGAGGGATATCCAAGCCGCTACCCTTGCCAACCAATGACCTCGAAGAGAGACTGTTCATAAGCATGATGACCAAGTAGGCCCACTGGGCAGGAATGCCTGCCCTCCCTCAAGACATTGCAAGGTGATTGCCATCAATCGACCTCTTCACACATTGGGCCCAGCAAAAAGCGCCTGCGACCGGTGTACCCTCCCGGTACACCTTCTTGTTACTGATTCTTCAATGGTTAAGCTTCGTAATCGCGCTTTCGCTGGATGGTGTCGGTCAGAGGTGACAAAGGATTCTTACGACAGCGCGCGTCTCGATCCTACGGAAGTGTCCGCTTGTGGGACAAATGAGTCCCGGAACGGGACACTATTCCTCAACTCACGGTCAGCTTCCAAATGCTTGGTTTTGGTGCTCTTGGAGTCTGCGCCGCAGAAAACCCGGGCAGGCCTGAATGATACAATAAGGGGCACAGAGAGATGACGGGGAGGTGGTGAATGGGGACGAGGTTTCGCCCGTATCAGCCGAAGCAACTGTTGATGTTGCCGCCGGACCTGGGG
>JAJDUG010000032.1 GCA_022826755.1 Acidobacteriota bacterium
CATCCATGTTCAATAGGTAGATATCCGGATCAACGGAACAGGGTCCTGGTTGCCGATAGGCCACGAGGAAAAACCGAAAGAGATCCATTCGGATTCGTGCCTATTCGTGTTCATTCGTGGTTCGTCTTTATTAACGCCCCCCTGTTTTACCCTCGAATGATCCGCCCCGTCGTCGGGGCAGGCCGCGTCAGGCGTTGAAGGGTCGGTCAACCGCACCCGTTCGATCTGGAGAGGCCCTTCACTGGAGCTCCGAAGGACGACTGGTTTCCCGCAACGAGCCAAAGAGCTGCAGGAAGTGGGCCAAAGAAATCTTCTCAGCGCGAACCGTTGCGGGATAGCCGAGCTCCCGCAAGGTTTCGGACAGCCGCGACCAGACTTCCGGCCGGACCTTGCCGAGGCAATTCCTGAGCGTTTTTCGCCTCTGGGAGAATGCCTGCTTGACGAATCCGAAGAAAAGGCTCTCCTCCGCGGGACTCAAGGGGCGGTGGGGCCGGGGAATGAGACGAACCACCTTGGAGTCGACTTTGGGTTTGGGCTTGAAAGCCTGCGGTGGGACCACAAAAAGCGGCTCGGGACGGAAGTGGTACTGGACGATCAGAGACAGCACTCCATAATCCCGGCCGCCGGGGAGGGCCGCCAGGCGGTCGGCGACCTCGGCTTGCAACATGACCACCGCCAGGTCGATGACGGCGGCGTGACGGGCGAGATGCTGCAGAATCGGGGACGAAATGGCGTAGGGGAGGTTGCCCACCACCTTGAAGCCGTGGCCGGCATGGCGCCGGCGAAGCTCGCCCAGGTCCAGGGTCAGAATGTCGCGATTGAGGAATTTGATCCCAGGGCTGTTGAATCGCCGGCGCAACTGCGAACAGAGAACGGTATCCACCTCGACCCCGACGTAGCGGCAGCCCAGGCCAACCAGGTCCCCGGTCAAGGCGCCGGTACCGCACCCGATCTCCAGGACAGTGTCGCTCTCTTCCAGTCCCAGGCCGGCCACGATCTTCCTGGCCAGGGAGGGGTGTTTCAGGAAGTGTTGCCCCAACCTCTTTTTGGCCCGCACGGGTTGCTGTTGCATCGATGGTCGAGAATTTGTAATCTGAACCGTTTGTGCTGTCCGGCGCTTCCCTGTCCGGCCTGCCGGTCGGGCAGGCGCGCGAGAAGTTTACAGCCGCATGGCCTGGGGTGAGCTTAACCCGGTGGAGTCGGATGGAGCAAGAAAGGGCGGCATGCGCATTCTGTTCGTCGCTTCCGAGGTGGTACCGTGGGCCAAGACCGGCGGATTGGGAGATGTATTAGGCGCCCTGCCCAAGACCCTCCGCCAGCTCGGTCAGGATGTCTCGGTGGTTCTGCCCCGCTATCGCGGGATCGAAGCCGGGCGTCGCCGCATGGCCAGCCTCACGGTTCCTCTGGGAGACCAACTCAGGTTCTGTCCCGTCTATGAAACCACCCGCCGCCAGGTCAGGTGTTTCTTCATCGACTATCCCCCTTACTACGATCGCGACGGATTGTATCAGGCGGGCCGGCGGGACTACCCGGACAATGCCGAACGCTTTGCGCTGCTTTCGCTGGCTGCTCTGGAGCTTGCCAAGCGCTCGGCTTCCCCGCCCGACGTGATTCATTGCCACGACTGGCACACCGCCCTCATCCCGGCATATTTGAAAACGATTTATGCTTCCGACCCCTTTTTCCACCGCACCCGGACGCTTCTGACCATCCACAACCTGGCCTATCAGGGGAAGTTCCCCAAGGCGACGCTGCCAAAGATCTCACTCTCTGCCCGCGGATTGAACCCTGCGCAGCTCGAACTGTCGGGAAAGCTCAACTTCCTGAAAGCGGGACTGGTCTTTGCCGACAGGATCAACACGGTCAGCAGGAAGTACAGCCGGGAGATTCTCACCCCGGAATACGGGTCGGGCCTGGAAGGTGTGCTGAAGACAAGAGCCGGAGAGCTGACCGGAATCCTCAACGGCGCCGACTACGATCAATGGGATCCCGAAACCGATCGCAACCTGGCCGCCAACTATTCGGCTCGATCCCCGGAAGGCAAGCTGGCCTGCAAACGGGATCTGCTGGGGACTTACGGCCTGCCCCGGGACGGTCGCCGTCCGCTGGTCGGCATCGTCTCCCGCCTGACCGGTCAGAAGGGATTCGACCTCCTCCCCCATGCCGCCCCTGAATTCATCGCTGAAGGCTTTTCCATGGTGGTCCTGGGTACGGGCGAAGAGAGATACGCCCGCTTCTTTCGCGGCCTCCAAAAAAAATTCCCCGACTATGTCTCCGTCAAAATTATGTATCATGACGGTTTGGCTCACAAGGTCGAGGCGGGGGCCGATCTCTTTCTCATGCCTTCCCGCTACGAACCCTGCGGGCTCAACCAGATTTACTCGCTGAAGTACGGCACTGTGCCGGTGGTGAGAGCCACCGGCGGTCTGGACGACACCATCGAGGACTATCGGGAAGACGGCAGCGGCAACGGATTCAAGTTCAGCAACTACGATTCGGAAGAATTGCTGCAGACAATGCGTCGGGCCCTGCGCGTCTATCGTTCGCCGCAACGTTGGAAGCACCTGGTAGGCAACTGCATGGGACTGGATTTTTCCTGGGAGGTAGCCGCGCGCAGCTACCTGGAACTCTATCGCTCCCTGCTCGCCAAGGCGAACCAGGGGGCGGAATAAGGGCGAGGGCGGACCGGCGGGAGCGGCCCGGTGGGTCCTGACCGCCGGCTTGTCCACCGAATGGGGCTGAACGAATCCTGAAGCGGCTGTCAGGCAGTTCGCCCGGAGCCGCTATTGGAACGGACGGAAGCAATGGCCAACATCGTCATCATCGGCGCACAGTGGGGGGACGAAGGCAAGGGAAAGATTGTCGACCTGCTGGCCGAGCGATTCGATATCGTTGCCCGCTACCAAGGGGGGCACAATGCCGGTCACACGGTGACCATCGATGGCAAGCAGTTCATCCTGCACCTGATTCCCTCGGGAATTCTGCACGGAGGCCGCTTGTGCGTCATCGGCCCGGGCGTCGTCCTGGACCCCAAGGCCTTTTTTGAAGAGCTCGACATGCTGGAGGAAGCCGGAATCCAGGTCCGGGGGAACCTCTTCATCAGCAACCGGGCCCACTTGATCCTGCCCTATCACCGGGCCGTGGAGAAGGCTTCCGAGGAGGCGCGAGGCGCCAAGAAGATCGGGACCACCTCCCGGGGGATCGGACCGGCCTACGAGGACAAGACAGGCCGGCGCGGCCTGCGAGTGGTCGATCTGTTCGACGCGGAGAATCTGAGGGAGACGATCTTCGAGCTGACCCGGGAAAAGAACTGCCTGATTCAATCCCTCTACGGAGGTCCACCCCTGGATGCCCGGCAGATCTACAAGGAGTACCTGCGGTATGGACAACGGCTGAAGGAATTCGTGGTCGATACGGCGTTCTTCCTGAACGATCGGATCCGACAAGGTAAGCGCGTGTTGTTCGAAGGCGCCCAGGGAACACTGCTGGACGTCGACCACGGAACCTACCCTTACGTCACCTCCTCGAATGCCACCGCCGGGGCGGCCTGCGTGGGTTCCGGAGTAGCCCCGTCATGGATCACGGGGGTAATCGGAATTGCCAAGGCCTACACCACCCGAGTTGGCGGGGGGCCCTTCCCCACCGAAGCCAACGGCACCATTGGAGACGAAATCCGAAGACGGGGAGCCGAATACGGCGCCTCCACAGGCCGGCCCCGCCGCTGCGGATGGTTCGATGGCGTGGCGACCTCCTACTCGGCCGTCCTGAACAACCTGCAGGCCATCGTCATCACCAAGCTGGATGTCCTGGACGAATTCGAACAGATCCTGGTCTGTACGGGATATGAGTACCGGGGCTGCCAACTCAAGGAATTCCCGCCGGAAATCAAGGTCCTGGAAGCGGTCAAACCGATCTACAAGTCGGTCCCCGGCTGGCAGAGCACCACGGCAGGCATGCAGGACTACGACGCGCTGCCGGTGAAGGCAAGAGACTATCTCAAGATTCTGTCGGATATCACCCGCACGGAATGTTCCTTCATCTCAACGGGGCCCGATCGGGAACACACCATCGTGCTTCCCGATTCCTGGACCGCCAAGACCCTCTATCAATAGAAGCTGAAACTCAGCGGCCAAGCACCCGGAGGCGAAGTCCGGCCCGGGCATAAATGCCGGGATGCGGGAACCCGATGAACTCGTGATAGTTGCTGTCGAAGACGTTGTCGACCCGCCCGAAGGCCTCCAGTCCATGGGGAAGCTGATAGCCGAAAACCACGCTCGAGGTGGAGTACCCGCCCACGGTTTCCATTTCCGGGACCGGAAGCTGGAAATCGAAGCGCTCGCCCACCCAGAGGATGTCCCATCGCAAGCGGGCTCGGGGATGGAGTTCCCAGTCCACGTAGGAGCCTCCCCTCCAGCGAGGGCGGTCCCTCAAGGGTTCAGCGGTCCCTTGCAGTTCCCAGTCCAGAAACTGCAGGTGGCCCCCCAACCGCCCCTTTCCCTTCAGTGGCAGGGCGGCTCCGAATTCCACTCCCCGGGTGGTGGCCCGGCTTCGGTTGACAAGCTGGAACAGTTGGGGGCTGAAGTCGACCAGGTCTCTGAAGGAGTTGTAGAAGACGGCCCCGGACAGATGCAACCGTGACTCCTGCAGGGTATGCTCGAAGCCAAGGTCGAAACCGCGGCTCCTCTCCGGCAGAAGATCGGGATTGCCGATATTCGGTTCCCCCAGGGCGTAGAAGGAGGGCAGCTTGAACCCGTCTCCCCAACTGGTCTTCAAGCGGGTTCGCTCTCCCAGGGAAACCACCGCGCCTGCTCTGGGGGAGAACACGGCGTCGAAGCCCTGGGCGCCGTCCACCCGGCCGCCGAAGCTCAGGGTGAGCCGCCCGGCCCGATAGAGGATTTCTCCGCTGCCCGCCAGGGTTTGGCGCTCCAGCCCGAAGACACTGGGGATGAAACCGGCAATCAGAGTGTCGTTGGACCCGTCCTCGTTTCTGACTCGGGCTCCCAGGTTGAGCGACAACTCCGGCGTCAGGTCCAGTTGAGTGGTGAAACCGGCCCGCAGCCGGTGGAATCCGGTTTGGCTGCTCAGCGGCGGAAGGGCACGGGGGGACGGGGGCAAACCGTCCAGGACCGCGGGAGCCGTATCGTCCTGGTGGCGGGAGAACAGGTCGAAGTCGAAGCCGTAAAGCCATCCCGGGGAGACCTGCTGCTGGTAGCCCATTCGCAGGGTCAGTTGCTCGACGTCGGCAACCTTTGGATCCCGCAGAATGGAAAATCCGGGGCCGCCGCCGTTTTCCGGGAACCCTCTGGAGCGGCTGTCCTGGTAGCGGGTGGTGAACTGCAGCGCCTTGCCGTCGCCCAGGGGGAACGCCGACTTGAAGGATACCGTCCCCACCGAAAAGTCATCGTTTTCGATCTGCTCGTCGATGTCGAACCAGGATCCGGACAAGGCCCAGTCGATCCCACCCAACCTGCCTCCAGACTGAAACCCGGCTCGGCCGGCGCCGAAGTTTCCCAGCGCCCCTTCCACGGAGAAGTGGGGCTCATCCCCTCCGCTTCGGGTGAGGATGTTGATGACTCCACCGATCCCCTCCGACCCGTAGAGGGAGGACACGGGACCGCGCACGATCTCGATCTGCTCGACGTTGTCGGTGCTCAGGGTCGAGAAGTCAACCGCGCCCCCAAGAAGGTTGGTGGTGTCATTCACGGGAACGCCGTCGATCATGACCAGGGTGAAGTTGGCTTCGCCTCCCCGCAGGGATACGGTCGTCAACCCGCCCCGCCCCCCGGTCTGAGACAAGTAGAGAAACGGGACCTGGCGCAGCAGGTCGGCCATGCTTTCGGCCCGGCTGTTTTCCACGAACTCCCGGGTGAGGATGGTTACCGAGGCCGAACTGGCCGAGAGCGGAATGGCCTCGGCCGAGACGGTGACCACGATGGGATCGGGCTGAATGGAGGGAGATCGGACCGAGGGCGGATTCTGGCAGAATCCTTCAGCGGCCAGGAGCAGAAGCATCGCCGAAGATGCCGCCAGTCCAGACCTGAAGCCGATCCGCGCCATGAACGCACGATGTCCGCCTGGACCCTTCGTAGCCATCGCTGGAACCCCGCAACTCAATGTTTCACCGTTTCATCCGGGCAACGCCGGCCGCCTCCGGGAGAACTCCTGCAGAATGGAAAGAGCATCCACCGGAGGCAGTCCAACGGCCCCCAACGCATCCTGCACGTAAGATACACGCCGCATTCCATTGAGGACACAGGAGACCCCTTTGAGGTTCAAGAGGAGGCTCATGGCGATCTGACTCAGCGAAGCCCGGTTACCCGGATAGCCGCACTCCTCCAGAAGGCCCCGAATCCGGTCGGACACCTCCTGCTGCCGGGAAAGCGAATAGCGCTCCAGGCCTTCCAAGACGGCTCGGATGGTCTGAAAAAAGCGCTGCTGCCATTCTTCCCAAAAGTCTTGGCCTTGACAAACTTTTTGGCAATCCTGAATCCACTGCTGAAGAGGAGGGGCCAGATATCTCTCCACCACCCAGTCCCAGTCGGAGGCGGCGCGGACCTGGGGAGCAATCTGGAGAATCAATCCGGCCAGGCCGAAGTCGGGCCCGCCGAGCAAGGGTATTTTCATCCGGTCAGCCAACGAACGCTCCAATCGTCGCAGCGGACCAACCAGCAACTCCAGGTCCCTTGGGCCGTCAGTCCCCTGACCGTGCCCGCGGAAATCGGCCAGCCGAAACATCCGATTCGCCCAGAAGGCGTTGAGGGGTCGATTGATGAGCACCCCCAATCCTTCCCTCCGGCAGAATTCAAGGGCAGTCAGGCCGTCGTTGTTGCGCTCCAGGGCCCCCCCGCTCTCATAGAGGTTGAGCGGAAGCTGGACCACTCGGAAGCGGTGGGCGGAGGAAATCCGTACCGCCTGGCGGAGACACCGCTGGACGCTGGTCATGGTTGGATCCGCGCTGCCCAGGCCGTAATGGTTGGAGCTGATGCCGTACCAGCCGATGCGACCCTCCTTGGCCTGCTCCTCCAGGAAACTGAAGGCCTGGCCCACGCGGCGGTAAAACTCCTGGTGGTCCTGAGGGGTCGGGGTGCGGTGGTGGGCCTGGTGGCTGAGAAAGTATTCCGGATTGTGCAGTAGAAACACGTCCACCCGATCCCGCTTCAGCCGCCGGCAGGAGGCCCTGAGCTGGGTCTCCAGGAACCGGGGGTGAATGCAGTGCCAGATCCCCTCGCCGTACTCCACCACCTCCGGGAAGGATTGCTGCTGGGCCAGGGTCATGTTCTGCCCCTGGATGTACCCGGCCTTGGTGACCACCACCGTCCCGAGAGCCCCGTCCGAGGAGAGGGCCTTGCCCACCAGCGATTCCGACCGGCCGTCGGTGTAGTTGGCGCTGGTGTCGATCAGGTTCCCTCCCTGTCCCAGGTACTCCCGAAGCGAGGATTCGTGTTCTGCGACACCCTCGGCGATGCGGTAGCAGCCGAATCCCAGAGGATGGCACCGGATGCCGGTATCCCCCAGAGGTCGAAAGTAGTTCGGAACAGGATGGCTCAAAGACGGAAACCTCGTCGAAACCGCGAAGATCAGAGGTGGATCGCCCGGCCGAAGGCGGCGGCGCCGGCTTCATGAACGGCTTCACCCAGGGTGGGATGGGCCTGAATGGTGGCCTCGATGTCTTCGAAGGTGGCTCCCAGCGTCATGGCCAACCCAAGCTCTCCGATCAGCTCGGTGGCCTCCGAACCAAACAGGTGAGCGCCCAGCAGTTCGCCGTCGGCTTCGCCGAAAATCAGCTTCACGAATCCCTCGCTCTCGCCAACTGCCAGGGCCTTGCCGTTGGCTCTGAAGGGGAAGCGGCCGACGCGGAAGGGCTCGCCCAACTCTCGGGCCGCCCGTTCGGTGAGCCCGACACTGGCGACTTGCGGATTGCAGTAGGTGCAGCTCGGATAGTGGGGGAGCGGCATGGGCTTCCCGTTCCCGAAAAGGCCCTCGACGGCCTGAACGGCCTGGTAGCTGGCCACGTGAGCCAACCAGGGCGGCCCAATCACATCCCCGGCTGCATAGACGCCCTCGACCGAAGTCCGATAGTTGCCGTCCACCCGGATAAAGCCCCGATCGGTTTCCAGTTCCAGCCCGGGTGGCAGAAGCGCATCCACCCCCACGGCCACCAGGACCACCTCCGCCTCCACTCTGCCGGCCGTTTCACCACTGAAGCCCACCTGAACACCGTATCGAGTGGCCACCCCCTCGTCCACCCGGGCGAAGGTATGGACCTCGATTCCCTGACGGCTGAAGGACCGGGCCAGAGCCTGCGACACTTCCTCATCTTCAACCGGCAGCAGATGCGGCATCATCTCCAGCAAGGTGACACGGGTGCCGAAGGCGTTGTAGAAGTAGGCGAACTCCACCCCGATGGCGCCGGCCCCTATGATCACCATGGATGCCGGAGGCGCGCTCAACGCCAAGGCTTCCTTGCTTCCGATGACCCTCTTTCCGTCGAAGGGCAGACCCGGCAGCGGACGGGGACGGACCCCGGTGCTGACCAGGACTCGATCGGCTTCCAGTGAACGCCTGGAGCCGTCGGAAAGTTCCGCCGTGACCAGGCCCGGCTCAGTCAGTTCCGCCCTGGCCACCAGGTAATCGACCCGGTTTTTTCGAAACAGATAGGCAACACCGCCGGCGAGCTGGTCCGCCACTTTTCGGCTTCGTCCCATGATCCCGGACCACTCAAAGGACAATCCCTCGAACCTCAGTCCAAAGTCCCCGGCCCGGTCTTTCAGAAGCCGATAGAGCTCGGCGTTGCGCAGCAGCGACTTGCTGGGAATGCAGCCCCAGTTCAGGCAGGTTCCCCCGGCGCGGTCCATCTCGACGCAGGCCACCCTCCTGCCCAGCTTCGCCGCCCGAATGGCTGCCACGTATCCCGCGGGGCCGCCACCAATCACTACCAGGTCGTAGCGCTCAGACATCGTGGGCCTTTCGAGATCGATGATTGGATGGATGGGTTTGGTTCACGGAAGGCATTCGGTGGGCTTTCGTTGGGACCGACTGTAACCGGCCGCCGTCTATAGCAGCAGCAACGCCGGTTGCTGCAGCAGCCTCCGCATCTGGCCCATGAATTCGGCGCCCACGGCCCCGTCGACGACCCGGTGATCGCAACTCAGTGTCAGGTTGAGCCGATGGCCCGGGCGAATGCGGTCGTCCTTGTCGACCACGGGCTTTTTGACGATGGCGCCCACTCCAAGAATGGCCGCCTGAGGCGGGTCGATGATGGCCTGGAAACTGTCGATGCCCCTGGCGCCCAGGTTGGAGACGGTAAAGGTGCCTCCACGATATTCATCGGGGTTCAACCGCTGAGCGCGCGCCCGTTCAATCAAGTCCCTTGCCTCCCGACTGATCTGGCGCAGGCTCTTGGATTCGGCCTTTCGGATCACAGGCGTCAACAACCCCTCTTCCAGGCTGACCGCGAACTCCAGGTCCACCTGACCATGGCGAAGAATACCCTCCCCCGTGAAGGAAGCATTGAGCTGTGGCGCCCGGGTCAGAGCCACGGCCGCCGCTTTCAATACCATGTCGTTGACACTCAGCTTGCCGCCCCACTCCTCCACGGCGGAGTTGACTTGACCCTGCAACTCCAGCAACGGTTCGGCGTCGATCTCCATCTGCAGGTAGAAATGGGGGATCCGGGTCTTGCTCTCCACCATGCGTTCAGCGATGAGCTGCCGCATGGAACTGAGGGGAACCCGTCGGCTCACGGCCGCGGGGGGCTGGTCCGTGGACTCCCCGGCGCGGCCGGCAGCCAGTACGTCTCGATAGAGAATACGGCCCGAAGGCCCGGACCCCTCCACCCCGGCCAGATCCACATTCATTTCCCCGGCGGCCTTTCGAGCCCGGGGCGAGGCCTTGACCCTTTGCGAGGCAGCCGCCCTGCCGGCTGTTCCCACGCCTGTCTCGGGAGAGGCGATTTCCGCAACCGCCTCGGCGGATTGCAATGGTTGGCCTCCGGCATCGATTGCAGCCATGGGTTGGCCAACGCTAACCCTTTGGCCTTCCTCGACATAGATTTCCGACAGCACGCCGGCCTCCAGGGACTCCATCTCCATGGTGGCCTTGTCGGTTTCGATTTCCGCCACCACTTCCCCCCTGGAAACAGCCTCTCCGATGCTCTTCAGCCAGCGCACCACCAGACCGTCTTCCATGGTGTCACTGAGTTTCGGCATGGTGATCTCAGCCATGGCTGCTCCTGGCGTTCAGCGCCGACCCGCGAGCGGGGAGGTTTCCGCTCTTCCCTCCCCGCCGCCTGCCCGAGGAGCGGAAAGGTGCCGGCCCGTCTTCAGCGGTCGCGAACGTATTGTACTGTAGCACTCACTCCAATGAACAATGAGCCTTGTGCAAAATTCAACGTCCCCTTTTCACACTGGCCGACAGGCGGCGCCATAACCCTTCCGCAATCGGTTGCGCTTCGTGTCCCTTCGTAGTCCTTCGGGCCCCTTCGTGGATTTCTTTTTTGTTCTTTCCTCCACGATTCTCAAGCGGCACCGGCCGGTTCGGGATGCGGTCGTCCGCCCCCGGCGGTTGGACCCAGGGCGTAGGGGGCCGTAACCAGGAACAGGAAGACCATCAATACTTCGGAGTCCCCGAAGTTGAACTCGAACAGCCCGGCCAGAAAGAGCGCCAGCAGGCCGAGGAATCCCCCGGCGTGGACGGATTTCTCCAGGGAGGGCAGCCTGGCCCGCCTGAATCCCAGCCAGTGGTCCCTCCCCAACCGCAGGATGAGCCACAGCCAGGCGAGGGCGCAGGGAATGCCCCGCTCGGCCGCGAACTGCAGCAGGTTGTTGTGCATGTGGATCCAGAAGAAACCTCCCCGTTTACGAGCTTCCGGGTCGGGGTGATAGTCGAAGAAGACCTTGGAGACTCGCTGGGGCCCCACTCCCACCCAGGGGTTCGACCGCACCATCTGCACTCCCGTACTCCAGATCTCCAGGCGGGCGGCGTTGGAGGGGTGCGCCGGATCCCAGATGCTGGCCAGCCGCTGCTGAAGGGAATCGGGCAGGCACACCACCAGCACCAGGATGCCGGCGCCGCTGACGAGCACCGTCTTCAGGGTGGGGAACCTCAACCAGGCGGCCACCAAGAGGCCGGCGAGACTGGCGATCCAGACGCTTCGGGTCAGGGTCAGGAGCAACGTCACACCCAGGAAGCAGACGGCCAACAGCCACAGCCGCTGGCGCTTCGGGGCGGAGAAGAGCAGATAGCCCAGCATGGCCAGGAACACCAGCATCAGCCCTCCGCTCAAGGTCATCCAATGGCCCATAAATCCGGTCAAGCGCCCCTCGACACTCCCGAGGGAAGGAACCAGGACCTGGACCAGGGCAAAAGCGGCCGCCACCAGTCCGGCTGCGAAAAGCGCCTGAAAGGCCAGACCCACCCTGGTCCCCGAGAAATAGTTGGCCACCAGCAGGACAATGGCAAACAGCCAGAACTTGTAGATGGGAGGCAAGCCGAGTTCCGGCTCAGGTGAGACCAGCCAAGAGACCAGGGTGGTCCCGACAAAGAGCAGCAGGGGGAACTTGATGGGAGGAAAACGAGGGATGGTCCGGCGATTCAGGAGGCAGTCAAGCAAAAACCCCAGAATCGCCAGCCCCAGGAAGGTTTGAGATACCGCAATGCTGATCACCGGAAAGACGACCGCCAGGGTCGTCAATCCGAAGACGATGGAATCGAGATGGCTCTTGAACCAGTGCATGCCGGCGGAAACGGCCACTCAGGCGACCTTTCGGGACCATGGAGCCTGGCCGAGGGCACTTGCCCGCGCCGGGTGCTTACTTGCGAGCCACCACGACCTGTCGGTCAAAGCCCCAGCCGGTCACGTCCTCTCCCCGGACCAGGCGGCGCTGGCTGAAGCCGGCCGCGCCGAGCCGATCCAGAATGTCGGTTCCATAATTGCGAAAACAGAGTACGGCCGCGGAACCTCGAATGCGGTCCCCATGATATTCCGGCGGCAGCAGGTGCTCCAGGCGGCCATTGACCAGACGGGCCCTCTCCACCGTCTTCTCGGCGCCGCCCATGGGAACGGTGAACAGCAGGAACCCGCCCGGCCTGAGAACCCGGTGGAGTTCCCGAAAGCCCTCCAGGTCACGGGGAACGTGTTCGAAGACCTCGGTCGAGGTGCAGACGTCGAAGCAGCCCTCCGGGTAGGTCAGTTGCTGCACGTCCTGGCATTGGACCCCGGCCTTGTATTGCCCGGGAATCACGTCATCGAAATACTCCGAAAGCGTCAGCTTGCCGGCATGCCTGCGAAGATAGCCCACCAAAGGGCCTCTTGAGGACAACTCATACACGTGCCGGTGCGACAGATCGGGGAGGACACCCTTCAGCACGGTGACAAAGGAGAGGGTGGCCGCGCTGGAGCGGCACCTGAGGCAGCGGACGGCCATCTCGTAGTCATCCAGCTTGATGAACCCCGTCCGGCCGCATAGGGGACAATCGCCGACCCTCACCCCGACCTTGCGCCATTTCAGCAGCGCCGCGGCTGTCCGTATCTCCCTCAACATGGTCTTGCCTCTGCCGAAGGGCTACTGGAGTCGAGTGCGGCCTTTCATCGGTTTGGGGGTGTCGAAAAAATCGTCAATCAGGCGGCGCGCCGACTTCAGGTCGCGGCAGCGGTTCACCTGGGTGGAAAGGTAGTGCCCAAAATGGATCCACTTGTGTCCCCAGGCCAGAAACAGCCGCAGGCGTGGCAATTGCTCGGCCGGAGTGAACCCGGCTTCCAGCCGATCGCAGAAAAAGGAAAGGGCCCGCTGGTATTCCCGGCCCTCCTCCGCCGCCGTGCGGGGAGCCCGCTGGCCCTCCCTTCCGCCGGGCTGGCCAAACCCCAACTGCTCGGCCACCTGCCAGAATATCCAGGGCCGCGCGGTGGCCGCCCGAGCCACCATCACGCCGTCACAACCCGTCTGTTGCAGCATTCGCACAATATCGGACGCCTGCTGGACATCTCCATTCCCGATGACCGGGATTCGCACCGCATCCCGCACCCTGCCGATGTACTCCCAGTTGGCCTGACCGCGCCGATGTTGAGACTGAATTCGCGGATGGAGGGTCACCCAGTCCGCTCCCGCCTCCTCCAGCATTCCGGCAAAATCCACCAGGTATTCGGGATCGTCCTTGAGGCCGGTCCTCATTTTCACCGATAGCGGCAGAGTGGTCAGCCGCCGGGTGGTGCGCACCACCTTTTCGGCGTACCGGATGTCCCCCATCAAGGCCACTCCCCAGTTGTGCTTGAGGACCTTGCTGACCGGACAGCCCATGTTGATATCGATTCCGGCCGGCGAGAGGGTCATCAACTTTCTGAGCGAAGGCGCGATCCAACACTCATCGTTACCCAGCAGTTGGGGAATCAGGTCCCGCTCCCCCGGGGCTACCCGGGTCTTGGGCGTGAGGCCGACCTCCTCCCCGGGCAGAATGCGCGTGGATAACATCTCTGTAAACAGAAGTGTTCCAGCATTGGAGGGAAGGTAGGTTCGAACGAGCTGGCGAAAGGCCAGGTGCGACAATCCCGCCATGGGCGCGAAGATCACCGGAAAGTTGACACGCACCCCGTTTCCGAAAGGAATGCGAAACAGGCGGCTGTCCCGCACCCTGGCGGGCGCCGCCTCCAACCCGCAGGTCGCACCGGACTGTGAGTAGTGGGACGAAGGAGGGTTTGTTCTAAACAACAAAAGAGTTATCCACGAAGTTACACGAAGGACGACAAAGGGCCACCAAGGCGCTGAGATCGACCGCGACGGGGTCGCAACGTCCCGAAAGCATGGTCCTTTGATTTGCCTGAAACAACAGGGCCCTTTCAAAATTCGGGAGGGTGCGGGATTGCTGCCGGGAAGGGTCGTGCCCCCCGGGAGCGCGGGCGTCCCGCCCGCATCCTCTTCCTTCCGATGCTTCTACCGGCCCCTTCGGACTTGCACCCGAGGGTAGGTGCTGTCGCCGCCTACGCGGCTCGACTCTTGAGCCAACCCTTTCCCATGGGCTTACGCTGCCGTTCCCAAGGGGACGTTCCTTTTTTTGCCGAACGGGGAGGCCCCAAGGATCCTCCAGCTTCACCAGCGAGGCGAACTGCTGCCGCGGCTTCGCCGCTCGACTCGAATCCAGGCTACATCGATACACCGGATTTTTTCGGGAAACGGCTGGCTTGGTATCCCGCACATCGGCAAGCCCGCACCGGATCATCGCCCCAGCCGGCTTCCGGCGCAGGAACGTCTCGTCCTGTTTATCCTATGCATCCTGTGCATCGATGTTCACAAAATCGAACTGAAGCACAGCCTCGCTAGTGGACGGTCATGTCCATGTTGCCGATGGCTTTGAGCGCCACCTCGTTCTCGGGATCGATTTCCAGCGCCTGCATGTACTCGTCCAGGGCCTTCATCTGCTCGCCCTTTGCCAGGTAGATGTGCCCCAGGTTCAGGTAGGGGAAGTGCTTGGGATCGTACCGCTTGGCCTTCTTGGCTTTTTCCAGCCAGTCGATGGCCTCGTCCATTTGACCCTGGCGCATCAGGTAGACCCCGATGTCGTTGTAGGGGTTGCCAAACTCGGGATCGACCGCAATCGCCAGGTGGCAATCACGGATGGCCTGGTCGAGCATTCCCAGAAAAGATACGGCCCAACCCCGGTAGGTGTAGCCTTCGGCGGTTGGATGGACGGCGACGCTGCGGTTGAACAGTCCGACCGCCGTCAGGAAGCGGCCCTTGACCAAGTGTTTGACTCCCTCTTCCCAAAGGGTGCGAGCCTGTTTCCGGTTCTGGTCTTCGGAATTCATGACAAGCCCGCATTTCTCACCAGGGGGCATGATGATGGCGCAGGATTTTTTTCTCCAGCGCGTGCTCGCGACCGAAGAGCGTAGCGGTTTCTACGGTTGAGGGAGCATGTGCGCGCTGGAGGAAAAAAGACAAGCCAGGGCATGCCCAGCGCCGTCTGTTTATTTTGTACCCTCAATACATGACCCATAGCCCGCTGAATAGGAACAGACTCTTCAAATTTCGCCAGCGACCTGGTGAGAATTGCGGGCTCTGGTGAGTAGGATAACCAAAGCCGCGAAGCAATGCTAGAATCTGTGTTGACATTGGCCCGACATTACGTTGAGGTTGTCTGGAGAGGCGCTGTATGGATACGAATCAACGGCGGCAGACGGTGGCGGTCCGGGTAGGATCGGTCATGGTGGGTTCCGGGTACCCGGTGGCGGTGCAGTCCATGACAAACACCGACACTGCCGATGCGGCCGCGACCGCCAGCCAGGTGGCCGCCCTGGCCCTGTCGGGCTCGGAGCTGGTCCGGATCACGGTCAACAACGACCAGGCAGCCCTGGCCGTCCCCGAGATCGCGGCCCGGTTGCGCGACCTGGGAATCGAAGTCCCGCTGGTGGGAGACTTTCACTACAACGGGCATCTTCTGCTCAGCCGCTACCCCGACTGCGCCCGCACTCTGGCCAAGTACCGCATCAACCCCGGCAACGTGGGCGCCGGAAGGCACCGGGATGAGAACTTCCGGCGCATGATCGAGGTGGCCACCGAAAACGCCAAGCCCGTCAGGATCGGGGTGAACTGGGGATCGCTGGATCAGGCGCTGCTGGTCCGCCTCATGGACGAAAACGCGGCTTCTTCACAGCCGAAGGACTCCGCCGAGGTGACGCGGGACGCCATCGTCAGGAGCGGGCTGGAATCGGCCCGGTTGGCGGAAGAGTACGGGATGCCTCACGACCGCATCATCCTGAGCGCCAAGGTCTCGGGAGTGCAGGATCTCATCCGGGTCTACCGGGACTTGGCGGGCCGCTGCAACTATCCCCTGCACCTGGGACTGACCGAGGCGGGCATGGGGACCAAGGGAATCGTTGCCAGCACGGCCGCCCTGTCGGTGCTTCTGCAGGAGGGGATCGGAGATACCATTCGGGTCTCCCTGACCCCTGCTCCCGGGGGGGATCGCACCGAAGAGGTCCAAGTCTGCCAGCAAATCCTCCAGTCCATGGGAATTCGCAGCTTTCTGCCTCAAGTGACCGCCTGCCCGGGATGCGGCCGCACCACCAGCACCTTCTTTCAGGAAATGGCCGAGGAAATCCAGGACTATTTGAAGACACGCATGCCGGCCTGGAAGGACCGGCACGAGGGTGTCGAAGACTTCAAGGTCGCGGTCATGGGCTGCATTGTCAACGGCCCCGGGGAATCCAAGCACGCCCACATCGGCATTTCCCTTCCGGGAACGGGAGAAGACCCCAAGGCGCCCGTGTTTGTCGACGGCAAACTCGAGACCACCCTGCGCGGCGCGGGACTGGTGGCCGAGTTTCTGGAGCTGATCGATGAATACGTGGAGTCGCACTACTCCAGGAAAGAGGCCGCGCTTCCGGTGGTGCGGGAGCCTGGTATTTAGGCTGTCAGGTAGGAACCATCACATTCAAGGATCAGGTGACACCGAACCCCTTTGCCGTCTGAAACTCAATGGCCACAAAAGGCACAAAAGGCTCCATTTTCTTTCGGTTGTTCTTCGTGGCCCTTCGTCGTTCTTCGTGCCCCTTCGTGGATTTCTTTTTTCCTGAGCGCCGATTGGTGGATTGAGAACCGACGTTGCCAGCCCCTGGTGAGATATGCGGGCGAGCTCCCCAATCTCGGCACCGGTCCTGCTTGCGGCTTGGATGCTTGCCTTTTCGGGATCGGCCCGGCTCCACGCCTCCGATCTGCCGAACCCTTCCGAAGTCATTCCCGGCGGAGAGACCCTGGTCTACGAGGTGCGTTGGGATCCCCCGGCCTGGCTGTTCTTCATCCCCACCATCAGCGCCGGCGAGATGACGCTCAAGTTCGATAAGGGAGTCGACGACCAGGGCAGGCCAATTTTCAGGATCACGGCCGATGCGGTCTCTGCAGGAATACTGCCGCGCCTGACCGGCATTACCGTCAAGGACCACTTCGAGTCGCTGGTGGCGGCCGAGGGCTTCTGCTCCAATCGCTTCACCAAGATCACACGGGAAGGCAGGCGGCACCGCGACGTGGTGCTCACTTTCGACCAGGAGTCCCATCGGGGCCGGTACCTGGCCTACGACGCCGGCCAGACCCCACCCAGGGAATTGAAGAACGAGGAACTGGAAGACCTTCCTCCCTGCGTGCAGGACTTCCTGTCGGCCATTTACCGCACTCGGCTGCGAGGACTCCGGGTGGGAGAAAACTATCCGTTGAACGTGAGCGACAACGGGGTGGTCAAGGAAGTCGACATCCGGGCAGTGAGGCGCGAGCGGGTGGAGGCCATTGCGGGAACCTGGTCCACCATCAGAATCGACACCGTTTCGGTGGGAGGGCTTTTCAAGGGGGGCGGAAGCTTCGTGCTCTGGTTCAGCGATGACCGGGCGAGAGTTCCCGTCAAGTACGAGGCCGAGGTCAGATTCGGAAGGCTCTTCGGCACCATCAAGCACATGGAGGGCGCCGCGGGCAAGCGGGTCGATCCGCCCGCCGCGAACGCGGAGCCGCCCGCAGGCAAGTTACACCAGTTCCTCGATGGGCGTTCCGGTCTCGTCGTTGATGGAGTTGGCGATCTTGAGAGGACGGCCGATGGGATGCATGTATTCCTTGGTCCAATCGATGCCGAACGCCTTGTAGATGGTCGCCAGCAGGTCCCCCACGGTCACCATCCGATCGGCCACATAGGCCCCGCGCTCGTCGCTGGCCCCGATCACCTGGCCGCCTCGGATTCCTCCGCCGCCCAACACCACCGAGAAACAATGGCACCAGTGGTCCCGGCCGCCGCCGACATTGAGGTCATGGGTCCGGCCGAACTCGCCCGTCACCACCACCATCGTTGACTCCAGCAGGCCTCTCTGCTCGAGATCCTCCAGCAAGGTCGACAGCGCCCGGTCCACCACCGGCACCAGGTAGTCGCGGTGCTGGTAGTCGTTGCCGAAATGGGTGTCCCAATCGCGGCCGGTCTCGGGCCGGTTCAGGTCCAGAGCCGTCACGAAGCGGCTGCCGGCCTCCACCATGCGCCGCGCGATCAGCACGCTCTGGCCAAAGGTATTGCGGCCGTAGGCATCCCGGGTCGCCTCCGACTCCTTGGAGAGATCGAAGGCCTCGCGGACCGCCGGTGACAGGATCATGTTCCAGGCCTGGGCCCGAAAGGCATCCATGCTGGTATGCTCGGCCCTCTCCACCTTCCGGCGGTAGAGTTGGTCCACCACCCCCAGGAAGGTGCGCCGCGACTCCATGCGCTCTACCGTGAGCCAGTCCGGCAGGCTCAGGTCGGGCACCTCGAACCCCTGGTCGTTGGGATCGGGGATCTCCAGGGGTTCATATCGGGCTCCCAGAAAGTGGGCCTTGTAGTAGTTCCGGTACCCCGGATGAATCTTGGGGACGATGATGTTGGCCGGCACGCCCTCCCGCGGCCCCATCTCTTTGGTGATGATGGAGCTGAAGGCCGGAAATTTCATGGAGGGGTTGGGCCGGTGCCCGGTCATGACATAGTGGTGCCCCATGCCGTGGTTGTTCTCTTCGGTATGCATGGAGCGAATGACCGCCAGCTTGTCCATGTGCCTGGCGGAACGGGGCAGAAGCTCGGAGATCTGAACTCCGGGCACGTTGGTGGAGATCGGCTTGAAGGAGCTGTTGGCCTTGGGGTCCCACATGTCGATGTGGCTGGGGCCTCCGTTGAGCCAGAGCAGGATGCAGGCCTGGGCCTTGCCCGGCAGAGCCGTCGCACCGCTCGAGCTTGCGAGCGGAGCTGCCTGCAGGTAACGGCTCAGGTTCATTCCCATGAAGCTCAGGGCGCCCACCCGCAGCATGGAACGGCGGCTGAGATCGGCTCCGTCAACAATCCAACGACTTGATTTTTTCATGGAACTGCCTCGTTAGGTCCCTCAGTGGTTTTCCGCAAACTCCCGGGAGGTAATCAGAGCCCACAGCAGGTCTTCCAGGGCCTCCCCGCGTTGGGGGTGGGAGCCAACCAGCCCGGTCAGCCGCTCCAGCTCCTCGTCCGCGGGAAAGCGGGAGAGGGTGGCCAGATAGAGTTCCTCGATCGCCTCCCGGTCGGAGGCTCTACTGTTGAGCAACGCCGCAAGGCGGCCCCCCGGCTGTCCGAGCTTGCGGTTGTAGGTCGAGCCCACCAGGATGTGCAGCGCCTGGCTGAGATTGGCCTTGTTGTCCCGTCCTCCCACCGAATCCCGCTGAGGCCGGCCATAGATGTCCAGGAACCGGGATCGATAGCTGGCGGGGAACTTCAGATTGATGGCCCGTGTTCCCGGAGCCGCCGTTTCGTAGGCGTAGATTTCACCCCCCGGAGGCACGAAATCCTCGGGGACGCCGGTCGCGGTCGAAATGGCATCCAACAGCACTTCGGCTTCCAGGGATCGAGGCAGCGCGTGGGAATAGTTGATGCCGTCTTCCCGATTCCCGGGATTGGTCCGGCTGGAGAGTTGATAGGTCCCGGACAGCACGATGCGCCGGATCAGGTGCTTCAGGTCGTAGCCGTGCTCCCGGAAATCCTCGGCCAGCCGTTGCAGCAGGCGGGGATGGGTGGCCGGATTCCCCAAGCGGAAATCGTCCACCGGTTCCACCAACCCTCTTCCAAAGAAGTGGCCCCAGTAACGATTGACCGTGGCCCTGGCAAAGTCCGGATGGTCCGTCATCCAGCGAGCCAGCTCCAGCCGCTGATCGGTTCTGGAAGCAGGTGCCAGAACCGTCCCGTCCAGGAAGGCGGGTTCCACCCGGGTCCTGCTCCGGGGATGCGTGACCGGCTTGAAGACCAGCGCCGTTTGTCCCATCTCCCCGTAGTCCTGTTCCTGTCCCGCCGGATCGTCATAGACGACCTGGTTCGACCCGCTCCCGATGTTGGTGGCTCGACCGAAGAAGGCGGCCAGGCCCCAGAACTGGTTCTGGGTCCAAAGGTCATAGGGATGGTTGTGGCACTGGGCGCAATCCATGCGGCGGCCGAAGAAGACCCGGAACTGCTCTGCCGCCACCCGTTCCACGTTGGCTCCGGCCCGAATGAGGTGCTTGGAGGCCCCGGCGGCTCCCTGGGCGGCGATCCTCTCCTGGGCGACCAGGTCGTATGGCTTGTTGGAAGCCAGGCTCTGCCGCACCCACTCCCAGTAGTCGTAGGCGGAGAGCCGGATCCGAAACAGATCCGCCCAGCGAAAGGTCCAGAAGTCAACGTACTCGTCGGAATCGAGCAGGATTTCGACCAGCTTCTCCCGCTTGTCCGGGTGGCGGCTGGCCAGGAATTCCCGGACCCGCTCGGGAGGCGGCAGCGTCCCCGTTACATCCAGGCAGACGCGACGCAGAAACTCGGCATCGTCCGCCGGCGGAGAGGGAAGGATGTGGAAGCGCTCCAGCTTGTCAAAGACTTCCTCATCGACAAGGTTGTTCCGCGCCACTTGAGGAAAGCTGTCCAGGGTCCGGCGGATCACGCCGAAGCGGGCATGGCCCACCTTGCCCGCCGCCCGAACCAGGACCACGGCTTCGCCCACGCGCCTGCCCTGCACCCGGCCGCCGGAACTCACCTCCAACACCTCCCGATCCAACGATTCAAAGCGAACCTGCTCGGTAAGGTCTTGGCTGCGGCCGTCGGAGAAATGAGCCGTGACCAGCACCTGGTAGCGGCCGTCCTCGAGCACCACTGCCTCTTGCGGAAACACTTCCAGCCGCTGGATGACCGGATCCGCCCCCGATGCCCGGCCGTAGGGGGCACCGGCTCGAATCCAGCTCAGAATGGTCCGGTAGTCCGCCGAGCCTTTTTCGAAGCGCATTCCTCCGCCATGGGGTTGGGCCATGGTCGGTTTCAGCAGGAGGAGGCTGTTTTCGGGTGCTTGGCGGTCGATGCGGGGATTTCGGGGCCCGCGGGGCTGGTCGGTGAGAACCTGGTAGCCGCCGCCCCGGACAATCCAGTCGTAATCCTCAGCGGGATGCATGGCATTGGAGGAGAGCCGAAACCCTCCCCGGCCCTTCACGCCCCCGTGACAACTGCTGCCATTGCAACCCTGCCTGGTCAGTATTCGGGTAATGTCGGTGATGAAGCTGACCGGTTCGGTCCTCCCGGATTGGCTGGTCCGGACCTCGGCCAGGGCGCTCCGGCCGCTCAGCGTGGCCCTGAGAGTGGCCTCGCCATCGGAAATCGAAACCAGCTTGCCTTCCGGACCCAGGCCGGCGACCTCGGGGCGGGAAATCGAGAGGCCGGCTTGCGCCGTCGCGTCCCGCTCCAGGCCGTCGGGGCCCGTCGCCAGCACCAGAACGCGCTGGCTGGCGCCGGCACCCTCCAGCACCACCTGTTCCGGCACCAGGCGCAGGGAGACGATTTCGGCGGAGGACGGTCGATCCTCGGCCAAGGCGCGGCTCGGACCCAGGGTTAAGAACAGGCCGAACGCCAAGCCGAGAGACCCGGCAAGGAGGTTGGCGCGGAACGGTCTATTTCGCCTGGCTGGCGCCATGATCATCGCCGCTGCCTTGATTGAAACAACAGAAAAAAAGAGTTATCCACGAAGACACACGAAGGACGACGAAGGGCCACCAAGAAAGACCATGTTCTTGACCCACTCGAAGGCAACGCCCCTTGGGTTCGGATGAGGGGAAACACAGCGAATCAGCTTCCCGCGCAACAGCTTCTCATTCTGTTTTCCGTTTATCCTGTCCATCCTGTATATCCATGTTCAATAAGTAGAAAACCAGTTTAACGGGACATTGTCCTCGTTCCCGAAAGGCCGCGATCCTCCGTTGTTTCACCCTCGAATGATCCACCCCGTCGAATGCAACGGGGGCGTGGCTAATCTCCCTCTGCCAGTTGACTGACCGTCTTGGGCGTAACCGGGTCGATTACCGTCAGGAAGAGGTCCTTCAGGGGAAATTCTTGACCCGGCCGCCCCTCCGCCACCACCCGGGCAGTCAATCTCACCGGATGAGGCCGCAATCCAGCCGGAGTATTTCCCTCCGCCAACAGGGTCAAGGATACTTCCTGCTTGCGCGGGAAAAACCGGTCCGGATGGACTTCGTTCCGCGTGTTCCTGGCCTTCCCCGATTCTTGCTCCGGGACGACTGTCGGGAGCACCTGAATCCCCGGGGGCAGATTCTCCAGATGCAGCGTCACCATCTGGTCCAACCCTTCTTCCCTCTCCAGGGTCAGCTTCAGGGTTCTGGCTTCACCCGGAACCAGGTTGATGTGATCCCCGCCCGCCAGGGTCACCACGCCGATGTGGGGCACCTGAGGACGAACCAGCACCCGGTAGGTGAATCCCTTCCCTCCTCGCCGGGAAGTCAGGTCTCGCAGCCGCAAAATGTAGTCTCCGCCTTCCTCGAAGGTAAAGATCGTCTTGGACTGGAGAAATCTCTGCCAGTAGGCGGAATTGTTCTCCACGCTTCGGTAGATGTTGGAGCAGACGGTTTGACCGGAGGCATCCAGCACCTCCAGCCAGGGGCTGAGGTCCGGGAACATCCGGTCCACGGTCTGGATCTCGAAGGCGACTCTCTGCCCCGCCTGAACCGAAAAACGGAAGTGGTCGAGGTCCCCGGGAGCATCGATCCTGCCTTGGAGAATGACGGGAAGCGAGACGGAAGAAGCCAACCCGGGGGTTTCGTCGGGTTCGGATTCCACCAGGGATGGATACGCGGCCAGGGGTCGATTCCGACCGCCGGAACCGGAATCGGATGGGCCCGGCTTCCGGGTGTCCTCTCCCGCGGGAACCGCATCCGGATTACGGTCAGGGACAGCGGCGCCACGGACCCGGAGTTGTTGCCGCCGTTCGGGATGGATCTCCCGCCCGAAGCCTCTTTCCCGCCAGTCGAGAAGGGGGGCGTCACGGGCTGGACGGAAACGGGTCCAGTGGTCCTGACCTTGCCGGGGGCTTGCCCCGACCGGAGCGATCCGCAACTGGTAGTTGTGGCCGGGACCCCCTTTTTGAGCCAGGCTTCCGACGGCAACCAGGTAGCGGCCCGGTTTGCCGAAGCGGTGCCGCAGCCGGGGCCTCAGGATCCCGCCTTCTTTCGGCAGGAGAAAGATGGTGGAATCCACGCGGGTTTCCAGGCGCCGGGCCTTGCCCTGGAACCAACCCCGGGAAGGCCGGTAGAGAATCAGTTCGGGATCGCGGAAGTGAATGGGAGAGTCCGGCAGGATTCCGCCGGCAACCAGGACTTCCAACTGCAGCTCCTGGTTCTCCAGCACCTCGAAGGCGTAGAAATCCACCTCCCCGTTCCGGCCGATTGTGCCGTTGAGATTGGCCGGCAACTCCAGAAGCTGAGCGCTGTCGGGGTCGTGGTGAGGGTCCTGCTGTTCCTGAACGACCTTCCCGTCGCTTACCACCAAAGTCACCGGCCCCGACAGGCCCCACTCGGTGAGGAGTCGGAGGGAGTGAGCTCCGACGGGGGCATCCTCGGCGATATCGACCTGGATGAACACTTCCTGTCCCGGGGCGTAGGTCCTTCTCGAAAACCTGGCCTTTTCGAGCTTGATCTCCTTGACCGCCTTCACTTTGGCGGTCAGACGATCGCAACTCAGCCAGACGGACCGGATCCCCTCCAGATCTTCTCCGCGCACTCGCAATTCCAGGGAGGAACCCGGAGAGCCCCCCAAGGGAGACATGGAGAGCAGTTTGGGATTTCTTTTCCGATTCTCCGGGGCTTCCTTGGCCCAAAGCCCCCCGGCGGTCACAACCAGAACGATGGAGAGCAACCCTGCGAACCGCTTCACGTTGACCTCCCAACCCGTGTTTGTCACGCGGGTAGTGAAGATTCTACCGAACCCTGCACTTTCCCGAACAGGTGCGCCCGCCCAGCGAGCACACCTGCGATGAGAAACGCAAGGCCTGAAAATGGAATTGGGAAGTAGGAACGGACGGCAGGCGCGGCAGCAGGAAAGGCGATCAGCGCACAGCCTCACCGGGACGGGCCGAACTCCGCGCTCGCCTGACCTGGGCTAGACCAGCTCGTGAACCGGATGGCCCTGCTTGTCCCCGATGGAATTGGCGATGTAGAGGGGCCGACCGTCCAGACCGGTATAGGTCTTGGTCCAATCCACGCCCAAGGCCTTGTAAACCGTGGCGAAGAGATCACCGATGGTGACCTGGCGCTCGGCCACGTAAGCCGCTCGTTCATCGCTGGCGCCCACGATCTGTCCGCCCTTGATTCCGCCACCTCCCAACACCATGGACCAGCAATGGGCCCAGTGATCTCGACCGGCCCTGGCGTTGATTTTCGGAGTTCGCCCGAATTCGCCCATGGCCATGACCACCGTCGTCTCCAGCAGGCCTCTCTCCTCCAGTTCGGTCAGCAGCATCGAAAGCGCCTGATCGAAGCGAGGGGCCAGGTTTTCCGACAGCTTCTTGTCGTTGTCGAAATGGATATCCCATTCGCTGTGGTTGAAGCCCTCGGCGGTTACGAAGCGGCACCCCGCTTCCACCAGGCGACGGGCCAGCAGGACCGACTGTCCAAAGCGCGTCTTGCCGTAGGCTTCCCGGACCCCGTCCGGCTCCGCCGACAGGTCGAAGGCCTTCTTGACGTTGGGCGAGAGGATCATTCTCAGGGCCTGCTCCTGGTAGGTGTCCATCTTGGAAAACCGGGCAAACTCCTCCTGTTGCCGGTAATGGTGATCGACCACCTTCAGGAAGGATTGACGGTCCTGAAGCAGCTCGGCGGAGAGTGACTTGGGCAAGGTCAGATCGGGAATCTTGAAATCTTCCTTGCTGGGATCGGGAACGATCATGGGGTTGTACTGGGGCCCCATGTTCCCCGCCATGTAGGAGTGCCCGTAGGAAAGGGGCGGAGTCACCACGTAGGGCGGGATATTGTTGCGCCCTCCGAGCTCTCGGGAGACGATCGACCCCAGGCTGGGAAAGCGGAAGGCCGGACTGGGACGATGCCCGGTCATCCCATAATAGGTGCCTTCGGGATGATTCCCTTCTTCGCTGTGCATGGAGCGGATGATGGACAACTTGTCCATGTGCCGCGCCACCCGGGGAAGCGTCTCGGAGATCTGAATCCCGGCCACGTTGGTCGAGATGGGCTTGAAATTGCTGTTGGGCTTGGGATCCCACATGTCCATGTGGGGCGGACCGCCGGAAAGCCAGATGAGAATGACCGACTCGGCCTTCTTGCGCGCACCGGTGCCGGTGGCGGCCATCGTGTCGGCCAGCCTGAAGTAGTCGCTCAGCGTAATTCCGAGGAACGTCAGGCCGCCCACCCTGAGGAACTGGCGACGCTCATAGTTTCCTCCGGTGCAGGAAAAACATTCCGGCAGGTTCATCACTACCCCCCAATGTTGCTGCTTGCGAAGGGGCAAAGGCTGAATCGCCCGAACCCCTGATTCTCATGGAGCTTGCCAGCCCCCAATTATCAATGATTGTGGGCAAATTGTCGAGAACTAATCAGGCCCCAGGTCAGACTCTCGACAGCTTCTCTTCGAGGGCGCTCGGCGATCATTTCTTCCAGCCGCGTCCGCTCCTCGGTGGTGGGAAACCGCGACAGGGCAGCCAGATAGAGCTCTTCCACGATTTCCCCGTCTCCGGCGCCGCTCCGGATCAGCCGGTCCACCCGCCCTCCGGCACTCGCCAGCTTTTCCGTAAACGTCTTCCCCGTCAACATGTGCAAGGCCTGGGCCAGGGCGGGCTCGGGCTTGCCTTCGGGAAGCGTCTTGCGCTCATTGCGTTCGAAGACGTCCATGAACTGGGAGGGCATGCTCGGCATCAGGGCGATGGCCCGAGTGCCCGCGGCAAAGCCCCGGTCGCCGCTGGCAAACGTCTCGGGAACCTCGGTCACCTGCGAGATGGCATCCAGCAGCACCGCCGCCGGCAGCGGCTTCGGCAGCGCGTGAGAGAAGTTCAGGCGATCGCCCCGGTTGGTCTCATTGGGGACGCCCGACAACTGGTAGGTCCTGGACTGGACGATCACCCGCATCAGGTGTTTCACGTCATGACCGTTGACCCTGAAGTCCTCGGCCAGGGCTTTGAGCAATTCCGGGTGGGTGGGCGGATTGGTGGAGCGGAAGTCGTCCACGGGATCGACGATTCCCTTGCCCAGGAACCAGTCCCAGACGCGATTGACAAAGGCTTCGGCGAAATAGGGGTGGGACACGATCCACCGGGCCAGCTTCATCCGCAAATCGGTTCGCTCGCCTTCCGGCAATTCCCGCCCATCCAGAAAGCGCGGCTGGACCACCTTCTTGGTTTTGGGATGAACCACCCGATCCTTCAGTGCGGGGTCGTCCACCAGCAGCGAATCGTCCATGGCCGAATCCCGCAGATCCACCATCCTGCCGTAAAAGGCGGCCATCCCCCAGAATTGATCCTGGCTCCAGGCTTCGAAGGGATGGTTGTGGCAGCGGGCGCAGTCCAGCCGTCGGGCCAGGTAGATCCTCACCTGCTCGGCGATCATTTCCGCCGGGGGGATGATGAACCGCAACTGGTAGAAGAAGCGGGAGGGGCCGTCGTAGCCCTGGGCCGCAATCCTGTCCACCGCCAGTTGGTCGTAGGGCTTGTTGATGGCGATGCTCTGTCTCAACCACTCGCCGTAGAGCTGGGTATCCTTGCCCAACTGGGTGGCGCCGCCGTACCAGCGGAAGATCTCCCCGTACCGATAGAAGAGAAACTCTTCGAACTCGGGCGAATTCAGCAGGATCTCGATGATCCGGTTGCGCTTGTCGGGATCCTTGGAAGCCAGAAATTCGCGGACCCGGTTGGGCGGCGGCAAGGTCCCGGTCAGGTCCAGACAGACCCGCCGGAGAAACTCGGCATCGCTGGAGAGCTCCGAGGGAACGATATTGAATTTCTTCAGCTTGGCGAAGACATGCCGGTCGATGAAGTTGTTCTCCGGCACCTCGGGATAGCTGGGAAGCGGATCGGCGATCACGCCGAAACGGACGGCTGCGGCCCGGCCCGGCGCTCGAACCAGGACGCTGGTCTCCCCGGTCTTGTGGGCCTTGACCAAGCCCCCTTCGTCGACGTCCACAACCGATCGGTTGATGGACTCGTAGACGACCTGCTGGGTGACATCCTCCCGCCGGCCGTCGCTGAGGCGGGCCGTGACCAGAATCTGCTGCTTGCCATCCAGATCCAGTACGCTTTCCCTGGGATGGACTTCCAGGCTCTCGATCTGGATGTTCTCGGACTCACCTTCCTCGCCGTAAGGCGCCCCGTCCTGAATCCACTGGAGGATCCTGGCGTACTGGGGGGAGTCGGGACCGAATCGGAGCCCGCCTCCGTGCGGTACCTGGAGAGTGGCCTTCTGCAGAATCAGGCTCTTCTCCGGATCCTTGAGATTCACCCGCGGATGGGGAGGTTCCTCCATTTCGGCCGTGAGGACTTCGAACTTCCCTCCCTCCACGATCCACTTGTAGTCGTCGCGCGGATAGGTGGCGTTGGTGGAAAGCTTGAAACCGCCCTGGCCGGGAACGGCGCCATGGCAGGTGGTGTTGTTGCAACCCTGCTGGGTCAAAAGCGACCCGATATCCCGGGGAAAGCTGAAGGGGCGCTTGTCCTGGGACCCCCCGATGGCGATGGCGGCGGTGGCCTTTCGGCCGGCCACTTCGGCGGTGAGAACCAGCTCGCCGTCCGCAAGCGGCTGGATGCGGCTGTGAGCGGCGAACCGGATCAACCCGGGCCTGGAGCCGGAAAACTCGGCCTGCGCGGTGAGATCGCGCTCCAGGCCGTCCGAGAACTTTCCCATCACCAGGAACTGTTGAGAAGCATCGGCTCCCAGCAGCCGGACCTCGGAGGGCACCAGGCGGAGTGACACCAGTCGGGTGGAAGCCTCCTGGGCATTTCCCCCAGCCTCACCAGCCTGGGCAAAGGCCACCACCAAGCAGACTGCCCCCAGGGTCAGCACCGCAATCAGAGCGGCCGGCGTTCGGCGGCCAGCCGTGGTCTTTCTGCAGGATTTCCTTTCCATGCGCGTTACTTTTCACCCCCGGTTTGCTGGCTCGCCAGTTGGCTCAGCTTCCTGGCGGGATTGGGATCCAGAATCGTCAATGGGATCTTCTTCACCGTCAGCCTGGGACCCAGCCGGCCCCCGACAATGGGCCGGGCGGTCACCGTGATCCAGACGGGCAGATGGGTGGGCGCCACGTCGTCCCGGGAATGAAGCACCACGCTGATGGTCTGGACCTTTGGCAGGTGGTGGTCGGGCCCCTTGATGACCGGCGGCCTGGGAGAGCCCGGCAACCTGTAGCTGCTGGCGCCGGCAAGAGCCTCGACCCCCGCCGGCAGGCCTTCAACCGACACCGCGATCTGATTGGAGGGCAGGAAGAAACCCTCTTCCTGCTCCATGATCAAGGTGAGCTTGGCGGCTTCACCGGCCATCAGGTTGACGCGGTGGGGATCCACACGGCCATCCTCAAAGTCTCGCGTCCGGGTTTCCAGGTGGATGTCGCCCACGTGGGGGATCTGCGGCCGGACCAGCACCCGGTAGCGGAATCCCGGATCGCCCTTCCTGAGAGTCACATCCCGGACCCGCAAGTAGTAGTCCCCCCCTTTTTCAAACGTGCCGATCACCTTGGCATCCACCGCGACCAGGTGAATGGCGGTGACGCTCCTGTACTTCTCGGTTCGGCGCAGGCTGCTGAACTGGTCCCGTCCCCTGGAATCGATGATCTGCAACAGGGGGTTGAAATCCGGCCGGCTGGCCTGGGGAGTCTCGACCTCAAAGGCCAGCTTCTGTCCAGAGTGGACCTTGAACTTGAAGAGGTCCCTGTCCCCCGGGTGCTGCACCACCCCTTCGACGATTGACGGCACCGGAATCTCCACGGCGTCTTCCAACCGGTCGCCGGGTTCCTTTTCCGAATGGACGCCGAGGACAATGGCAGGGTCGGAGAGCTTCAGGTCAAGCTGGGCCGGGTCGGGCTCCTTGCCGCTCTCGTCTTCCTGGTCGCCCTCCGGCTGTTTGTCCGGGGCCGGACGCTCGTCCCTGACTCCCCTCGACCACAACTGCCTGAGCCGGTCAGCGGTGAGTTTCCGGACGAAACTCCGCTCTGTCCAGTCGCTGAGCCCCGGAGTCTCACGGGAAGGCTGGTCGGGCGGCGCCACCCGCAGTTGATAGACGAAGCCGGCCTTGGCCTGTCCGCCCAGCGAGCCGACCTCCACCAGGTAACGGCCCGCCTCCGGAAAACGGTGGCGCAAGCTGACTCGTGTTCCTGTTCTCTGCCTCGGATCCCGGTCCGCGATGACGCGCTTCCCCTCATCCTTGTCGCTGAACGCCAGGCGGACCACCCGATCAGGATCGAACCAGCTTCCCCGGCGGCCATGGATCGATATCTGGGAGCGAAAGACATTGGCCGCCGATTCCTGGCTGCGAGTCACTTCAAAAAGGAGCTCCTGCCCCCCGACCACCTCGACCTGGTAGAAATCCATCTCCGCGGGCGTGTCGATCTGTCCGTTGACCACTACCGGGTATTCGATCGCCTGGGCCCTGTCGGGCTGGTCATGGGGATCGGCCGACTCACGGATCACCCGGTCCGCGTTCACCCGAAAGTGGACCCGGTCGCTGATTCCCCCGGGAGTGACCACCCGCAACCAGTGGTCCCCCGGGCGGGCCGCCGCATCGATTTCCACGCCCACCCGCACCCGATACTCAGGCTCCTTCTTGTCCGCCTGCTTCTCTGCACCTTCTTTACTCTCCTCCACGATCTCTTCAACAGCCCGAAACAGGGTCCGGATTCCCTCTTCCTCGGCAACCACCGCATAGGCCGACTGCAGCCCTTTCCCCCGGATCTCCACTTCCAGAGAGGTCCCGCGCTGTCCCCCCAGGGGAAACAGCCACATGGCCTCCGGCTCCTGCTTCGTTTTGGCCTCCTCAGCCGCCCCGGGATCGGCGCTAACCCAAAGCAGACAGCAGAGGGTCAACAGGACAGGGATTCTGAAGCGAGGCGCCATGGGAATGTCGAATCGTTGGAAAGGGGCCCCAAGGGCAGAAGTGACTAACAAGAGTATATCAAAGAGGATACCCGGCAGCAATCGACACCGGGACTCTGCTTCGGCCGAGTCGATGGCGTCGACGCCGGCAGGGTGGCCCGGCGCGACATCGCAGGGAAACTGAGCGAAACGCATCGGCATAGCATGCGGGCGGGACGCCCGCGCTCCCGGGTGGGGCCTCCTTCCATCGCTCTTGCTCCTCACGGGGGCACGCGCCCACTTGCCGGGCCGCAGGCCGCGCCGATGAGGCAGTGCCATCACGTTCGCTGACCCCTCGTATTCCTTCGTGTCTTCGTGAACAACTCTTTTTCTGCTGTTTCAGTCAAGCCGCGCCCCTGCCCCCCACGACGGGCGGATCATTCGAGAGTGAAACAGGGGGGCGTTGATAAAGACGAACCACCAATGAACACGAATAGGCACGAATCCGTATGGATCTGTTTCGGTTTTTCTTCATGGCCATCGGGAACAAGGAGCCTGTTCCGTTAAACCGGTGTGCTACCTATTGAACATCGATGCACAGGATGCACAGGATTAACAGGACGAGACGCTGTGGCACGGGAAGCTGACTCGCTACGTTTCCCCTCACCCGAACCCAAGGGGCGTTCCCTTTGAGTGGGTCAAGAGAATTAGTCTTTCTTCGTGTGTCTTCGTCGTCCTTCGTGTGTCTTCGTGGATAACTCTTTTTCCCCGTTGTTTCAAACAAGCCGGGCCCCCGACGACGGGGCGGATCATTCGCCGGTTAAACCACCCGACATCATGAGATTTTGGCAACAGGGAAATGTTCCGCCAAACCGGTCGGCTGCATCAGGGAACATGGATAGACAGGATGAACAGGGTATAGAGGACGAAACGCTGCTGCAAAGGAAGCTGACTCGCGCGAAACAAGACGCAGGATGACTGCAATCGGGGCAAGGCGGTTGAGGACGGTAATCCCGTAAATCCTGTCCATCCATGTAAACCAATCTTTTTGCGCTCGGGGCCGAGACCAAACGCCGGAACTTGAAGCAAAAAAAAACCAGGCAGCCGGGGACCGGCTGCCTGGTGAGGAGGAAAACTCTCGACTTGCTAGAATCCGAGACGCAAGCGGAAGAATACTCTCCGAGTGTGCCAACTGGCGGCATACTGCCCGAATCTCGGATCATTGAAGGTCAGAGAATTGGGCCCGCTGGGGTTGGTGTGGTTCAGCACGTTGGTGATATAGGCCTCCAGCTTGAAGTAGGGGCCATTCTCGTAAGGCGTCAACGGGAACACCTTGAAGACGTTCATGTTGAACTGAGGATCCCGCGGCTGCTGCAACACGCCTCTCGTCGCCGTTCCATAGGTTCCACTTCGAGGAATGGAGAAGCAGGAGGAATTCCAGTACGAGGTGTAGGGTACGGTGTTGTCCCCGAACCCGTTGGGATTACAGCCCGGCGTAATGTCCGGACGGCCTCCCGAACGGCCGACGTTGGGTGAATCGAAACCGCCGAAGTTCGGCGTGCTGCGTCCGCCCATGTTCATGGTCAGGATAGGCGTAACCGTCCACTGGCTGACCAACTGGTTGATCACGCCCGAGGCCCCCGAGAGGTACCGCTGCCCCTTGCCCAAGGGCAAGGAATAGACGGCCACGAGACGGGATCGGAAGGGGAGGTTGCCATCCGTCCAACCCTTGTCGCGGGAGCGGTTGTAGGGATCCTCGGTGGCGAACCCACCGGGACCCACCCAGCCGAAGCGGCCGCCTTCCACGTCATTGAGAATGGACCGGTACTCGGCCCAGGCGCGAAGGTAGAGGCCGCTGGAGAACTGCCGCAGCAACTCGGCTTCCCAGCCGTGGTAGTTGGAGTTTCCGCCCAGGCGGTAGTCGGTGATGGAACCGTAGGGTTCCGCCCCGAACACCTTGCGGGATGCCGTGAAGGGAATGGTGCTGGCCCGGGGAATCTGCACGTTGACGTTGTAGGGCCAATGGGTCCCCTTGGAAGCCACATAGGAAAGACGGCCGGTCATGCCGCTGCCCAACTCCCTCTCCAAGGTAAGGTTCCACTGCTTGTCGGTGGGCCAGTTCTCGCTGCGGGTGTTGAGCAGAATGGCTCTTGGGTTTTGCAGCGAAGTGGCGCCCGTCCCGGGAGCCGGGAAGGCCTTGCTGAAGGTCAGGTTGGGAACACCGTTGATGATCTCGGTGGGCCCAAAGCTCTCGTTGAGCTCGAAGGGACCGCTGGTGAACCCGGAGATGGCCTGCTGCATGTTGTCCGGAGGGGTCAGTGGCACGGTATAGACCCCGAAACCGGCTCGGATCACCATCTTGTCGGTCAGGCGGTAGGCCACGCCGACACGCGGCTGGACGTGGACCAGCTTGTACTGCATCAGATCGGCGGGAAAGCCCGCGTCGCCGTTTCCGACCACCGGAATGCTCGGGGCAAAGCCGGCCACAACCCGATGCAGCGACTGCTGGGGCACCACGAACCGGCCGGTGCCGCCATCCAGCAGGTGCTGGAGGTCGAAGTTGTACCACTGCCCCTGGGCATCCCGACCAGCGGTGTAATGCTGGAAGCGGAGACCCGGAGTGATGGTCAACCTGGGCGTCACCTTCCAGTCATCCTGGAAGAAGATCCCGAACTGTTGCGACCGCGGGCTCAGTTCCCCTCGCGCCTGGGCTATGGCGGTGGAGCGGGGCAGGCCCAGCAGGATGTCGCCGTAATCCCAGCCGGTGTAGTTGCCGGAGAAATCCCAGCGGCCGTAAGCATTGTTGGTGGGCCGGTAGCGATCGTCCAGACCCCAGATGTTGGAGAACCCCATCTTGAACAGGTGGGTGCCCTTGGTGACGGAGATGTTGTTCTTCAGGTGAACGGCATTGGCGTCGGTCCGGCTGCCGTATCCGGCGGCGCCGCCCCCCAGCGCATTGGTCAGACGGGCGTCGAAGGCGCCGCTGATGTTGGAGAGGTTGCCGATGGAACGGGCCGTGATCTGAGGCGCTCCCGCGAAGCCCTGCGGAATCTTGCCTTCACGTCCGCCGAAGTCGATCAGCCCCTGGGGGTCGATCAGCCTCAGCAGGTCGCTTCCGGCGCAACCGCTCTCGATCAGGTAGAGCTGCTCGTTGTAGCCGATCGAGAATTCGTTGATCACCGAAGGCGAGAAGACGTGGCTGTCCAGAATGCTCCAGGCGCGGGTGGGATCGTGACCGGTACGCCCGCAATCCAGCGGCCCGTGGTCCCACTTCGTCTCGCTGCTGTTGCGGGTGTAGCGGAAGTGGTTGAACGAAATGGTGTTGGACTCGTGGATCTGGTGGTCGAAGCGGTAGTGCCAGTACTCCTCGTCACCGCTGTTCTCGTTTATCCCGGTTCGGTTGGTCGTCAGACCGGGTCGTTCCGGCAGGGGCAGCAACTCGGTGAAGCGAACTCCCAGCGGATGGAACATGTCGCTGGGAATGGTGTTGTTGGGGAAGGGCGTCATGGTGTAGGGATTCATGATCACGCCCTTGCCCGAGGCATCCCTGAGCCCCGAGAATTCGGCGACTTCGCTCAAGTTTCCCGTTCTCATCAGAGGAGTGGGATAGGTGAGGTTGGGGTTGATCTCCAGGGTGAACCTGCTGCTCGGCTGCCACAGGAAGTGGAAGAAGCTCCTGTTGCGGCCATCATAGATCTTGGGGATCCAGATGGGCCCGGCGGCTTCGTAGGACCACTTCAAGTTGGGCGTCTCCGGCTTGGGCCTGCTCTTCAGAGAACGGTTCTTGCCGATCAGGCGAGCATGCCTGAAATCGTTCCAGATCTCGCCGTGGAACTGGTTGGTTCCGCTGCGCCCCACGCCGATGATGTTGTTGGCGTGCTGGAACTCGGCCGGCGCGTTCAGGGTCTTCAAATGGACTTCCTGCAGCACTTCCTGCGGAAAACGGAAGGTGCCGTAGGCCAGAGTCAGAATCCCGTCCTGGGAAGCCGAGACGTTGTTGGCGTAGGCCCCGTGAATCTCGTTCCGGTTCTGAACTCCGGGGGCCGCACCCACCGTGTAGATCAGGCTGGCCGCCACGTTGGTGTAATAGACTTCCTTGTTGGGAGTCTTGTAGGTCACCGAGGGCGTATCGGTCTCGATGCGAGCCCCTTCCTCGGTCACCGTGATGGCATCGGCCAACTCGCCGATCTCCATGGTGATGTCCACCCGCCGGGGCGACTGGGAGTAGACGATCACGCCCGTGTTCTCATAGCGCTTGAACCCGGTGGCCTCGGCGGTCAGGGTGTAGGTGTCGGGCAGAATGCCGCGCAACTCGTACTCCCCAACCTCGTTGGTCACCGTCGAGTAGGTCAGACCCTTGGACTCGTTGATAGCCGTAATGCTGACGCCGACCATCACGGCCCCGGTCGTGTCAACGACCCTGCCGCGAAAACCGGTGACGTCCTGCGCTACCGTCAAGGTGGGAATGACCAACAGGCCCAAGAGAGCAATCAGCCCGACACTCCAGACCGATCTTCTTAGTGCTTGTTTCGTCATTAGCAAAACCTCCTTGTGTTAATGAGGCTCCCAAGCTGGACACCAGCTAGAAAGCTGAATACTGGTTAGGCGTCCAACCCGGAAACCTACCAGACAGACTAAAAACCTCACGTGCGCGTAAGGTGCAACTGTGTTGCCAAACTTCTCGAGCGAACAAAGTTTTTTGGGGGGCTTTATTTTGAGTGACTTGCGGAGGCTCTATAGAGGATCGATTCTTCAATGGCAATCCGCACAAGAGCCCCCTACTCGAAAATTCGGATTGCAATACGAAATTTCGGAAGGCTCAAGAGAAGATATCCACCAAGGACCACCCAGGGCGACGAAGAACACTGCGGTTTCCCGGCAAGCGCGAGATGTCACAAGCAGTCACGACATACATGATGTTTCCGGCGTCGGATCTCTGTGCTGAGCAGGAGTAGAGGCCTGATTACCTCACCGTGAGGGGGTGAGGCTGGAGCCGTTCCGCGCCAGGGCACGCTTGCGATGCCACAGCTCCGCCCGGATTTCAGCTATGGGCCCCCGGCGCTCCCGCGGGGTCATGTAGAACCGGTAACCGAAATCCTGCAGGCGCACCTCCAGCATCTTGTCGAGCCACCTCCGGGTAAACTGCCGGTTGATCAGGAAGGGGTCATCCAGCATTCCGATCAGCTCCGGCAGCGCCCAGCCGGCGCCGGTGCGGCTAAGGACGTCCGCCCCCACCAGGCGAACCGCCGGGGACTCGCTCTGCAGCCAGCCCAATGCGGCCGACCGCTCCCGGTCCGGGTAGTTCTCAGCCAGCTTCTCTTCCGAATACGCGGCGCCGTACCATTCCTTCAGATAGCCCACCGTCCAGTCGATGGCCCGGTCGGTGTGGCACATGTTGCAGGCATTGGGGTGGTTGGCCTCGATCATGGCCTTGTCGGTGGGCGAGAAGATGGTGTGGGTGCGCACCAGGTCCTGGATGCCTTCGTTGATCCGCGGACGGTGGCAGTTCATGCAGCGTGCTCCGCTGCTGCCGGCAGGATGGCGGGTGTGATTCCGCCTGGCCTGCGCCGGCTCCAACTGCTGGTGGCACCTGAGACACAGCCGGTCATCCTGGTCGGGAGATCCGGACCAGCGAGGACCGATGGTCTCGTGGGGGTTGTGGCAGTCGATGCAGCGAAGCTGAGAGAAACAGCTTCCCTGGACGGCGTCGCTGTACTCGGTGGAATTCCAGGTGGAGATCCCGTTGGCATAGGTCGGCCGCGTGCCCACGTGGCAACGGCCACAGGCCCAGTTCAGGTTGTCGTGGGTCCGCCCAAAGGAGATGTCCCTTTCGCGGGCATCCACGTACAGGAAGGGACTGGAGGGGAAAAAACCGGGAGGTTCCTTGCCCCCGGAGGCCACGTGTTCCCTCCCGCCCAGGTGGCAGGCTTCACAGCTCACCCCCAGGGTGGCCGCGTGCTGCGGAGCCTCCAGCTTTACGAGGTCCTGGCGGATTCTCAGGATGTCCTGGTCGCTGGCCTCGGCGGGGCTTTGAAGGAATTCCAGGATGCCCGGCTGGTTCTGATCCAGATAGTGGCCCAGGGAAAAGTGCAGAGGCACCGGGACGTGACGGGCCATGCGGGAGGGATTGCGGGCCAGCATGTCTCCCAGCGGAAAGGTGGTGTGGCAAAAGTTGCAGCGGCTGGAGTAGCGGGCCAGGAAGGGCTGGGAGGCGGGCGGATCGAAGGGGTCGGGCCGTTCCCCGTCGGGCAGCTCGGGACCCACGTGCACGATGGGCACCCATTGCCGCTGCTCCAGCCAGTAGCCGAAGAACAGCACGTGATCCTGATGATAAAAGAGGTGGTCGCGGGGCTCGGGACCTTCGGTCTGCTTGCCGATGTAATACTGGAAGAAGCGCGACCCGATGGTCTGGTTTACCTGGTAGACGCGTCGAACCTCTCCCCGCTGCAGCCGCATCTTGTAGCGCCCGCCTTCCTTGTAAAAGACTGCATTCCCACCGAGGTAGGCAATCCTCGCCTTGCCGGAGAAATCTCCCTCGACGGTGGAATCGTCGGCCAGGGCGTTCATCCGGCGATGGGCGTGCCGGAACCATGACTGGTACTCCGACTCGTGACAGCCCTTGCAGGTCTCCGGGCCGACGTAGTCCTCGGGATGGATGTTGCTCGCGCTGCCGGTCGCTCGGGAATTCGTGCGAACCTCCTCCGGCAGGTCTTCCCACCACAGCGTCACCTGCTCCCGTTCGTCCGTGTCGCCGACCAGGGAACGGATGGGTTGTTCCGCCCTTCTTCTCGCGGCCGCAAGCTCCTTCAGAGTGGATTGATACAGGCTGTTATGAGGCTCCAGAGCCACTGCTCGTCGAAGCTCAACTTCAGCCTCGGAATACTGTTTCAGCTTCAGCAGGATCGACCCGTAAAGATGCCGGTACGCGGCGTTGCCGCCATCCTCTTCAACCGCCTTCTGGGCCGGCAACATGGCGGCCAGATACTCCTGCCTTTCATATTTCTGTCGGGCTTCCAGGTAGGCGGGGGATTGGGCCTGCAGGGAAAGACCGGTCCAAAGAAGGGACACAAGCCCGAGCAGTATTGCTGCCTTCCAAGGATGCTTCCAACCGCCACCTGCCGCACGGGAACGATTGTGGAACTTGCCGGATTCCAATTTGCGCTTCTCCGGTCTCATCACCGTCACAGCCGAGTTCAGGCCTGTTGCATCCGCCGGGCTCTGCGATCTGTAGAATCCCGCGCCAAGGTACCGAACCAAGTTGATTATGAAACCCTATCGGTGCCGAAATCAAGACTGCAGCACCCGTCGGGTGCACCCCGGATCTGGTGGGCGAGGAGCGCGGGAGGTCGGTTTGCCGCCCTCCGCATCAGCCTTCGCCATTCGGCTCGACTTCTGCGACTCCCCCTCGAGGGGGGAGTGATACGTGAGGCTTGCAAACGGCCCCGTGCCCCATTCCTGGGCGTGGTGTAAATCATGTTCCCGGTTTGTTGTGTGGATGATGCCCACCCGGGAACGCGGGCGTCCCGCCCGCACATTTACCCGGCACAGCCTTGGCCGACTGCGCCGCAGGGATGGAACGGCAACGGGGCCTTGCCCTTCATTCGGACTGGCCAGCGCGGTTCACGCCGGCAGGGTGGCTGCCTGCCGGCAACCTTGCGCCGACGCTCCATCTCCTCCAACGAGGAATAAGGATGCGGGCGAGACGCCCGCGTTCCCGGGTGGGGGGCCAACGCGGCGTCCCGTAAGAGCAGGTCAGCGTCGGACTGGGGGCGTGTGAGCTTACGCCGCCCCAGGCCACAACCTCCCGCCGTGGTTGGAGAGGCAGGTGGCGATCGCCCCCTCCGCATCAGCGTTCGCCTGTAACTTGGCTGGCGCGAACCCGCGACGGCGCACAAGTCCTCGCCATTGGGCTCGGCTTCTGCGACAGGGGACCCCTCCTGCCTTGTGATCGCCTCGGCCGGCGACCTATAATGTCCCCCTTTCTTGCGGCGGCCGGTCCCGCGGGCCCGCCGGAAGCGGGTCCTCTTCCCACAGCCATTCAAGGCCATGAGCACCCCCTCCAAGCCCAATATCGTCCTCCTGATCAGTGACAATCAGCGGTTGGATACGCTTGGAATCCTTGGCAGGACCGCCTGTCGAACCCCCACCTGGGACCGGGTGGCCCGGGAGGGGGTCCTGGTGGAGAACCTGCGCACCACCAGCCCCATCTGCTCGCCGGCCCGCGCTTCCTTCTTCACCGGGTTCCAGCCCCACCAGGCCGGCATGCCCCATCTGCCCTACCTGGGGGCGCTTCGGGTGGGCCAAGAGGACGAATATCCCGACATGGAGATCACCCGGCCTCCCATCTCCCACTATCTGCGGGAGGAGGGATACCAGTGCCTCTACGCCGGCAAGTGGCACCTGGGGACCCGCAACGTTCAGCGATGGTTCGATTGGGTCAGCGCCTGCGACAACGGGGAACGCTCCTATTCCGAGTGGTGCCGCTGGCAGGGTGTCCCCGACGGCTTCATCTTTCACGACGACCAGCGCAGCGGCCCCTATCGCTCCGCCCACTATCCGCGAATGACGGTGCCCCGGACCGGAATCCTGGATATCCCTCCGGACAAGGAGCACAACCGCTGGATCCTGGGCCACGGCTTCGAGATGTTCGGTTTGCGGGACCCCGACAGGCCCTTTTTCCTGGTGATCAGCCTGGAGGGTCCCCATCCTCCCCTGGTGGTTCCCGAGGCGTGGTACCGTCTCTACGAGCCCGAGGACATCCCCGAACCGGAGAACTGGAATCCGGGCCCGGGTGAGCCCGGGTTCCTGGAGGGAAGCTACTACCGCCGCTTGAGAAACGAGTGGGGGGAAGACTTTTCGGCCTGGCGCAAGTCCATTGCCGTCTACTGGGGCTACGCCACCTACATCGACTCCCTCTTCGGCCAGTTCGTCCAGCGCCTGGAAGAGTGCGATCTGCTGGACGACACGCTGCTGGTGATGCTCTCCGACCATGCCGAGATGATGGGACAGCACGGGCTTTGGCAGAAGTTCTGTCCCTACGAGGAGGCGATCCGGGTGCCCTGGACCATGCGTTGGCCGGCGGCCTTCAAGCCCGGGACCCGGTGCCGGGTGGACGCCAGCCACGTGGACGTGGCCGCCACGCTGCTGGACCTGGCGGGCGCCGAGGTCGAGTCGCTGGAGCTGGAAGGAGAGAGCCTGGTTCCCTACTTGACGGGAGCCGAACCCGAGCCCGAGGCGCGCGACTGTTTCGTGCAATACAACGTGGCGCGCAACTTCGCCAGTTGGCACGGGGTGGAGAACTGGCGTGCCGTGGTGCGCCGGCCCTGGAAGTACGTGCTGCACGAGAACGGGGAGACCGAGCTCTACCACCTGGCCGATGATCCCGGCGAGTTGGCCAACCTGGCGGGCTGTCCCGACAGCGCGGCAACGGCGAACACCCTCAGGGAGGCCTTGATGGCCTGGTCGCGTCGCACCGGAGATCCCTTTGTGAAACAATTGGAGACTCGGACCGGGAGTTGACCCGATCCGTTGGTGAGGGTGTCGATGGAAGACCATTATTCCATTCCGCTGAGAGACGGACGCAGCCTGGAAGTCGAGGTCCTGACCTTTCCCATCGACTCAGCCGGCCAGAACGCGCTCATCGGGTTGTGGCGGACCGAGTGGACCGGGGGGGACTACGACTGGCTGCGGTCCATGAATGGCGACTACAGCCGGCATCTCAAGATCCAGGCGGTCCTGGGAACCATCGAGGGCCGTCCGGCGGGAACGGCCTCAGTCTGCTACCCCTGCCGGGAACCGGAAGTCTCGGTGGTCGGATCGGTCCTCACCCACCCGGGCTGCCGCAGACTGGGAGTGGCCGAAGCCCTGACTTCGGCCGTGGCGGACCTCTCCTTCCGGGCCGGCTGCCGGGTGTCCTACCTGGGGGCCACCCGAGATCCCCGGAACGTCTATCTCCGCTGCGGGTTCCGCTGGTGGAACGGAGGCGTCATGCGGCTGGAGCGGGAGGATTCGTCCGGGTGCGAGGAGTCCTTTTTCGCACCGGGCCAGACCACCTCGGTTCGCCAGTCCAGTTGGGGGGACCTGCCCGCCTTCGCCTGCTTCGTGGTTCAGCCCTGGAACACCCTGGTGCTGGATTATCCGCGGGCCCTGCTTTCAGGGAAGTACGTCAAGCTGCAGCGGTGCGTCTCCAACTTTCCGGCGGTCCACGAAGAAGCGGCGCCGCGTGGAGGCGTGCTGGGCGTCCTGGTGGGGGAGTCGGCCCATCGGATTCTGGGCTTTGGCTCCATTACCCCCGAACCCGGGGAATATCGGCGCCACAAGGCGGTCATCGACGTCTGCAGTCACGATGACTATGCCGAGGGGGCCGACTCCCTGGCCCGATGGCTGATGTCGGAGGCCGCCGGGCGCGGGATCGAGCGCCTCCAGGCCTACGTGGTGGCTTCGGACACGGACAAGCAGGAATGCTTCCGCAGATTCGGCTTGCAGCCTCTGGCCCGGCTGCCGGGCCAGATCAGGCTGGAGGGCCGGGAAGTGGATGTCCTGGTGTTGGAAGGACCGACAAGTAGGGGGAAATAGCCTGAGCCAGAGGAGAAATTTCATGTCGACCGGTGGCAATTTGCCGAGAAGGGAATTCATCAAGGGCGCCATGGTCGGGGCTCTGAGCGGCCTGAGCGGCTGCGTCGGGGGTTCCCCGGTTGAAGTATCCCTGCAGCCGCGGCTCAACGGGGACCGCGACTCCTGGACCTTCGCCGGCAGCGAGGATTGGTCCCAGGACAGTCGGGGAATCCTCTATTCGCCGGTCTGGAATCAGAGGAAGGCCCGCTACAGCGATCTGCTGAAGCGCGAGGACCTGGCCTTTCCCAGCAAGGAGGTCCTGACCGACACGGACCTGAGCCTGGAGTTTCAGACCTTCTACTGGTCGGTGACCAGCCTGTCGATCGTGGTGCGGGCACAGGACGACCGGCGATTCTATTGCGTCGAGTTCAACGACATGGGGCGCAAGGGGTCGAAGTACTCGGTTCGACTCTTTGTCCAGGACGGTTCCGGCTACCGGCGCGACATTGCCGGCGGCTTTGCTCCTCATCCCGAGCTGCCGGAGCGCTGGGTGCAGCGTGGACCCCGGCCGGAAGAGTGGGAAGAGGCGACGCCCGGCTGGATGAAGGCTCGGGTCCTGGCCGAGGGAGACCGGATTCGCATTTTCGTCGACGGAAAACCAGTGCTGGAGGCCCGGGACGGGACCTGGCGGGCCGGTCGGGCAGGTGTGATGGCCCGGGGGCCGGTCAAGATGCGGCGCCTGTCCCTGCGGGGAAGGAGAGGCCGACTGGACTCTCCCTGGAGAGCTTCCGGCGGGGAGCATCCCCGCTACTTCTATCCCTACCCCGACCCGGACAAGGATTATGGCGACAACCAGACCTATCCCGGGGTTTGCCGGACGGCCGAAGGCGACCTGCTGGTGTGGATGAGCGTCAACGGGGCCCCGCACCACTTCAACGACTTCCTGCTGGTCCGCTCTCGGGACGAGGGCACGAGCTGGGGGGAGCCGGTGCTGGTCGAGAAGTTGCCGGACGGGGGCAGGCCGGGCTTTTTCTTCGGACACCGGGACGGACGCCTCTCCTGCCTCTACACCTACGAATGGGACTCCGGGGTGGCCGGACCCAAGGTCGCTTTCTCGGAAGACGAGGGAAGAACCTGGACGCCGGCCAGGCGCTTGGAGGTGAGCGGGAAACCGCTGCAGTCCACGGCCAGGGAAGGAAAGATCGGTCCCTACTCTCCCATCACCCGTTACTCGGATGGCACCCTGCTTCAGTTCTACTACCACGTGCAAACAGTGGAGGGGGGAAGCGTGGAGTCGAACGCCGAGCGGCGAGACCGCTCGCTGGCCATTCGCTCCACCGACGACGGCCGCACCTGGACCGGTCCCTACTATCTCGACCCCGAGAACTTCGACAGCAACGAGTGCATGGGGGTGGAATGCGGCGACGGCAGCATCGTGGCCTTCGCCCGCACGCTGCGGGCCCCCTTCATGTGGATGAGCCGCTCCCGGGACAAGGGACTCACCTGGTCCCGGCAGGTTCCCTCCGACTGCACCGGCGAGTGCCCCCAGTTGCTGAGCCACAGTTCCGGAGTGCTGATCATGGGTAGCCGCGGGAATGGCATCTTCATGAAGACCAGTGTGGACGAGGGCCGGAGCTGGTCTCGGGAAACCCGCATTTCCCTTTGTTCGGGGATGATGGGGATGACCGAGATGAAGGACGGCCGGGTGCTGGTGGTCTTCCACGAGGCCTACCGCACCCCCACCCGCATTCGCGGGCACTACATGAAGGTAAGGCCCGACGGCAGCCTGACCGCCGCCTGAAGCGCCCCCCGGGAGCGCGGGCGTCCCGCCCGCAACCTTATTCCTGGCTGGAGGTCACGGAGCGTCAGCGGGACGTTGCAGGCCGGCAGCGGGCCTTTCGGCGTGAACCGCAATCGCAAGGCCCAAGGAGACCCACGACACCGTTGCCGGTCGATGCAAGCGGCGGCAGCAAGTGGCTGCGTGCACAATCCATTTCAATACGTTGATTCGGAGGTTCCATCGATGAAGGTCGACATTCTTTCCGATCGGGCGGTCTCATACAACCTGGCCGCGGGCGACGGCAACAGCGCCTGCGCCTATCCCCTCTCCATCCGCCTCGAGGACGGGTCGGTCTGCTGCGCTTACCGGCAGGGGTCGAGCAAGCACAGCGTCGACAGCCTGTTGCTGATGCAGACCTCTCGGGACCAGGGAGAGACCTGGTCGGCTCCTCGGGTGGTGTTTGACGGTCTCAAGCGCACCCCTCCCACCACGCTGGTCTCGCCCGGCCTGTGTCAGACCGCCGATGGGCATCTGCTGGTGATTTTCGGTTCCATCGAGGGATTGAAGCCGGGCGTCTACATGTTCACCCAGGAGGGGAGAGCCCTGCCGCACCCGCTCCTGGTGACGCGCAGCGCCGACGGCGGACAAAGCTGGTCGGAACCCCGGCTGGTCCCCCACCCGACGCTGGCCAGCGCGGGAGTCACCTCCCGGCCCTTCCCGCTGGCCGATGGCAAGATCTGCGTGCCCCTGGAGTACAAGCTGACCCCCACCGGCCCCAACGGCTCGGCCATGATCTTCTCGCGGGACCACGGCCAGACCTTCGATCCTCCCGCCATCGTTGCGGCCGACCACTCGGGGGAATTGAATCTCTGCGACGCCCGTTACGAAATCCTCCCCGACGGACGGATCCTGGCGCTGCTCTGGACCTTTCGCGAGGACACCGAAGAGACCATCGAGGTCCGCCGCTCCTGGTCTTCGGACGGAGGACAGACCTGGACCGAGCCCGAGGAAATCGGTTTCGTGGGCCAGGTCACGGCGCCGGTAGTGCTTCCCGACGGCTCGGTGGTGGCGGCCAGCAACTACCGCCTGCCGCCGGAGGGTATCAGGCTCTGGGGATCACGGGACGGCGGAGAGAGCTGGGCCGGGTCGGGCCCCATCCAGATGTGGGACCCTGTCGCTAACCGCATGGTGGGAGAGCCGGTGGTCCCGGCGAAGGAGGCCGCCGTGGATGCGGGAGGGCTTTGGGACGCCCTGGACCGCTTCACCTTCGGAACGCCCGACCTGGTGCTCTTGGGCGACGGCAGCCTGCTGATGACCTACTACGCCACCCTGGACGGCATCACCCATGTCCGGGCCTGCCGCTTCCGGGTAGAGTGGGAGTAGCGCCGCCAGGTCAATCGACCTCCCATTCAACCAGTTTCGGGAGCTTCTCGCGAAAGCTGAGCCTGGTCCACATGGCCGAGTGGTCGCTCCACCCCTTTTTGCGCCATTCGTGGTAGTAGCCGCATTCCACCACTTCGAAGTGTCTTGAGACGAAGGTGTGGTCGAAACATCGCGGGTTGTTGCGGGTGGTGCGGTGGGTGACGGGGGTGGCCGTCTCGAATCCGTGATGGTCGCGATAGGCGTCGCGCAGACCGTGCTGAGAGGCCCCCGCGAGGACCGAACGCACGCCATTGACCCGTTCCTTATTGGGGCGCCGGACTCCGAACTTGGTGTGACAGCCCCGGATGGAGGTACCACAGTCGTCGTGAATCTTCTCTCCAAAAGGCACGATCTGTCCCGATTGCCGGAACCGCTTGGGTTCGTTGAAGTCGCCGGTCAGGATGCGGGGCGCGTCGTTTTGCCGGCGTAGCGTTGCCGACAGCACGTTGAAGGTGTCGATCTTTCGCCAGCCATTGCCGGAGCCGTTGGGGATGTGCGCAGTGAACACGTCGATTTTCTGCTCATCGGGCGTAGAAACCGTGACCCGAGCCAGCAGCTCCGGGTAGGGTGCGCGGCGCCGCCAGCGGTTGCCGCCAGCCGTCATCGGCCAGCGGCTTGCAATCAGGCACTGGTAGGTTTTCCGCTTCAAGTTTCGGATCGGAGGCCGCTCGCGCATTGCCGTGGGCGGGGCATCCTTGCCGCTGCAGTAGGCGTGCGCAAGACCGATGTCGGCGAGGCGGCGCGCCACGTCGTCCGCGAGGCTCGTCTTGACCTCCTGCAGCGTCACGACGTCCGGGCTTGCGGAACGGATCGCCTCAATGACGTTTTGCAATCGACCGGGCAGCGATTGGAAGCGGACGTTCCAGGAGAGGAGCAGCATGGGAGTCTCCTTCCGACTGATTCGAAGGTGAAATCGATGAATGTGAACAACAGGCTGCAGAAAAACAAAGAAAAAGGCCAGTCAAAAAACCTGACTGGCCCTTGTGCTGACAGGAACTTCCGGGTGGAGTGGGCTTAGACCAGAATCTCCTTGATCTGCTTGCCGCCCAGGTCGGTGAGGCGCTTGAATCTTCCGGAGTGGTAGTAGGTCAGGCGCATGTCGTCCAGGCCCATGAGCCCCAGCATGGTGGCGTGCAGGTCATGGGTGTGATAGACGTCCTCGGCGCAGTTGATCCCCAGTTCGTCGGTTTCGCCGACGACCGTCCCGCCCTTGATGCCGGCTCCGGCCAGCCACATCACCATGGCGTTCTTGTTGTGGTCGCGCCCGGGACCGGTGCGGAAGAAGTCCATGGTGTTGTCGGCGGTTCTTCCGAATTCGCCTCCCCAGACCACCAGGGTCTGGTCGAGCAGGCCCCGCTGCTTGAGGTCCTTGAGCAAGGCGGCCATGGGCCTGTCGGTCTCCATCCCCCGCTTCTTGTGCTCTCCCGCGATGTTCTCGTGGGAATCCCAGCCGCCGCAGTAGATCTGCACGAAGCGCACGCCGCGCTCCACCAGGCGCCGGGCCATCAGGCATTTGCGCGCCATGGGCTCGGTGATCTTGTTGTCGAGGCCGTACATCTCCCGAATCTTTTGGGGCTCGCTGTTCAGGTCCAGGCTCTCGGGAACCGCGGCCTGCATGCGGAAGGCCAGCTCGTAGTTCCTCATGCGGGCCAGGAGATTGGGATTCCTGGGATGGACGTCCAGGTAGGACTCATTGAACTGGTTCAGCAGGGACAGATTCTTTTCCTGCCGTCGGGTGGTGACGCCCGCCGGAGGACTCAGGTCGACAATGGGGTCCCCTTCCGAGTTGAGCAGCGTTCCCTGGGTGGCGGCCGGCAGGTAGCCGTTGGCCCAGTTGATGGGACCGCCAAAGATCCGGGTACGGTTGTCGGGCAGCACCACGAAGGCCGGCAGGTTCTGATTTTCGGTCCCCAGGCCGAAGATGGTCCAGGCCCCCACCGAGGGGCTCCCCGGGATGGTGACGCCGGTGTTCATGAAAAAGGTGGCCGTGGTATGGGCTTGCGAACTGGTGTGCATGGCGCGCACCACCGCAATGTCATCGGCGCAGGTCCCCAGCTCCGAGAACATGTCGGACATCTCCACTCCCGATTGCCCGTGCCGCTTGAAGGTGAAGGGACTGCCCACGTACATCCGCTTTTCCAGGCTCCCGTACTTGCGGAGGATGGGTTTGCCGTGGAGCTCATTCAGCTTGGGCTTGGGATCGAAGGTGTCCATCTGGCTGGGAGCTCCCTGCATGAACATGAAGATGCAGGACTTGGCCTTGGGCGTGAAATGGGGCTTCTTGGGGAGCAGGGGGTTTTCGGACCGGGCCGCGGCAGCCAGCCGGCCGTCGCCGAAGAGCAGCGAGGTGAGGGCCAGGCTTCCCAGTCCCTTGCCGAACCGGTAGACGAAATCTCTCCGGCCCATCTCGCCGAGCCTCGGATCGAACTGCTCGACCTGGTTGCAGAATTCAAACTCTCCCTTGCGCATGATGACCGTTACTCCTTGTAGTCTTCCTTCCGAAGTTGGATGAAAAGGTGCGCCAGCGGCCGCCGGCGCGGCCTACTCCAGGTAGACGAACTCGTTCATGTTGATGAGGATGAGACAGAGTTCCGCAAGCGAGCCTGTCTCTCCCCGTCCCTTATCGGTGTGCCCGCTCTCGCCATTCCGAACCAGGGAAACCTGTTTCAGTGAGAGGTGCTCCCCGTGCTCGGGCGCAGCTCCGGACCCCGTCAGAAATGCCAGGCTGCGGGTCTTTTCCTCCGGTGAGGGATCGCGCTGGAAAGCCAGTTGAAAGGCCCTGACCACCTGCTTGAGCGGGTCCGGCCCCGCCTCGGCCCGGATGCGCTCCGCCATGGCCCGGCTCTGCCGGTGGGGGAACTTGCCGTTGAACAGCGAGAACACCTGGGGCGTCACGGTGGTGTTTCCCCGGACGACACAGCTCTCATCCAGGTTGGGTCCGTCGAATACCTTGATCAACGGAATCGGATAGGAGCGGCTCTGGATCATGTAGACGGTGCGCCGGTTGACCTCCTCCTGACCGGAGGATATCCACCAGGTTCCGGCCCGGGCCATCTGCTCCAGGTTTTCCTCGGGAAAGTAGGGAGGTCCGCCCATGGTCAGCTTGAGCTGGCCGCTGACCGCCAGGATGGTGTCGCGCAGCGATTCCGCCGGGATGCGGACCGGGTCGCGGACCCAGAGGTGGCGGTTGTCGGGATCCACCTTCTCGTATTCCTCGGACCTGGGATGGGTCATGGATATGGCATAGACGTTCGAGTCCAGGATCAGCCGGTGGATCTCCTTGATGCTCCACCCGCTCTCCATGAACTCCCAGGCCAGCCAGTCGACCAGGTCCTGGTGGACGGTTCCGCTGCCGTTGGAGCCGAAATCGCTGGGGGTGGATACCAGGCCCTTGCCGAAGTGGTACTGCCAGATGCGGTTGACCATCACCCGGGCCGTCAGGGGATTGTCCCGGCTGGCAATCCACTTGGCCAGCAGTTGCCGGCGGCTGCCCACCAGGCCGTCCATGTCGACCGGGTCGGAGTTGCCCGTAATGGCGCTCAGGAATCCTGGCTTCACCTGCTCGGCCCGCAGTCTCCAGTTGCCCCCGGTCAGGACGTAGGTGGCGATGTTGTGCTGGAGGGGCGAGTCCCTCACCACGTAGGCCTTGGGGTCGTAGTAACCGTCGACGTTGGGGTTGGCGAAGCGGCCGGTCATGAGTGCGATCTTGCGTGACCGCTCCTTTTCTTCCTCGCTGCGCAAGGTGTCCTTGGGGAAGGGGATCTTCTTCTGGCCGGCGTGGGCCCAGTCCTTGAGGTCCTGGGGATTGACCAGCAACTGGTGCTCGATCGCCCGTTGGGAAATCTCCTTATTGAAAGCCTCGGCGTTCTTCTTGATCTTTTCGAGGTGTTCCTTCCAGGCCTTCTTGCGGACTTCCCACCGCTCCGGGTCCTGCAGCGGCATCTCGTACTGGTGGAAGGCCATGTCCTGCTTGTCGAAATTCACCGGCGAGAAGAAGGCTTCGATCCGGAAGTAATCCGCTTGAGGAAGCGGGTCGTACTTGTGGTCATGGCACTGGGCGCATCCCAGGGTCAGGCCCATGAACACCGAGCTGGTGGTGTTGACCACGTCCGTGATGTAATTTCGCCGCCCCTGTGGCCCCTCGGCTTCAACCTTGACCCACAAGCCCAGAAAGCCCAGCCCCAGCTTCCCCTCGTCCCCGTAGGCCCGGAAGGCATCCGCCGCCAGTTGCTCCTTGATGAAGCGGTCATAGGGACGGTCCTGGTTGAAGGCCCTGATGACGTAGTCGCGGTACCGCCACAAGTGGGGTTGGGGATCGTCGATGGCCCCGCCGCGGGTGTCGGAATAGCGGGCCAGGTCCAGCCAGTGCCGGCCCCAGTGCTCCCCGTAGCGGGAATCGGCCAGCAGCTTTTCCACCTCCAGCCGGTACGCCTCCGGAGAAGGATCGGCCAGGAACCGCTCCATGGCTTCCGGCGTGGGGGGAAGTCCGATCAAGCCGAAGTAGAGGCGCCGCAGCAAGCCGCGGGGAGAAACCGGCGCGGCCGGTTCCAGCTTTTGCTTTTCCAGCTTGGCCAGAACGAAGGCATCGATCGGGTTTCTCACCCATTCCTTGTTCCTGACCGATGGGACCTCGGGTTGGACCACGGGGGTCCAGGGCCAACCCGGCTTCCCGGAATCCTCTGCAGCCTCGGCCATGAGGGCAGGATCCAGTCCATCGATCCAGCCGGCGATGCGGCCGATCTGCTCCTCGGAAAGCGGTTGCCCGTTCATGGGCATCCGAGGGGCTCGGGTGCCGCGCAGGCGCTGGATCAGGGGGCTTTCGTCGCTCTTGCCGGCAACGATGGCCGCTCCCTGGATCGCGCCTCCCTTCAGAAGGGCCGTAAGCGTTTCCACCACCAGCCCGCTCTGGTGAGTCTGGGAGCTGTGGCAGGCGAGGCAGTTCTGCTCCAGCAGCGGCTTGACGTGGGTTTCGAAATCGTGGGAGGACGCGGTTTGGGCGGCCCCGTCCTGGCCTGCCGGTGGAGCCATCTGGTCGATCCACCTGGCTATCAGGGCGATCTGGGCTTCCGGCAGCGGGTCGCCGCCGATCGGCATCCGAGGCTCAAGCTCGCCCCGCAGGTGCCGGACCAGTGGACTTGCGGCGCTGTCGCCGGCCAGGATCGACGGCCCCGACTTCTCGCCGCCCTCGAGCATGGCCTCTAGCGATTCCATGACCAGGCCGCTCTGGGGTGTGGACGCCGTGTGACAGGCGAGACACTTTTCCTCAAGGACGGGCCGGACGTCTCTCTCAAAGTCGACCGGGGACTCTCCCAGGAGTTGGCTTCCCGCCAAAACCGCCAGAATCGACCCCAGTGAAACCGCAACCGCTCGCCACTTCATCGGCTACACTCCTCCATATAGGTATACAGATACACCCTAAATCTATCTCACCCGGCAAGGACCTGTCAACGAATGTCGCTTCGAAAATGACCGGAAACGAGGATTTGCGAACCGTCTTCGGGAGGACGCGGCCCGGGGCGGCGCAGCCTTCACACGACCCCGATCCGACGCTGATCTGCTCTTGGAGGACGCCGCGTTGCCCCCCCACCGGCTCGACCGCCGACGTGCACCCTTGTGCGCCGTCGCGTTTACGCACCGGCCAACCTACGGGCGAAGGCCGAAACGGTGGGGGCGAAACCGGGCCGGCCGGTCTTTGGCGAAAATCGCAGGCCACCCGACCCGCTCAGGAATCCCTCTTGACCGGCGTGTAGATGGCGGGGGGCAACTGATGAATCTTCCCGTCCCGGTCGGGGAGGTCGTGAATCTTGCCGGTTCCTCTCTTCTCTACTTCGTCGATTCGGATCACCGAGTGGAGAGGGATGTAGGTCCGCCGCACGCCTTCGAAGGCGGTGCGCAGCGTTTCCTCGGAGGGATCGACCACCACCGAGGTTTTCTGACCGAAAAGCAACTGCTCGACTTCCACGAAGCCGAACAGGCCGCCCTGGCCCACCCGCTTGGCATAGATCTCGTAGACCTTGCCTTCGTTCAGAAAGGTAATCTTGTAGACGTGCTTTTTTTCGCTCATGGTCTCGATAGAGTCTAACCCATTCGGGCGACCCCGATCCAATGAGACCGGCGGCGCCCGACTCGGGCGGAACGGCTAGCCGCGGGTGAGTTCTCGACGGCTGGGTCGCAGCTTGCCGAAATCGGCGCCCGAGATGATGTAGTACCAGTCGGCGAAGCGATGGCGCAGCTCGCGCTCCAGCGTCTTCCCCTCCTCGCCGGGAGTTTCCCCATCGGCGTACTTTCGGGCCCGGGCGGCGCTGTAGTGGACGGTGATGAACAGGTAGCGGCGCTCTTCCGTCCCCCCGGCCTTGGCTGCCTGGGTCCCTTCCTTCTCGGAAGACCCCGCCGGAGCACCCGTTCCACCGGGCGCCACCTCCCCGAAGCGCAGCGTGTATTGAATCCCGTTGGCCGTTTCCACCAGGATCTCCCCCTCATTGGACAGGAGCTGGCCTAGTGGAGTGATGAAGAAACCCTTCCGGCGCAGGGAGAGGACCGACTCCATGGACAGACGGATGCCTTCCGGGGTCTTGAGGTCCCGGGTCAGGTTCTCGGGCTTGGGCTGGACATCGACAATTCTCAGATTGTCCAGCGCCTCGGTCAGGGCGTCGATCCTTTTTCCCTGCAGCCTGCGCCGCCCCATCTGCCAGCGTTCTTTCCGCTTGGTGAGAACCGTCCGCTCGGAATTCTCCAGCCGCCCCAGCCGCTCGTTGATGGAGTAGCTGTTGATGGTGATCTTTCGAATGTCCCCGGCGCTTAGCTTGAGCAGATCCGTCTCGATCCAGTCCTCGAACCGGGAAGACACCTGGGCGTCGGTCTTGACCGAGTAGGTCCGTCGCCGGGCGGGGACCCGCATGTAGTGGTAACCGGGCTTGCCCTCGGCCGGCTTGCCGATCACGAAGTCGGCCAGCACCCGATCGTTTTCGTCCTTGAGGGTCACTCGTTTGCCGCGGCCTGTCAGACTGGCGGTCCGGTCGTCGAGCGGGTCGATCACCCCGTAACGGCCGTGATCCTGGATGCGTTCGGACACCACCATGTCCTTCCTGAGGGCCATGAGCGCCGCGGCCGTGTCGGCCAGGCGGTTTTCGGCATCGGCCGGATAGTGGTGGTGAGAGGGGATGCCCCACTTGTTGTCCTTGAACTCCACTTTCAGGGGGCTGGCGGTGGCGGTGACTTCGTCGTAGTCGATGACCTCGATGGTCTTGGGGGCCTGGGGGTCGGAAAACTCCGGATAGAAGGGCTCCCCCTGATCGTCGAAAATCCCGGAAGCTCTTCGGCCGGGATCGACCAGCACCGCGGCCGTGGAAATGGCCACGGCCAGCACCCAGAAAATTCCGGTTCTCAACCATTCCGTCATGGCCGTTTTACCTCGGGGAGGGAATTGCCTTGCGTTTTCATCGGACCTTGCCTACTCCACCAGGCGGTCGGCCTCCGCGCCGATCTTCTCCCGGCGCAGCCTGCGTACCGAAACCACCAGGAAGAGCGCAAAGGCGGGAACCGGCGGCAGGGCCGCCGCCAGGATCTTGATGGCGTTCTGGATGTCCCGGATGGAAGACTCCATGTCGGAGCGGCTCTTTCCGATCAGCCGCTGCTTTTCCTCTTCGATATTGGTCCGCGCCACGGCCAGGCGGCGGTTCTCGGCCTTTTCCTGGTTGGCGATCATGATGCGCCTGGTCTGTTCGTCCAGGTCGCGGCGCTGGCGCAACGCCTCCACCGCCCGATCCAGCCGGGCCTGGGCTTCCTGCAGCCGCTGGGCCGCCGTGGCTTCGGCCTGCCGGGACTCCTCCAGCCGCTGCTCCTCGTAGACCTTGGTTCGGGACTCCACGGCCTCCAGGGTGCGGTGCCGCCGCCGGCGCTTGCGCAGGGCGATGAAGGACTCGTCGCCCACCAACTGATCCACCGCGTTCAGCAGGAAGGTCACGTTGTCGAACTGCAGGGTTTCAATGCCCTGGCGCCGTATGGAAAAGAACTGCTCCCCCATCAGGTCGACATCGGTGATCAGGATGGCCCGAACCGGCTGGTCCGGCCCTATTCCGGCCAGGCGGGCCGCCAGGGTGTAGCGGTCGGGATCGGGTTCGTGGGGGAGATTGGCGGCCAACTGCACCCCGAAGAGGGAGCGTTGCACCAGCCGATTCCAGTCCGTCAGTCCGGAATCGGCGCCGGTCTGAAGCAGGGGAATCAGCGTGGTGCGGCTGCCGGCCGCCAGCTTGATCGAACCCGGATAGATCGCTACCAGTTCCTGAAGCCCGGAGGTGACGGCCTCATCCGGATTGAAAGGGGGACTCTCGCCGCTCCCGGAGCCCAGAAAGACGACTTCCGGAGGCAGGGAGCGGAACTGTGGATGGGGATTGTACTTGTCCCAGGCGATGCGGCCCGGGTCCCAGTCCACCCCCAGCACCTCCATCAGGGGCTGGAGGTCGGCCGGGGTCCTGGGCGGTGGGCCCTGGCGAAAGGGGCCTTGAGGCATCGGCTGCGCCGAGAGCTCGGGATTGAATGCCGGCAGGGGGTCCACCAGGATCAGGGTCGGGTTCCCCTCCTTGACGTAGTCCGTCAGCCGGTCGACCTGGTCCTGCTCCAGGGTGTTGGGCAACACCACCATCAGGGCGTCCAGGTTTTTCGGGTAGTCCTGGCCGGGCTGCACCCTTTCCACCTGGTACTGCTTGCGCAGCTCGGCCACGATGGCCCAGTCGGTGGAGTGCTGGCGGGACTGGAAGTCGAATCCGCCGAAGAGCTTGGCTCCCGTCTCCAGGACCCCGACCCTTCTGCGTTCCGCCCGCGAGACCACCCGAATGGAGCGCATCAACTCGTATTCCACCGGCAGTCCGGGATCCAGGAAGGGAATGACGAATTCCTCGGCGCCGCAGTTGAAGGCGATGCCCAGGAAGATCTCGTCGGGAGTTCCCGAGCTCTGCCGGGAGGCGGGCACCGGCCGGGGGCGGATGTCGAAACGCTCCTGGGCTTCACGAGCCTGCGGCGAATACCTCTCGGTTTCCACGATCCGGGTCTGCAGCCGGTCCCCGCCCAGGGCAGACAGCTCCCGGAGCAGGTTGATCAGGTTGTTGCGGGTCGGAAGGTGGCTGCGGGGCACCTCCGGGCTCAGGTAAGCCTGAATGAAGACCGGCCGGGCCGGGTCCAGCCCCTCGATCAGCGCCCGCGTGTCGGGCGAGAGAGAATGGATCCGTTCGGCGGTGACGTCGACCCGCCCTCCCAGGCGGTCCAGCAGCAGCGTCAGACCGGCCAGGGCGACCACCAGGGCCAGCCCCCGCGCCAGCAGGTGGGCGCCCATGGCCGGGGCCTTGCGGCCGCTGGGCCAGTGGCGCCGTCCCAGCAGTTCCACGTTGAGATAGATCATGGCTGCCGCAAAGGCCAGGAAGTAGACCAGCGAGGATAGGGAGACCACTCCCGCGGCCAGGTCCTGGAACTGCTGGTTGAAGGAAAAGCCGGCCGCCAGCCGCTCGACGCCGCCGGTCAGGACAGCGCCCGCATGGTCGATGAAGACGGGAACGGCGCAGAGCAGAGCGCCCAGGATGAAGGCCACGGTGATGTTGTCGGTCAGGAGGGACCCGACCATTCCCAGGGCCAGCAGGGCCACTCCCATGAGCCAGTAGCCCAGGTAGGTTGAGGCCATCAGGCCGGGGTCCGGGTTGCCCAGCCACCCCAGCACCAGCACGTGGGTCAGGGAAAAGAGGAGGGCCACGGTGTAGATGCCGGCGGCGGCCAGGTATTTCCCCAGCACGATGCCGAAGTCGGTGGCCGGCAGGGTCAGCAGCAGTTCGTCGGTTCCGTTGCGCTTCTCCTCGGCCCAGATGTTCATGGTGATGGAGGGGACCAGAAAGACCAGCAGGTAGGGGAAGACGCGGTTGAGCTGGTCCAGGTTGGCCAGGTTGTCGGCGAAGAACCCGTCCTGCCAGAAGGCCGCCAGGGCGCTGAGGAAGACGAAGAGGGTGATGAAGACGTAGCCGGTGGGGCTGCTGAAATAGCTGGTCAGTTCCCGCTTGCAGACGACCCTGGCCAGCCGCCAATGACTCTTCACTCTTGCGTCTCCCTTTTCTCCGGACCCGGACCCGGCTTCGGCTCCGCGCCCCGGACCGCCCCCTCCGCGGGGGCCGGGCCATGCGGCCCCGGGGCGGAAGCTTCAGGGTCGGAGGAACCGTCCCGGCCGTTTCTGTCCGTCAGGCGGTAGAAGGCCTCGGCCAGGCTGTGACCGGCCGCCATCCGGCCGGGCGTGCCGTCAAAGACGATCCGGCCCTCGTGAATGAGAATGACGTGGTCGGCCACGGCTTCCACTTCCTGCAGGATGTGGGTCGAAAGCAGCACCGTCCTGGTTTCGCCCAACTGCCGGATCAACTCTCGGACCTCGCGGATCTGGTTGGGATCCAGGCCGCTGGTGGGCTCGTCCATGATGAGGATGTCGGGCTCGTGGAGCAGGACCTGGGCCATTCCCAGGCGCTGGCGGTAGCCCTTGGAGAGCTTGTAGACGCTCTTTTCCAGGACGGCTTCCAGGTGGCACTGCTCAACCACGGCCTCGATGCGCGCGTCCAGCCGGACCCGGGTCAGCCCGCGGGCCTCGCCGAAGAAACGCAGCAGCTCCAGAGGAGTCATCTCCGGATAGAGGGGACCGTTCTCCGGGAGATACCCGATCCGGGCGGCCGCCTCGATGCGGTGGCGCGAGACATCCCGGCCCGCAATGCGAGCCACGCCCGCGGTGGGCGTGAGATAGCCGGTCAGGATCCGCAGAGTGGTCGACTTGCCGGCTCCGTTGGGACCCAGGAAGGCGGCCACCTGTCCGCGGGGAATCGAGAAGGAGACGTCCTGCAGCGCGGCAAAGGTCCCGAAGATCTTGCTCAGCCCCAGGGCCTCGATCATGGGTGAGGCGTCGGGTTCTGTCATGGCGGTGACACCAAATCCCGGTTCACGGCGGCGGTTCCGAAACCCATCTCGGGCTGCGCCCCCGCGCTCCCGACCTTATCTCCGCATCCACCGCCGAGACCTGCGGGCCCGCCCCGGGCTGTCCAGGGCGCCATGGGAAGGGTTGTGCGCGGGGTGAACTGCGAATTCGAAGGTGCATCCTCGATGGCAAGAATCGCCTTCCACTGCTCAGGAGATCAACCCCCGAGGCAGGTGCTTCGTTCAACATTCCAAGGTTAACCCCAACCCGATTTTTTTTCAATGTTCCCGATTTGTGGTGTGGAGGATGCCCCCCCGGGAACGCGGGCGTCCCGCCCGCACCATTTCCGGCACGGCCTTGCCCTCTGCGCCACACGGATCGACCCGGAACAGCGCCGTGGATCCGCGTGGGCCTTGCTATTGCGGTTCACGCGGAAGGGCCTGTTGCCTGCCTGCAACGTCCCGCTGACGCTCCGCAACCTCCAGCCAGGCATAAGGATGCGGGCGGGACGCCCGCGCTCCCGGGTGGGCGCCCTAGGGGCGGACTGTGCAGATCCGAATGGCGAAGGCTGATGCGGTGGGGGGGACGGACGCCGCGCCGCCCAGCAGCGGCCGCCGTCCGTGCTAGAATTTTGGTCTGTGAGAACTGAAACAGGGGGGCGTTGATAAAGACGAACCACGAATGAACACGAATAGACAAGAATACGAATGGATCTCTTTCCGTTTCTCTTCGTGGCCTATCGGCAACAAGGACCCTGTCCCGTTGATCCGGTTATCGAACTATTGAACATGGATACACAGGATGCACAGGATTAACAGGACGAGAGGCTGTGGCACGGGAAGCTGACTCGCTACGTTTTCCCTCACCCGAACCCAAGGGGCGTTCCCTTTGAGTGGGTAAAGAACATTAGTCTTTCTTCGTGTGTCTTCGTCGTCCTTCGTGTGTCTTCGTGGATAACTCTTTTTTTCTGTTGTTTCAGTCGAGCTTTGTGAACTCCGGATCGTAGATTAATTGTAGATGGGATTCAGGGCATCATCAGTGGTCACAATCCCCCAATCAACCATTCGCCCATCAGTTGATTCGTCTCCATTCGTGTCCATTCGTGGTTCCTCACTCTCCACTCTCCGCTCTCCACTCTCCACTCTGCTGGTGTTCTGCATGGCCCTGCCCGCCCTGTATTCCCCGGTCTCCCCCGCCGACACCCTGCGGGCGGACCCAAAGGCGCCCTTCAGCGACCGGGCCCGGGCGATGGGCATCGATTTTCGGCACCAGAACGGCGCCTCGGCCCAGAAGCACCTGGTGGAGACCATGGGATCGGGTTGCGCCTTGCTGGACTACGACGGCGACGGCAGGCTGGACGTGCTGCTCGTCAACGGAGGCCGGACGCCGGATTCCCGGCCGTTCGAGCCGAGACCCCACGCGCTCTATCGCAACCTGGGCGGCGGGCGCCTGGAGGAGGTGACCGCTGAAGCCGGCCTGGAGCCGGCCGCCGATTACGGCATGGGAGTCGCCGTGGGCGACTACGACAACGACGGGGACGCCGATCTCTACCTCACCCATTTCGGCCCCAATCGGCTCTACCGCAACAACGGCGACGGCACCTTCAGCGACGTCACCGGCAGGGCCGGCGTTGCCGGCGCCGAATGGAGCAGCAGCGCCGCCTTCTTCGATTACGACAGGGACGGAGCCCCCGACCTCTACGTGGTCAACTACCTGGATGCGGCCTTCGAGCGCAATCCGCCCTGCGAGATGAAGGGGGTCCGGGCCTATTGCCATCCGCGCCACTACGCCGGGGTGGCGGACCGTCTCTACCGGAACCTGGGCGACGGCCGGTTCCGCGATGTCAGCCGGTCCAGCGGAATCCTGAACCCCGAGGGCAAGGGCCTGGGAGTGGTGGCGGCCGATTTCGACCAGGACGGCTGGGTGGACCTCTACGTGGCCAACGACTCCGTGCGCAACCTGCTGTTCAGGAACAACAGGGACGGGACCTTTGCCGACGTGACGCTTCTCTCGGGCACCGGCTACAACAGCCAGGCCCAGCCGGAAGCCGGAATGGGCGTGGATGCGGCCGACTACGACGGGGACCGCCTGCTGGACATTGTCGTGACCAACTACGACCTGGAGACCAACGCCCTCTACCGCTACCAGGGAAACTGGCTGTTCGGGGACGAGCGCTGGAGGTCCGGCCTGGCGCGGAAGGACCGCTTCCTGCTGGGCTTCGGCGCCGGTTTTCTGGACTTCGACAACGATGGAGACCGGGACCTGCTGGTGGTCAACGGGCATGTGGTGGACAACATCGAACGGATCCAGCCCGACCTCTCCCATGCTCAGCCGGATCAGTTGTTCGAGAACCGGAACGGGCGTTTCCTGGAGCACGAGCCCTTCTACCGCTGGTCTTCCCGGCAGCCGCGGGTAGGGCGGGGCATGGCCCTGGGAGACATCGACAACGACGGCGACATCGACGTCCTCATCAGCAACTGCGGGGCCGAGCCGGCCCTTCTCCTCAACCGGGTCGGCGCCCGCAAGAACTGGATCCAGCTCCGATTGACCGGCACCGACAGCAGCCGCGACGCCGTGGGAACCCGCTTGACCCTCACCACCGTCGCCGGAAGGCAGACCGACCAGGTCACGGGTGGGGGAAGCTATCTGTCGGCCGGCGATCCGCGCGCCCATTTCGGGTTGGGAGAGGCCGCCAGGGTGGAGCAGATCCGGATCCGTTGGCCCAGCGGAAAAGAGGAAGTCCTCGAGGAAATTCCCGCCAATCGCATCCTGCAGGTGACCGAGGGACGCGCCTCCGAGTATTCGACCTCCCCCGGTCTCCTCCCGGTAGCGGAGTAGCCCACCGTGTTCGGAAGATTTCCGATTGCCGCCCTGCCGAGCTGCCTGATCGCCGTCGTATGCCTTCAAGGCGATGCGGCGGCTGAGGACGGCTCCGGCACCCGGCGCATGGCCTCCCGGCTGGCCCAGTTGGCCCGCAACGCCGACTTCTTTCCGGACCATCCCATGAATACCCGGGCGGTGGCGCAACTGCGCCGCCGCCTGCAGGCGGTCGAAGACCCCCGCCGGAGGGTGAGCCTGCGGCTTCAACTGGCGCTGAAAATGCTGCGCCGCGGGCAGAGCCGCGCTGCCATCGAGGAGTTGACCGATCTGCAGTTCTGGGTCGAACGGCAGCCCTGGCACCTGTCGCCGGAGACCGTTGCCGTGATCCGGGATTTGCTGGCGGTTTCCTATCTGCGGCTGGGCGAGCAGGAGAACTGCATCGCCGCCCACGGAGAACACTCCTGTTTTCTTCCGGTGCGGGAATCCGGCCGGCACCGGGTGCAGCGAGGTTCCCGCGGGGCCATCCCCCTCCTGCTCCAGCTCCTGTCGGATGATCCGGGCAATATGGGGTTTCGCTGGCTGCTCAACCTGGCCCACATGACCCTGGGGGAGCACCCGGCCAAGGTCCCGCCCCAGTGGGTGATTCCGGCTGATACGCTGACCTCCGACTACGATATCGGGCATTTCCGGGAGGTGGCGCCTCAAGTGGGCGTGGATGTCACGGCGCTGTCCGGAGGCAGCATCCTGGAAGACTTCGACCGGGACGGCGCCCTGGACATCATGGCTTCCTCCTGGGGGATGGGGGATCCGCTGCGCTACTTCCGCAACAACGGAGACGGCACCTTCGGCGATCGCACCCGCGCGGCCGGCCTGGAAGGGCAGGTCGGCGGTCTCAACATCGCCCAGGCCGACTACGACAACGACGGCTATCCGGACGTGCTGGTGCTGCGCGGGGCCTGGCTGCAGGGTCTGGGAGACCATCCCAACTCCCTGCTGCGCAACAACGGAGACGGCACCTTCGAAGATGTCACCGAAGCGGCCGGACTGCTCAGCTACCACCCCACCCAGGCAGCCGCCTGGGCCGACTACGACAACGACGGCCACCTGGACCTCTTCATCGGCAACGAGTCCACCGGCAGCGAGATTCATCCCTGCGAGCTCTATCGCAACAACGGGGACGGGACCTTCTCCAACCTGGCCGTCTCCCTGGGACTGGCCCGGGCCGGCTATGTCAAGGGGGTGGCCTGGGGAGACATCGACAACGACGGAGACCCGGACCTCTACCTGTCCCGCATGGACGCCGGCAACCTGCTCTATCGCAATGACGGGCCCGGCCCCTCCGCGGGAGAGGGCGCCGCAGGGCATCCGTCCTGGAGATTCGTGGAGGTGGGGCAGCAGGCCGGGGTCCGGGAGCCGCGGAAGAGCTTCGCCACCTGGTTCTGGGACTACGACAACGACGGGTGGCAGGACCTGTTCGCGGCCGGGTACTCGCTCAAGCCCGACTTCTCGGGCTCGCTGGCGGAGGCGGTCAAGGCGTTCCTGGGACTGCCCCACCAGGGCGAGTTCTCACGGCTCTTCCGCAACAACGGCGATGGCACCTTTAGCGACGTTTCCCGGGAAGCGGGTCTCGAGCGAGCCCTGCTGACCATGGGAGCCAATTTCGGGGACCTGGACAACGACGGGTTCCCGGATTGCTACCTGGGAACGGGGGAGCCCGACCTGCGGACGCTCATTCCCAACCAGATGTTCCGCAACCACCAGGGGAAAGTCTTTCAGAACGTCACCACCTCGGGCGGATTCGGCCATCTCCAGAAAGGCCACGGCGTCTCCTTCGGCGATATCGACAACGACGGCGACCAGGACATCTACACGGTGATGGGGGGGTGGTATTCGGGGGATGTCTACCGGAATCTGCTCTTCCTCAATCCGGGGCACGGAAACCACTGGATCACTCTTCTCCTGGAAGGAGTGAAGACCAACCGCATGGCGTTGGGAGCGCGCATCAAGGTGACGGTGGAGACCGAGGAGGGAGATCGGGACATCCACGCCGCCGTATCCAGCGGGGGCAGCTTCGGGGCCTCCAGCCTGCAGCAGGAGATCGGACTGGGCCGGGCGATCGGGATCAAGGCCGTGGAGGTCGACTGGCCCGTGACCGGCAGGACCCGGATCGTTTCCAATCTCTCCCTGGACGGGTTCTACAGGATTCGCGAGGGAGAGTCCCGCGCCACCCCCCTGGAGCGGCCCTCCTTCGAACTGGCCCCGCCGCCCCCCTGACGCCCCCCGGGAACGCGGGCGTCCCGCCCGCACATTAGCCCGGCACAGCCTTGGCCAACTGCGCCACTGGGATGGAACGGTAGCGGGGCCTTGCCTTTGATTCGGCCTGGCCAATGCCGTTCACGCCGGCAGGGTGGCTGCCTGCCTGCAACGTTGCGCTGTCGCTCCATCTCCTCCAGGCAGGAATA
>JAJDUG010000040.1 GCA_022826755.1 Acidobacteriota bacterium
CGTCCAGGCCCGCAATTACTTCGATCCGGAGAAGTCCGCCTACACCCGGGCGCAGAGCGGCGCCTCGATCGGCGGACCGCTGGGACGGGAGGGGACGTTTTTCTACGGCGCCTACGAACGGCTGGACCGCCACGAATCGGTGATCGTTCCCCTGCTGCGGGACGACTCGTTTCTCTACGAGCTGACGCCCTCGCAGCAGGCCCTGATGGCGGGCCTGGGCAGCACGGGGCTGATCCCGGCGCCGCTGTTGGGAGAGTTCGAGGCGGCCCTCACGCCAGGCAACTATCCCCACGTCGTCTCGCTGTTCGAGCAAAACAGCGGGGTCTTTCCGTTCGGAGAGGAACGCCAGCAGTTCCTGGGGCGAATCGACCACACGGTGGGGGATGGGCACACGCTGTTCACCCGGGTCAACTGGACGGGCGCGGAAAGCGAGAATACGCAGTTCGGATCGCTGGTCTCCTACAGCCGCGGCCGGAATTCCAGCACCAACGACTTGGGGCTGGCATTGGGCAATACGCTGCTGATCAACCCGGAGCTGGCCAGCGAAACCCTGCTGGGATTCAATTATCACGACTTCGGCGTGTATCCGACCGATCCCTACGGTCCGTCGATCGACATCAACGGCTTCGGCCTCTTCGGACGGGACCTGATCCTGCCGGCCCGTGTGGTGGAGCGTTCCGGCCAGGTGCGGCAGAATTTCACCCGTACTTCCGGCCCCCATACCTACAAGTTCGGCGTGGACGTCGGCGCCTCGCGTTTCAGCGTCAGGTCGGAAACCTTTTTCGGAGGGAGCTTTCAGTTCGGCGAAGCCATACCTCTATCCTTCATGATCGATAACGGCGCCGGCGCCGGGACGGCGCAGTTGCTGCAGGGAGCTCTGACGCTGTTGGGACGGCCCCAGCTTGCGGCAGCGGTGAACGAACCCATCTCGTCCCTGCAGGCCTACGCCCTGGGTCTGCCTCTGGTTTACCAGCAGGGCTTCGGCGAGCCCTTCTGGATCGGATGGAAGAACTACTACAACTTCTTTGCCGAAGCCTCCTGGCGCCTGAAGCCCAATTTGCAGTTGACACTGGGCGGCCGGCACGAACTCGAGGTCAAGACGAAGTTCCCGACCGACAAGAACAACTTTGCGCCCAGGCTGGGATTCGACTGGAGCCCCGATCCGCGGACGGTCATACGCGGGGGTTTCGGCATCTACTACGCCAGGATCGATGGCCATATCACCTACATCAGGGACTTGCTGGGACCGCAGGGACGGATCTTCCAGGTCTTCATCCCCCTGATCGGGTTGGAGGGAATCAACAGCGCGCTGACCGGCGATCTGCTCACCTCGGCCGAGATCTACCACACCGCTCTGCAGCGGGGCATCCTGGGGAACCGGTCAATAACCTCACAGGACTTGGCCCTCCACGGCATCAATCCGGGTCCGGGTCTTCCGTTGCGGGTGCAGTTCGATGTGGCCGACGACACGGTCAATCCCTATTCCCAGCAGGGCAGTCTCGAGATCCAGCGCGAGGTGGCCGAAGGCTACACCATCTCGCTGGGATACAACTTCAACCGCGGTGTCCACATCATTCGTCCACTGGAAAGGAATGTCTATCGGGCGGGAACCAACGAGCTGGGCCGCCCGATCGTGGGCTTTCACAATCCGCTGGTGCTGCAGGACAACATCTACGGCAGTTGGGCCGATTCTTCCTACCATGCCTTCATAGCCCAGTTCCGGAAACGCTTCTTCGATGGGTTCACTCTCTCGGCCCACTACACCTGGAGCAAGACCATGGACGAGAACACCGACTACAACTCTGCGTTCCAGCCGCACTTGCAGTGGGACGCCAAGTCGGAGTGGGCCCTGTCCTCCTTCCACCGGAAACACAACTTCGTCGCTTACACCGTGGTGGATCTCCCCTGGAGATCGGGCACCGGCAGAGGATTCGGTCATGCTCTGATTCGTGACTTTACGGTCTCGGCCATCATGAGCGCCCGCTCGGGCGCGCCCTTCAATCTCAACTCGGGTTTCGACACCGTGGGCGACCGCCATATCGACACCCACCGTCCCTGGGGTTTGGGCCGCAACGTCGGCATGGGGCCCGACTTCTTCTCTTTCGATCTCCGACTGAACCGTGAGATACCGCTCACCGAGACCTGGACCCTGGGGCTGATCGCCGAGGCTTTCAATCTGTTCAACCGCACCAACTTCAAGCACATCAACAGCACGGTCGGGGATGTGAGCATCGATGAGCTACCCTCCCGGCTGGTGGGCCGCCGGGGCCCGGTCACCGAGCCCTTCTCCTTCACGGCGGCATTCGATCCGAGGCAGTTCCAGTTGTCGCTGCGCTTGAATTTCTGAACGTTTTCAGGCTTTCGATCCTGGTTGGAGCGGGTTATAATGTGATGTTTGCAGCCAGCGAACGGCAAATCAGGTCATAAGGCCGGGACGCTCAGGCAACTTTCCTTTCGGTCTGATTGGGACAATAAATGGACACTTCCAAGGATTCCAAGGCAAAGCAGGCCGGGTCGCTGAAGGGTTGGGCGGGCCGCATTCTCCCCGGAAGAGAGAAGCCGGCCTTCGCCGATGCTCCGGACAGCACACCCCCGCGGCAGCCTCAAGCGCAAGCGCCCCCCCAGCCGACGCCGGCTCCCCCCCAGATCAGGAAAGAGAACTACCTGGGGGACACTTTCGTCATCCGGGGCGAATTGTCGGGAAGCCAGGACGTCACCATCGACTCGCGGGTGGAAGGGAAGATCGACCTTCGAAACCAGGTGCTTCGAGTTGGCTCCCAGGCCCGGATTCAGGCCGATATTCAAGCCGCCAACGTCATCGTCGCCGGATCCGTGGTTGGAGACGTGGTTGCCCAGGACAGGGTAGAGATCACCCCGGCGGGTTCGGTGGTGGGCAGCATCCGTTCCAGCCGGATCTCGATTGCCGACGGCGCCCGACTCAAGGGCAGTGTCGAGATGGTGAAGCCCGCGCCCAAGGTCCAAGCCTCCAAGCCGGCTGCACCCAAAACTCCGCCCGTCAAGACCAAACCGGCCGCGGTGCCGAGCGCCAAATCTCCTGAAGCGCCGCCGATTACCAAAGCTTCTCGCTGAGACGGAACACGGGTTCCCGACCTTCAGACCCGCTGAGCCTGAAACCGGCCCCCGGTGAAAGAGGACGCTCGCCCGGCCCCGGGTGGCTTCCGAATTGTCCCCCCCGCGGCGCTTCCCCGTGGATAACAGTTACGCCTGTCCCTCGTTCTTCGACCGGTCCTTTGCTTCCCAGCCCAGGCTGATGGCTATCAGCACGCATCCCGTCAGGGGGATGAGCCAGGCTGCACGCTCCAGGCCGCCCATTCGCTGCGCCACCCAACCCATCAATGGGGGGGCGGGGATGGCTCCGATGGTTCCGATCGCATCCACCAGAGGTACGGCCGTTCCGGCCCGATCCGGAAACTTGGTGGAGGCCAGGGAATAGACGGTGGGGGCCTGGGCCGAAAGGAACACCCCCTGCAACACCATCATGGCAATGGCCATTCGAGGATCGGGAACCCAAAGCAGCAGGCTGTAGGCCAGCATGCCCCCCGCATAGCACAATCCCAGCAGCACCCGGTCCGAGTAACGTCCCGTCACGAACAGACCCAGGATGATGCGACCCACCAGGTAGCCGCCAGCGTTGGCGCCCATGATCTCACCAGCCAGGGCAGTGCTTCGGCCGAAGCGCATTTCACAGAGGTTGGGCGTCCAGGTCACAATGTTGCCGGCGGTAAGGTTGTCCAGAACCACCAGAAAGCCGATGAGAAGCAAGGCTCCCTGTCCCAGCAGCGAGCCGCGGTAGCGGCGGAGAATCCCGCTGACCCAGCCCGCGGCTGCCTCCCATGGCGTTGCGTTACCGGTTGGATCCGCGGCAGGCCGGGGCCCCGGAGGCGATTCCGCCAACCGGACTCGAAGACCGGTATTCCCCAGGCTCCTCCAGAACAGGAAGGCGACCGCCACTCCCGACACCCACAGGTAGAGGCCGACCCCGAACAGAATGGGCCGCCACACCTCCAGGAAGGACACCAGGTGCCCCAGGCCATAGGGGGCGCCCGTCCCGGCCAACGCGAAAACCGCCATGGTCCACATGAACAGCCGCTGGCTCTGCGGAGCGAAGTGACCGGCGATGGTGGCGCTGGTGACCGAGAGCGCCCAGAGGGTCCCCATCCCCATCACCGCGGCGCCCAGCCGCAACATGAGAAAGTCGGGCGCCGTGGCCACCAGGATCGACCCCAGGCCGGAGAGCCCCAGGGCCAGCAGCGCCGAGCGGCGCGCGGCAATGCGCTCGGTGACGAAACCGGAGGCAAACAGAGCCACCATGGCTCCCACGAAGAAGAAGGACTGGATCTGACCCCTTTGTTGCAGGTCCAACCGGAAAGCCTCGGCAAAGCTTGTGAAGAGGACCGGCAGCAGGTTGATGGTCACCCCTTGCTGGAAGGCCATCACGAAGATGAAGATCAGCAGGGTCCGCCGTCTCGCGTTTGCCATGAGGTGGCTTGTCATGGGTGCATTTCCGGAATGGAGTGCTGAAGCTGGATCTGGAAGGACCTGTGGTGGGCGCGTTCGGTCAGCCGGGGAAAGAAGCGGGGCAGTTCTTCGTGCCTCACCATCTCGCCCTGGGCAAGGACGGCGAACTCTATGTTGCCGGAGTGGTCAGTTGGCGGGTTCAGAAGTTTCTATTGAAGTGACCCCGGATGGAGAAGGGGTGGATTCTCGACGCGGCTCCTTCCCGTCCCCCAGGGACCCCGAAGCCTTCCAGACCGGTGCCTGCCTGACCATTCCCTTGAGGTCGCTCTCCTGCAAGACCGCTGATGTGCCGGCCACCGGAGTTTGTGCGGGCGCCGCCGTATCCGACCTTTTTCGACGAGCCCTGCGCTGGCTCTTGAGACCCTGAAACACCAGGCTCCCAATCGTGCTGTAATTCCGGGCCAGGAGCTTGATCCAGGCCCAGCGGGTCATCTGTGGGAAATAGATGCCTCGGAAGAGGATGCGCGCCACAAAGTGCATGACCTGATACCCGAAAGTCTTCCCGTTGCGCAGCAGCCAGTCTTGAGACTTGCGGAAAGCTCGTGGCCTGTAGCAGTGTGCCCAGGCGCGGCGAACCTCTTCTTCCGCCTGGTCTGCCGTCAGACCCTTGGGGAGATAGGCGGCCTTGAAGGCCTGGAAGTCGAGCCAATGTTCCGGCCGGGTCAGCCGCCCCTCACTCTTCAAGCGATCGTACAGCGGTGTGGCCGGGTAAGGCGTGAGTATCCCGAAGACCGGCAGTCCCGGAGGCCAGGCGTCGACCTGGCGGTAGGTGTTTCCCGAGACGCCCGGGCGATCCCCCTCCATGCCGAAGATGAAAGAAGTGATGGCGTAGAGCTCGTACTTGGCCAGCAGGTTCAGGATTTCCGCATACTCGGCGGGCTTGTTGAACGACTTGTTGGCGACTTTGAGGCTGTCGGGATCGATGGACTCCAGGCCCATGAAGATCCAGCGACCGCCGCTTTCGGCGATGAGACGCACCAGCTCTTCGTCTCGCAGAAGGTTCATGCTGATCTGAGCGATCCAGGGGACGCAGGCATCCTGGGCGATCATGTCGCGCAGCAGGGACTTGGTCCGCTTGCGGTTGATGGCGAAGTTGTCATCGATGAAGAAGACACTGACCAGCGCGTTCCTTTCCTTGCCCAGGGCCTTCAGGCAGAGCAGCTCGTCGATGACGTTCTGGTTGTCGCGGAAGCGAATCTGGTCTCCGAAGAAGCCGGTCACGGTGCAGAACTCACAGCCGTAGGGGCAGCCCCGCCCGGATTCCACCGGCACCACGTAGAGCTCGTCATAGTTCAGGCCCAGCCGCTTGAGCATCCGCTTGGCCGTGGACGGCACGAATCGCATGAGATCGAAAAGCGAGAGGTCGATCCGGTCCCACCTCACCTGCGGGTAGTTCCTGAGACTGGGCTTGACATCCTTCCCGTCGATGACCGCGGGCTGGTAGAACTGCCGTAGCGTCCCGGCGGCCGCATCCCGCACCACCCGAGGCCAGGTGTCGTCCGCTTCCCCCAACACCACCGCATCGGCGTATTGAGGATGGCCGGTGAGGCCCAGGGGCTCGTTGGGGACTTCGGTCACGTGGGGCCCTCCCATCACGATGGGTACGGCTGTTTCCCTTCGAATGGCTGCCGCCATGCGATAGGCCTTCTGGGCCATACGGGTCATGAAGCCCATGCCCACCAGACCTACATCGTTTTGAACGATGAAGTCCACCAGCTCCCGCTCACTCAGGTAACGCACATTGCCATCGATAATGCTGACCCGATGGTCCTTCGGCGTCAGTCTCTGCAGGACAAAGGGCCAAAGTTGCGGAACAAAGTTGTTTGTCACCTGGTTGTCAGGCACGTACAGGAGAATATGCATCGCGGTCCCTTCTTGATCGGTTCCGTCTCGGCTGGTTTCCGTGACTCCCGGCAGGTTGCTTATATCAAATCCTTCACGGAAATGGTTGATAAAGCCGCAGGCGGGCGGCCGACGCAGAATCGCGGCAGGCGCTGTCAGCGGGCCGGTTGCCCCCGGATCGCCTCCCCCGTGGTGTAACCTCTCGATTGGTGCGGGTCATATTACCCCATCCGGTCGCAGATGCGAAACAACTCCTCGACAGTGGTGCAACTTTCCGGGGAATCCCCGTGTCGAGCTGCATTTATCGCCGGATCGCCCGGGATTTCCGTGCCGCCGGCCCGGCTTCGGTGACTGCTGCCGGGACGGGAGCGATATGGTAGGATCGGAATTCCCACCCTCCGTGGACTGGGATTGAGCCCCGGCAACGGTCCGCAAATAAGGGTTGAAGTCGCGGAGCCGGTCGCGTATGGTTTCCCTCTATCTTGTCTGCGATAGGGATCCGCCGGCGCCCGCTCTTGAGAAGCGGTCCCGTCTTGGTGTCTGATCCAGTAAACGGGAGGAATCAGGTCATGAACCTCAGTCAGGACCAGCTTCGGTCCATGTACCGGACCATGGTGTCCATCCGAAACTTCGAGGAAACCGTCAAGCAGGCCTTTGCCAAGGGCCACATTCCAGGCTTCGTGCACCTCTACGTGGGGGAGGAGGCCATTGCCACCGGTGTCTGCAGCGCCTTGCGGCCCAGCGATACCATCACCAGCACCCACCGGGGGCACGGGCACTGCATCGCCAAGGGCTGCGACATGAACTCGATGATGGCCGAGATCTATGGAAAAGCCACCGGGCTGTGCAAGGGCAAGGGCGGGTCCATGCACATCGCCGACGTGGGCAAGGGCATGTTGGGCGCCAACGGGATCGTGGGCGGGGGGCCGCCCCTGGCCTGCGGAGCCGGTCTGACCTCGGTGGTCACGGGCAGCGGGGACGTCTGCGCCTGCTTCTTCGGGGACGGCGCCTGCGAACAGGGAACCTTCCACGAAAGCGCCAACCTGGCGGCCATCTGGAATCTTCCGGTCATCTTCGTGGCCGAGAACAACGGCTATGCCCAGAGCACGCCTGCCAGTTACCACTGCGCCATCGAGAACATTGCCGAGCGGGCGGCCAGTTACGGCATCCCGGGGGCCGTGGTGGACGGCAGCGACGTCTTCGCCGTGCATGAAGCCGCCGTGGAAGCCGTGAAGCGGGCCCGGGCCGGACAGGGACCCAGCCTGCTGGAGTGCAAGACCTATCGCCACCACGGCCACTTCGAGGGGGACCAGCAGACCTACAAGGATGATCTCTACAAGAGCGTGTCCCAGGGCAAGGACTCCATTCGGGATTTCCGGGCCCTGGTCACCCAGCACGGCTGGTTCACCTCGGAGGAGCTGGATGCCATCGACCGGGAGGCCAGGCAGGCCGTAGAAGAAGCGCTGGCCTACGCCGAATCCAGTCCTCTGCCCGAGGTGGAAGAGGTCACCAGCGACGTCTATGTCAGTTACCCCTAGTCAAGAGCAAGGAAACGAGACTCACCGTCTGACCAAGGAGGTCTTGAAATGGCTGTAGCCACTGCTGCCAGAACCATCACTATCGCCGAGGCTCTCAACGAGTCCATTCGGCTGGAGATGCGCGCCGATCCCAAGATCGTCATCATGGGCGAAGACATCGCCGGAGGCGCCCAGGTGGAGCACCTGGAAGATGACGAAGCCTGGGGCGGCGTCATGGGTGTGACCAAGGGATTGGTGCACGAGTTCGGCCGCGAGCGGGTGCTCGACACCCCCATTTCCGAGGCTGCTTTCATCGGAGCCGCGGTTGGAGCCGCGGCCACCGGGCTGCGTCCCATCGCTGAACTGATGTTCTGCGGCTTCCTGGGGAGTTGCCTCGATTCCCTGCTCAATCAGGGCTCCAAGCTCCGCTACATGTTCGGCGGCAAGGCCACCGTTCCGGTCACCATTCGCACCATGATCGGGGGCGGCTTCCGGGCCGCGGCCCAGCACGCCCAGACCCTCTACCCCATGTTCGCCAACATTCCCGGCCTGAAGGTGGTGGCCCCCTCCAACGCCGCCGACGCCAAGGGCCTGCTGACCGCCTCCATCCGGGACGACGACCCGGTCATCTTCTGCGAGCACATCACCATGTACACCATGAAGGGCGAGGTGCCCGGGGGAGAGCACATCGTGCCCATCGGCAAGGCTGCCGTCGCCCGGCCGGGCAGCGACGTGACGCTGCTGGGGGTGAGCCTCACCGCCGTTCATGCGCTGAACGCCGCCGAGACCCTGGCCAAGGAGGGCATCGACGCCGAGGTGATCGACCTGCGCACCGTGTCCCCGCTGGACGAGGAGACCATTCTGGCATCGGTTCAGAAAACCGGGCGCCTGGTGATCGTGGACGAGGCCAATCCTCTCTGCGGGCTGGCCTCGCACATCGCCGGCATGGTGGCCAGCCGGGGGTTCAACTGGCTGCGGGCGCCGGTGGGCATGGTAACCGCCCCTCACTCCCCGGTGCCCTTCAGCCCGGTGCTGGAGGACGCCTACCTGCCCAACCCGCAAAAGGTGGTGGCCGCCGTGAAAGAGGTATGCGCCCAGGCGTCTTGAGAAAGCGGCCCTAGATCGACGAGGAACGAGGGAAGGTTCGATGCCTATTGACGTCATCATGCCCAAGATGGGCATGGGAATGAGCGAGGGCAAGCTGTCCCGCTGGCAGGTTCAGGACGGAGACTCGGTGGAGGCCGGCCAGGTCGTCCTGGAGGTGGAGACGGACAAGGCCACGGCGGAGATGACGGCCGACGTGGATGGGGTCATCAGCGTGGTGGTGGCCGAGGGAGAGGTGGTGGACGTGGGGACGGTCCTGGGTCGGATCGAGCCCGCCGAAGGGGCCGTGGTCAGGCCCCAGGCACAGGGCTCGGCCGAGGGTCCCAGCGCCGAGATCCTGCAGGCCAACGGCATCGCCCTCAACGTGCAGAAGACCGGAGAAGGGCCCGCGGTGGTCTTCATCCATGGCCTGAGCAGCTCCATGGAGCTGTGGACCGGGCTGGACCAGGCCGGTTTGGAGGGCCGCACCCTGATCAGCTACGACCTCCGCGGTCACGGCCGTTCCGAGCAGACCCCGGGCGCCCACACCCTCCGCAAGCACACCGCCGACCTCGTCTCTCTGCTGGAGACCCTGGAGGTTGAGCAGGCCAGCCTGGTGGGCCACTCGCTGGGGGCCATGATTGCCGTCGAGCTGGCAGCCAGCCGGCCCGAGAGCGTGCGTTCGCTCTCGCTGCTGTCCACCACGGCCGCCTTCCCCCAGGAAACCCGAAACACCCTCTTCGAGCTGGCATCGGCAGCCACCTTCGGCGGCATGGAAGGCATTGCCGACCCACTCATCGAGCTGACCTTCAGACCCGCCTTTCGAGACGCCAATCCCAAGGTGGTGGAGGCCATCCGCCGCAGCATCCTTGCCAGCGACGCCGCCAGCATCGTGGCCGCCACCCGCATGGTGGCCAAAGCCGACCTGCATCCTCGCCTGGGCAGTCTCAAATGCCCCGCTCAGGTCCTGGTGGGTTCGGAAGACAGCCTCACCCCGCCGGACCTTTCCCGCCGGTTGGCCGACGCCATCGAGGGAGCTCAACTGCACGAACTGCCCGATTGCGGGCACGCCGCCCCGGTGGAGCAACCCGCACTGGTCACCCGGCTGCTGGCCGAATTCGTCTGAACGGGCAGCCGGCATTCCCCTGGATAACATCAATTCGACATGAGCAAAGTCGGGATCGTGGCCAATCCGGCGTCGGGTAGAGACATCCGCCGCCTGGTGGCCCAGGCCTGGGTGGTCTCCAACCAGGAAAAATCGGCCTTGACCGCTCGCCTGCTGCGCGGCCTGGAGGCAGCCGGGGTGGAGCAGGTGCTCTACATGCCCGAGCCCGCCGGAATCTGCCCCAAGGCCTGCCAGAAAATGGGGTCGACCCGGCTGCGGGTGTCTCCGCTGGAGATGCCGGTCAGCGGCGAACCCCGGGATTCCACCCGGGCGGCGGCAGCCATGGTGGAGGCCGGGGTCGGGTGTATCGTGACTCTGGGAGGCGACGGGACCAATCGAGCGGTCTTCAAGGGCAGCGGGAGCGAGGTCCCTCTGCTGCCCATCTCCACCGGAACCAACAACGTCTTCTCGGAATTTCAGGAAGGCACCACCGCCGGACTTGCCGCCGGACTGCTGGCGACGGGCCGGACCGACCGGGAAACCGCCTGCACCCGGTCCAAGGTGCTCTGGCTTCACGACCGCTCAGGCGCGGTGGATCTGGCCCTGGTGGACTTGGCGGTCACTACCCGGACCTTCATCGGGGCCCGGGCCATCTGGGAGGTGGATCACCTGAAGGAGCTCTTCCTGACCCGCGCCCAGCCCTGGAGCATCGGGCTGTCGGCCATCGGGGGTTTCGTGGAAACAGTGACCGCGGAAAGCCCCCGGGGCCTCCACCTGGTCTTCGGTCCCGGCGGCCAGCAGGTGAACGCGCCGCTGGGGCCGGGCCTGTTCCGGGAGATCTCCGTCAGCGCGGTGCACCGCCTGGCGCTGGGAGAGAAAAAGCCGCTGGAGATGAGAGAGCCGGTGACCCTGGCTTTCGATGGGGAACGGGACCGGCTGGCCGGCATCGGGGAAGAGCTGGAGATCCGGTTGAGCGCCGGCGGGCCCTGGGTGGTGGACACGGCCCGGGCGGCCAGCGACGGCTTGTTGCGAGAGGATTGAGGCGAGTCCTGCTCACAGGTCCACGCGGTAGAGGGGCTCCAGGCCGGCCGCCACCCGGTCGGCGTTGTCGGCGGCGACCCGGGCCCGCTTGCGGGAGGTGCCGTCGGTCACTCCGGCGATATGGGGCGTGGTCACAACCGTGGGCAGCTTGAAGATGGGGTCCTCGGGATCGGGCGGTTCCTTTCCGAACACATCCAGCCCCGCGCCCGCAATGCGTCCCTCCACCAGGGCCCGGCTCAGGGCCCGCTCATCCACCAGGGCTCCTCGGGCCACGTTGACCAGAAAGGCCGACGGCTTCATCAGGCCCAGCCGCCGCTCATCGATGATGTGGCGGGTCTGCGGGTTCAGGGGCAGGTGGACCGAGAGGATGTCGGACTCGGCCACGATGCGGTCGATGTCTTCCGCCTTGCCGGCCAACTCCAGGCCGAACTGCCGCGCTTCCTCGCGGGTGATTTCGCGAACATCGGCCGCCAGAATCTTGAGGCCGAAGGGGCCTGCACGCCTGGCCAGCTCGCTGCCGCTGGCGCCGAAACCGATGATGCCCAGCTTCAGTCCCACCAGCTCCAGGCCGACCGGCTCGTAAAAGTCGCCCTGCCGCATGTGGGTCTGGGTCACGGGATACTTGCGGGTCAGCATCAGGATGAACATCATGGCGCATTCGGCCAGGGCCACTCCGCTGAAGGGACCGGGGGTATTGGCCACCGGGATGCCTTTGGACCGCCAGTAATCCAGGTCGAAGGCGTCCACGCCCGTTCCCAGAACCTGCCACAAGCGGCAGGTTCCGGCAGCCAGGTCGGCCATCTCCCGGGTGCCGGCCGAACCGCTCTGGTCGATCACCACCTCCACCCCCTCGAACTGCCGGGCCAGGTCCTCGGACGGATCGTAGACTCTCAACTGATGGCGATCGCCGATGGCAGCCATCACATCCTCGCCCCAGGGGTGGAACAACGACTCCCGGAGCGGGTGGGGAAGAAGCAGGATGTTCAGTCGCTGGCTCATGGCGGGCTCTCCTCAATGGGGTCGGAGGGGTGACGTTGTTCCCCGCCGTCGCTGGATTCCGGGAGCGGTCCCGGACGGTGACGACGGGTCCGAAAAAGCCTATCAGAAGCGGATTCCCGATTCCAAGGGAGCACCGCTCCGGCCGGAAGATAACTTTGAAGAATCCCGGAGGGATGGGCTAGAATAGCTGCAGGCAAGGACCCCGTTCGAATTCTCCCGATGGCTGATACGGATACTGCTGTCGCCCGATTCGGATTGCAGGGAGTCCGGATTTTGTGTCAGGGCGCATCCCTGGATGTGCCGAACCATTGAGGTCAGTCTCATGAAAAAATATATCCTTCCGGCCCTGTTGCTCCTCTTGGGCAGCGCCGGGCTCCGGGCCGCCGATTTCTGGGAAAAAAAGGATTACAAGCAGTGGAAGCCCAAGGATGTCCACAAGATGTTGACCAAATCTCCCTGGGCCCAGAATGTCTCCCTCGACCCCATGCGGATGAGACGGGGGGGGTTCGAGAACATTGAAGGAGGGCCGACGGAGGATCCGTCGGCACGGCGCAGCGATCCGGACCAGTCTTCGGGCCGTGGAGGCGGCGATGTCGGGTTTGGCAGCGGTGGCGCCGGCGGTGGCAGTCCTCCCAGCGGCAGCGTGGGTTCCGGCGGCGGATTGGGCCCCCCATCCGGTAGCCCGCTTGGTGGCGGCGGCCCCGGTCTGGGCGGCCGGCGACCGGCGGCGAGGCGGGGGCCGCCTCCCATCAATGTGACCGTGCGCTGGGCCAGCGCCCTGCCGGTGAAGCAGGCCATCATTCGGGCCCGCTACCGGGGTGACTTCGAGGAATCGGAACAGGACAAGCAGCTTCTCAACATGAAGGACGAGCAGTACGTGGTCCTGTTGAGCGGTCTGCCCAGCCGGATGGCGCGCGGCCTGCAACGCAGCACCGAACGCATCAAGCAGATGACGGTCCTGCATCGGAAGAAAAAGGATCCCATCGCCGCCGCTTCGGTGGAGGTCTTGCCCCGGGATCAGTTTGTCGAGATCTTTATGTTCTTCCCCCGAGACGACGGCATCACTCTCGAGGACAAGGACGTGGAACTGCGTACCCAGCTCGGCCCCTTCAAGATCAAGCGCAAGTTCAGGCTCAAGAAAATGGTCTTCAACGACAAGCTGGAGCTTTGAGAGCCACGCTATCCGTCCGACGTGCTGACCACCCGAGGTCAGTCTCATGAAAAAATCCCTCCTTCTGGCCCTATTGCTCTTATTGAGTAACTCCGGGCTGCGGGCCGCCGATTTCTGGAAAGAAAGGGATTACAAGCAGTGGAAGCCCAAGGAAGCTCACAAGATGTTGAACAAATCTCCCTGGGCCCAGAACGTCTCCCTCGACCCCATGCGGATGAGGCGGGCGGGATTCGGGGACATCGAAGGCGATCTAGCCCAGGACCCCGCGGAAGGGCGAAGTCCGGCCCAGCCTCGGGGCAGTGTCGAAGCCCTGGCTGGCGATCCTAACCCCGTCCCCGTAGGGGCCGCCCCAGCCGGAGGTGGTCCGGGGTTTAACAGTTCCGGCTTGGCGGGCCGGCCCCCACCGGCTGGTGGAGGTCTGGGGCCGCCTCCCATCAATGTAACCGTCCGCTGGGCCAGCGCCCTTCCGGTGAAACAGGCCGTGGTTCGGTCCCGCTACCGGGGGAACTTCGAGGAGTCGGAAAAGGACAAGCAGCTTCTCAACTCGAAGGACGAGCAGTACGTGATCCTGTTGAGCGGTCTGCCCGGCAGGATGGCCCCCGGCCTGCAAAGGAGCACCGATCGCATCACGCAGATGACGGTCCTGCATCGAAAGAAAAAGGATCCCATCCCGGCCGCTTCGGTTGAGGTTTTGCCCCGCGACCAGTTTCTCGAGGTCTTCCTGTTCTTCCCTCGGACCGCGGCCATCGACCTCGGGGACAGGAACGTGGAACTGCGTACCCAGGTCGGCCCCTTCAAGATCAAGCGCAAGTTCAAGCTCAAGAACATGGTCTTCCAGGACAAGCTGGAGCTTTGAGACCCTCCACCCCCGCCATCAACCCCCTGAAAGCCCGCCTGGCCGCAGACAAGCCGGGCATCGGCATGATGGTGTCCATGCCCAGCGTGGCTACCGCCCAGATCCTGGCCGCGGCCGGCTTCGACTGGCTCTTCTTCGACATGGAGCACGGACCCATCGACATCGCCTCGGTTCATGCCATGGTGGCGGTTACCCGGGGGACCCGCGCCACCCCCATCGTTCGAGTGCCCTGGAACCTGCATTGGCTGGTCAAGCCGGTGCTGGACGCCGGCGCCATGGGGATGGTCTTCCCCATGATCCACAACCGGGCCGAGGCCGAAGCCGCCGCCCGATCCGTTCGCTACCCTCCCCGGGGCAACCGCGGCTACGGCCCGTTTTTCGCGCCTGCCCGGTTTGGAATAACCCGGGAAGCCTACGTGGACCCGGCCGACGACCAGATCTTGTGCATGCTGCTGATCGAGCACCGCGAGGCGATCGACAACATCCGGGAGATCGTGAACGTTCCGGGCGTGGACGCCTGCCAGATTGCCCCCAACGACCTGGCCATGAGCTACGGGTATCGGGATGGTCCCGACCACCAGGAAGTCCAGGACGCCATCGGTCTTGCCGAGGAGGTCATTCTGGCCGGCCCCACCTGCCTCGGTGGGTTGGCCCTCGACAACGCCACCGCCAACCGCATGATCGGCCGGGGGTACCGCATCATTCTCACCGGCTCCGACACCCAGTTGCTGGAACGCGGTTCCGCCGGCATTCTGGGCGGCATCGACCGGGGCGACTGAGGCAGCCGGCTCTTCGATTGCATCCAGCCATGTCTACCGAAAATCCGCCATCCACGGTTGTGGCCGTGGCCGGATCTGCAGGGCTGGACGTGACCCTGCGTGATCCGCCCCGCCACTGGATCGGCGAGGTGGGGCGAGACGTCTATACTCACCGGACCCTGCTGCCGCTGCGCTCGCCCGCCGAAATGGGCCTGGGCGGCAACGGGGGCTCGGCTTCCTACGTGCTGGGGAAACTGGGCCGGAGGGTTCACCTGAACGCGCCCATCGGCGAGGACCCGGCCGGACAGCTTGTACGGGGCTGGCTGGCCCGTGCCGGCGTAGAGTGCGTGGCTCCCGCCGGCCGATCCACCATGCAGGCCATTACCGCGGTGGACTCGGCCGGAAGGCGGCTGGGGACCCTCCAGCACGTTGGCCCGGCCCTGGACTGGAGCCTGTCGGCTCAAGATCCGGCGGCAACCTGGTTGCTGGCCAGCCTGCCTGGGCAGATTCCGGTGGAGGTGTTGCCCCAGGTCCTGAATTTACTGAGGGCTTTCGGTGGGCCGGATCGGGTGAGGGTGCTCGATACCGGTCTCGGCTGGACCGGAAAGGCCGAGCCCGAGCAGGTGAGGGAGTTGTGGACCCAGGCCGAGGTGGTAGTGGGTACCCTGGAAGAGTTGACTGTCTGGACCTCCGGGCGCAACGGCCGGGAGGTAGCCGAGCGGGTGCTGGCCGCCGGCCCCCGCGCCGTGGTCCTCAAGATGGGCCCGGACGGGGTGGCCTACCAGTCCGTGAAGGAACCCTTTGCCCACCAGCCACCGGTCCGGGTGGCATCCGGCAACGTCAGCATCGGGGCCGGCGACGCCTTCAACGGAGCCCTGATCGCGGCCCTCATCGAGGATTGTCCCCTGCCCGACGCAGTGGCCCGCGCCCAGCAGGTGGCTGCCAGCGTGGTGCAACGGGGCCGCGGCGTATTGGGTTGGGGCGAGAACCTGGCCTGATGCTACCCGGGCGTCTCCAGGGTGAGCTCCCATTCTCCCAGCTTGCGCAGGCGGGTGGCCGTGGGCAGAATCGGCGGCTCGCCGGCGGCCGACCAGGCCGCTACCTCCTCCTTGTGCCCCAGCCGCGGGACCTTGCGGACCCGGCCGATGCCATCCCAGAAGAAGAAATTCTCCACTCCGGCCCCATAGAGCCGGTGGGCCTTGCGGTGATACTCCTCGACCGTCAGGCCTCGGGGCATCAGGTTGAGCGCCAGCCGGCACCGGGTCCCTCGAACCAGGGAGACGTAGGTTTCGACGTCCTCGGGATTTTCCCAGGCGGGCTGGTAGCTGTTGAGCCGAATGGTGGAGGAATAGGGGATGATGGTGTCCACCAGGCCTTCGGAGATCCAGGTCTTCAGGTCCATGCCGTGCAGCAGGTTTTCCTCGGGACGAAAGACCACCGCTGAGATGGCCAGCCGCTTGGCGCGCTTGGTGTGTTGGGTGACCTCATCCATTGCCTGGCGCAGTTCCCGCATGAATCGGGTCAGGGCCTGGCTGCGGAAGGTGAGCCAGCGGCGGTCCAGCTCGTCCAGCCGGCGGGGATCCTGGCCGTAGCGGGCCTGGAACCCCCGGACCAGCGGCTCCTCGTAGGCCACCAGGGGTGGACGGCGATTGTAGAGGACCCCCACCCCGGCGATGGGGTATTGGGCCATCTCCCTGAAAAGAGAGATCACGTAGCTGCGGGTCTTGGGGAAGGCGTAGGAAATCCGGGGCATGGGCCTGCCCTGCCGATCCAGGCAGGCCAGTTCCGGATGCTTCTCGTAGAAGCTGCCGGCAATGTGGTCGTGGGGCGCCGGGTAGACGAACCCGGCGGTGCGGTAGGAGGCGTGCAGCTCGATTCCCATGTCTCGGGCCAGCTCGGCGGCCACGCGCAAGGGGTCCACCCCTTTCTGGCGATAGTTCCTCCAGGTCACCGCAAGCTCCCTATCGACGGACCTGGGGAAGACCGGGTCGGGCTGGTTGAAGGCCCGCCCGTAATCCTCGGCAATGCTGGAGAGGTAGAGGGCCCGGTCCCCGCCGCCCGCCTCCCAGTAGACCCGTGACACGTCGGTATGCCGCAGGGGCTCCAGGTACTTGAGCACCTCCTCGGCCGATCCGGACACATTGGAAAAGTGGGCGTCGCTGTGCGCGAACAGGCGCCTGGTCGCCTTTTGAGCGCGGTCCCGCTGTAGACTCTCTACCTGGGGCGCCGACAGCGGCACCAGCTTGATGTAAGCCAGCCAGCCATGCCGGGTGCGGGGAATCCGGGTCTGGCGGATGAGCAGGTCGCGCCCGCTCAGATCGGCGCTCTTCCAGTAGATGTCGTCGATCCAGTTCTCGCGATGGTCGGTTTCTCCTCGCCGCCCGGTCACAATGGTGAAGGCGGGGTCCCCCGACAACTTGACCTCAACCTGTTTGGGCTGTTCGAAAGGCTTTCGGTAGATGCCGACGTAGATCCGGTGCCAGCCGCCGCGGTTCAGGGCGTAGGTCAGATCGGGAGCGGCGCTCTCCTCCATCGCCACCAGCATGGTTCCGCCGAAGTCGTCGGTTTCGTATTCCAACGTCTTCCAGGTCCCACGCTTCAAACGGGTCGACAGGGCGGAAGCGGGCCGGCAGCGGTCCAGGTCGGTCAGGTAGACGGCTCCGTCCCGAGTGGCCGGCGCCTGCCCTGCGCCGCTCGAAGCTTGGGTCCGCAATGGCAGGCTGAGACCCGCCAGCGCCGCCGCTTCCAGGAACTGCCGGCGATTGGGCCGCCAACCCTGCCCTCGGAAGCTCCCATGGTTATCGATCATGGCTGTCCTCCTTGACGGCTAATGGTGATCCACCCGCTGGCCGTCGGGGCGGTTCTTGAACTCGCGGACCAGGCGCAGGAAAGCCTCCACCACCGCCTCGAAGATCACCCGGCCCTTTTCGGCGGTGGCCAGCTTGGCGTCTCCCGCCACCCCGGTCTTGCTGAAGCGGGTCCAGATATCCATGAAGGTCACCGGGGAGCTGGCCATGAGGTCCAGAAAGATGAAATCGGAGGGAGGGAGGCCGATTTCGTTGACGGCTTTGTCCATCTGCACCCTGTGCGGGTCCAGATGGAGGTAGACAGAGGTCTCCAGTTCGCCGGCGTGGGCGATGCCCCCCCGCTTCGATTCCCGAACCTGCTGGATTTTCTCGGCGGCCAGAGACGGCCAGATAAAGGCCCCGCAGAGGCTGTCCGTCTCCAGGATGGTCCGGCGGGCCACCAGCTCCAGGATGGGCATGTTGGATCCGTGGCCGTCGGCGATCAGGATGCGCTTGAATCCGTGGTGGGCCACGCTCTTGGTGACGTCCAGAACAAAGTTCAGCAAGTGCTCCATGCGGATGTCGATGGTTCCCGGGAAGTCCATGTGGTGGGTTTCAAACCCGTAGGGGATCGGCGGGAGCAGCAGGATCTCTCCATCGGCCCGGCGGGCCGCCTCCTCGCAGATGGACTGGATCAGAAAGTTGTCGGTATCCAGGGGCAGGTGGTGTCCGTGGTCCTCGACCGAGCCGATCGGCTGGACCACCACCGGCTGGCTGTGCACCAGGGCCTTCAACTCCTGCCAGGTGTACTGCTGATACCGGTAGCTCTTGCGTTCCATGGCCTCCTCGTTTCAGTGCCTCTCAGCCCGCCAAAATCGAACGGAAGCGATCCATGACCAGCTCCAGTTGGTCTACACCCAGGCTCACGGGGTTGAGAATCAGGCGGCCCAGGGGCATCTCCTGCTGGCCGACCGCCACCGCCGGGTCGCCCTCCAGCAGGCCGAGCACCAGGTCAACCAGCGTCAGCCCAGCCGGGTTCTCTTCGAGCTGGACGGCCAACTGCGGGTAACCGGCCTCCCCGCCGTCCACCATGGAGACCTTCAGGTGGGGGAGCTTCTGCAAGCCGTCCTGCAGGGTCTGAATCTTGCCCACCTGCTCCCGGCGCCAGGCCGCGGGGTCCTGTTTGAGGTAGGCTCTCACGGCCGCCACCAGGCCGGCGATTTCCTCCTTGCCCACCTTGAGCGGTCGCCCGATACCCTGCAGGGGCGGGCCCGGCAGCCGGCCCGATTCCAGAAAGCGGCCGCGGAGCAGCCAGGTTTCGGGCCAGACATCCATGTCCTGGTGCTGCAAGGCCACCGAGTCTATCAGGTCCCGGCGGCCCACCAGAATCCCCGAGGCCTGGGGGCCGCCCAGGGCCTTGCCGCCCGAGAAGGCCACCAGGTCTGCTCCGGCGGCAACGAAGCGCTTCAGGTTTTCTCTGGGAGGCAGCGAGGCGGCCGCATCCACGATGACCGGCAGTCGATGGCGGTGAGCCACCGCCACCGTGTCCTGCAAGGAGACCTCCCCCTGGGCCTGCATGTCCACCCACAGGACCGCCGCTGTCCCGGGATGGATGGCCGCTTCGATCTGCCAGGGCGCCGTTGGCCGCGCCTCCGGGTTCCCCAGTTGTCCCACCTCCACCAGGATGGCGCCGGCGGCCCGAAGCGCGTGGTCATAGGCGTTGCGCTGGCAGCGCTGCACCACGATTTCGTTGGGCATGCCGCTGCTGTCGGGAAGTTGCTCCATCCTGCGGATGTCCAGGCCGGCCAGGCAGGCCGCGGCTGCAAGCTGCAAGCCGGCGGCGGCCCCGCAGGTGACATACCCCGCCTCGGCCCCGGTCACCTCAGCCAGGTAGCTCCCCGCCCGCTCCTGCAGTTCCTCGATGGATACGCTCCAGCGCGAGGCCTCCCGCATGGCCTCCACGGCTACCGGCATCATGGGCGGTCCGCCCAGGCGGGTCAGCGTCCCGGCGGCATTGACCACCCGCCGCACGCCCAGGCTTCGGTAGATGTCTTTCAAGGTAATTTGCTTTGTTTGGCGGCAACGGCCGCAACTACCCGCCGGTCGGGTTTAGAGTCGCTCTGGTCTTGATGTCCGGAGACCTGGATTCCAGTGCCAGGAAGTGGTAGCGGGCATCCAGCCAGGCGGGCAATTGATCGCCGTAGTGCGGGCTGCCGGGATGGCCCGATTGCCCCTGGGCGTCCACCGTCCACAACCCGGATTCCGGACTGCTCAGATCGGCGACCATTCGGAAGTTGGCTCCCATGGTGGCGCCCCAGTTGGGGTCATACCCGGTATTACACACGGTGATCCCGTTGCCCTTCACCGGTTGGCCTCCCCGATCCAGCAGCACTCCCAGGTCGCCCCGGCCTGAGAGCACATGCCTGAGATGGATTCGATGGGCCCGTCCCCAGGTCCAGCTCGAGACTTCGGGACCCATTCGCCGGGACAGCTCGGCCAGGCTGGCGCGCCAGGCCCGGACCACCGCGTTCCGGCGTGGCTGGTGCCGGAACCAGCCCACCCGGTCTTCCCTGAGCATCTGTGAGGCCAGTCCGCCGATGGCCCCGGAAACCAGCTCCGCCTGGTCATCGGGAAAGCGCTCGCCGGCTACCGTTCGGCTCCAGTGGGTGAAGAAAGTCTCGAAAATGGAGGCGCCGGCGCTGTCGGTCTCCATGCGGCCGTCCCAGCCGCGGAGCTCTTCCAGGGCTTCTTCATTCCCCGGGCCCTGCTCGTCCAGGATCTGCAGCAGGTGCGGCAGGCACTCCCGGGCTCGCAGGGAGAGAACGTCGTGCTGGATCCCCACCAGATCCTCGCGTGACAGGTCCTTCCCCTCCTCGATTCTCTGGCGAACCCGGCGGGCCCGGTGGCCGCTGCTCCAGGTCCCGGATAGGGGGTAAGGGTAGTCGTCGGGAGCCGGCCGGTTGTTGGCGGTGGCGATCCAGCCTCTTTCCGGGTTCTTCAGCGCCGGCATCCCTTCGAAGGGAACGAGCCCGTCCCACTGGTGGGCGGGGTCCCATCCCGGCCGGTAGCCTCTTTCCCAGATTCGGCGGATTGGAATGGCGCCGGTGGACTGCTGGCCGATGTTCCCTTCCACGTCGGCAAACACCAGGTTCCAGGTCGGCATGATCCAACCCCTCAAGGCTTGGCGGAACTGGTCGGTGCTGCCGGCCCGGTTCATGCGCTGCAGTGCCGGCAGCCATCCCGAGCCTTCGGCGCCCAGCCAGCGGAGCGACACCGGACCCGTATCCCTCGCCAACGGGGGAAGCACCGAGTCCACGATGGGACCGTTCCTGGAATGGCGCACCGTCAGTGTCAGCGAAGGGGATCCCTTCACCTGGATCTCCTCTGTGCGCTCGCGGGCCGGCTCCCAGTTTCCGTCATGGAGGAAACAGCCGGGGTGGCCGGGATCGGTCTTCTCCTGGTAGAGGTCCCGCTGGGAGCAGATGTTGTTGGTAACGCCCCAGGCCACCTGCCGGTTGCGGCCGATCATCACGGCCGGAACGCCCGCGTATCCGGTGCCGGCCACACTGAGGGAGGGGCTGCGCAGGTGCACTCCATACCAGCAGGAGACGGCGGCAAAGGCAATGTGGGGATCGCTGGCCAGCAGCGGTTTGCCGCTTCGGGTTCGCGATCCTGCGATCGCCCAGTTGTTGCTGCCTTCTCCCTCGAAAGGATCGCCGCCGGAGGGGCCGGCCGGCGGATCGGCTGCCGGCTTGCCGGGCCGCGGTGTGTAGTCGCCGGCGTGCAGGATGCTCTCCTCGTCGGATTCTCCCTGCAGGAAGGCCCGGTAAAGAGCAGAGCCGGACAAGCGGCGTTTGGCCAGTTCCGGAATGACGATGACCGGAAAGCGGCCCGTCAGGTACCACTGGAACTCGACCTGTATGGCCAGGCTTGCAGCGGGCGACCAGGGCTCGGGCTCGTAGTCGAGCAGGTCGAACTCGATGGGCAGGGAGGCGGCGGTTCGCTCCATCCAGGCGTTGATCCCATCCGAAAAGGCCCGGAGCCTTCGGGCCACCTCATCCGGGAGGCGTCTCTCCTCCGCGGTCGCGATGTCCGGCAATCCCACCGTTCTGATCAGCCGGTCCGACTCGATTCCCTCCGGACCCAGAATCTCGGCCAGCCTCCCCTGGCCCTTGCGCCGCAGGTAGTCCAGTTGAAACAGCCGGTCCTGGGCCATGGCGAAGCCGTAGCCAAAGAACAGGTCCAGGTCGTCCTCGGCCGAGATGTGAGGGATTCCCCAGGAGTCGCGCTCGATCCGAACCGGCCGCTTCACCGCCAGCTCATGACAGGCTTCCATTTCGGGCACTCTGGAACGGATCTCGTCCCGCCACCAGTCATCGAACTGCTGCCTCGACATGCCGGAGGCCGTGCAAAGAGATTGGATCGACTCGCCCGCCCCCAGTCTCCTGAGGCGGTCGTTCATGGATTGATTCATCGTGTTCCTTCCTGGATTTCTTTTTTCCCTAAGCCTTTTGCAAAATTCGACGTCCCCTATTCACGACGTCCCTTGCCTGCGGAATTTTGCAAATGGCTCCCTTGCTTATTGGTCAGCGGCGTAGCCTTGCTACAGGTTGACGTATTCATTCCGCTCACCCGGACGCCCCCGGGCCAGGTAGAGTCGCAGGCCGGACCAATCGAACCCGGTGGGAGACACGAAGGTGCGATCGATGCGGACGTAGGTCGGAATGTACTTGATGGTGATGCCGCACCGGCGCCTCCGGGAACGGTTGGGGTTTGACCCGTGCCACAGGAAGACGTCGTGGGCGGAGAACTCCCCGGCTTTGAGCTCCACGTCCACCGCCCGCGCCTGGTCCACCTGCGGAAAGGCGAGGGGTAGTGTGGTCCGGCGGTCCCTATCGACCCGGTGGTTCAGAAGCACCTTGTTGCGGTGTGACCCCGGAATGACCTGCATGCATCCGTTCCGCCGGTCCGAATCATCCACGGCCAGCCAAACGGTGAAGGTCTCCATGGGGTCGATGGGGAAGAAGGCGGCATCCTGGTGCCACTCCACCTCCAGCCCGTCTCCGGGGCGTTTGCTGATGATGTAGGAGGTAAAGAGGGCGACGTCCGGACCCAGAATCTGTTCCGCAATGTCCACCAGGGGCTCACCGAGGAAGAGATCCAGAAAGTAGGCGTTGCGGTAATGCACCGACGGCATGTTCTCGGGCCGGGTTCCATCCGGCAGCCCGGAGATGAGCCGGTCGATCTCCTCCCGCAGGCGGGTCAACTCCCTGTCGGACAGAATCTTACCGCCCCTGGCGAAACCCTGCCGCCGGTACTGTTGCAGCGCTTGCTGGCTTAGCCTGGCCATGGTGGATTCACCGGCGCCTCGTCCTTGCGGAGGCCGGCGTGGCGCAAAGTTGCGGGTCAGTTTCCGGGTCCGGACCGGTCAGGGCGAAAATGATATTGCCCGTTTCCGGGGAAGTCAAACCCTCTCCCCGGCAGGTTTGGGCCTCGTCCGACAGGGACCGGGCGGCCGCCGTTTCCGCCGGCTTGGCTCCCGATCAGGGTCGTGATAGAGTTGGCCGAGGGACGACAGCCGGCCTCGAGGAGACGTTTCAATCGACTGTCCGGCGCCGGCCTGCCGGGGTTGCGCCATGACCGCCGAGTCCGAGTTCTCCATCGTCCACTTCTCCGACGCCCATCTGTTCGGCGATCCCGGCCATGTGATCTACGGGGTGCAACCCGCCCGCGCCCTGAAGGCAGCCATCGCCTCCATCAACGCCATCCGGCCGCGTCCCGACCTGTGCATCTACACCGGCGATGCGGTCTCCGAGCAAACCGAGGCCGCCTACCGGCTTTTCAAGGCGCAAATGGAAACGGTCGGCCCTCCGGTCCATTACGCCATCGGCAACCACGACGATCGCGGGAGCCTGCGGCGGCACCTGCTGAACCAGGGGCAGCCGGGGGGCGATCCCTACTACTACTGCCTGCATCGATCGGGCTGGCGGCTGGTGGTGCTGGACACCTCCCGCCCCGGGGAGCTCTGGGGAAGCATGGAGGAAGAGCAACTGCAATGGTTGGACCGGTTGCTTCGGGAACGCCAACCCACCCTGGTCTTCATGCACCACCATCCCCTGTCCATCGGCCTTTCCTGGATGGACGCGCTGATGTTGAAGAATGCCGATCCGCTGCTCAAGATCCTCGAGGGGTCCCAGTGCGTGGAGGCGGTCTTCTTCGGCCACATCCATTTCGAGTGCCACCTTCACTACGCGGGCATCCACTTCATGTCGGTGCCGGCCATCTCTTTCCAGTTCGGTGAGGGCCCCTGGTCCGAAAAGTCGGTGTCGTTGCCGGGCGGATACCGGTTGATCTCCCTTGGAGAGCAGCGACTGCGAACGGTGGTGCACCGCCTCACCGCCGATGAGCTGCGGCGTGCCTGAAGTTCAATCAAGGAGAACAGTCTAATGAGAATTCCTCTTGGATGCTGTTACTGGCGGCCCATTGCCTTGCTGGTAGCTCTGTCGGCGATCTGGTTCTTTTGGCAACGGTCTTCGCAGGTCCCGGACATGTCGGCAAAGGGCAGCCGGAGCCTGACCAAGGCCGACATCGACCGGTGGATGGAGGAGCTGTCCAACTGGGGGCGATGGGGCGACTCGGATGAGCTGGGCGCCCTGAACTTCATTACTCCGGCCAAGCGCAAGCAGGCTGCCGCTCTGGTCCGGGAGGGCGTTTCGGTCTCCATGGCCCGGGACATCGAGAAGGAAGAGGCGGTGGACAATCCCTTTCCCGTCGAGCATGCCATGCTGTTGACCGGCAAGAGTCCCGGGATGTTCTCCAATGACGCCTATCGCATTCAGTACCACGGCTGGGCCCATACCCACATGGATTCCCTGTGCCACATGTTCTACGGGGGAAAGATGTTCAACGGGTTTTCCCGCATGGAAGTCACCGACGAGGGTGCGAGCAAGCTGGGAATCGAGACGGTGAAGGACGGCATCTTCACCCGCGGGATTCTGATGGACATCCCGGCCCTCAAAGGGGTCGACTACCTGGAACCGGGAGACGCCATCTATCCGGAGGACCTGGACGCCTGGGAAAAGAAGGCCGGGGTGAAAGTGGGGCGGGGAGACGTGCTGCTGGTGCGGACGGGACGCTGGGCCAGGCGCGACGCCAAGGGTGTCTGGGACGTTTCCGAAACGGCGGCCGGAATGTATGCTTCCTGTGCCCGCTGGATTCACCAGCGGGAGATCGCCATGGTGGGCAGCGACGCCGCCAGCGAGGTGGCCCCTTCGCGCATCGAAGGCGTGGTCTCACCCATTCACCAGCTCTCCATCATCGCCATGGGGGTCCCCATCTTCGACAACTGCGACCTGGAGGCCCTCAGCGCCACCGCCCGACGCCTCAACCGCTGGGAGTTCCTGATCACGGCGGCCCCGCTGCCGGTCGGCGGCGGCACCGGATCGCCGCTCAACCCCATCGCGACCTTTTAGAACTGCCGTCCGGGCCGACTTGGACGGCGGTTCGTTGCCACCGCGCCAGGACTCGGACATTCGAAGAACCCGGGAGACCAATCCAATGAGAGTGCCTTTCAGAGCCGTGGTGGTCCTCGGCGTCTGCACCCTGTGGGTTTCGCCGGCGACGGCCGCCGAGGTCGATTTCCACGACGCCCATTTCCACATCGCCAACTACGTTCAGCGGGGCATCGGCCTGGCGGACTTCCTGCAGATCATGGGAGACAAGGTGGGCCGCGTGTCGCTGTTCGGCATTCCGCTGCAACAGAAGTGGGACTACTTCGAGTCCGGAGACCGGGCGCCCGACTACTACCTTCTCTCGGATTCCGCCCTCTACTACTACTCCTTTGTGGATGCCATGGTTGCCGAGGCCTACCGAGGCCTTTCGCCCCGGGACCGGCGCCGCTTCGATCCCATGATCACCGGCTTCAACCCGACCGACATGTATGCGACCGACCATATTCGGCGGGTGCTGACCCTCTATCCCGGCGTTTTCAGCGGCATCGGCGAGTTCTCCGTCCACAAGGAATTCGTGTCCTCCAAGGTGCTGGGCCACACCGCCAGTCTGCGCAACCCCGCCCTGCACAGGATCCTGAAATTTGCCGGGGAGGTGGGGCTGGTGGTGAATCTCCACTGCGACATCAATACCGTGAGGCCGGTCAAGGGCGACAGGCCGGCCCATTTCGACGCCCTGAAAGAGATCTTCAGGGCTCATCCCAGCACCACCATCATCTGGGCCCACTCCGGACTGGGCCGCTTCGTGGGGCCCACGCCCAACCACCTGGAGTTGCTGGAGGAACTCTTTGGCGACCCGGCCTTCTCCCACCTCTATTGCGACCTCTCCTGGGACGAGGTCGCCAAGTGGGTGGTCGAGAGCCCCGGGTCGGTCCGGGGCTGGGCCACTCTGCTGAACTCCCACCCTGGGCGCTTCCTCTTCGGCACCGACTCGGTGGCGCCCGCCAGCCGTGACGCCTACCTGAAAACCTATCGCGACTATCGGCCGCTCTGGGACCGGTTGGACCAGACGGCCAGCCGCAAGATCCGCTACCGCAACTACGAGCGCATCTTCGATGCCGCCAACCGCAAGGTGCGGGACTGGGAGCGGCGGCAGAAGGACGGCAGTGCCGGCTCCGCCTCCCCGAAGCAACCTCCGATTGCAGGACTGAAACGACAGACACGAAAAGGCGCACTTCCTGTGGGCGCATCTGTTCGATGAGCAGTTGAAGAATGTTCTTGACCCGCTCAAAGCGTGAGATATCCGGGTTGTGGGGGTTGCGCAGGACGGGAGACAGAAGCTGCGTCGGGCGTATTCAGTGAGGAATAGACGGAGTTCACGTCGCGGCGTGAGCCGAATCGGGTTCGTCCTCCCGCGTTACGGTTTCCCCGGCGGCGGGTTCCAGGGCGGTGGCGGCCGATTGCTCCGAACCCAGCAGAATGGCCAGCCAGCGAGTTTCCTCGCGGCTCTCCAATCCGATCTTGGCCGTGATGGTGAGCGGCACCGACAGCAGCATTCCGACCGGCCCCAGGACCCATCCCCAAAAGACCAGCGAAAGAAACACCACCAAGGTCGACAATCCCAGGCCGTGACCCATGAAGCGCGGCTCGATCAAACTGCCGAAGATGAAGTTGATGCACAAGTAACCCACGGCCACCAGCAGGGCGGGGAAGGGGCCCAGTTGGACCAGCGCCAGCAGCATCGCCGGAACGGCGGCCACAATGGAGCCGATGGTCGGCACGTAGTTGAACAGAAAGGCCAGCAATCCCCACAGCAGCGGGAAGTCCAAACCCAGCAGGAACACCCACAAGGCGGCCGCCACCCCGGTGGCCAGGCTCACCACCGTCTTGATGACCAGGTAGCTCTTCACCGCGTGGGTGAACTGCTCGAAGGCGGGGAAGGACGCCTTGGGGTCTTTCATGGCGGCCCGAAGCTTGGCAGGGAATCCCGAAGCCTCCAACAGGATGAAGACCACTGTCAGGGTGATGAGGAAGGTGTTTGTCAGCACACCCCCAAAACCGGCCAGCAAAGTGGCCACTAGCTGCATGGCCTCCCCGGGATTGACCACTTCCTTCAGCAGGTTCCAGTCCAGATGGATGCCCATGCCCTTCAGCCAGGTGAACAGGGCGTCCATCTGCTGATTCAAGCTCACCGTGTAGGAATCCGTCTGCTGGTAAAAGCCGTTGAGAGAGGTGCTCAGCACCGCTCCCATGCCGACGCCGATTCCCAGGAACACCAGGACCACCGCCAGCACGGCCAGGGATGAAGGGACGCCCTTTCTTTTCAGCCAGAAGGCGGAAGGACCGCCGATAACCGCTATGAAGACAGCCAGCAGGAAGGGGATCAGGATGGCCGAGGCTTCCCGTATTCCGGCGATGATGATCACAATGGCAGCGATCACCATGGCGCCGCGCGCCATCGCCTGCTGTCGATTTCCGTCGCTCATGGGTTGCTCGTGAGGATGAAAAATGGGGGCCGCCCGCCGGTCCGGTCGGTTCTTCCGCAGTTGAGGGACCGATCCGCCTCGCCGGGCTCAGCGCAGGCGCCACTCGGGGCCGACTCTGCGGCATGATAGACTCCGGCTGTATTCTAGCAGGCTTGAAACACGGACGCGACGCCAACCGGCAGGCATCGGGCTCTCCACGGTGACCGCCGTTTCCCTCCGCGGCCGGGACACCTGATCATGTTCGAATCCGGCGACCGCAGAAACAACTTCGGCTGGTGCATGTACGACTGGGCCAACTCGGCCTACACCACCACCGTGGCCGTGGGGTTGCTGCCCGCCTATTTTGCCCAGGCGGTGGTGGGACCCGAGGGAGTCCAACTGGGAGACACCCTCTACAGGGCCACCACCCTGTGGGGGTTCACCGCCGGTCTGGCTGCCTTCCTGGCCTTTCTGCTGTCTCCCACCCTGGGCGCCGTCGCCGATATGACGGCTTCCAAGAAGCGTTTCCTGCTGGCCTGCGCCTATACGGGCTCCCTGATTACCGTACAGCTCTACTTTTGCCAGTCGGGCGACGTCTTCAGAACGCTCCTGTTTTTCCTGATCGCCCAGGTTGCCTACGTCGGCGGCAACGTGTTCTATGACGCCTTTCTGCCTCAGATCGCCCCTGGCCGAAAGGCCATGGACCGGCTTTCGGGCAAGGGATACGCCTACGGCTACGTGGGTGGCGGCCTCCAGTTCGCGCTGGCCCTGGGATTGGTGGCCGGCCATCGCCGGCTCGGCCTGGCTCAAGGCCTGGCGGCACGCCTGGGCATGGTGATGGCCGGTCTCTGGTGGGCGGGATTCACCCTGGTGGCCGCGCGGCATCTCTCCGAGGCACCCGTTCGGGGAGTCCCCGCCCTCAAGCAGGCCGCCGGCCCGCAATGGCTCGGCACGCTTGCCGCCGGCTTCTCCCGCACCCTGCAGACCGCCCGCCAGGTTCGCCGCTATCGCCACCTGGCGACCTTCCTGCTGGCCTACATGTTCTACAACGACGGGATTCAGACCGCCATCAACATGGCCACCATCTACGGCAAGGACGAGCTGGGACTGAGCACCACCGCCCTCATGGCCACTCTGCTGACCATCCAGATCGTGGCCACCGCCGGAGCGCTCTTCTTCAGTCGGGTGGCCGCATGGCTGGGAACCCGGCAGGCGGTCATGCTGACCCTGGTGATCTGGTCGGGGGTGGCCGTGGCGGCCTATTTCATTCAAAGCGCCCGGGAGTTCTTCGCCCTGGGTGTGGTGGTGGGCTTGGTCCTGGGCGGTTCCCAGGCTCTGAGCCGGTCCCTCTACGGCTCCATGATCCCGCCCCGGGCGAGCGCAGAGTTCTACGGTTTCTATACCCTCTTCAGCAAGTTTTCCTCCATCTGGGGCCCCTGGGTCTTCGCTGCCATCACCCTGATGGCCGGCAGCGCCAGGACGGCCATCCTGTCGCTGGTGGCCTTTTTCCTGGTGGGACTGGTGCTGCTGGCCCTGGTCGACGAGGAGAAAGCCCGCCAGGCCGGTCGGGAGGGGGAGGCGGCAGGCTCCGAATGAAGAGAGGGCACTGGCAACATCGAGACCTGTGCGCCGCAGCCTCCGGCAACTCGGTGTCCCGAGTCACGGCCAGGTTACAGGTGTAGCGCACGCTGACTTGACGCATTAGGAGTGCGACGTTATGATGGTGCCGTCATGATGGTTCGCACCCAGATACTTCTGAATTCGGAGTTGCACAATCGCGTTCGCGCACGCGCCGCCGGACTTGGCGTTTCATTGGCCGAATACATACGCCGGCTGGTTGACCGGGACCTGGCCGAGTCACCGCGGCAGGTTGACCGTGCCGTCGTCTTCGATCTCGGCAGGTCAATAGGGACCGACATCGCCTCTGAAAAAGATCGCATGATCGGCGAAGCCACCCAAGCTGCCAAGCGCCGGGCGTGAGGTGCGCCATGAGTGTCTTCGTTGACAGTTCGGCCTGGTACGCCGCCGGCGATCGCGGCGACCGCTGGAACGGTCGTGCGAAACAACTTCTGGCCATCGATGAACCGCTGGTAACCAGCGACCACGTCTTGGTTGAGACCTGGCGTCTCCTTCACCATTTCATCTCCGCCAGCGCCGCAGAGTCCTTTTGGGCCGGTCTGCGAAACGGAGTGGCAACCATCGAGCAGACGACCTGGGCCGACCTGGAAGGCGCCTGGGCAATCGGTGAACACTTTCCCGACCAGGACTTCTCCCTTGTCGATCGCACCTCCTTTGCACTCATGGAGCGGCTCGGAATCTCGCGGGTCATTTCCTTCGACAACCATTTCGCGGTCTTCCGCTACGGCCGCGGCCGCAAGAGGGCCTTCGAAGTATTGAGGTGAGGAGCGAGCCACTGCGAAAAGGAGTTTCAGATGCGCATTGCCATCGGCGGTATCGAGCACGAGAGCAGCAACTACTCCCCGGTGGAGACGCCGCTGGAGGAGTTCTACGGGCACTCCCGCTCCGGTGGGCCCGAGGAACTGCGGCAACGCTCGGGTGAGGTCAACACCATCATCGACGGGTTCATCAAGGAGCTGCGGCGGCAGAAGGTGGAGATGGTCCCGCTCGTCTGGCGCCATGCTCCTTCCGGAAAACAGCCGACCCGGGAGACGCACGAGGCGCTGAAAGAGAGCCTGCTGGCGCTTTTGAGGCAGGCTCTCCCGGTGGACGGCGTGCTTATGAGCGTGCACGGGGCCTATTCCGCCGAGGGCGTCGACGATGCCGACGGGGATATTCTGAAGAGTGTCCGAGACCTGGTGGGACCTCGTTGTCCGATCATTGGGGTCCACGATCTCCATTGCAACATCGGCAAGACCATGGTGGACAACGCCACCGCCCTGATCGTGGAGGACACCTATCCCCACGTGGACATGGCCGAGCGGGGAGTGGAAGCGGCCGACATGATGGTGCGGACGGTGCGGGGAGAGATCCGCCCCACTCTGGCCTGGCGCTCCATCCCCCTTTTCTGGGCGGCGGCCAAGATGATTACCGCCGAAGAACCCATGCGCCTGGTCATCGACCGCCTGCATGAACTGGAGAGACAGCCGGGGGTCCTGACGGCCAGCGTGGGAGTCGGCTACCAGTGGGCCGACGTCGACTGCGCCGGGACTTCCACCCTGGTCGTCACCGACAACGATCCGGCGGGAGCGCAACGGAAAGCCGACGATCTGGCCCGCTGGATCTGGGATCGAAAGGAGACCTGGCAGCGGGCGCCGCTCTCGCCCACCCGGGCCCTGGCTCAGGGCGAGGCTCTGGGCAAGTATCCCATTATCCTGGCCGACCAGGCCGACAACCCTGGCGGGGGCGCGCCCAGCGACAGCACCGAGATTCTGCGCCTCTTCCTGGAGCGGTCGTTGCAGGACGCGGTCGTGCTCCATATCGTCGACCCTGAAACCGTCCGGAAGGCTCTTCGGGCCGGCGTCGGAAACCGGGTTGATGTCGAGGTCGGCGGGAAGTCTCACCCGCTGGTAGGGCCGCCGGTGCCCATGCAGGCTGAGGTGGTGGCGGTGAGCGACGGCCGTTTCGTCTATGACGGTCCCATGTTCGCCGGACTGGAGGGTGACCATGGTGATTCGGTGCTGCTCAGGCAGGACGGGGTGTACGTGGCGGTCATCACGCTGGCCCACCAACCCATGGACCTGGCCTTCAGCCGGGAGCTGGGACTGGATTGCGCCCGCATGCGCTACATTTGCGTGAAGTCCACCGGCCACTTTCGCAGCGGGTTCAAAGCCATCGCCGGCTCGATCTTCAACGTGGATGCCAGCAGCGTCTTTACCCAGGATTTCTCCAAGCTGCCCTTCAAGCGCCTGGGTCGAAAGATCTACCCCATGCAGTCCGATGCGACGCTCGAGGTGTAGTGAGGCTGGGGTGAATCCGATCATCCCGCAGAAGCTTCACTCCATGGCAGTTGACCTGTCGAGGCGTCACCCCCCCCCCCGCATCAGCCGTCGCCATTCGGCTCGGCTCCTGCGACTCCCCCTCGAGGGGCGGGGTGATTCCTGGTCACTTCGACGGTCTTTCCGCTTTCATCGATTGCTGCCAGCTCTCCAGGCAGCTTGCGGCGAATTGCCGGCCCCCCAGGCCGAACGCGATGGCCAGGGCCACCGCCACCGCGCCCAGGATCAGGCCGAAGGCCAGGTTGACGATTTCGTCGGCCAGCCCCATGTGCCGCAGGGCCATGGCGCTCGACAGCACGATGATGGCGACACGGCCCCCCAGCGCCAGCAGGCGGGACTGGGTTGCCCCGGCCGCCAGCACCGTCCGGTGCACGAAATTGGCCAGGAAAAGACCGATGGCGAAGATGACCAGTCCGACCACGATGCGGGCGGCGAAGAGCAGAAACTGCGAAGTCAGTTCGGACAACACCTCGAAGCCGATGAGACCGGCCGCCTCGGTGACGGCGAACAGCATGATGGCCACCAGGATCAGGGTCCCGACGATGGACGAAGGGGTGCGGGATCCCTTGTCGGTTTCCTTGCCGAGACCCAGCTTGGCCAGGATGCCGTTGAAGCCGGCGTCGGCGAGCAGGTTGGCCACCAGTCCCGACACCACCCGGCCTACCAGGTAGGCGATGGCCAGCACCAGCACGGCGCCGAAAACGGCCGGAATGGCTTCCAGGATCATGGTGAGCATGTTGCTGGCCGGCACCGTGATGGCTTCCATCCGGAGGGCGTTGAGGGCTGCAATCACCACCGGCAGGAAGATAAGGATATAGGCGATCAGTCCCACCACTCCTGAGAGGCGCTGGGCCCCCAGCACTGTGGAGAGCCCGCCTTTCTCGCTGAGAGTGTCCAGGCCGACGGCTGCCAGCAGGCTGCTCACCACCCGTTGCACGATGCGGGCCACGAACCATCCCACGCCCAGGATGACCGCGGCCGTGAAGAGGTTGGGAATGAACCCCGCTATCTTTCCAACCATGGCCTGAACCGGTTCCAGCAGTCCTTCCACGGCCAGGGCGTTGAGAACCCCCGGCAGAAACAGCAGAAAGATCAGCCAATAGACGGCATCGGCCAGGCTCCTGGCCAGAGGGGGGCGTTGCATCTCCTGCTCACCGACCCCGCCTCTCAGCCGCTCGTCGAGCCTGGCGGCGGTCAGGACCTTGGCAATGACCAGTCTCAGGACCGAGGCCAGGATCCAGGCGATGATCAGGAGGAAACCCGCGCCCAGGATGCGGGGGGCGAACTCGAAGATGCTGTTGAGGAGCCGGTTGAGCGGCTCGGTCAGAATGGTCAGGCCAAGGGTCTGGAAGACCGCCACCAGCACGAACAGCATGATGAGATAGTAGGCGCCCCTGCCGACCCATTTGTCGACGTGCACGTCCTTGGCTCCTTCCTCTCCGCCAAACCAGGCCGCCGTCCGGTCGTTGATCGCAGTGCGGCGCATCAAGGTTCGCAGCAGGGCTCCAACGATCAGGGCAATCAGCCATCCCACGATCAGGATGCCCAACGCCCCTGCAATCCGGGGGATATAGGGGCCGGCCACCTGGGTGATCTGATCCATCATTACGTTAAGCATGGCTCCTCCTTGGGTAGGGGTTTCGTGAAAAGCCGGAGCAGATCCAGCACAGTCAGTGCCTGCAGGTCCCCAAAACAGGGTCCATCAAGGCGCTCAGGAATAACTTCCTGTCGTCATTCATCTAGTGACCCGTTGGGGAATGCGGGCCAGGTTCCGTAGCTGCCTTTCCAATCTTTGGTAGCCGGCGTTCTCCGGATAATGGGCCAAGAGCTTACGGCTGTGCGCCAGCGCCTTTCCAAACTCCCGCCGGTCGCGATGAATGGTAGCCAGCGCGAACAGGAGCTCCCGGTCATGAGGTCGGGATTTCAGTGCTTGTTCCAGCACGCGGATCGCCCGGGCCGACTTTCCCAGGGAGTTGAGCGCTACCCCGTAGACGTAGGCATGGCGGCTGTCGTCCGGATCCAGCTCCGCGGCTCGGGCCAGGTGGTCCAGGGCCGTCCGGCGCTCGCCGGTCCGGACCAGCAGCAAGCCTAGGGCATGTTGCGCCGAAGCCGATCGGGGGGCTGTTTTCAGCGCCTCCAGCAGCAGCTTCCTTCCCGCGCCCTCCCGGTCCATCTCCCGGTAGAGGTCTGCCAGGTTCAGATAGGCCGGGATGAAGGCCGGCTCCAGGGAAATCGCCCGCCTGTAGGACGCTTCAGCCCCTTCGAAATCCCGCTGATCCCGGTAGAGGTCCCCGAGGTTGAGACGGCCGCCGGGATGGTCGGCATGGAGCTGCTGAACCTCTTCGTACTCACGGACGGCCGCGGTTCTGAGCTGGCGTTGCCGGCGTGAAAGCCCGGCCGGGGCAGGCCCGGCCAGGGAGCGGCCGGCCAGGGTCCTCACCAGTCGCACCGGGTCCTCCGGGGCCGCCTGCAAGGGAAGCTCCCGCTGGTGGGGCGGCACCGATCCCAGGGCTTCGACCGCCGCTGCCCGCACCAGCGGGCTGGGATCCGTCGCCAATTCTGCGAGCGCCTCGGCGGTGCTCCCTCCGGGATAGCTTCCCAGCAGCGAGACGGCGGTGGCCCGAACGATGGCAGGATGGCGGGGTGCCCGGGCCAAGCGGATGAGGTCCGGCGCCAGGCCGGGCATTCCCTTGCGGGCGGCGGCAAGGGTCTCGCCGAAGTGCTTGTCTCTGGGGCCGGCCCCGTACCATCGCTGAAAGTGTCCTACCGCCCATTGGGTGGACCGCTCCCCATGGCAATGGTTGCAGGCGTTGGGCGTTTCCAGGCGGGCTGTCAAATCGGGGCGTGGGGCGCGAAAGCTGTGGTCGCGGCGTGGATCCACCACCATGTAGGTCCGGGCGGGCATGTGGCACTCCACGCAACGGGCGCCGCGGGAGCCGGGCGGATGGTGGTGGTGGGAGCGTGAGGTATAGGTCCCGGCGGCGTGGCAGCGAGTGCAGAGCCCATCCCCCTCTTGGCGGAGACGGGCGCTGTGGGGGTCGTGGCAATCGGTGCAGACCACGCCCTTCTGCGCCATGCGGCTCTGCAGGAAGGACCCGTAGACATAGACCTCCTCCTGAATCTGGCCGTCGGGGTAGTAGAGGTCTTCTTCCAGCAAGCTCAGGTTGTGAGTGTTCAGCAGCGGGGCTCCATGGACGTAGTCCTCGCTGATGAGACCCCGCCTGGAGTGGCAACGGGCGCACATCTCCGCCTGTGTGCGGGCGGCCAGAGGGGGAGTGCGCCGGGGTCTGCCGGTGCTCTCATCGCGGGTCCACACGGCAGGCTCGGCCTCCTTCAGCCGAATGGTCAGTCCAAGGTCGGGGGAATCCGGCAGTGCCACTCCGCGAGCCCGGGCCTCGGCCCATTCCACGTGGGCGGCACCCGGTCCGTGGCAGGCCTCGCAGGAGACATCCACCTCGGTCCAGCGGGTCTGGTAGGTTTCGGTTGACGGATCGAAGTTCTTGCGCAGACCGGTGGAGTGGCACTCGGCGCAGGCGGTATTCCAGTTCTGGGAGACCCGGGTCCAGAAGAGGAGGTCGCCGGGAGCAATGCGCTCGTTGCCGTAGAGGTGGAACCAACGCTGGCCGCCTTCTTCGCGGGGACGGGAGTCCCAGCAGAGGGGCAGGCACTGTAGACGCCCTCCCGGGAACGCCACCAGGTACTGCTGCAGGGGGTCCGCTCCAAAGGTGTACTTGACCTCGAACTCTTCGACGGCTCCCGAGGCTCCTTCGGTCGAGACCAGGAACGTGCCGTCCCGGCGGTAGAACCTGGAAGTCACTCCCAAATGGGTCAGGGTGGCGTCCTCGAAGTCCCCCAGCACGGTCTGGGCGGTGGCCGGATCCATGGCCAGATCGTGGTGGGAACCGGTGTAGGCGACGTACTCGTCAGGGTGGCAGGGTTGGCAGGCTTTCCTGCCGGTGTAGCCGGCCGGGGCAAGTTCTCGGGAAGGCCCCCGGCAGCCGGCGACCGCCAGCAAGGCCAGAGCGACGACGGCCAGGTTGGCCGGCCTGAAACAACTGAGCGACGATCCGCGAGGGGCCAAAAGAGTAATCCGCGAAGGGCCACTAAGGCGTTGAGGTAATCCGCGACGGGCACGACCTGGCACCGAGGTCACGAGCAGACATTCAAGGCTGAGCTGCTCAAGATCGTCACGGTTGACGCTTCTCCTCTACGATCTGGATCAAGTTGCCGCAGGAATCGTCGAATACCGCGGCAATGACAGTCCCGAGGTCCGTTGGCGGCTGTACGAATCGAACACCTCTTCCCAGGAGTCGCTCGTGTTCGGCTTCGACATCGTCGACCGCGAAGGAGGTCCAGGGGATACCGTCCTCAACGAGCGCTCTCTTGAACGGACGCACCGCGGGATGGGCATCGGGCTCGAGCACCAACTGCGTCCCCTCTGGAGCTTCCTCGGATACAACCGTGATCCAGGCATGCTCTCCCAGGGGGATGTTGTGCTTCAGCTGGAAGCCAAGTGTTTCCGTGTAGAAGCGAAGTGCCTTCTGTTGGTCGTCTACCAGCACGCTGGCCAGGTGAATTCTCATCTCGTCGTCCTTCGTGTGTCTTCGTGGATAACCCTTTTTCCCGTTGTTTCAGGCAGGCGGTCCGGGCCGGCTCAGATCAAGCCCTCGATGGGCAGGCCGCTCTCTCCGCCGATGGAGTTGGCAATCTTGACGGGCCGTTGGATGGGGGTCATGTATTCCTTGGTCCAGTCGATTCCCAGCGCCTTGTAGACGGTGGCGAACAGGTCCCCGATGGTCACCATGCGGTCCGCCACCCGCGCCCCTCGTTCGTCGCTGGCGCCGATCACCTGCCCACCCCGAATCCCCCCGCCGCCCAGCACCAACGACCAGCAGTGGGGCCAGTGGTCCCGGCCTCCCCGGGGATTGACATGGGGAGTTCTGCCGAATTCTCCCATGGCCACAACCAGTGTCGATTCCAGCAGTCCCCGTTGGTCCAGGTCCTTCATCAGGGCAGACAGAGCCTGATCGAAGGGAGGGGCCAGCAGGTCGCGATTGTATCTGTCGTTATCCACGTGGCAGAGATCCCACTCGGTCATGTCATATCCGGCGGCCGTGGCAAACCGGCAGCCCCCTTCGATCAGCCGGCGAGCCAGCAGCACGCTCTGGCCGAAACGGTGCCGGCCGTATGCGTCTCGGGTCTTTTCCGATTCCTGCGACAGGTCGAAGGCCTGCCGGACCTGCGGAGAAGCGAGGATCGTCAGGGCCTGCTGCCTGAAGTCGTCCAGGGCCGCGAACTCGGCCTGCTGCTCCTGGTTGCGATAGAGGCGGTCCACCACCTCCAGGAAGGAGCGGCGATGGGACACCCGGTCCATGCCGATCTCCTTGGGAAGCACCAGGTCGGGAACCTGAAAGTCTTCCCGGGCGGGATCGGGGACCACCATGGGCTGGTAGCGGGCGCCGATGAAGCCGGCGTTGAAGTAGTTCAGATAGGGTCGGTCGATGGGAGGTGCGATCACGTAAGGGGGCATGTTGCGGCGGGGGCTGAGCTCCCTGGCGATGATGGACCCCAGGCTGGGAGACTCCAGGGCCGAGTTGGGACGGTGTCCGGTGATCGCGTAGTAGGTCGCCTGCTGGTGATCGATCTCCTCGGTGTACATCGAGCGGACAACGGCCAGCTTGTCCATGTGCCGGGCCACCCGGGGCAGCAGCTCGGAGACCCGGATGCCCGGGACATTGGTCGAAATGGGCGCAAAGGCGCTGTTGGGCTTGGGATCGAAGGTGTCGACCTGGCTGGGACCACCCTCCAGCCACAGCAGGATGCAGGCCTGGGCCTTGGCGGCCGGCTTCACCGGGGAGCCCGAGGCCGCCATCAGGTGCTTGAGCTGCAGATAGCGGCTCAGGCTGAGTCCGAACAGACCCAGCGAGCCCGCGCGCAGGAAGCCCCTGCGAGCGAGGCGGGTCTCGTTCAGACAGGGATCAGGAATCGATTTCACTATCGCCTTCCGCGGGCGGGCTATCGGTATCCCGCTTCTTCTTTGGCCACGTCCCGATAGCAGCGCCGATGGCCAGACCCAGCGCCACGCCTGTCCCAATCGCATCCAAAGCCGCACCGATAGCCGCACCGAAAACGATGCCGAGCCCTGCATAATGAGCGACCGGGTCATTCGCTTTGCGCTTGCAAGCCATAGGGTCCCGTTTTGAACGACGAATCTTCTTTGTCAGGAGCTGGAGGTGATCCTCCGGGCTGTGACACGAATCCCTTGCCGGCGGCCGAGAATCTCCTAGTGATTATAAGCGAACTCGCGGGAGGCGATCACCCCCCAGAGAAGATCCTCCAGCGCCTGCTTTCGGGAAGGCCGGGTCTCGACCATCCGCACCAGTCGACTGGTCTCTTCCGGCGTGGGAAACCGTGACAGGGCGGCCAGGTAGAATTCCTCCACGATTTCCCGGTCGGTAGCCGAAGACTGCAACAGGCGCTCGATTCGGCCGCCCTTTCCTGACAGCTTGTCGGTATAGGCCGGGCCGGCCAGCATGTGGAGGGCCTGGGCCAGGCTGGCTCCGCCCTTGCGTTCCGGCACCGCCGTCCGGCTGGGCCGCCCGTAGATATCCAGAAACCGGGACGGGTGGAGATCCGGATGGACGATGTTCATGGCTCGAGTGCCGGCGGGCTGGCGGCCGCCGTATTCCCTTTCGTCCTTGCCTTCGAATACCTCGGGGATGCCGGTGATCTGGCAGATCATGTCCAGCAGGATTTCAGCGTCCAGATTCCTGGGCAGAGCCCGGGAGTAGTTGAGGCGGTCTCCCCGGTTGGTGCGGTTGGGCCGGCCCGAGCGCTGGTAGGTGTTGGACTGCACGATCAGCCGGATCAGGCCCTTGAGGTCGTAGCCGCTGGAGCGGAAAAAACGGGCCAGCTTCCTCAACAGCTCAGGATGGCTGGGCGGGTTGGTGAGGCGAAAATCGTCCACCGGATCGACGAACCCCCGTCCGAAGAAGGTGCTCCAGAACCGGTTCACGACGGCCTCTTCGAAGAGAAGCTCCTCCGATGAAGTGAACCAGTCGGCCAGCCGCGGCCGGGGGTCTGTCCTTTCCTCGACCGGCAACGGCCGGCCGTCCGGGTAGATGGCTTCCACCTCCCGCTTGCTGCGGGGATGGAGCAGCCGGCCGTCGGCCCCGAACTCCTCGTGCCCGATGGGATCGTCCACGGCCGCCATGGTGGTCCAGAAATAGGTCAGGTTCTTGAAGAATCCCGTCAGGCCCCAGAACTGATCCTGGGTCCAGGAGTCGAAGGGGTGGTCGTGACACTGGGCGCAATCCAGCCGCCGGCCCAGGAACACCCGGGCCTGCTCGGTCATGACATCCTGAGGGAGACGAATCTCGTCGGCTCCCCAGAGATGGCGAGTGGGGCCGTTGTACCCCTGGCCGGCCATGCGCTCCCGGGCCACCTGGTCGAAGGGCTTGTTGCGGGCAATGGAGTTCCGGATCCACTCCCAGTACATCTTGACTTTGTCCCGGCCGCCCTGCTCATGGGAGACCCGGAACAGATCGGCCAGGCGAAAGGTCCAGTAGTCGACGTACTCCGGAGAGTTGAGGAGGGTGGTGATCAAGCGGTCCCGCTTGCCCGAATCGCGGCTATCCAGAAACTGCCGCACTCGTCGGGGCGGAGGCAAAGTTCCCGTCAGGTCCAGACAGACCCGCCTCAGGAATTCCTGGTCGCTGGAGCGTTCCGAGGGGAGGATGCTCAGGCGTCGCAGCTTTCGCCGGACCTCTTCGTCGATGAAGTTCCGGGGGGTCTCCCGGGGAAACTGCTCGAGGATTCTGTTCACCACCCCCAGGGAGACGCGGGCCGCCTGGCGCGGCGCCTGCACCAGGACGGTGGCCTCGCCGGGTTCCCGTGCCCGGACCAAGCCGTCTTCGTCCACCTCGACCACCTCTGCGGCAGTGGATTGGTAACGCACCCGGCGAGTGAAATCTTCTCGGCTGCCGTCGGAGAGCCAGGCGGTGACGACGAGTTGCTGGCCCAGTTTTGGCTCCAGCACGATCTGCCGGGGCATGACCTCCAGGCGGACGATCTCCGGGCCGTCGTTTCCGTAGGGCGCACCCTGGCGGATCCATTGAAGCAGGGCGCGATAGTCCGACCCGGCCGGATCCAGCCGCCGGCCGCCTCCGTGGGGAACTTGCAGGGTCGGCTTCAACAGGAGCAGGCTCTCCTCGGGCTTCTCCGGACGAATCCTGGGATTTTCGGGACCGGCCGACTCCCGGCTGTAAATCTGAAAGGTTCCACCCCGCACGATCCAGCGGTGGTCCTCCCGCGGATTGCCGGCCTGGCTGGACAACTTGAAGCCGCCGCGGCCCTTGACGCTGCCGTGGCAATGGCTGTCGTTGCAGCCTCGGCGGGTGAAGATGCCCTCCAGGTCCAGGGCGAAGCCGGGTGGGCGGGTCCCGGCGGCGGCCAGGACGGTGATGGTGCCGTCGACCGATCGGCCGCCGAATGCGGCGGTCAACCGAACCTCGCCCTCGCCCAGGGCGACGACCTGCCCCCGGCCGTCCACCCGGGCCGCCCGGGGGTCCGACAGAGAGAAACGGGCCTGCCTGGAGAGATCCCGCTCCAACCCGTCGCTGTAAGTGCCGGTGAGCAGGAACTGCTGGGAGGCATCTCGGCCGCGCAGGGTGGCAGCCCGGGGCCGAAGGCTCAGGGACAGAAGTTTGGGGGCGGAGCCGTCCGCATCCTTTCCCGCATGGCCTGGCGGTCCGGCCGCCAGCACCAGTCCGAGCAAGGCCAGCCGGAGGCCGGGCCGGGCTCCAAGGGGGTGTCGATTGTCGCGGCGGGGAGCATTCATCGGACTCTGTCTAACAACCGGAGGCACATTCCAGGTTTGGACGGTCGAAACGCCCGGCGCCTCCGCATGGTCTCCCGTTCAGGGGGAATTGGCGGAAGCCTGGCGGCGATTTCCCCCCAGGACCATCAGGTGAACCTTCCCCACCGGCAGCAGCGGACCCACCTTCCCCGAAACCACGGGGCGGGCCCGGATGCGAAGGATACTGGGCATCCGCGTGGCCGGAGCATCTTCAGCGGCCACGACCATGATGGAGGTGGCTCCCTGTTGCGGCATATACCGTTCTCTGGGGCCCTGATCCAGGTGAGGCGGGGTCTCCGGCCGATAGTCGGTGCCGGGAAGGACTTCCACGCCCGGGGGCAGTCCTTCGACCCGAAGGAGGATCTGTCCGGCAAACCCTTCCTCCTGCCCGGTGGTGACGGTCAGCTTGCCGGCTTCTCCCGGGACCAGGTTGAGCCGGTCCTGCTGGACCTTGAGCTCTCCGGCGTGAGGAATCTGGGGCCGCACCAGCAGGCGGTAGCGGAAGTCGGAAGCCCCGTTCCGCTGGGTGGTGTCGCGGACCCGCAGGGAATAGGCCCCTCCCCGCAGGAAGGTATGGATCGTCTTGGGCTCGATGGTCTTGCTGTAGGAGAGGGCCTGTCGGACCACTCGCCGGTAGACGTTGCTCAGCACCACCCGGCCGGCTTCATCCAGAACGGCCCACCGTGGGTTGAAGTCGGGCAGGGTCGCCTCGGGGGTCTCCAGCTCGAAGCTGAGCTTCCGGCCGGGTTGGACCCGGAAGGAAACCAGCCTGTCCAGGTCGCCGGGCTGGTCGATGGAGCCCTCCACCAGGAAAGGGAGAGTCGCTTCCGGAAGCGGCCCGCCGCCGTCGTTGGGTTCCCGCTCGCCGATGATCGAGTAGGCGGTTGGACCGGAATCGCTCCCCGCCTCCTGCGGCGCCCCGCCGTTGCCCTCCATCGTCGCGCCCGCTCCGTTGCCGGGTTCCACCGTCCTGGCCAGGATCCGCCGGATGTGATCGGGCCGGAGGGGTCGGGAGAAGCTTCTTTCCCGCCAGGGTTCGGGTTCGGCGCCGTTGGCGGTGGCCGGTGGCCGTTGCGGGATCGCCGGGCCGCCGGGGGTGACCCGGAGCTGGTAGCTGAACTCGGCGCCGCCCAGGTTGTAGAAGGATCCCACCTCCAGCAGGTAGAGGCCGGACTGGCGGAGCCGGGCTTCGATAAGCGGGTTGGGTCGGGGATTGGCCTTGGACTTGTCGTCATAGTCCAGCCGATGGCGGCGGCCCTCGTCGAACCAGCTCCCCCGGGGCCGGTAGAGCGTCAGCACCGAGTCGAAGCCGCCCCTGTAGCCGGCTCGTCCCCCCATGGATGTTCCGGAGGGGTTGGAGATCAACTCGAGGCGGAGCTGTTGGCCCTCGGCGGCTTGTAGGGCGTAGAGGTCCCTCTCTCCGGGCCGGCTGATGACGCCGTTAATGGCGCAGGGAAAGGGGATCGTTTGGGGCTCGGAGGCTTCACCCGAGGGCGGGTTGCTCTCGGCCACCGGTGGGAGGTCGTGAACCAGAAACGCCAGCGGTCCCGAAATGCCCTGCGGGGAGACCACCCGCAACCGGTAGCGGCCCGTCCCGGCCGAGGGGTCGATCCGCAGCCCCAGAGTCAGCTTCTGAGTCTTGGGGGACTTGTCCGATGGGTCGCCGTCGCTGGCGGACTCCAACTCCTCGACGCGCTCAACGGTGGCGGTTACGCCCGCCCGATCGAACCGGACGGCATAGGCCCCCTGGAGGGACCGGCCCCGCAGGGCGGCCTCCAGTCGGGTCCCTTTCCTGCCGCCCAGAGGTGCAATCGAGAGGGCTTGGGGTTCCGATGCCTCGGACGTCGCAGGGATCAGCATGGCCATTACGACCAGGATCCGAATTCGCTGGCTGGTGAGGATCATGTTTCCGGGATGGAGGCGTCTCAATTCCCGGATTCATTATGCCTCAAGCCGATTCGGCGATCAAAAAGACGGGGGTGGAGGGTTGAGTGGATTGGGAGCGGGGACTGTGCGGATCAGGCGGATTGGGATGCGTCGGTCCTTACAGTCCATTCCTGCCGATCCCGAGACCCCGGCTGCCACGCGACTGCTGTGGCACCGGGATCCGTGGGACTCGAGGGATGGGTCGTGAGGGAATGCCCATAACATTCCAGCCGGTCACTTCAGACCCGACAGTTCGACCGTTTCGAAGTGAAGACGCTTGCCGGCACGCATGCTGGCCCCGCCCACCAGCAGCAGGCGGCCGTTGAAGGGCAGCATGCGGTGAAAGAAGCGGTCGTCCACGAGCTTGGCCGAGATGCGCCAGGCGTCGTTGCCCTCGTCCAGGACCTGGATGTTGCCGTTGAAGGTGCTCACCAGGAGGCGCCCATCCACGGTGAAGGCCGAGGATCCGAAGCCTTCCATTCCCTTGCCGCGGTCGGCGTCGGCCTTGGGGTCGATCAGGCTCGGCGCCTGGGACCACTGGCCGCTGGCCGGGTCGTAGACATCGACCCTGGTGGTCGGCCCACCCTTCTGCCGCATACCGCCGATGACGTACAGCTTGCCGTTCCGGTGTCCCAGGGAAACCGCTCGCCGCAGGAAAGGCGGCTCGGAAAGTGATTCCCAGACGATATTCTCCCGGGAAAGATCGGTCACCCAGGCCGTCTGGTGCCACTTCGGTTTTTCGCCACCCAGGCGCCAGCCACCGGCAACGTAGAGCTTGTCCCCGATCACCACGGCGTCATGAGACGACCTGGGCTCCGGCAAGGAGGGCAGCGGCTCCCACTTTCCGGTTTCCGGATGGAAGCGGACGAAATCGGCCACCGAACGCAAGTCGTGGTCGTCGTCCTCTTCGTTGTGCGCCGTGAATCCACCCACCCAATAGAGCTTGCCGCCATGGGCCACCATGGCCAGTCCTTGAAGTCGCGGACCCGTGGCGATGACTTCCCAGGCCGAGTCCTTGCTGAGATTCAGGCGGCTGAGCTCGTCAGACTGACTCGTGTTGGAGTAGTGGTGGGGCCGCCCGAAATGTCCCCCGTAAACATACAGCCGGTCGCCGATCACCGCGGCTCCGAAACTGGTGATTCCCCGGGGCAGGTCGGGATATCGAATGTCCTGCGTCGAGCGCAAGGATTCGGTGCCGGACAGCGTGTCGGCGCCGGCCTCGGCCACGGCAAACGTAAGCGTACTGTAATGCTGCGCTTCGTCGTATTTCCGACCGTCGAACTCGCCGCTTTCCTTCACGATCTGCCGGGCTCGAATCTGATAGGCTCCGCGCAACGGTGCTTTCAGACTGGCAACCCCCCTGGAATCGGTCTCGAGTTCCAACGGTTCGCCCTTGGGGGGAGATACGACGACCTGAGAGCCCTCCAGCGGCTGCCCATTCCAGAAAACGCCAATCATCATGGCACCGTCGATCAACTGCGGCACGACATCGAGATCGAGCTTGCGGGATCGGCTCAGGTCACTCTGTGCATCCGATTTCAGAGACTTTGCGTAGTAATTGAGCAGCAGGGACCGGTCACCATGGGAAAAGACGCCGAATAGACAAGTCGCCTCGATGACGCCCCGGTTCGAGGGCAGGTCGCCCCTGAACCATCCCTTGCCGTCCGATTCGACTCTGTGGAGGTCGAGCGAGGCGTAATCCTCCTCAGCGCCGCGGTGCCAGACATTCAATCGAGTCACCATGTCCAGGTGCTTGGCTGCGTCCGGCTGAGCGGACTCTCCAAAATAGACCCGGACCTCCGGGTCGTTGCCGTCCCCGTTCTCATGCGCGACCCAGACGAAGTGGGCCCGGGCGGAACCGGTCGCCAGGACAAGTGCCAACATCAACCCCAACATGCGCAGCGTTGCCATTCTGATACCTCCGCTAATTGATAAAACCATGAAGCCGCTCCCCGCAGGGAGCAGCATTATAGTGAACATGAATATCATTTTCAACGAATAACACTGCAGTCTTCCAAAGGAAGGGCCTGGCCATGGGGAATCAGGGAGTTTCCGTTGCGAGAGTTCTTGGCGGATGGGGATAGCCCGCTCGCGACTGGCCTCCAAGCGACAGAAAATGGTATGGTCTCTACGCTTCATTTCCGCGTCTACAGAAGCGGGTTGCTGGGAGGTCCGCGATGGACGGCTGGGCAACGACCTGGTGGTTCTGGGTCCTGTTGGGGCTTGCGCTCCTGTTTCTGGAACTGGTTACGCCCACCGGCTTCTACCTCCTGTTCTTCGGTGTGGCCGCCGTCCTGGTGGGTCTGCTGGCAGCCGTGGGTCTGGACGGGCCGGCCTGGCTGCAATGGCTGCTCTTTTCCCTGCTCTCGATCGGCAGCCTGCTGTTGCTGAGGGGGCGCTTGCAGGAGAGGATGCGGCGCGCCGCTCCCACTCAGCCGGATAACGACCTGGTGGGCCGGACGGCCCAGGCCCTGGAAAACATTGCCGTGGACGGCTATGGACAGGTCGAGTTGCGCGGGACTTCCTGGAGAGCCAGGAACGTGGGCTCGGAGCCTATTGCCCCGGCGGAGAGCTGCCAGGTCGACCGGGTCGAGGGCGTGGCGTTATGGGTTCGCAAACCCTACTCTTTTGAACGGGTGAATGGAGGGAAACACTAATGACTGCCGAGCTGATCGTACTCTTCCTGCTGGCGCTGCTGGTACTGTTCATTCTGGCCAAGACCGCCGTGGTGGTTCCCCAGCAGAGCGCCTATATCGTGGAACGGCTGGGTCGGTACAGCGGCACGCTGAACGCGGGGTTCCATATTCTCATCCCCTTCCTGGACGTCATCCGCTACAGGCATTCCCTGAAGGAGGTTGCCATAGACATTGCCGAGCAGATCTGCATCACCCGCGACAATGTCCAGGTATCGGTGGACGGAGTCCTCTACCTCAAGGTGCTCAACGCGGAGAGAGCTTCCTACGGCATCACCAACTTCGTCTTCGCCATCTCTCAACTGGCTCAGACCACCCTGCGCAGCGAAGTGGGCAAGATCGAGCTGGACCGCACCTTTGAAGAGCGGACCAACATCAATACCGCCGTGGTGAGCGAACTGGACAAGGCCTCCGACCCCTGGGGAGTGAAGGTCCTGCGTTACGAAATCAAGAACATCAAGCCCCCTCGGGATGTGCTGGATGCCATGGAGAAGCAGATGCGGGCCGAACGGGAAAAGCGGGCGGTCATTCTGAATTCCGAGGGTATTCGCGACGCGGCCATCAACGAAGCCGAGGGCAGGAAGCAGGAGGTCATCAAGAATTCGGAAGCCAAGCGCACCCAGCAGATCAACGAGGCCGAAGGAGAAGCCGCCGCCATTCGCAGCGTGGCCGGCGCCACCGCAGAGGGGATCGTCAAGGTGGCGGAAGCCATTCAGAGCCCCGGTGGAGTTCATGCCCTCCAACTGCGGGTAGCCGAGCAGTACATCGCCGAATTCGGCAAGCTGGCCAAGGAAGGAAACAGCCTGATCATGCCGGCGTCGGTGACCGACGTCGGGTCCATGGTGGCCATGGCCATGAACGTCATCAAGCAGGGCAACTCCACCGGCTCTCCACCCTCCAAGGGCCGGTAAGCGGAATACCTGCCTCCGCACGCCTGAAACAACAGAAAAAAAGAGCTATCCACCAAGGCACACGAAGGACGACGAAGGGCCACCAAGAAAGACAATGTTCTTGACCCACTCAATGGGAACAGCCCTTGGGTTCGGGTGAGGGAAAACGCAGCCAGTCAGCTTCCCTTGCCACCGCCTCTCGTCCTGTCAATCCTGTGCATCCTGTGTATCGATGTTCAAGCGGTAGTCGGAGGTCACGTTCAAGGCCGCTCCCATCAGGAACAGAACCGCGCCGGCCATGAAGCGGCCGTCCAGCAGCCACTCCCGTGGATAAGCGGCCGCGTATCCCAGGAACCAGCCGTTGAGCAGGCCGTTGATGACATTGAAGGCGAAGCCCGAGGCGCAGGTGATGACCGGCATGGGCCGGCTGTAGCGCGGAACGATCCAGGGCCACACCAGGGTCCGGTGGGCGTAGTGGATCACCCAGGCGGCGACCAGCAGGTCGGCTACCAGGTGCCGGTTGCCGCCCGAGAGGTAGAGTGCCGGCAGCACGCCCAACGCGGGCAGTTCCATGACCACCCAGCCCCAGCGCGCCGACATCCGCGGACCGCGGGGGGTTCCACCGGTGCGGCCGACGTGGTCGGTGCCCACCAGGCTGTAGATGAAGACGGGTACCGCCAGTGCGGCCCACAGCACGACCATGGTGTCGAAGCCGGACAAGTCGAAACTCATGCTTGCACTCCCCGGGAGGTGGGGCTTACTCCATCCGGCGGATCCACTCGCGGATCAGCTCGACGGCCTGCCGGTCGACCAATGAAGTCGCCAGTTGGGGCATCTTGCCGCGGCCGCGGGTGGCCATCCGGTGGAGCAGTACGGAGCGGTCCGGATCGCCGGGAGCCACCAGCCTGGCCTCGGGGATATCGAACTTGTGGTGCAGGGGTTCCAGGTCCACCATCTTCATGTCATCCAGGCTCTTGGAGAACTCCAGCGAGATCTGGGAGTTGCCTCCACCCGCCTGCACGTGGCACTGGGCGCAGTTGGAGTGCAGGTAGGAGCGGGCCCGGGTCTCAAGGGGTTCCCGCGGGTCGTAGGGATCGACCAGGCTGGGGAAGGCTGACGACCAGTGAAAGGGCAATTCGGCCGGGATCACCGCCTGGCCGGCGCCGGCGGCCGTGATTTCCTCCACCCGCGAGTCCAGCCGGTAGCGATTGACGCCGCTCTCCTGCAACCGCTTTCGCAGGGACCGCTTGTCCCCGTCCGACCAGGCCGGCTTCAACACCCCCAGGTAGTGCAGCGCCTCCAACTGGTTGGCGCGGACCCCTCCATAGTCGTGTTCCTTGTTCATCTGGAGCGTCGACAGACCCAGCACGAAGTTGGCGGCCCGGCTGTGGCAGACCATGCACTCGCTCCGGCTGGGGAAGCGCCAGTCCAGCCAGCGCTTTCCGCCTTCTGCCGGATCGATTTCGACAGACGCATCCAGTCCTTCGCTCCCGACCAGGTGGGCCTCGGTCTGTTCCCGGTTCCAGGCATAGGAGTAGCCGACCCATTCGCCTTGCCGGCGGGTCAGCAAGCGGGTCTCGACCCAATGCCGCTCGCCGCCGCTTTCAGAGTCGAATCCGAACGACTTGACCAGCACCGTCCGGTCCGGGAAGCCCCAGCCCAGGTTGGAAGTCATGTCTGCGTCGGCCTGGTTCTGCCCTTCGTGCCGCCCCTCGGCCGGCGGCAGATAGAGTGACCGTTCCTTGAAGGCGCCGTCCGACCACAGGGGGGCGTTCACCGAGTAGGGGATCATGCCGGGAGCCAAGCGGTGGCCGGCAACCGAGGCAAACAGGCCGGTCCGGCTCAGGCGCCGGGGGAAGCGTTCGCTGCTGTCGGGCGCGTCGTTGACTTCCAGGGAGTAGAGTCCTCCCCTGCCCTTGTCTCGGTAGTCGAGCACCAGCAGGTTGCCGTCGGCGTCCACCTCGAAGGCGACGATGGCCAGGGGGGTGTCGGCCAGCTCTCTGTGCCAGACCACTTCCCGCCCCTCCACCCGGGCGCCCCAGATCTTGCCGGTGGAATAGTCGCCGTAGATGTAGGCGCCCCGCAACTCCGGGAACCGGTCCCCGTAGTAGACCAGGCCGCCGGTCATGGAGCGGGCTTCGGAGTGCGGGTGTTCCAGCAGGGGCCTGGAGACCGGAGTCGGTCCCAGCTCGCGGTTGGCATAGAAGATGTGGCTGCCCTCGTAGACGCTCCAGCCGTAGTTGGCCCCCCGTTCCACCAGGTAGACCTGTTCCCAGAGGTCCTGTCCGTTGTTGCCCACCCAGAGATGCCCGGTACCGGGGTCCACCGCCATGCGCCAGGGATTGCGAAAGCCGTAGGCCCAGGTCTCGGGGCGGGCCCCCTCCGTGCCGATGAAGGGATTGTCCGGAGGCACCGAGTAGAGCCGCCCGGGATCGGGGCGGTCGACGTCGATCCGAAGCACCTTGGCCAGCAGATGGTCCAAACCCTGGCCCTTGAGATTGGTGTCCGAATCGCTGGTCCCGTCGCCGGAAGTGACGTACATGAGGCCCTCGGGACTGAAGGCGATGGCGGCGCCGTCATGTCCGTTGGACTCCCATTCGATGATCACCTCGGCCGAATCGGAGTGAAAACGGTGGGGTGGCGCGCGGTCCACCCGATAGCGGGTGATGCGAACGCGCTTGTCGCCCTCCCCAACCCGGTCGTTGCTGCCGATGAAGAGGTGACCGTTCTGCTTGAAGGCGGGATGAAAGGCGATGCTGTAGGCCAGCGATTTCCCGAAGTGGTGCAGGACTTGGTAGGCGCCGTCAACCGGGTCTCCGGTGGTCCGGCACAGGCGCGGCTCCGCTTTCCCGGGATCCTGGTCGATGAACCACAACCTGCGGCTTCCCGGCTCCTTCACCACCACCACCGGGTTGGTCAGCGAGAGCTTGGGGAAAACCCGCACCACCCGGTAGGGGAGAGGCGGGTCGGGGGAGCCGGCCACCCGCGAGGGCACGGTCGTCCATCGGCTCTTGAGTTGCTGCAGGGCGTTGGGCCCGTTCCGGTCGGTCCCGGCCGAACCCGGGCCAAAGGCGGCCAGCAGGACGAGCAGGCCCACCGGCAGGCAGAGCCGAACCAGTCCCCGTGGAAGAGCGGGCGGCATGGTGGTGAGGCGGAATCGCATTCCTGGCCGGTCCGGGTCAAAGGCCGATCCGGTTGCTGGATCGAGGATCCCGGGTCAAAGTACCGCTGTGAAAGGTTCCCTGCATGCAGCGGTCCCGCCAGGCCTTGGAGGCATCGTACATCTCTTCTTCGGTGTCGATGCGGTTGATCAGGACCGCCGGGCGGTGGGGCCGGGCCCGGTCGACCACCAGTCCCTGGGCACTCACCACGAAACTCGGCCAGGCGTAGCGCCGGGTGCCGTTGTTGGCGCTGACGGCGTAATAGTTGCTGGCCGCAGCCGCCTGGATGGTGGTCGAAACCCAGGTGTTGTAGTTGTGATAGCTCTGCAGGCTGCCGCCGGCGTTGTGAAAGGAGACCAGCATGAGCTGCACCCCGAGCCGCTTGTAGTGGCGAAACAGCTCGGGGTAGCGGAAGTCGTGGCAGATCAGCAGGCCACAGACCACGTTCTGCACCTGGAAGGTCACGAAGGCCTGTCCGGGGCTGTAGTGGTGAAGGTCGCCGTCGTCGTCGTGGTCTCCGGTGCAGAACATCTTGTCGTAGCGGTTCGCCAGGCGTCCCCGATCGCTCACCACGTAGAGCGAGTTGTGGGGCTTGTGGCTGCCCGACAGAGGGTGGTTGGACCCGACCACCACCCACAGGCCCAGTTCTCCGGCCAGCCCCATGATTGCTTCCATGGCCGAAGAAACGGCGTCCCAATCCATTTCCCGGACGGATTTCAGTTCGCTCCCCAGGTAGCCGGTCAGGCAGGCCTCGGAAAAGTGAACCAGGTGGGCCCCCTTGGCCTTGGCCTGCTTCAACTGTCGGGTGATGGACCGGAGGTTCTCGGCAACCTGAGTCCGGATTTCAAACTGGCAGGTGGCCAGGGTCAGTTGAGCCATGTCGTTCTCCTTGGGGGTCGGGTCCTCGCGGCGTTTCAGTTGGTTGCCGGCCTGGACGCCGATCAGCGCGGCCAGCGCTGCGCCGGCCCGGGCAACTCCGGAAAGGGCGCGTGCGGTTCGGACTGGTACCAGTAGGCCACCGAGGCGATGTCATCGGCCAGCGGCTGGTACTTCCCGTTCGGCCACCATCCCAATGCCTGGATGGTCACGCGCAAGTCCTGCTGAAAGCAGACGGGATCCCGGATGTGCCATCGGTAGAGGCTCCACTTGGGGGGACCGTCGTCTCCGGGATGCTTGAGCACGTTGCCGGCGTAGGCCGTGCTGTAGGTCTCGGGGAACCCGAAGCTTCCGCAAAAGTAGTCCTCGGTGCCGGTGCCGCAGATGGTGGGGAACTCCTTGTCCCCGTCGATGAAGAACTTGATTTCCCCTTCCCCGAACCAGCCGTCCGACAATTGCGTCCAGGCCAGGAAGGTCCCGGCGTATTTGCCCTGCCCGCGGATGTCGTCCACGATCGCGTACTCGGGATGGTCGCGATCGGTGACGGCCCGCCGCCACTGGGCGTGCAGATAACCGGCGCCCTCGGGGACTTCGGTCTCGGCATAGGTGATCTGATAGGTGAGAAGCCCCAGTTCCTCCTGGTCTTCGTTGGTGAAGCTGATCCTGGCCCGGCGGCCGAAGGGCATGGGCCAGTAACAGTTGAAGGCCGACTTGGGGTTGACGGTCACGGCCAGGGAGTTGACCCGGGCGAACCGGTTGTGGCCCACGGCGAAGAAGTCGGAGACGGGAGTCTCGATGGAGGGAGACTCCTCTCCGTCCCAGTAGAAGCGCAGGACGTGGGAACGGCCCTTGGCGGGATCGGCCACCAGCCAGATGTGCTGGATCAGGCCGGGTCCCTCGACATCCATGAGGGTCAGGGTCTCACCGGGCTTCACCTTGTAGAAGGGGCTGACCTTCCATCCCTGACCCAGGTCGCTGGCCGCATGGCTGAAGGGCAGCTTTTGGTGATCGGGCACGGCCATGCCGCCCCGCCCCTTCTCGCCGGTGGGATTCTCCGGGGATATGGAGCGGGTTCGCGCCCGGCCAAGCAACGGCAGTCCCCCCAGGCCCAGGCCAAGTTGTTCCAGTGCATCCATGGGATTCCTTCTCCCGGTTCCGGAGGGAGCCGAACAGCGGCGAGGGATTGCAGACCTGCACCGGAGCTGTCGGTTTCGCTGGCCGTCCCTCGACTCAAACCGTCACTGCTTCGAATCGCCGGGAGTCTTGCCGTAAGGGTTTTGCCTCACGACAGCCAGTACCTCCTCGGGCGTCCGCGCCTGGTTCAGCAGGTCCATGCGGGCGGCTTCCTCCTTCCGCAGCGCCCGAACGTTGTTCACGACGTCCTTCAGGCGGTCCGCCGGAAACTTGCAGGCGCCGTTTTCGTCCATGTGGATGATCTCCCCCGGAGCAACGTCCATGCCCGCCACCGATACCGGCACGTTGATGGCGCGAAGGGCCATGTGTCCGTGCCCCGGCGTGGTTCCGCTGAGCAGGTACTGGAACTTCATGGGGCGGATCTCGTCGATGTCGCGGGAGGGGCCGTTGGAAATGGCCCCCACGCAGCCGAGCGCCTTGAGGGTGGTGGTGAAGACGCCTCCCGCCAGTCCCACCTTGCCGGCAACTTCCGGCGGAAACTTCTGCTGGAAGGCCAGGATGGTGGGTTTTGGGGACTTGCCCAGGGCTTCCACCAGGTCGGCCAGGTTCAGGCAGTCGTAGCTGGGATCGGGCAAGCCGTGCACGCAGGTGACCGCGTAGCCGACGGTTGGGCCCAGCTCCGGGAACATGCAGCGTATGGTTTGATCGGTGTACCAGTTCTCGGTCCAGGGATTGTAGAGTCCCAGGCAGAGAGGATGTCCGGGATAGGTGGCCACCACGTTGGTGATGGAGGGAGTATCGAACTTGCGCAGCTCTTCAATCAGCTCTTCATCGGTTGGACGGGCCACAGGTTTCCTCCTGGATGGATGTCGACTGCTGAAGTTATCTCGGTTTCAGTGCTCCCGCGCCGCTAGCGGGCTCGGAGGCTCCAATTAGACAAGGCTGGTCTCGGTTGGAGCGCGCCAGGGCGCCTGCGCCTCCCGCTCAGGCCGACGAGTGCAAGCCCACCCGGTTCCCCTCGCTGTCTTCGAAGGTGGCGTAGAAACCATACTCCCCGATGTCGGTCTTGGGAGTCAGCGTCCTGCCGCCGTTGGCCTCCACCCTGGCCAGCACCGCTTCGATGTCCGGGACGGGAAAGTAGATCATGGTTCCGTCGTGAGAAGGCGTTCGCCCTTCGGATTTGAGCAGCGCGCCGCTGCAGCCGGCGCCGCCCTCGGTCGTGGGGAACCAGGCCATCAGGGTGGACTCCACCCGGTTGAGGCCGAGTTGGAGCCCCAGCGCACATTCATAGAACTTCCTGGCCCGGTCCATGTCGTTGACTGAAATCTCGAACCAGTGCACCGGATTGATCGAATCTGCCATGGTTTTCTCTTCCCTCACCCTCGCCCGATATAGGGCATCTTGGTGGCCATCACGGTCATGAACTGAACGTTGGCGTCCAGTGGCAGCTCAGCGATGTAGACCACGGCCCGGGCCACGTGGTCGGCATCCATGGTGGGCTCCACCACCACGGCCCCGTGAGCCTGGAGCGCGCCGTCCTTGGACTTGGCCGTCATGGGGGTGGCGGCGTTGCCGATGTCGATCTGGCTGCAGGCGATATCGTACTTGCGCCCATCCAGCGAGGTGGACCGGGTCAGACCGGTAATGGCGTGCTTGGTTGCCGTGTAGGGAGCCGAGTTGGGTCGGGGAACCTGGGCCGAGACGGAGCCGTTGTTGATGATGCGACCGCCCCGGGGCGCCTGGCTCTTCATGATGGCAAAGGCCTGCTGGGTGCAGAGGAAGGAGCCGGTCAGGTTGGTGTCCACCACCGCCTGCCACTCTTCCGCACTCAGGTCCTCCAGGAGTTTCGGAAGGGCCCCGATTCCCGCGTTGTTGAAGAGCAGGTCGAGCCGGCCGAACCTCTCACGGCACCGGTCGAAGAGGGCGCGGACGGAGGCAGGGGACCCCACGTCGGTGGGCGCCACCAGGGTTCTGTCGGCCGAGGGGTCGGCCTGGGCCGCCAATTCCTCCAGGGGCTCCCGACGGCGTCCGGCCAGGACCACCCGGTACCCCGCCTCCAACAGGCGCAACGAGGAGCTCTTGCCGATCCCGGTTCCGGCTCCGGTCACCATGGCCACCTTCACCTGATCGTTCATGGGCTTCCTCCCGGTCCAGAAGTTTTCTCAGGCCGCCTCTGCTGACATGCAGACTCCGAATCCTACCACGAACCGCCGCTCGGCGGAGCCTGTTGCGGTTCCGGCTGGTGTGAAGCGGCCTGGCATAGCCGGAAGCCCTTGCAAATTTCGGAGAATTCTGGTCCATTGGGGCCTTGCGCAAGCCGCCGGAGGTTTCCGGCAAATCCTGGCCGTGGCGGACGAATCATTCAAGAGCGAAACTACGAACCGTTGGCCTGTTGGGAACAAGGACCATGTCCCGATAAACTGGTTTTCTGCTTATTGAACATGGATACACAGGATGCACAGGATAATCAGGACGGGAGGCTGCGCACGGCCTGCAACCGATCTGCGGACAGATTCTGCGATAGTTCAATCCCGGAGTCTCTTCGTCCGGGTGACCATCGAGCGGAGGGGCCAGCCGGCAGGTTTTCTCAAAGGGCGAAGCTCATTCTGTAGTGGGTTGGTCTTGTGGCTGTGAGCTATACTGGACCCAAGAGGAAGCCTCATGCCCGACGATTTTCACGTCCTGCCCACTCCCGAACTGAAGCAAGCCGCTAAAGATTGCCCCATGCTTGAAGGCAATAGCGAAGCCTGGATTGCCTGCTGCTCCCGCCGCTTCTTTCCCCTCGCCAGGCGGGTCGCCGGCAACGACGATCTCGCCCACGATGTCCTTCAGACCAGTTGGATCAAGATTCTCCAATCCCTCAATCATGCCTCCTTTAGCGGACCGAAGGCCTGTCCTTGGGTTCATCAGATCGTCACCAACACGGCGAAGGAGTTCCATGGGAAACAAGTCCGTCACCGCGAGGACCCGCTCGAAGACCAGGCGGCCCCGACTCGGGGCCCTGACGCTCTTGTGCAGGAAGGGGAGATGCTTGTCCTGCTCCGGGAAATGATCGATCTCCTGCCGGGAACCTACCGTCAAGTTATCAAGCTGCGCCTGTATCAAGGGTTGTCGACCAAGCAAATCTCCCAAAACCTTCACGTCTCCCGCGGCAACGTCGCCGTCCGCATGAACCGGGCCATCAATCTGCTCAAGCGCCGCATCGACGCACGCACTCAATCCCTGCCGCCCAAAGCCTCCAGACAGTCCTGAACAGTCCCATCCGAAAAAAAA
>JAJDUG010000068.1 GCA_022826755.1 Acidobacteriota bacterium
CGTCGTCAGGGCATCAACAGGCCTGGCGGCAACCCGGGAGCGGAAGTGGATGGAGTGGGGGAGGGTGCCACTCCCGCAGGAGTCGTCCACGAATGCGACCGGGGACCTGTGTGCGAGACGCATGATCCCACTGGAGAGCCGGATGCGGGAAAACTGCACGTCCGGTTCGGAGAGCGGGGACTGGAAACGTGATAGGGGAGCCGGACTGAGGCCCGAAGCGAAAGCGACGGAAGTGCCACCGGACCCTACAGTCAACGCGCCAGTTCTCGACTCTACCGAAGGACCACGAAGGGACACGAAGAAAGACTAATGTTCTTGACCCACTCAAAGGGAACGCCCCTTGGGTTCGGGTGAGGGAAAACGCAGCCAGTCAGCTTCCCGTGCCACAGCCTCTCGTCCCGTTAATCCTGTGCATCCTGTGCATCGATGTTCATATCTTGCGCCAACCCTTTCCCATGGGCTTGCGCCGACGGCCAACTGCCGCCGCCTTGGCGGCTGACTGGAACCCCGAGCCGGCGCCCTTTACAAAGATCCCCAAAAATGAGAAAAATGCCTGACCCTTCGGCCCTAGCCGGATGGTCCAACGGCCACCGACCCCTTCACCGACCGAGGATTGGACAATGACCATTGCCGAACTGATCATGGAGGACGCACGAGCCCGCAACCTGCGCCATTTCTTTGGCATCCCCGGGGGTGGCAGTCCCTTGGACCTGATGGAGGCGGGCCGAAAGCTGGGCGTGGATTTCGTCAGCGTGAACCACGAGTCCTCGGCTGCCATCATGGCCGCCTATTACGGCCTGATGAAGGATACGGCCGGGCTGGCCCTGACCATTCGGGGGGTGGGGGCCGCCAACCTGGTGGGCGGCGCCGCCAACATTCACTTCGAGCGGGCCCCGATGGTGGCGGTCTGCGAGACCTGTCCTCCCGCCACCGCCGGCTACGAGATGGTCCAGCACTGCGACCAGTTGAGCCTCTTCAGCGGCATTGAACGCTATCGGGAGACGCTTTCGACCGAGAATGCGCCGCTGGCGGTCCGGGAGGCCAGCTACCGAGCCACCGAGGGTCGGCCGGGACCGGCGCTGCTCAACTTTCCCGCCGACCTGGGCAGTGCGGAGTGCGGTCCACCGCTCCCTCCGCGGGCGCGCACCCCGGCACCGCCGGCGCCGGAGCAGGATATCGCGGCTTGCCGGGAGCTGCTTTCCAAGTGGCGCAAGCCGCTGATCATTGCCGGGGCCGACGTGGTGCGGGACGATGCCACCGGGGAACTGCTCTCCCTGGTTGAGAACCTGGGAGCCGCGGTCCTGGTGACCATGGAAGCCCGCGGTGTCTTTCCCGAATCGAACGATCGCTGGGCTGGAGTCTTTGTGGGGATCTACTCCCCGGGAATCATCGAGTCCAGGGCCTTCGAGAAGGCGGATGGAGTGCTGCTGCTGGGCGTGGACGCCCTCATGACCCACGGGCCCTGGAAATGCGACCTGCCCACGGCCGAAGTGCTCAGTTCTGCCGAGTACCGATCCCTTTCGCAGCAGCCCGGGGTGCGGGTCAACGGCAACCTCAAGATCGTGCTGCCGGCCCTGGCGCCCCAGGCCCGCGCCGGCTTCCAAAGCCGCGAGGTCCGCGCGTTGCGCCAGGAGGTCTTGCCCGCCTTCAAGCGGCCGGGCCGGGCCAGGTTGGCTGCCCAGGACATAATCGAGATCTGCCGCAGGGAGCTGCCTTCGGATGGAATCCTCATTTCCGAAACGGGAGTCTTCATCTGCATGCTGGAACATCTCTGGCAGGCGGACCAGCCGGGAACCTACTACGGGACTTCAGGAGGGCGCACCATGGGACTGACCCTGCCGGCCATCTGCGGCGCCCGCCTGGCCGATCCGGAAACACCCATGATCGGTCTGGGAGCCGATGGCAGTCTCCTGATGCGCCTGGGAGAGCTGGAAGTGCTGGCCCGCACCGGGGGCACCGTGCCGTTGGTGATCGTGAACGATCAGGCGCTGGGGACCATGAAGGCCCGCCAGAAAATTCGCAGCCTGCCCGACTATGGGCTGGACCTCCATCCGGTGCAGTTTGCCGAGGTGGCCAGGGCCTGCGGACTGAAGGCGGCCACCGTGGACACCCCCGAGGATTTCGAGCGGGAGCTGCGGGCCGCCATGGCCGCCGGCTGCGGAACGCTGATCGACGCTCGGGTGGACCCGGGGATCTACCAGGACAGCTTCGGCCGCACCGTGGGGATGGGGTGAGGAGAGAGAGTGAGCCAGACATGGCCCGTCCATCGCCTAGCTCGGAGGGGTTCCACCCTCGGCGCACTCGATTCCGTCCGGAGTTCCTGGACTTTCGCCGGGGGATTCGGGTCGGAAATCTGGACGACGACGAACGCATCACCCGCATTCTGAAGGTCGCCCTGGAGACGAGGTACCGGCAGCCCTTCGTCACCGAGCGCTGGGGCCGCGGGGTCTACTGGCAGTGGATCGGCTTTCTGGCCAAGTCCAATCGGGCCGCCAAGCCCCTTTCCTCCAAGGTCAGCTTCGGGTGCGCCAAGTTCTTTCTCATGGTCGATACCGATGACCGGCGCTTCAAGTGCGGGCTGCAGGTGGAGCGGGGCTTCCTGAAGGCTCCCTCCGGTCAGGAGCGCTTCGAGTTGAAAGACGACTGGGACTGGCACCGGCTGTTGCGGGCGCTGAAGCCCAAGGGGGGCATGGAACGGGAGCTGAAGCGGCTGGTGTTGCGCGAGGGCTTCCGGGTGCAGGCCGGCGGCTGGCACTCCGATCTGTTTCGCTACTCCAAGTCGACCCTCCCCCCGGTGGCCCGGTTGCGTGCCGGCCTGGAACAGGCCCCGGGAAACGCCTGGGCCGGATTCCTGCTCTATTTTCCCATGGACGAGGATACTGTCCGGGGAACGTCCGGAACCGACCTGGTGGAAGCCATGCTGGCCATCTACGAGGAAGTGACCCCGGCCATGCGGCTATGCACCCAGACGCCGCTGTGACGGAGCCATGCCCGCGGACGTCGGGCAAGGCAGGCGGGTTATGGCAGAAGGATCAGGCCTTCGGCCCCGGCGGCATCGGTCATCAAAAGTATCGTTCAACGCTAAAGGGAAACCCATGCCATCACCAATCGACGCCTCTCAATTTCGCAGAATCATGTCGCGCTTCGCCACCGGTGTCACCGTGGTCACCACCCGGTCGGGCCAGGAAGTCCATGGGCTCACCTGCAACGCCTTCTGCTCCATCTCGTTGAATCCCTGCACGGTCATGGTGAGCGTGGCCAAGGACGCCCGCTCCTGGCCTCTCATCGACCGCAGCCGGCTCTTTGCCGTCAACATATTGAGCGAAGATCAGACCATGATCTCCGATCGCTTTGCCGGACGCCACCGCGACAAGGACGACGACCGCTTCGAGGGCATCGAGTGGACCACGGCGGTAACCGGAGCGCCGATCCTGGCGGGGACCCAGGGATACCTGGACTGCCGGGTCACCCGGGCCTGCGACGGCGGAACCCACACGCTTTTCCTGGGGGAGGTGGTCGGCCTGAGACTGGACGATTCCCGGCCGCCGCTGGTCTTCTACGGATCGCACTACATGGGGGTCGACAGCCTCAAGGCGCTGTGAGATCGACCCGCAAGCCTCGCCGGAGCGGGCTCTCCTAGAAGAGCCCCACCACCCTTCCTTCTTCATCCAGATCGATCTGATTGGCGGCGGGCTGTCTGGGGAGACCCGGCATGGTCAGAATGTCACCGCAAATCACCACCAGGAACTCGGCTCCGGTGGCCAGCCGCACATCCTTGACCGGCAGGACGTGTCCGGAGGGGGCTCCTCTCAGCAGCGGGTCGGTGGAGAAGGAGTACTGGGTCTTGGCGATGCAGACCGGATAGTGGCCGAATCCTTCCTTCTGGTAGCGCCGGATCCTGGCCCGTATCCGGGTGTCGGCAACCACCTCGGAGGCGCCGTAGATCCGGGTGGCCACCTTGGTGATCTTTTCCCAGAGTGAGTCCTGCTCGTCGTAGACGAACTTGAAGTTGGCTCGAGTGCCTGCGATGGTGTCAACCACCGTTTGCGCCAGGTCCAGGGTTCCCTGGCTGCCCCGGGCCCAGTGGTCGCAAGCCACCACCGGCACCGAGTGGTGGTCGATTCGGCTTGTGAGAAGTGCGATCTCTGCCCGAGTGTCGTGGCTGAATCGATTGATGGCCACCACGCAGGGCAGTCCGTAGTGGTTGCGGATGTTGTTGAGGTGCCGCTCCAGGTTGGGAATTCCTTTTTCCAGGCTCTCCAGGTCTTCCCGTTCCAAGTCGGCCTTGTCGGCCCCCCCGTGGTACTTGAGCGCCCGCAGGGTGGCCACCAGCACCACCAGGTCGGGGCGGAGTCCGGCCTTGCGGCACTTGATGTCCACGAATTTCTCGGCGCCCAGATCGGCGCCGAATCCGGCCTCGGTCACCAGGTAGTCGGCCAGCCCCAATCCGGTGAGGGTGGCGATCGCGGAGTTGCAGCCGTGGGCGATATTGGCGAAGGGGCCTCCATGCACCAGGGCCAGGTTGTTTTCCAGGGTCTGGACCAGGTTGGGCTTGATGGCCTCCTTGAGCAGCACGGCCATGGCTCCATGGGCATTCAGGTCGCTGGCCCGGATGGGTTCCCTGGAATGGTTGTAGCCGACGGTAATGTTGCCCAGTCGTTGCTTGAGTTCCTGCAGCGAACGGGAAAGGCAGAGAATGGCCATTACTTCCGAGGCCGCCACGATTTCGAATCCGCCTTCCCTGGGGTAGCTGTTGCCCGCGCCTCCCAGACCCAGGACGATTCGACGCAGGGCGCGGTCGTTGAGGTCCACCACCCGATTCCAGGTCACCCGGCGAAGGTCCACGTCCAGGCGGTTTCCCTGGTGGATGTGGTTGTCCAGCATCGCGGCCAGAAGATTGTGGGCCAGGCCCAGGGCGTGAAAGTCGCCGGTAAAATGCAGGTTGATGTCTTCCATGGGAACCACCTGGGCCATCCCGCCTCCGGCGGCGCCCCCCTTCATGCCGAAGCAGGGTCCCAGGGAGGGTTCTCGCAGGCAGATCAAGGCCTTTTTGCCCAGGCGGTTGAGTGCGTCACCCAGTCCCACCACGGTGGTGGTCTTGCCTTCTCCCGCCGGTGTGGGAGAAATGGCCGTCACCAGGATGAGCTTCCCCTTATGCTGGTCGCGCGGACCGGATTTCAGGGCGTTCGTTGACAGCTTGGCCTTGTATTGGCCGTAGGGTTCCAGGTGGTCCACCGGAATCCGGAACTTCTCCCTGGCCAGGTCCACCACGTTTCTCAGCTTGGCACGGCGGGCAATCTCGAGGTCGGTTTGCACGGGTGGCGGTCCTCCAATCCGATCGGGCGCATCCCTCGATCGGGGTTCAACAGTTTGGGACAAGTCTGCCCCCGCCCCCCGACGACGAGGCGGGTCAGTGGATAGCTTTTTTCTGTCGTTTCAGTCCGGGACCGAGACCGGCCGGCGTCTCCGCGCCAACCAGGTTTCCGTTCCCGCAGCAGCGCACCGTGCCATAATACGGAAATCCGCCAGTTGCTTCAATTCCGGGAGGTTGCCCCGTGCCCAGCGTCATGATCTTCATCCAGTTTCTGCAAGACCCCAACGGCCCCCATGTAAACCTGCTGCGCGAGGCAGGGCTGGAGGTCCGCTTCCCGCCCAGGCCGGACCTGACAGACGAAGTGGAAAACATCCGGGTGCTGCAGGGGATCTCGGCCACCATCGCCGGGGGAGAGCCCTACAGCCGGCGGGTGATGGACGCCCTGCCCCATTTGAGAGTGATCTCCCGCTGGGGAGTGGGCGTCGACCGCATCGATATGGAGGCGGTGACCCGTCGCAACGTGGCCGTCACCATCACCCCCACCGCCAACTACGAGGCGGTGGCCGAACATGCGGTGGCGCTGCTGCTGGCAACGAGTCGTTTTCTGGTCCGGAGGAACGACGAAATCCACCGGGGCCTTTGGAAACGGACGTGTTCGCTACCCCTTCGGGAAAAGACGCTGGGCGTGATCGGACTGGGGCGGATCGGCCGGAGCGTTGCCGTGCGGGCCAAGGCCTTCAGGATGAGGCTTCTGGCCTACGAGGCCTTTCCGGACCGGGACTTTGCGCGGAAACACGACATCGAGCTGGTGGACCTGGACACCCTGCTGGCGCGTTCCGACTACGTCAGCCTGCACGTACCCCTGACGGAGCAGACTCGTGGCCTGATCAACCGGCAGACGATCTCACGAATGAAACGGGGAGCCCTCCTGGTCAACACCTCCCGTGGCGGGCTGGTGGTCGAGGAGGACCTGGTGGATGCATTGAAGAGCGGCCGGCTGGGCGGGGCCGGACTGGACGTTTTTGTGCAGGAGCCCATCCAGCGGGACCATCCCTTGCTGGAGCTGGACAACGTCCTGGTCAGCGATCACACGGCCGGCATCGACACCCGCTCGGTGGAGGACATGGCCGTGGAGGCGGCCCGGAACATCGTGGAGCTCTATCGCGGGGGATGGCCGGCCCCGGCGGTGGCCAATCCCGCCGTCCGCGATACCTGGAAGTGGTAGGACAGTTCGGAGCAGGAGTTTCAGCGGCTCGTTGGCGGCGGCGTACAAGGGCTTCCGGCCGGTCTCATGGCGCTCGCTCCGACTCGGTGGCGGTCCGCTCCAGGGAGGCGCGGAGGATCTCGCGGTCGTTGCGGGCGAAGATGTGGCGGTTGGCGTAGGCGGGATGGGACCAGTTGACGGCGCCGGCCCGGCGCCGGCCGATCCCCATGCGGGAGGTGGGAGCGATCAGCCGGGTCCGGTCGATCTCACGGTAGCCTGAAGGCGACAGCCTGGCGATGATCAGCTCGCCCCGGTCGTTGGAAATGAAGTATCGATCCTGCTGGCGAACCAGAAAGGCCGTGGCCCAGCGCGCCTTTTCCCCGGTCACCGCCAGTGTTTCCCACAGCCGCTGGCCGGTGCCGGCGCTCAGCCCCCTGAGGTGTCCATAGCTGCATACCCCATAAAGAGTGTCTCCGTCGATCACCGGCGTGCTGATGAGGGAGTGGAGCGTATCGGTATCGATCTCGCTGTCGCTCTTGCCTCGCCAGAGCAGGCGGGCTGCCGGGGACTCCCGGTCCAGCTCAAGCATCATGGACCCGTTCACGAAAGCGCTGACCAGCAGTCGCGAGCCGCTGAACACGGGGGTGGCCACCGACAGGCCCTTGTCGGACCGAAAAGGCTGTTGCCAGAGGACCTCGCCCGTCGCGGGATCGAGCGCGCTCACCGCCTTGGGGTGCCAGACGATCAGTTGCCGGCGCCCGCCGGCCGAGATGACGATCGGAGGAGCGTAACCGGGTTCCGAGTCCGAAGGCAGCGCCCGCCAGAGCTCTTGGCCGGTGCGCTTGTCGAAGGCCACCACCTTGGCTCCGTCCTGCCCGCCCACCACGGCGATCAGGCGGGGCCCGTCCACCAGGGGAGCTCCCACCATGCCCCAGACGGGGACCTCGGTTCCATAGTCCTGCTCGAAGTCCTTTTGCCACAGGATCTCACCGCTGTCGGAACGAAGGCATAAGAGCGCCCCCTTGGCTCCCAGCACGTAAACTCGACTGCCGTCCACGGTGGGTGTGGCCCGGGGACCGATGGCATAGCTTCCGGACAGCCCGGTGTAGTCCGCCGTCCAGGAGCGGCTCCAGAGTTGGCGGCCGCTGGTCTCGTCCAGGGCCAGCAGGCGTTCGGTTCCCTCGCGGGCGGTTTCAGCCACAAAATCCAGCACGAACACGCGGCCCGCGGCCACGGCGGGTCCGGCGTAGCCGCTGCCCAGGGCCTTCCGCCACTTCACCTGCAGGCCGGACGGCGGAAATCGTTGCAGAATGCCGTCTTCGCGCCAGACGCCCGATCGTCCCTCGCCACGCCATTCGGGCCAGTCCTCGGCCCAGCTCGAAGCGACCATGCAGGCGGCCAGCAGGAGGATTGCGGAACAGCACCTTTGGAAAGGGAAGGGGGTTTTCATGGTGTCTTGCACCGGTGCTGCCGGAAGCGTGGACACAAGTTTCAGCGCATGTGCCAGGGCAAGGTCAGGGGTTTGGCGCTGTTCAACTCGCCGTAACCGATGCCGGTGGTTCCCTTGGGGTCGGGACCGAAGTAGCGGTCGTCCAGGGGATCGGCGGCCGGTTGAAAGCGAATGTCACAGGAGACCCGAACTCTTCCGGCCCGCGACCGATTGTCCAGCGAACCGTGAAGGGTGTGCATGCCGAAGACAGCCAGGTCCCCCGGGCGAAAGTCGGCGGTCAGCAGCCTGGTCTCACGCTGTCGGGCCAGCTCTACCGGGTGGGGGTCCACCATTACCTTGGGAGAAGAAGTGGAGTTGTAATCGATGGAACTGGCTCTTTCGATCAGGTCCGAGAACCGGTTGGAACCCTCGACCACCACCAGCGGTCCCTGCTCGACGGTCACCTCGCCCAGGGCCAGCCACACGGTGTGTATCCGCTGGGAGCCCCTGGCAAAGAAGGGGTGGTCGTAGTGGAGCCCGGTGGAGCGGCCCGGGACGGCCACTCGAAGAAAGATGTAGTCTTGAGGTCTGCTCGGCTCTCCCAGCACCCGGTCCATGATCCCGCGAAGCTCTCCGCCGTGGGTCACCCGCCGAATCGCCGGCCCTTCGCTGACCGACTTCCAGAAGGCGCCCAACCCTTCAGGCCGCTCCTCCCTCCGGCTTGTCCCGGTAAAGATGCCCTCAATGGCCGGAGGATGGATTTCGCCGACCTCCACCAGGGCTTCCAGGGTCTCCCGGCGGGCGGCCATCACCTGCTCGTAGTCCAGTGCCTGGCGCAGCAGCAGGTATCCCTCGTTGCGGAGCCGCCGCTGCAGCTCGCAGGGATCGTCCAGGCAGGAAGAACTGTCGCTCAGCTCACCGACGATTTCCGGGGGAATTTCCTGTTCCTGAACGACACACTCCGGCATGGGGGGCACCTCCTCATTTAGTGGGAGGGCAATTGTATCCGGAAACTCCGGGGAGGGAAAGCAGAATGGCCTGTGGCTCCGACCGGCCCTTGCCTGGCCGGTCCCGCCTGGAATAGCGGTGAAATCGAGGAGTTGCTCTCGGTGGCCGGCCAAGCCCCGCAAGACTGGTTGGGGGACGGGGATTGCCGCGTCCTGACCGGTGTTTTCGGCAACGGGCGCAATGTCAGCCTGGCCTCGGTCACCACTCAGCCTGGGAGCGCTGCTCCCGCAGGCACCAGGTTGCGGTTCCGGACCTTCGACATGAATGGGAGGCTTGGCGGCAGCTCCTCCAGCCTGGCTGTTTCCGGAGCCAGGCGTTCCTCGGAGCCCTGGGCATTCGACCAGCCGCGGATCATCGAAATGTGCCTGGATATTCCCGGATCCAGCAACTTTCAGGCCGCTGTCATGGCTTTCGGGTCCAAGACGACCAGCCGAAAAACACAGATGACCGCGGCGAGCTTCGCAGACGCCTTCCGAGTGGGAGACCTCACCGCCTGGTCGGCCGCCACCTCCAGCGGGAATTGAAGGGGCGGCTCCGTCACTCCTCATCCGCCTCCCTGGCCAACCGCTCGTAGACACTCCTGGCTTCATCGAACTGCCCCAGAACGTGGGCCATCTCGGCCGATGATCTCCAATCCGGCCACTCCTCCGCCTGCTGCTTGAGGCGGTCGATCCATCGAACGAAATACTCCGCCGAACGACGGCTGCGAATCCTGCCGTCGCCGACGTAGACCCGAATGGCGTTGGTGGCGGCCATGGGGTAGCCGGTCTCCAGGGGATGGGAACGGCGGGGCCCGGTGGCGGTCAGGCTGAACCATCCGCTCTTGCTGACCTCGAACGCCTCCTCCAGGGAAAGCGTAGACTGCCCTTCGGTGAGCGGGAACTCCTTCAGCACCTCGCCGTTGTGATAGAGCGTGACCCCCTCCAGGGGGACAATGGACCAGACCTTGGCCTCCAGGCGGATGGTTCCCCCTTTCTCGGGCAGTTCCAGGCGATCGCCGGGAATCCGCCCCTCCATGCGGAAGTCCAGCAGGGGACCGCTGCTGATGAAGGTCCTACCCTGTCGAATCGACTCGATCCAGGATTCCGCCGTAAGCTTGCCTTTCAGGTAAGCGTAGGTCCTGAACGCCCCCGGCAGGCCGGATCGGTGGAGGTCGGTGATGGCGTCCTCGCCGCCCACCGGCGTGATCCCCAGGTCGTTGTTCAAGGTGTGGTGCCACACAAGCAGGGTGGCCGAGTTGGGCGAGGACCACTCCAGGGTGTCGACGGTGCCCAGGGCCGCGTCCACCGGGAATGTCCGGGCATGGGTCAGATTTCTTTCCAGGGGATCGGTTTCCCCGGAATAGGCGTGAACGTATCCGACCAGTGCTCCTTGCGCCCTGGCCTTGCGAAACATGTCTGTGTTGCTGGGGTAGAGGCTTTCAATGGCGGTGCCTTCATAGCCGGTGGTGAAGGGCGAGATCAGATGGTCACGAAGTCCCAGCAGCGAGACGTGGCCGTGAAAGGGAGGGCGGTACTCCTCTCCCACGATCACCACCAGGTCGGGGTCGGACAGGGAGACCGGGTGTTCGATCCGGTTGGGAACGAAGGCGTCCCAGTCCAGGATGCGGTTGTCCTTGTTGGCAATCAGCTCGCAGACCACCTCCTGATCCTCGGCTCTGGCCAGGAACATCAGGTTCTCCAGCGTGTTGCGCAGGTTCCCGCCGTAGTTCATGTGCACGTGGGTGGATCCGCCGTACCATCCCCTGGAGGCCATATCGACCACCGGCGACAGCACCAGGCTGATCCGGGAGACCTCGCCGGCCCGGATCTCCACCTCCCGCCGGGCCGGCCGGTACTCCAGCCCCTTGACCGCCTCCAGGGTCATTTCCCCCGGAGGCAGGGTCATCTCGAATTCCCCGGCGGTGTGGAACAGAGGCTCTCCCGAGACTCCGACGCGGGCGAAGCTGTCTCCAGGCGGGTAGAGCTTTCCGTCGGAGGCTCGCCCGTAGATCCGGGCGGCCGTCTTGCGGCCGGTGCCGCCGTCCCGCACCTGCGCCCGGAGGATGCCCATGGGCCGTTTCCAGTGATATTTCCGGGGCTGCACTCTCTCCTTGCGGCCGCCGTAAGTCTCCATCAGCCACAAGCGGGGCAGACCGGGACCCGGAGGAAGAAGGGGCTGGTTCGAAATGTAGGCGATCCGCTCTCCATCCGGCGACCAGCGGGGATGGAAGTGGTCGTAACGGCCGAAGGTCAGCTTGTAGGGCGCCCCGCCGGCTACGGGGAGCACGTAGAGATGGCTGAACTGGTCGGCGGCCCCGCCGGTGGAGGAGTAGATGAAGCGCTTTCCGTCCTGGGAGACGTGGGGACGGGTCCGGTAGAGGCTCTGCTCCTTCAGGATGGGTTCGGCCCCGGCCATGCCCGGCTCCTCGGCCGGCATGCGCCACACGTGTCCCGACCCCAGCGGGACGTCCCGGTTGGAAAGGAAGAGCAGCTCTTTCCCATCCCGGCTCCAGGCGGGTTGAATGTGCATGTCCCATTCTCCGAAGTAGAGGCGATTTTTGCCGTAGGAATGGTCCCGGGTCAGGGCGGTGGCCGGCCCGGTCCAGCGCCCCTCCCGGATGGGACGCACGTAGATGTTGAAGTACCCGTTGGGCTCGGTGGAGACGTAGGCCAGCCGGTCTCCCTCGGGAGAAAATACAGGATCGGCGTACAGGTGGGGGTCGTCGGTCAGGGCGTGGGACTGTCCCGTTTCCAGGTTCAGGATTTGAAGCTGGATGGCGCGCCCCCCGTGGTCGGCGGTATAGACGATCCACCTTCCGTCGGAGGACCAGTCGGGAGAGGAGTGATAGTGCTCGTCGTAGGTCAGTTCAAAGGCTTCCCGGCTGGCCAGGTCGATTCGCCAGATGGAACCCTGAAGCCCGACGGCGATCTGCTTGCCGTCGGGAGACCAGGCGGGGGCCCAGGGCGCGGACGAAGGGGCCGGCGGGAGGTAGTAGTTGTGCATGTAGCCGCCGCCGTGCCTGGCCGCGGCATAGGTCCCGCCGGGACGGGGCGCTGCTTGTCGCACCGCTTCAGCGGGTTGAGGGCTTCCGGAACAGCCCGTGCAGGCCAGGCCTCCCATGGCGAGCAGGAAGGTCCAAAAAAGAGGGGACATCCGGGGTGCCGGGTTCATGGAGCAGCCTTTCTTGTCGATCCCGATGGAATCCAGCCAGTTTATTACAACCGTTTCGACTGAAGCCGCTTTTTGCCGGGATTTCGGTCGCCGAGGCCGCAGGCTTACCTGAAACAACAGAAAAAAAGAGTGATCCACGAAGACACACGAAGAACGACGAAGGGCCACTAAGTACACCGGTTCATAAGTACTACGACGTATATTAGGCGGCCAGGTCGAGACGTGCAAGGAGGTCGCGAAGGTGATCCCTGGTGAATTTCCATTGGAATGGTCGAGCCAAGCGTTGGTAATGACGTTCGAACCGTCG
>JAJDUG010000030.1 GCA_022826755.1 Acidobacteriota bacterium
CTGGAGCGGCCCTCCTTCGAACTGGCCCCGCCGCCCCCCTGACGCCCCCCGGGAACGCGGGCGTCCCCCCCCCACAATATCCCCGCACAGCCATGGCCAACAGCGCCACAGGGATGGAACGGTAGCGGGGCCTTGCCTTTGATTCGGCCTGGCCAATGCCGTTCACGCCGGCAGGGTGGCTGCCTGCCAGCAACCTTGCGCTGACGCTCCACCACCTCCAGCGCGGAATAAGGTTGCGGGCGAGACGCCCGCGTTCCCGGGGGTGATACGGGAGGCGTGCAAACGGCGCCGTGTCCCAAACCTGGGGGTGATGCAAATCATGTTCCCGGTTAGTTGTGTGGAGGATGCCCACCCGGGAACGCGGGCGTCCCGCCCGCACATTTGCCCGGCACAGCCTTGGCCGACTGCGCCACTGGGATGGAATGGTAGCGGGACCTTGCCTTTCATTCGGCCTTGCCAATGCCGTTCACGCCGGCAGGGTGGCTGCCTGGCTGCAACCTTGCGCTGACGCTCCACCACCTCCAGCCAGGAATAAGGTTGCGGGCGAGATGCCCGCGTTCCCGGGGGTGATACGTGAGGCTTGCAAACGGCGCCTTGTCCCAAACCTGGGGGTGATGCAAATCATGTTCCCGGTTAGTTGTGTGGAGGATGCCCACCCGGGAACGCGGGCGTCCCGCCCGCACATTGGCCCGGCGCAGCCTTGACCGACTGCGCCACTGGGATGGAACGGTAGCGGGGCCTTGCCTTTCATTCGGCCTTGCCAATGCCGTACACGCCGGCGGGGTGGCTGCCTGCCGGCAACCTTGCGCTGTCGCTCCGCCACCTCCAGCCAGGAATAAGGATGCGGGCGGGACGCCCGCGTTCCCGGGTGGGGCTTCGCCTGCAGCCGAGCCCCCGCCCCCCAGGACGGGAGGGATCATTCGAGAGAGAAACAGGGGACCTGGATGGCCTATCGGGAGCACGGAAAGGTTTCGGTTCCCCTCGGCGTCTCGCTTCGTGTGTCTTGGTCGTCCTTCGTGTGTCTTCGTGGATAACTCTTTTGTTTTGTTGTTTCAGGCAAGACAAGGTTGCGGGCGGGACGCCCGCGTTCCCGGGTGGGGCTCCGCCCGCAGTCGAGCCGGAGGGGGGCCAACCCGGCGTCCCGGGGATCACAACCCGTCCCGGTAACAAGTCCCGCTTTCCGGAGAAGTTTGCAAAAGGCTGAAAGGGGAGTCCGATCGGGAACCGGCCCCTGGTCCGGCGGCCTATTCCGGCCGGGAGGCGTTCGGCTCGGCCTCGAAGCGCCGGGCGAGCAGGTATCGATACAGCTTGAGTGCCAGGCTCTCCTCGTTGTCTTCCAGCCAGCGCCTCGCATCCGGCGCCAGCAGCATGGTCTCACAGGGTTGGTCCGCGATCACCGAGGGCGCCTTCCCGTCCGAGGGATCGGCCGGCCAGATCGCGTCGCCGGGGCCGAACTGGCGGGAACGCCTGCCGGCGGCTTCCTGGGCGGAAGCGCGGCCGGAGGTGAGCAGTTGCAGGCCTTGGCTCGGCGCACCCGGCCCTGCCAGAGCTTCCCCGGCGGCGTAGCGGCACGGCGTCAACCAGTTTCCAAGCTCGTCCATCAGGTCTTCGAATCGAATCTGCCGCTCCAGGTGTCGCTCGAGGTCGTCGACGGCGCGCTCCAGCAGCGATGCGCGGCGATCGCCAACCAGCCTTGCATTCTCGTTCCACGCCTGGATGACCATCTCCTCGCAGCGCTCCAGCGCGCGGTCCGCATCCGGTTCCACTCGCACGGCCGCCAGGTCCGACGGCGGAAGGTTGCGCTCCAAAAGGGACTTCAACTGCTCAGAGGGCGCGCTCAGGACCACCTGCACTCCGGTCGCGTTGGCCGATTGCAGGAACCGTGCCAGGACGGTCACCGCCGAGAAGTCGAAGCCGGAGACGGCCGCAAAGTCCAGCATCAGGCAGGTGGGCCGGGAGTCGCCGCTCAGGCATTTCCTGAGATGATCGGCCAGAGGGCAGACGCTTCCGAAGAAGATGTAGCCGCGCAGCCGGTAAGCCAGCACGCGCTCGCCCTCCTCCCGCAGGATGGCGCGGTCCGGAACGGGACGCGCCTTGGTGCTTCGGCGCTCGCGGGCCGTGAAGCGCGCCTGGATCGGGTCCACCCGGCTCAGGCGCACGGCGAAGAACACCAGGGCGGCCAGCATGCCGGCGGCCACGCCGTGGAACAGCCCGAAGGCCGTGATGATGCCGACGATCAGAAGGATGATGCCGTACTCCGACCGGGGAAGCCGCTTGCGGCTTCTCACCAGCCCTTCGTCCAGCATGCCGGCGTCGGCGAAGAAGAGCATGCCTCCCACCAGCGGCACCGGGACCAGCTCCAGCATCCCGTCGCCCAGAAACAGAGCGGCTGCGATGACGAGGGCGGTAACGACGCCGGTCAGGCGTGAGGCGGCCCCGAACAGCTTGCTGCGCAGCGAGGCGGGCACGATCATGCTGGCGGCCGTGCCGCCGCCGAGACCCGCGACCACGCTGGCCAGCCCGGTCGCGCTGAACTCGCGGTTCCAGTCCAGATCCTGGTTGGCGGCCATTTCGAGGCCGGCGAGATTCATGATCACCACGGTCAGCGCCAGCAGCAGCAGCGTCAGCAGGGACGGGAACTGCATGCCTATCGCGCTCCAGTCCACCTGGGCCAGGTCCGCGGGGCGGAAGGCAGGCCACAGGCTGCCGTCCGAGGTGCTCTTCAGCAGGAGACCCGCCTCTCTCGCCTGGTCGCCGGAGATGTCGAGGACGGAGAGCACGAGGTGGAAGGCGCCGGCGGCAAGCGCGACGCTGACGGGCAGGATGAGGGGATGGCCCCAACGCTTCATCGCGAGATACAGACCGATCCCGAAGGCCGCTCCCGGCCCCCATCTCCAAAGGGCCGACGGTTCCACCAGCGCCGGAATCGCCCGCCAGTCCGTATCCGCCCCCATCAGGGCCAGGGCGGCCAGGCACACGGCTCCCCCGATTCCGGCCACGAACCCGCCGGCGACCGAGTAGGGGATGAACCGCACCAGGTTGGCAAGCCGGTATCGCCCTATCAGGAGAAAGCACGAGCCGGTGGCCACTGCGCCGATCATGAGCGCCGCAGACGTGGTCACGAACAGCCCATCCCCTTCGGCGTCCATGGTGGCGCCGACCTGCGCCATCACGATCACCAGCGCCGGAGACAGTCCCGATATCGCCCCGCGAAAACCGCCCGCGAGAGCGATGACCAGGCAGGCGGCGAAGTTTCCGAACAGAACCAGGCCGACGCCCTGGGAGGCATATGGAGCCAGCATCCCGGAGAATATCAGGCTCCCGTAGGCGATCTGGGCGACCAGCAGCCCCAGGCCCGTGGTGAAGCCGGCCGACAGCGCCGGAACGGCCTTCGCCGACACGACGTCCGCGCGAAGTTCCAAGGCCAGGTTGCGAAGGGGGGACGCCGTCGTCACGGTATAGACTTACTTGGACCACTTTGCATATGAGGGTGGTAGGCCTGGAGGGATTCGAACCCCCGACCTTCGGTTTAGGAAACCGCTGCTCTATCCTTCTGAGCTACAGGCCCGCGTTGCAGTGATGCGCCGGCTTGGAAGATCCTGGGGTTTCCGCCGGTCGAGGGGATGTTAGCGAGCGCCTCGGGACCTTGGCAAGGAGTTTCGGGGAAGCCGCCCGCCGGTTCGGGGCGAGGCTGAACGCCGATTGCCGGCCCCGGCGGGAGGTGCCCGCAACCCGGCATGGGGAACGGAGAGGAGCAGGGAAAGTTTCATGGAGGTGGTCCGGCGGCTGAGCCGTCTCGTCTGGGATCGGCGACTCCGGTGAACAGTCCCCGCTCCCTCAGCACCAGTTGCACGCACCCCAGATAGAAGGAGTGAGGTTCCCGGACATCGACCTGGAAGCCATGTCGCTTCAGCATGTCGGGGATGTCATTGCGCATCCGCGAGGCCTCCAGGGACACCACGCCGTCCAGAGAGCAGTAGAGGCGCGGCGCATCCACCGCCGCCAGGGGTGTGAGATAGCCCAGGCGGACCAGCACCTGAAAGATGGACGGAGTGATGCGTTCGCTGCCGGGTGAACCGATGGCCAGCCAGGGGCGCTTGCCCCGGAACACCAGCGTGGGGGCCACGCTGGCCCAGGGCGCGGCATTGGGGCGCATGTAGTAGGGGTGGGAGATATCTTCGTATTCGAAGGCGCTCATGTAGTTGTTGTAGAGAAATCCCAGTTCCGGAGTTGCCGAGCAGGACCCGTAGACTCTTTCGATCGATTGGGTCAACGCGACCGCGTTCCCCTCCGGATCCATGGCCGACAAATGGGTGGTTTCACCGCGTCCGGAAAAGCGCTTGCGGATCTGCCGCGCCACCAGCTTCCCGTACTCGGTGCTACGCATTCGTGTTCCCGAGACCTGGCTGTAGAAGTTGGCGTCGAAGGGGCGGTCCTGCCTGTCCAGGAAGGCGCGCCGTATGGTTTCCGCCAGGAAGAGAGCGCCTCGCGGTGTTTCCAGGTCGGTGGACTCCTGGGGTAACTGCTGGTACACGTTGAGCATTTGGATCAAGGTGCGGCCCGCGCCCGGAGGGGGCATGGTAAAGACGCGGTGTCCACGAAAGCGGCCGGTCACGGGACGCCGCTCGATGGGGACCGGGATCTGGGCCATATCGTCCATGCGGATCAACCCCCGGTTTCGGACCATGTCCTGTTCGATGAGGGCTGCGATCTCACCCGTGTAGAAATCCTCGACCCCCTGCTGCGCCAGGCGTTGCAGGGTCCCGGCCAGGGTGGGCTGGCGGAACACCACTCCGGGCCGGTAGGGGTGGCTGCTTTCCCGCAGGAAAAAGGGGGCGGCCGTGCCCAGGCGCAGGTACTTGCGTTCCCTCCGGGACAGTTGGTACTGGAGCAGGCTCACCCGGTAGCCCTCTTCGGCCAGCCTGCAGGCGGGTTCCAGCACCTGGGCGAGGCTGAGCTTCCCATAGTGCTGAAGAGCGTAGTTCAGGGTTGCCGGCGTGCTGGGAACGGTGACCGCGCGGTAACCGCGCTGGCGCTCGATCCTGAGATTCCGAAAGACTTCCCGGTTGGCGCGGTTGGGAGCGCGGGAGGAGCCGTCCAGGGCCATGGTGCGTCCCGAGGGGGCATGGTGAATGAGCATCATGGTTTGTCCGCCCAGACCCGAGGCCGCCGGTTCGCACACTCCCAGGGCGAAGGCCGCCGCCACGGCGGCATCGACGGCGTTGCCGCCGTTTTCCAGCATGGCGACGCCGGCCGCCGAGGCCTCGTAGTGAGCGGCGGAGACCATGCCCTTCCCGGAGACCGCCAGGCGTTGGGCGTTATGGCTGGGCAGCCTGGTGAAGTTGGTCAGGTCCGTTTCAGGGTCCGCCTCCAGGCCGGCGGCGGCGCGGCGCCGCCGAACCCTGGTCTGGGAAAGTTCGGAATTCACGGGACTCGATCCTCCAGTTCGTCGACAAGCAGCTCGGCCAGAACCAGTGTCCGCTGGATCACGCTGATGCGCTGAATGGACTCCTGAGGGGTTCCCCGGTCACGGGCTACCGGACTGACGCCGCAGAGACAGGCCACCTTGGGTGGAACCAGGCCGGCCACCGAGGCCCAGCTCGAGCTGTCTTTCTGCAGCACCACCCTCTGACCGGCGGCAATCTCCGCGACGGTTTTCAGGAATCGGTTGTTGATGGGCCTCTCCCTCATGGGAGGGCGATCGGATTCGACCGCCAGTTCCCACTTGGCCCCTCCGCGGCCCAGGATGGACCGCATCCGGGCTTCGACCTGGTCGGCCACAGTGGAATCCGGGTAGGTCATCAGAAGATGGGCGGTCACCCGGTGGGGAAGGCGCATGGGGTGCCGCTCGGTCCGCACATCCAGGGTCGAGAGAGACACTCGATCCTTGGCCGAGTTGAGTTGGGAAAGCGCCTCCAACTTTTGACAGGTCCAGCGCAGGGCGGCTCGGTCCTGGACGCCGCGACCGGGGAAGGGGCCTTCACCGACGACTCGCAGGCGGAACTTGCGGTTTCCCCTGCGACGCACGATGACACCCTCGCCGCGTGTCCCCGGCCGCAACACGATGACCCGTCTGGCCCGGGCCGCGGCAGCCTGGATCATTTTCCGGCTCACCTGGGCATCCCGGCCCTCGTCGGTGTAGAGGCAGACCCCCAGCGGCAGGCGGCGCAGGCGTCGAATGCTGTGAAAGGATCGCAGAACATGCTCCAGCATGACCAGGGGGGCTCGGGAGGTACCGATGCCCTCGCCGTAGAGCCACTCCGGCTCCCGGCGAAACGGCTGGTGGGGCGCCTCCAGACCCATGGCGACATCCAGATGGGCCACCAGCAGCAGGCCTCCCTCCAGTCCCCTGACCGTCTCCCAGGTAAAAACCTCCGGGTCGTCCGAAAGGTCGGGAACCTGCTTCATTCTCAAGCTGCCGAAGATCTCTCCGACTTTCTCAATGGCCTGCTGAACTCCGATCGGATCGCCGGTGCGGCTGGACAGGTCCACCCACGCTCGAAGATCCCTTTCGATCTGGGCGCGGCGTTGGGTGATGTAGGAGAGGACGTGAGACCTGGGGTCGACGGATTTCTTGTCCAGCAGCGGTGGCGAGGGCGTGCCGAAGTAGCGGGCGCTGGCGACCTCGACCAGGCGGTTGACAAAGGCCGCGAAGTCCAGTCCCACGTGGGCGGCCGCCACCAGGTAGGATCCGTTCTCACCCAGGCTGGGCAGGCTGTTGACCTCCAGCACGTAGAGGCTCCCCTCCCGGTCCAGCCGCATGTCGACCCGGGCGCAGTCGTAGATGCCCAGGCATTCGAAGGACTTCTTTGCGATCTCGACCGCCTTGGCGGTCAATGGCTGGCCGATAGGCGCGGGGCAGGCGTGAGAGATCGTTCTCCCGCTTCGTCCGGTCTTGTCCTCGTAAGTGTAAATGGAGGGGGCTCCTTCTCCGAAGACCAGCTCCACGGGCGGGAAAGCCTCGGGCGGGTTGTTGCCCAGCAGGCCGACGTTGACTTCTCTGCCCTCGATGAACTGCTCGGCCAGCACGGCCTGGTGGAATTCGTCGAAGATCACTCTGGCGGCGCCGCGCAGCTCATCCTCGTCGTGGACGACCTTGAGGCCAAAGGAGACCGCCTCGTTCTTGGGCTTGACGATCATGGGATAGCGGAGGTCGGGAGGCAGGGGCATGTCCGGAGTCTGCAGGACCGCAAAATCGGGAGTCGGCACGTCGTTCTGGCGCAGGATCATCTTGGTGACCACCTTGTCCAGTGCCAGGGAGTGGCCCAACGGCCCCGAGGCGACGTAAGGGATGCCGACCATTTCCAGAATGCTGGGAATGTGGGTGTAGCGGGCCTGCCCCTGCAGTCCGTAAGAGACGTTGAACACCATCCCGGGCCGCTCACCGTGAACCACGCGGGGCATGAAATCCTCCAGGCGGTCGATCAGATCCTTGTCGCCCTCCAGGGCGACCACTTCGTGGCCCCCTTTGCGCAGTGCATCGGTCAGCCGCCGGATGGTCTTCATGCCGATCTTCTCGCGGTTGGGCCTGCCGAACAGGTTGATGACGCTCTGGCTGTCGCGATTGTAGACGACGGCGATTTTCATGGTTCGGCAGGTTGATCGGCAAGCTCGATCTTCGAAGTGTTCCGACCGTCCGCTGCTTGCCCGGACCGGACTGTCGCCGCGAGTCGGGCGCCGGGCCGCAGGTGGCCGTCGTCCAGGTTTCCCTCGGCGTTGAAGGGGAGGGGACGCGGGTCGCAGAGAATGGCGAGGTCCTGGCGGCCGCGGGCTTCCTCGAGGTAGGCGGCCGAACATTCCACCTCGGCCAGGGCCATGGTGTTGCGAATCCAGAGCAGCCGGGCGTCGGGAGGCTCGGTGAGGCCGATCTGGGACAGCATCACCTGGAGCATTTCGCGGTCGGTGGGGTAGTCCAGGGGGATCATGGCCTCCATGGTGAACCCCCCGGTCAAGGCATTGACCCGGGTCATGCCCACGTCCATCTTTTCCAGCGCTCGCCGGCGGCAGAACTCGACCGTCCCGATCCCGACGGCGCTTCCGTGGGTCAGGCGGCTCAGGTCCCGGATCCCGATCAGCCGGATCTTTGGGACTTCGTGCTCGGCCGGGCTGTGCCACAGGTGCTTGCGGCCGACCACGTTCAGGTCCAGCCCCGAACCGCTGATGTTCTTGCCGATCTCGTCCACCAGCAGGATATCCGCCGCCTGAAAGGGAAGACGGGGCATCCAGCGCCTGGCCTCCCGCAGCAGGGCCTTCTCTCCCTCCAGCAGCGCCTCGGGCCCGAGCGCCCGGATCCTGGCGGTCCGCCCGTAGCTGTTTTCCACCACGGCCAGCCCGGCCAGAATGGAGCACTTGGAGAGGACCTCCCGGGCCACGCTGCCGACGATTTGCCCGAAACTGTAGTCCTTGATGGCGCGATGGTAGATTCGGGCTCCGTCGTGCTTGCCCAGCCCGATCAGCATCATCTTCATGAGGCCGCTTTCGACCTCGCCCCTGAAGAGCGTGTGGGGCTTCACCCTGTTGCAGACCACCACGTGATCGGCTTGGTAGGCCTGCTTGTCGAAATGGACCGGGAAGCCTTCGGAGGCCCGGCAAACGACCACCGTATCCATGCTGGATCGGATGGGACAGCCGCAGAAGTCCTCGGTGATCCCGTAGGACTCGAGGATGTTTCGCTGGCCCCGGGCGGTCGCCCCGCCGTGGCTTCCCATGGCGGGGACGATGAAGGGGTTGGCGCCCAGTCGCCGGAAGTGGCGCGCGGCGGCCCGCAGGATCGGGCCGACGTCGGCGATCCCCCGGCTTCCGGCGGTGATGGCCACCGTCTGGCCGGGCCGGACCCGATCCCCCAGGGAGAGACCTGAGAGTTCGGACTCGACGGCCCCGGAAACGTCGGCCAGCTCGGGTCCCTCGAAGTGCTGCCGCACCCGGAACATCCGCGGGAATTCAGCCATCTCGCCAAAACGCTCCTGGTTTTGCGTTTTCAAAGTGTCTCCATTTGTGCCGCAACGGCTGCCGGCCATAAGGATAGAAACATCCATAGACAGGATCAACAGGAAGAGAGATTGTTGCACAAGCGAGCCCCACCCCCGACGACGGGACGGATCATTCGAGATTGAAACAGGGTTGTTTTACAACAAGTTGCCGGTTCCGGGAGCAGGCAAGCGCCCTGTGAGGTGGTTGCACTCTATTTGTTCAGATAAGCTTGTGATGTTTGAAGGCGGCTTTGGCGGCCGCCCCGAGTTTGCACTAAACTGGGTGCCGGCGACGTGTGGCGGCCCTCCGGGGCCGCTTCGGCACCGCCTCCGCCGGCCGGAGATTCAAGGATGTCCTCTCAGTTGGACTCGATTCAATTCGAAGTGATCCGAAGCGCGCTGGTGGAAGCCACCGAAGAGATGGCCGTCTCGCTCAGGCGCAGCGCCTATTCCACCAACATCAAGACCCGGGCCGACTTCTCCTGCGCCTACTTCGACCGGGAGCTGAGACCCATTGCCCAGGCCTTCGGTCAGGCGGTCCACCTGGGATCGCTGGTGGAGCTGGTGCCCCGGGCCGTCCGGGCATACGGTTTGGAGAAGCTGGGAGAGGGAGACGCCATCCTGACCAACGACCCCTACTCCGGCGGGGTCCATCTGAACGACGTCACGCTCATTTCCCCGGTCCACGTCCGGGGAGAGTGCTTCGGCTATGTCGCCAACTTGGCCCATCACGTGGACGTGGGCGGCGGGGCCCCGGCCAGCATCGGGGCTTTCCGGGAAGTCTTCCAGGAAGGGATCATCATTCCTCCCGTCAGGCTGGTGCGGGGAGGGGAAGTCGTCGAGGACCTTTTTGCGCTGGTGATGGCCCAGATTCGGTCCAGCTACGAGACGGCCGGAGACTTCCGGGCTCAGATGGCGGCCAACGTCACCGGGGTGCGCCGCTTGAAAGACCTGTTGACCCGCTGGGGAGCGGAAACGGTGCGGACCTGCCAGGAGGAGCTGCTGGACTACACCGAGCGCCGGGCGCGCGGGGAACTGGCCCGCCTGCCCCGCGGGGAGTTCGCCGCCGAGGGTGTCGTGGACAACGACGGCTTCACCGACCGGCCGGTGCGCCTGGCGGCCAGGGTGGTGATCGACGAGAGGGGAGTCCTGTTCGATCTGAGTGGCTCCGACCCGCAAAGGCCGGCTCCGGTGAACTCCACCTATGCCATGACCTATTCGGCTTGCGCCTACGTCCTCAAGTGCCTGATCGATCCGGACGTGCCGGTCAACCACGGCTTTTACCGCCTGGTGAGCCTGGCGGCGCCCGCCGGCACGGTGGTCCACGCCCGGCCTCCGGCGCCGGTGGTGGGTGGCTGGGAGACCCAGACTCGGCTGACCGACGTGATGCTCAAGGCCCTGGCGCCGGCTCTGCCCGAGCGTGTCCCGGCCGGCACCAAGGCCATGCAGTGCCAGGTGGGGTTCGGCGGCACCGACCCCAGGACGGGCGAGCTCTACGCGTTCTACGAGGCCATTGCCGGCGGCTACGGCGGACGGGCCTCCCGGGACGGTCCCGACGCCGTGCAGGCCCACGGCCAGAACACCGAGAACGCTCCGGTGGAAGAGATCGAGATCAATTACCCGGTCCGGATCGGCCGCTACGAGCTGGTGGAGGAATCCGAGGGGGCCGGCAGGCAGCGGGGCGGCCTGGGGCTGCGCCGCGATTACTGCTTCCCGGATCACGCCGTCTCCTTTACCATCCTGGCGGACCGGGACCGCTGGGGCCCCTGGGGACTGTTCGGGGGGTTGCCCGGCCGCAAGGCCAGCTATGTTCTGAATCCGCAGGGCGCGGCTGCGCGGCTGGGCTCCAAGCTGACGCTACAGCTCCGGCCGGGGGACGTGGTCAGCTACCGCACCTGCGGCGGAGGCGGCTACGGGGATCCGCATCAACGGGATCCTGAGGCCGTGGCCGCCGACGTGCGGGAGGGCAAGGTCGGCCCGGAGCGCGCCCGGCGGATCTACCGGGTGGCCATCGACCCGGTCACGCTCCGCCTGGACGAAGAGCGTACCCGGGAGCTTCGCCGGGGGTGACGAGTGGGGAGTGGGGAGTGAAGAGTGAAGAGTGGAGAGTGAAGAGTGAAGAGTGAAGAGTGGGGAGTGGGGAGTGGAGAGTGGAGAATGATCAGTGGAGGATGCTGGGAGCAGGCAAACGCCTGATGAGCCAGTTGCCCTTTCTCAAGGACTGCGCCGGGATCAACAAGACATTAACTGATCGGTTCCAGTCATACTTGACGGATTGCGCCGAGACCGACAAGATGCTCTGCGGGTCGATCGAATAGCTCTTCACTCTCCACTATTCACTCTTCACCTGGGCGCGCCGCCGTCCCTTACGACCAGGCGGCTCACAAGGGGCGACACGGCGGTCGTATAAGGAAGGGGGTCCAGTGGCCTACCGGCTGGGAATCGACATCGGCGGCACCTTTACCGACGCCACCCTCATCAACGAAGCCACCGGTGAAATTCGGATCGACAAGGTCCCCTCCACGCCCAGGGACCATTCGCAGGCGCTGCTGGAGGCCGCTCACCGAATTCTGACCGAAAACGGCGTCGAGCCGGCACAGGTGACCTACCTGGTGCACGGCACCACCGTGGCCACCAACGCCATCATCGAGGGAACCATCGCCCGCACCGGTTTCGTCACCACCGAGGGTTTTCGAGACCTGTTGGAGATCGCGCGCCAGATCCGCCCCAGCCTCTACGACCTCCAGTTCGAAAAACCCAGGCCTCTGGTGCCCCGATACCTCTGTTTCGGGGTTCCCGAGCGCCTGGATGACCGCGGAAAGGTGGTGACTCCCCTGGACGAAGGGGCCGTGGCCCGGGTGGCCCGGCGCCTGGCCGAGGAGGAGGTGGAATCGATTGCCGTCTGCCTGCTGCACGCCTACGCCAATCCGGAGCACGAGCAGCGCGTGGGCAAAATCATGCGGGAGGCCCTGCCGCAGGTTCCCCTCAGCCTTTCCAGCGAGGTGGCTCCGGAGTTCCGGGAATACTTCCGGGCCAGCACCACCGTCATCAATGCCGCCATCCAGCCGGTGGTGGCCCGCTACCTGCAGCGCATCGAGAGTCAACTGAGAAAGGAAGGGCTGGAGGCCGAGCTTCTCCTGATGCAGAGCAGCGGCGGGGTCTTCACCTTCGCCGAGGGACGCCGCCGGCCCGTGTTCATGGTGGAGTCCGGGCCTGCCGCCGGAGTCATTTCGGCGGCCTACCTGGGGAAGGAGTTGAACTTTCCCGACCTCATCTCCTTCGACATGGGGGGCACCACCGCCAAGGTCGGCCTCATCCAGGACGGGACCCCCAAGATCACCAAGGACTACGAGGTGGGCGCCTCGGCCCAGGCCGGCACCGGCGCCCAGCGAGGGTCCGGCTATCCCATTCGCACCCCGGTGATCGACCTGGTGGAGATCGGGGCCGGCGGCGGGTCCATCGCCTGGGTGGACTCGGGTGGGATCCTTCGGGTGGGGCCCCGCAGCGCCGGAGCCGAGCCGGGACCGGTCTGTTACCGGCAGGGAGGCAGCGAGCCTACGGTGACCGATGCCAACCTGGTTCTGGGCCGCCTGCAGCCCGACCACTTCCTGGGGGGGCGGCTCACCCTGGACGTGGAGGCGGCTCGACGGGCGATCAAGGAAAAGTGCGCCGATATCCTGGGAATGGAAGTCGTGGAGGCTGCCCACGGCATGGTGGAGATCGCCAATGCGGCCATGGTGAACGCCTTGCGGCTGGTCTCGGTACAGCGGGGGTACGACCCCAGGCGGTTCGCTCTGGTGGCCTTCGGCGGGGCCGGACCCGTGCACGCCAACCGCCTGGCCGCCGAGATGGAAATGCCCACCACCATCATCCCCCCCAGTCCGGGGACCACCTCGGCGCTGGGACTGCTGGTCACCGACCTCAAGCACGAGTATACGACCACTCTGATCGAGCGCCTGGACCGGCTCGACCTTGCCGCGGTGGAGGCGACCTACCGCGGGCTGGAGACGCAGGGAAGAGAGACGCTCGCCAGGGAAGGGGTGCCGGAGCCGGACATCGGATGTGTCTGGCAGGCCGAGCTGCGCTACGTGGGACAGAGCTATGAATTGAATATTCCATGGGCGGAGAACCGCATCGATTCCGCCACGGTCCGGCAGGCGGCCGAGCGGTTCCACCTCGAGCACGACCGGGCCAATGGATTCAGTGCGCCGGAAGAGCCGGTCGAGCTGGTCAACCTCCGCCTGGTGGCCGTCGGTCGCATCCGTAAGCCCGCGCTGCGGCAACGGAAGGCTGTCGGGCGAGACTTGTCCTCGGCGCTGGCGGCCACTGCTTCGGTCTATTTCGAAGAGAGCGGCGGCTACGTGTGCTGTCCCCTCTATGACCGCTACCGATTGGAGCCCGGCCACCGGATGGAGGGGCCGGCCGTAGTGGTGGAGCTGGACTCCACCACGGTCATCCATCCGGGGTGCCTGGCAGAGGTGGACCGCCACGAGAACCTGATTCTGCGAAACCGTGCGTCCCGCTGATGGAACCCCCCGATCCATTCCAGGTGGCCATATTCAAGGATCTGATGATCCCCATGCGGGACGGGGTGCGCCTGGCGGCCGACATCTACCGGCCGGCACGGGGCGGGGAAGTGCTGCCGGGACCCTTTCCGGCCCTGCTGGTGCGCACCTCCTACGACAAGCAGGCGGAATGGCTCATTGACGAGGTGGCCCACCACTTCACTCCCGGAGGGTTCGTGCTGGTGCTGCAGGACCTGCGCGGCCGGCACCGCTCCGAGGGAACGGGCCAGTATTTCCACACCGTCAACGAGACGGCCGGGTCCGACGGTTACGACACCGTGGAGTGGATCGCGGCCCAGCCCTGGTCCAACGGCCGGGTGGGCGCCATGGGGAGCTCCCATCTGGGCCTGGTCCAGACCCACATGGCCCTCTACCGGCCGCCCCACCTGCGGGCCATCTGGCCCGATGTCATCCCCACCAACAGCTATGCCCACCAGGTGCGCTGGGGCGGGGCCATGCAGCTCCACATGTTCGGCGCCCTCTTCCTGCATGCCTACGACGCCCAGGAGATTCGGGACGACCCGGCGGCCCGCCGTCGGGTGCTGCTGGGCATGGAGCAGATGGGCCACTGGGTCCGGCAGACGCCCTTCCAGCCGGGCGGCACTCCTCTGGCAGCGGTCCCCAACCTGGAGAAGACCCTGTTGGACTACTATCGCCGGGGGGCTTACGACGAGTTCTGGCGGCTCGAGAGCAATGATTTCGAGCAGCACTTCCAGCGCCACGCCGACATCCCGGGCACCTACAGCGGCGGCTGGTACGATCCCTTCGCCATCGCCGTCACCCGCTACTACGCCGCCATGGCCCGGCAGAACCGGACGCCTCAACGTCTGGTCATGGGGCCCTGGACCCACGGGGGCATGCGGGCGGGACATTCCTTTGCGGGAGACGTGGACTTCGGCTCCGAGGCGGCCTGGGGGCGCGACCGCTACAACCGGGAACGGCTCGCCTGGTTCGAGGGCTGGCTGAAGGACCCACCCGGGGCTCCGGATCCCAATCCGCCGGTGCGTCTCTTCCGCATGGGCGGAGGCAGCGGCCGAAGGAACGCGGCCGGAAGGCTGAGCCATGGCGGGGAATGGCGCAGTGAAAACGAGTGGCCGCCGGCCCGCACGCGCTACCGTCCCTGGTACCTGCACGGCGGCGGAGGGTTGAGTCCCTCCCCACCGCCTCCCGGCGCGCCTCCCGCCCGCTTCGACTTCGACCCTTCCCACCCCGTGCCCACCATTGCCGGAGCCATGACCAGCATCTTCGAGCTGGCTCCCCTGGGCGAACTGGCGCAGTCCCCCTGGTCCGGGTTCATCCCCGCGCGGGCCCGGATGCGCAGCCTGGTGACCGAAGGGGCGGCCGACCAGAAAGAGCATCCGGGCCTGTTCGCCTGCCGGCCCCCGTTCCCTCGCCTGTCGCAGCGGGCCGACGTGCTGGTCTTTCAGACGCCTCCCCTGGAAGAGGAGGTGGAGTTGACCGGCCACATCACCGCCAGGCTGTGGATTTCCTCCTCGGCCCCGGATACGGACTTCACCGTCAAGCTCCTGGACGTCTACCCTCCCAACCCGGACTACCCGGAGGGCTACGACCTGAACCTGGTGGACGGAATCCTCCGGGTTCGTTACCGCAACGGATTCGAGACGGAGGAATGGATGCGGCCCGGCGAGGTCCATGCCATCGAGATCGACCTGCCGCCGACCAGCAACTGCTTCAGGGCCGGCCACCGGATTCGGGTGGACGTCTCCAGCAGCAACTTCCCTCGCTTCGACGTCAACCCCAACACCGGCGAGCCCATGGGAAGGCACACCCGCACCCAGGCGGCCCGCAACACGGTCTACCTGGACGCCGGCCGGCCCTCCCACCTCGTCCTGCCCATCATTCCGAGGAGACATCCCTGATGAATCCCTTGCACCACCGAACCCCGCTGTGGGAGTCCAGGCCCCTGAGCGCCCTGCTGGGCGCCCGGGTCTGGCTCAAGCTGGATGCGCTTCAGCCCACCGGCTCCTTCAAGATCCGGGGTGTCGGCCACGCCTGCCAGTCGGCCCTGTCGAAAGGGGCCCGGGCCCTGGTGGCTTCATCCGGGGGCAACGCCGGCTACGCCGTGGCCTACGCCGGCCGCCGGCTCGGCCTGCCGGTCACGGTGGTGGTTCCCGAGACGACCTCCAGCCTCATGCTGGAACGGCTCCGCGGCGAAGGAGCCGCCGTCATCCGGCAGGGAGCCGCCTGGGACGACTCCCACGCGCTGGCGCTGGACCTGGCCCGCCGGCAGGAGGCTGCCTATATCCACCCCTTTGACGATCCCAAGATCTGGGAGGGCCACGCCAGCCTGGTGCGGGAAGTCCGGGAGGCCGGGGTGAAGCCGGACCTGGTGGTGCTGGCGGTCGGCGGCGGCGGGTTGCTGTGCGGCGTGCTGCAGGGAATGCACCGGGAAGGATGGAAGGAGGCGCCCGTCTGCGCGGTGGAGACCGAGGGGGCCGACTCCTTTTCCCGGTCGGTCCAGGCCGGGCGCCTGGTGACCCTGCCGGGCATCGCTTCGCTGGCCACCTCCCTGGGGGCTCGCCGGGTCGCCTCCCGGGCGCTGGCCTGGACAGAGTCCCATCGGGTCCTTCCCTGGGTGGTGTCCGACCGGGACGCCGTCGGGGCGGTGTTGCGTTTTGCCGACGACCACCGCATGCTGGTGGAGCCGGCCTGCGGCGCGGCTCTGGCTGCCGTCTACGACCGGGCGGAGCCGCTGGGGGGAGCCGAAACCGTCCTGGTGGTGGTGTGCGGCGGCGCCGGAGTCACCCGGAAGCTCCTGGAAGAGTGGAGAGTGGAGAGTGGAGAGTGAAGAGTGAAACAGAGGGTGCTTCAGGCGGTGAAGAAACAAGAGTTGTTCCAGGCTAAGATCAACAGGATGCTTAACGTTTCGAGCACAAGGCTCTTCGCTCTTCACTCTCCACTCTTCACTGTCGTTCCAGGCTAAGATCAACAGGATGCTTAACGTTTCGAGCACAAGGCTCTTCACTCTTCACTCTCCACTCTTCACTGTCGTTCCAGGCTAAGATCAACAGGATGCTTAACGTTTCGAGCACAAGGCTCTTCACTCTTCACTCTTCACTGTAGTTCCAGCCAAGGAGGGTTTCATGCGGCGTCGCACTTTCCTGAAACAGTTTTCGGGCGCAGGGCTGGCCACGGGGTCCCTGGTGTCGGGCGGCCTCGGGGCTGCCGGTCGGCAGCGGAGCATGCAGGGGCTGGCCGAGATCGGCATGGTGGTGGCTCACGGCTGCCACGCCCAGGCGGTCTGGGCGGATACCATGAACCCGGCTCCCGGTCGGATGCGAACCACCGGCATGGTCATCACCAAGGTCTGGAGCTTCCGGCCCGATTTCGCCGCCGGTTTTGCGGAGCGTTTCCCGGGAGTCGAGGCTGTCAGGAACCTAGAGGACCTGGTCGGGACGGTGGATGGGGTCTACATCGATGCCATGCCGGCGGTCTCCCTCTACCACCTGCTGGCCCGACCCTTTCTGCTGGCCGGAATGCCGACCTTCGTGAACCGTCCCTTCTCGACTTCCGTCGAGAAAGCCAGGCTGATCATCGAGGCGGCTCGCCAGGGCCAGGCGCCGCTGATGAGCAATTCCACCTGGGAATTCGCCGAGAGCGTGGGGGACTTGCAGGACAAGGCGTCCCGGATGCCCCGTATCCTGGGTTACTCGGCTCACAATTCCATGAGCGACTACTACACCCACGGCGTCCACGGCATCTACTACATCGCCGCCGTGTTGCGGGAGGAGCGGAAAAAGGGCCGGGGGAAGTGCCTTCAGGCCTCTTATCTGACGCCCGACTGGCGGAAGCCGCCCGGGGCGCTGAGTTTCGTCCATGAGGGACGGGACGGCGGGTTGTTCTATGGACAGCTTCACCTGCAGTCGGACATGGACGGCCAGGCCTATCTGCGGCTGTTCGGGGATCGTTCCGGAGATTTCGAGGGCAAGATTCCAGCCAGTCCCGGCTGGTTCCGCTACAACACCTGGAATGCGATGCAACTGGTCATTCAGGAGATGATCCTGAAACGGACCCCTCCCGAGCAGGGCGACGACCTGCTGGAGAAGGCCACCATGTTCCTGATGGGTTTCAAGTCCGCCCTGGATGGGCAGGGCGCTCCGGTGAGTCGCAAGGAGGTGGAGGGTTGGGAAATCCCGCCTCCCTCGCTCTCTCTTGTGAAGGGAGGATTCCCCTCCGACAGCGCCTTCCAACAGCCCTACACTGCCGAGGAACTCAAAAACCTGGAGCGCTACCTTTCCTGAACAGGAATCGACATGACCGTCAAGTTCGACCCTGAACAGCGCACTCTGAGCTTGAGCGTAGGCGATCTCTGCTCCGAAGCGGCCGCCTCCGGGAGCCTCAATCTGGTCCCGTTGGGCGATCTCCGCGGCGAGTTGGGAAGGGAGGTGCACCAGGAGCACCAGGCCACCCAGTCCCGGGTTTTCCCCGGGTACCGGGCCGAGGCGCCGCTCGGCTGGGAGTTCGAAGTCGACGGAGTCCGGGTGACCGTTCAGGGACGCATGGATGGGGTCTACCGGGACGACGGGGGCTGGGTGGTGGAGGAGGTCAAGTCGAGGCTGGGTCCGGTGGAAGCGGGTGAGGAATCGCCGGTCGTTCCTGCGCACCTGCTGCAGTTGAAGGTCTACGTCCATCTCTGGTCAATGACTCGCGGGACCGACAAGGTTCGCGGGCGGCTGGTGATCATCAGTTGCCGCGACCGGAGCCGCCACTGCCTGGAGGTGGAGTCGGACGGGCCGGCCATGGATCGGTTCCTGCAAACCCGGATCCGCGAGGTCCTGGCGGAGTTGCAGCGGAGCGCCCGGCGGGAGGAGGAGGCTCGGGGTCTGCCCCCCCTGCCCTTTCCCTATCCCCGCATGCGCAAGGGCCAGGAAGGCCTGGTGGAAGCCATCGAAGAGGCCTTGGAATCCACCCGGCCCCTGCTGGTTTCCGCCCCGACCGGCATCGGCAAGACGGTGGCGGCGCTGTATGCCGCCCTGAGGTTCAGCCGCCGCCACGGCCTGTCGGTATTCTTTCTGACCTCCAAGACCACCCAGCAGCGCATTGTCGCCGACACGCTGAACCTGTGGGATGAGGCGCGGAGCGAGGAGAATGGATCGGGGCGTCCCTTCACCGGTCTGGTCCTGCGTTCCAAGGAGAAGATCTGCGCCAATGACGTGGTCTGCTGCCACCCTTCCCGCTGCGCCTACGCTCGGGATTTCTACGGCAAGCTGGAAAGCAGCGACCTGAGGAGGAGCCTGGCGGACTTCACCGTGATCACCCCCGATCTCGTCTACCAGAGGGCGGTGGAGAACGAGATCTGCCCCTTCGAACTCTCGGTGGAACTCTTGCCGGAGGCCGACCTGGTGCTGTGCGACTACAACTACCTCTACGATCCGCGGATCAGCCTCAAGCGGCGGTTTGCCGGGGACAGCCGTTCGGCGGTAGTGATCATCGACGAGGCCCACAATCTGCATGGAAGGGCCCGGGACTACTATTCCCCACGGCTGGACCTGGGAGGGGTGCGCAGTCTCAGGAAGAAGATGCTGGCCCTGGCGGGCGGGGCGGGGGCTTCCCAGGCCGCTATCGAGTTTGGGCAGGAGGAAGGGACGGCGACGTCCGGGGGCGAGGACGCCGGCTTCGCCCGGGACGCGGCGGACTGTCTCAACGAGCTGGAGGCCTACTTTGAAGAAGTCCGCGCCGACTTTCGCGAGAGTTCCGAAGGCACTCCCTTTCCCGTTCGCCTGGACAGGGAATTCTTCGCCGATCTCGGGGACCGCTTCCACGATCTCCTGCGCCGCTACCTGCTGGATCCGAAGCGCCGGGCGGCTCCCCGCGGAGAGGACGAGTTCCTGGAAACGGCACGCGGCCTGGAAGAGTTCCGCACGGTCCTCGAAATCGAGGGGGAGGAGTTCGTTCACCTCTACGATGAGACCGGAAAGTCGCATCAGCTTCGCATCCTCTGCCTGAATCCCGCCCTTCAACTGCAGAAGCGGCATCGGAGCTTCCACTCGGTGGTGGCCATGTCGGCCACCCTCTCCCCGCTCGAGTTCTACCGGGACGTGCTGGGCTTCGAACCCGACGCCAGGCTGCTTTCCCTGGCCTCTCCCTTCCCCCCGGACAACCGCAAGGTGGTGGTGGTGCCCGAGGTCTCTACCCGATACAAGCACCGGGCGGAGACCGCTCCTCGAGTCGGGCGAATCATCGAACGGGTAGTGGCCGCCAGGCCGGGCAACTACCTGGCCTTTTTCCCCAGCTTCGAGTACCTGGGGGCGGTTCGTTCCTGTCTCCATCCGGAGGGCTACCGCCTGCTGGTTCAGAAGAGAACCATGGGAGACCACTCCCGCAACGCACTGTTGGAGGAACTCGGAGACGACAAGCGTCCTCACCTGCTGCTGGGGGTGCAGGGGGGAATTTTTGCCGAAGGGGTCGACTACCCGGGAGATCTGGCCATCGGGGTCATCATCGTGGGGCCGGCGCTGCCCCGGGTCGGCCGCGAGCTCGACCTCACCCGGCAGTACTTTGAAGAGCAGTATGGCCGGGGCTTCGAGTATGCCTGCCTGTTTCCCGGGATGAACCGCGTGGTTCAGTCGGCCGGGCGCGTCATTCGTTCCGAAACCGATCGAGGGGTGATCGTGCTCATCGGACAGCGGTTCCGATACGAGAACTACATGAACCTCTTCCCTCGGGACTGGTACGAGTCGTCGCCGGCCGAGCTGCTCTCGGGGTCCTATGAGGATGAACTGGCGCAGTTTTGGGGTGAGCGCCAACCTGCCCGCGGTCCCGGTCCCGCCCCTTCGTCCCCGTTTGACAGAGGTGGCCGCATCGGCTAGGATTCAGCGTTTCTTCGGCAGCGTCGGCCCCCCCGGCCGCGGACGGGGGGCAACCAGAATCGAGAGGCTCCGGATGGTTGCGAGGAGAGTCGCCAGTACCGTGCTGCCGACCGCCCATGGCGAGTTCGACCTGTTCGGCTACGAGGCCGGGACGGGCGGGGCCGCCAAGTGCTACGTGGTCTTGTCGAAAGGAGCCTTCGCGGCAGACTCGGCTCCGCTGGTCCGAATCCAGTCTCAGTGCCTGACCGGTGACGCCTTGGACTCGACCCGGTGCGACTGCGGCGAGCAGCTCAGGGTCGCCATGCGAATGATTCAGACGGAAGGGCAGGGAGTCGTCATCTACCATCCGGAGGAGGGGAGGGGGATCGGCCTGCTCAACAAGTTGCGGGCCTACGAGCTTCAGGACCAGGGGGTCGATACCGTGGAGGCCAACCACCGGTTGGGGTTCGATGCCGATCAGCGCGACTATTCCGTCTGCGCCGAGATCGTCAAGGACCTGGGTATTTCCCGGGTGCGGCTGCTCTCCAACAACCCCGGCAAGTTCAAGGCCTTGGAAGATGCCGGAATCCAGGTCCTGGAGAGGATCCCCATCGAGATTTCTCCCCGATGCACCACCCGGAAATACCTCAAGACCAAGAAGGAGAAGCTGGGTCACTGGTTGAGCCAGGTGTGAGCCCGAGCCTCGGCGCTTGGAGAGAACCTATGGCTGAGAGTCGCAACGGTGTCTCGGGAGGCCGTGTCAAGGCGGCGCTGGCGGTTGCATGCCTGGCCTGCCTGGCGGTGGCGGGGGCCTGTTCCGGTGCCGGCGGACCCCACCTCCCCGGGTCGGTGGCTCTCGACCGGCCGGCGCCCGACTTTGAGGTGCAAGATCGCGCCGGCCAGGTGCACCGCCTGAGCGACTTCAGGGGCAAGGTGGTCCTGATCAATTTCTGGGCGACCTGGTGTCCGCCCTGTCTCGAGGAAATGCCCTCCATGGAGTCCCTCCGCCAGCAGATGGACGAGACCCGATTGCAGATCATGGCCCTCAGCGTGGACGCTTCCTGGGAGCCGGTCGACACCTTTCTCCAGCGAAACACCTTCGGTTTCGGAATCTATTCCGACTTCGAGCAGAAAGTCGCGGAACTCTATGGCACCCACATGGTTCCCGAGACCTATGTCGTGGACCAGCAGGGCGTCATCCTGTGCAAGGTGGTCGGAGACCGGGACTGGACGGAACCTTCCGTAGTCGAATTCCTCAAAAAACTGATCGCGGCTTAGCATTGCCCCGTCCCCAGGCCGGTTCCGGTCAGTCCGGCCGTACCCAAACGACCATCGGTGATCCGGAACAGGTCCGGGAACTTCGACATCCAGCGCCGGTTGGCGGAGGGAATGTACTGGCGGCTGTTGGCTTCCAGGGCGTGGACCCCGGGCAGGTGTGCGGCCAGGCCGGCCGAGTGGACCAGGGAGAGTCCCGGGCAGGTGAGGTCCTGAACGCACAGGTAGGCTCCATGCTTCCGGGCGGCCGCGGCCAGCAGCAGGGACTGGGATTGTCCCTTGCAGGTCTTCAGGGCGACACCGCTGTAGCCGACCTCGCGGGCCAGCCGAAAGGACTCCAGGTCCACCAGGGCTTCGTCGGCCACCAGCGGGACCTCCCGGGCCGCCCGGTGAAGGAGAATCCTGGGAGGTCCGGCCAGGTTGCGGGAGGTCGGCTGTTCCACGTACTGCAGCCGGGCCCTCACCGACGGCGCCCGGCGCCCGATTTCTCCAAGGAAGTCCAGCAGGTAGTCCACGTCCCGGCATCCTTCATTGAAGTCCAGCGAGTACTTCCATTCCCGGACCCCACGTTTCCCCTGGCAGGCGCTCACCACCCGCTCGATATCCACGATTCGGTCCACGTCCAGGCCGAGGTCGCCTCCGTTCAACTTCACCTTGAAGTGGGTCAGGCCCTCGGCCGCAATCCATTCCGCCAGGGTTTGCGGCAGGCCGTCCTCCACCGCCGGACCCCGGTCCGGCGAATCGAGAGGATCGGAGGCGCCGACCGAATGGTAGAGGTGCAGGTGGGAAGCCGGCCCGGTGCGCAGGTAGCGGTCCAGCCACTCGCCCTTGAAGTCCTCTCCCAGGTAGTGGCTGAGGTCCCGGTCCATGTACTCGGGGCCGTAGGCCTGGTAAGCGTTGACCTCGTTGACTTTCCCAAAGGCATCGTGGATGGCCAGGTCGAACGCGCTGGCCACCACCAGGGCGCAGAGCCTGGGAATGGGCTCGGCCAACCCGTTCTCTGCGCTCACCCGGGCGGCAGCCTCCAGGTAGTGTGGCTCCAGGCCGCGGTAAAGGTCGATGGGGTGGGCCCGTTGGGGATGGCGGGCGGTGAGGGAGGCGATCCGCTCCGCCAGTTCCTGCATGGCCTGCAGGGATTGATCGTGGGTGACCCGGGAGGAGGGGAAGGCCCAGGCGTTGCCCAGGGGCATGGAGCCTGCCCCCGGGGCGGTCCGGCCGCGCCCGTTCCTGACCAGGACGGAGACATTCAAGAGTGTGAGGTGGGTGATGGTTCGGCCGCCGAACCGGTAAGGCATGCGCAGCCGGAAGTCCTCGGAGTGGTGGCGGACCTCCAGAATGCGAATGTCTGTGGGACGGGAGGAGGCGGGGGTCAAAGTCACCAAATGGGGTTCCTTGGCTTTGGTCCCGGAGTCGGGCACGGGTAGATTCCTGATTTACATGGATTCACAGGATAGTTGCGGGGTCTCACGAGAGCGCCAGGTCCCGATGCAGCACCTTGGCGGTGTAGCCCTTCAGGTTCAGCAAGCCGCCGATCTGGTTGGCGATCGCGACCGACCGGTGGCGGCCTCCGGTGCAGCCGAACGCAATCGTCAGGTAGCTCTTGCCCTCGATGGCGTAGTTGGGAATCAGGAACAGGAACAGGTCCTCCAGGCGGCGGAGAAACTGCCGGGTCTGATCGAAGGATTGAACGTAGGAGGCCACGTCGGGGTCGTTGCCGTTCTTGTGCTTGAGTTGGGGCACGAAGTTGGGATTGGGCAGAAACCGGACGTCGAAGACCAGGTCGGCCTCGGCGGGCAGGCCGTGCTTGAATCCGAAGCTGACCAGTGAAACAAGGAGAGCCGTCGTGTCCCTCTTCTGGAACTTGTCGACGATGAATCGCCTCAGTTCGTGAACATTGAAGGGGCTGGTGTCGATGACCTGGTCGGCCAGTTTCTTGAGGGGCGCCAGGCGTCGTCTCTCCTCGGCCAGGGCGGTGGCAATGGGCTCGTCGCCCTTCAGCGGATGGGGCCGGCGGGTCTCGCTGTAACGGCGGATCAGGGAGCCGGGAGTGGCCTCCAGGTAGACGAGCGTGATGGCCAGGGACGTCTGCTTCAGGGTTTCGAACAGCTTGGGGAACCTGGCCAGCTCGGCGCCCTCTCGCACGTCGATGACGATGGCGGCGCGCTTGATTTGAGCCCGGGCCCGGTTGCAGAGCTCCGCGAACTTGGGAATCAGCTCCAGGGGGAGATTGTCGACACAAAAATACCCCATGTCCTCAAAGGCCTTCAGGACCGTGTCTTTGCCGGACCCGCTCAGACCCGTGATGATGACAAAGGGATTTCCGGCTTCCATGGCCTATCCAGCGACCCCGTGAAGAATCCTAGGGTTCAATCAGCCCGAAGTTGCCGTCCTTGCGCTTGTAGATGACACTGACTTGCTCGGACTCGGCGTTTCGGAAAACCAGGAAGTTGCCGTTGGAGCCATTGACTTCCTGGACGGCCTCCTCAACGGTCATGGGCTTGGCGGCGAAGCCGGTGGACTTGATGACCCGCGGGACTCCCGGCTGGGGCCGGTTCGGGGAGCTCGGGGGGATGGAGGCCGGGCGGGAGGCGGGGTGGCGCTTTCTGGTGATTTTCTTCCCCTTGTGCTTCAGGGCCTGTCTTTCGGCCTTGTCCAGCACGGCGTTGATGGAGGCGTACATGTCGTTGGTTTCTTCGAGTCCGTTGATGTCCAGGGATCGGGAATGCAGATGGATTTCCGCCACGTGCCGGTGCTTCTGAACCGTCAGCGTCATGTGAACGTGCATGGATTCACCCAGAATCTTGCGGATCTTCTTGAGGTGTGCCTCGGTGAAATCCCGCAGCGCAGGAGTGACTTCAATGTTTCGTCCCGTGTATGCCACCCGCATCGACTTGTCCCCGTTGACTCGCCCGGCGCCCATGTCTCATTGCCGGGCGGCTCACTTGTTTTCCCGTGCCGACTTGGGGCGCGAGAGCGATGGCGTTCTGACGCGGCGCTGATGAGTGCTCAGGATCCTCATGTCTTCGCGGTACTTGGCCACGGTTCTTCGGGTGACCATGATGCCTTCTCCGTTCAGTATCCGCGTGATCTGCTCATCGGTCAACGGCCTGGTCGGGTCTTCTTCCTGAATGAGCTGCTTGACTCTGCGTCGGGCGGTGGTGAGCGGAATGAGAGTCCCGGCAGGTCCTTGAACCCCTTCGGAGAAGAAATAACGCAGCTCGTAGACTCCCTGAGGGGTCTGGGCGAACTTGTCCGCCACCGCCCGGCTGACCGTCGATGGGTGAACCCCCACCTCTTCGGCGACCTCCTTGATCATCATGGGCCGCAGATGGTCAAGGCCCTGGTCCAGGAACTCGGCTTGTCGCCGCACGATGGATTCGCAGACACGAATGATGGTCTGCTTGCGCTGTTCGACGTTCCTGATGAAGCGGAGGGCCGAGGAATAGCGCTCTTTCACGTATTCCAGACCTTCCTTGGAAATGCCGCCCCGGCTGATCATTTTTCGGTATCGTCCGGACACCCGCAATTGAGGCAGGTCGTCCTCGTTGACGGTCACCGCATAGCCGTTCTCCCCCTTGACGATGAACACGTCGGGCTCGATGACCCGGGTCTGCGGCTTGTTGTAGCGCTGGCCCGGCCGGGGGTCCAGGTCCTGGATGATGCCGATTCGGGACAGAACCAGCTCGAACGGCTTGTCCAGGGCCCGGGCGATTTCCGCGTAGTGCTTGTTTTGCAGCCGCTTCAGGTGATTCCTGACAATCTCAATGGGGATGGACTGGTCCCCGGGCAGGTGATCAAGCTGTATCAGCAGGCATTCCTGCACGTCGCGCGCCCCCACGCCTGCCGGATCGAAGGTCTGGATCAACCGCAGGGCTCGGGCAATTTCCCCGGCGGTATGGTTGCCGGCAGCGGCGATTTCTTCGAGGTCCGCCGTCAGATACCCGTCCTGGTTGAGGTTGCCGATGATGGAGGCGGCCGCGCTGCAGACGGGCTCCGGGGCCACCGACAGGCTCAGTTGCCACTCCAGGTGGTCGTAGAGGTTGGCGGGTTCCGCCAGAAAGTTCTCAAAAGCGGGACGTTCGGCGACTTCGCCCGATTCCTGGGTGCGGTAGCCGGGATCCAGGTAGTCCTCGAAGAAGCTTCCGAAGTCGATGTGTTCAAAGGGATCGTTGGGCTCGCCGTTCTGAGAGTCGGTGTTCTCGATGATCTCCTTGTCGGCGGGGTCGGAAGCCCGTTCCTCCCCGGCGGAACCGTCCTCGTTCGAGTCGGTGATCTCGGTGGCTTCTTCCAGCACGGGGTTTTCCATCAGCTCCTGGGAGATCGTTTCGGCAAGTTCGAGCTTGTTGAGCGCCAGGACGCTGACCATCTGAACCAGGCTGGGGGTCAGCACCTGCTTTTGGGTGGGTTTGAGGTTGAGCCGCTGCTGCAGAAAAGCCATGGCTGTTATTCCAAGCGGAAGTTTTCTCCCAGGTACAATCGCTTCACCTGTTGATTCAAGGCCAACTCCCGGGGAGTCCCCGTCTGCAGGATCTCTCCTTCGTTGATGATGTAGGCGCGATCCGTCACCCTCAGGATTTCCCGAACGTTGTGGTCGGTGATCAGGACGCCGATGCCCTTGGCGCGCAGCCTGTTTACGATGCGCTGAATGTCCAGCACCGCAATCGGATCGATTCCGGCGAAGGGCTCATCCAGGAGAATGAATGACGGAGAGATGACCAGCGAACGGGCGATCTCGACTCGCCGTCTTTCCCCGCCCGAAAGCGCATCGCCGAGGTTCTTGCGCACATGGATCAGTCCCAGCTCTTCAGTCAGGTCGTCCAGCCGCTTCCGCCTCTGAGCCCTGGTGTAGGGAAGCGTTTCCAGGATGGCCAGGATGTTGTCGTCAACCGACAGCTTGCGGAAGACGGAGGGCTCCTGAGGCAGATAGCTGATACCGCTCCGGGCCCGGAGATACATGGGCAGATCGGTAATTTCCCGGCCATCCAGGAAAACCTGCCCCCGGTCGGGAGAAGTGAGTCCCACCAGGATGTAGAAGGTGGTGGTCTTTCCGGCTCCATTGGGTCCAAGGAGCCCGACAACCTCTCCCTGGCGGATCCTGAGCGTGACGTCGTTCACAACCCGTCTGCCCTTGTAGGACTTGACCAGGTTGGCCGCTTTCAAGACTTGCATCCTGGCCTATCTGGACAGACGTTGGGTCGTGACGGCGCGGTTTTGGGAATTGCCCTCGACGGCAACGCTACCACCCCCAATATCGATTGTCAATCGAGCCCCGGTGGTGGAACCCCGCTCGTTATCCACCACTTGGGGCGGCCCTCCCCATAGGACCACCTTCCCCTCGCGGCCCCGGTATTCCGCCCATTGCGAGAACGCGGTGCGGTTTGGTTGAGCCATTCTGACGTTCCCCTCGGCCAGGGCCTTGTCCACCGATGTCTGTCCCTTCTCCTGCCGCAGAAAGACCTGGAGCCGGTCCGACCGCAGCCTGCCCTCCGGGGTGGTGGTTGCGACCCCGTCTTCGTACACGATCTTGCGGGTCCCCTCTTCGTAGGTCATCCTTTCGGACCGTACCATCGTCCCGGGGGAGGATTCCGCCTCGCCCGGGCGGTGGAACAGGTTGGTCACCCCACCCGTGGCGACCAGCTTTCCCTCGAGGCGATTCAACCGGATGTCCTCGGCGTAAAGGATGCGGTCCTTCTGCCACAGCCGGGCGTTCCTGCGGTAGCGTCCGATTCCCTCCCGGGTCCGGTACTCCATGAACTGGGCCGAGGCAAAGACCGCCGGATGGGCGCCGGGGCCGGACCCGGCGCCGAAATAGGCGGATCGAACCCCGCCCTCCGCCTTGAGCAGATGCCGGTCCCGATGAAATTCAATCACATCGGCCTCGGTCTCACCCTGGGCATCGGTCACCTTGGGGCGTCCCTCCAGCCTGATGAGAGAGGAGTCGACCCGGTGGGTGGCCGAATCCGACCAGGCTTGCCGGCCCGGCTCCCGATAGTGGAAGTCTCCGGTCTGCCGGATTTCCGACAGCCGGTCGGTCTGTCCGTCGAAGAGAGCCGTCAGGTGGCGACTCCTGGTTTCCCGGACGGTTCCCGAGGCCGAAGAGAAAACCAGCTCGACCTCCCGGTCGGCGGTAAAACGCTCCAGTTGTTCCGAATCCTCGCCGTAGAACAGATTCATGGCGCGGGCCGACAGCTTCCGCCTTTCCTCTCCGGTTCCTCCGGGGATCTCTTCCAGGGTGCTGGGCCCCAGGGCCTGAACACGGGAGAGGCGTCCGGTTCCCGGCCGGAAGAGGGCGTATATTCGCGGGGAACTCAGTATGCGCCGGGTGATTCCGCCGGGAGGTCGGGAGGCCGCCGCTGTTCCGGTCTCTGCCGGGGAGGGACCCGTCCCCTGGAATCGGACCCGGGCGTCTCCAACGGCCGCAAGCCGCCTGATGGATCGGGACCGGGGCGGAAGCGACAGCGTGATTTCCCGGGCGGACAACTCGCGCAGGGACCTGGCGGTCAGCGGGCGGGCCACGGCATTCCCCCGGGCGACGACTTTGTCGAGGCCATCCGGTCCATCCCCAAAGTAGTAGCGGAGGCGGTCGGCCCGCACCTCGACCATGGCATCGGGATCCAGGGACCTGGATCGAACCCGGCCCCGGGCCTGGATTCGGCTCAAGGTCCAGGCCGGTGTAGCGAAAAACAGCCGCATCTCGTCCGCGGTCAATTCGGTGGGTCCCTTCACCACCCGTACGTTGGAGCGCAGCGCCACCCTGCCGCTCCCTTTGTGGAACTTCAAGCTGTCGGCCCGGATCCGCAGCAAATGATCTTCCGCTTGCGCGGGCAGCACCTTCAGGTCCACTTCGGAGGGCAGGACAATCGTGCCGCCGCGCGGGTGGTAGACCAGCCCCTGGCTGCTTCCGCTCACTCGCCCCCGTTCGAAGCTCACGGCGGCCTGGCTGGTCACCCGGTCCCGGCTCCGCGAGTAGGTCATGCGTTCCGCCCTCACGATGGCGGGTATCGACTCGGCGGGGCCGTCGTCGGGAGTATCCAGGGTGACGACCACATTCTCGAGAAAGACCACGTCCTTGCTGACCTGGTCCACTTCGCAACGCAGGCTGGTTATGGTGTCGAATTGCCCCTCCTGCCTGCGAAAGACCTTGGCCTTCACCTGCTCGAGAAGACTCTTGCTGTCCTGGAGTCCAAGCTGGACCTTGGCAGTGACTTCAATGGTGGTCTTCCCCTGTTCCGAGTGGGACACGCTGAACCCTTCGATCAGGTCGGTGGCCCCTTCCGGGAGCGACTCCACTTGCGGGACGGCCCGGGTTCCGGGCGTACGGGCGCTCCGGTAGTAGCTGATGCAGACAGCCCCGACCACGCTCACCACCACCAGCAGCGGGATGATGCGGCCGAGTTTGAGCAGGTTTCGTCTCATCGGACGGTCGGTCCTCTATCCGGCCCGAATGTCTCGAACCACCAGTTGCAGGGCCCTGAACCCCGGGTAGAGGTTCTCGGACACCTCGAAGGCCAGCGAAACCACGCCCCCGGACTCCCGAATGGAGGGCAGCCGGTCCGCCATATTCCATGCCAGGGCATCCATGGCCCTCCCATCCTGCTCTACCCGAAACTTTAGATGCCTTCCCTTGAGGATTCGCGGTTCGGCGATGAGGGTCAGTTGGCGCGCCACGAACAGGGGGGCCGGATTTTCCTTTCCGAAGGGGGAAAGGCGTTGAATCTGGCGATAGGCCATGTCGTCCAGGTCGGACAAGCGAACTTCAGCGTCCACGTCGAGTTGGCGTTCACCGGGTTTGAAGTCACCGGCCGAGGCGGCGTATCGGTTGATTCGACGCCGCAGTTCGGACACTTTGGATGCGTGAAGCTGAAACCCGGCTGCCTGGGCGTGTCCTCCGAACCGGTCCAGCAGGTCCCGGCAGCTTTCCAGGGCCTGCAGCAAATGGAATCCCTCGGGAGCCCGACCCGACCCCGAGCCCACCCGGTCGATTCTGGAAATGATCAACGTTGGGCTCTGGAAGCGCTCGGCAATCTTGCTGGCTACGATTCCAAGCACCCCGATGTGCCAATTGTCACCGTCGATCACCTTGATCGGGGAGTCCTCCAGGTCCGGATCGGAAGCGATTCGGCGCTCGATCGCCCTCAGGATCTGCTCCTCGATGACCTGGCGTTCCCGGTTCAGCCGATTCATCTCGCCGGCGAGGCGCCTGGCTTCTCCCTCGTCCCGGGCGGCAAACAGCTCCACGGCCTCTCTGCTGCCTCCCATGCGCCCGACGGCGTTGATTCTTGGAGCCAGTCGGAATCCTATGTCAGTGCTGGTGATCGACCGTCCCTCCAGTCCGGCGGTTTCGATCAAGGATCTCAAGCCCGGATTGGCGGGGGATTGGAGCCCCTCCAGTCCGAGTTTGGCGAAGACCCGATTTTCGCCAATGAGCGGAACCACGTCGGCGATGGTCCCGATGGCCACCACCTTGAGAAAGGCGGGGAGGTACTTTTCGTTGCCGGTCTTCATGAACAGGGCCTGAACCAGCTTGAAGGCGATCCCCACCCCGCAAAGGTGCTTGTCCGGATAGGGACAGTCGGAACGCTTGGGATTGACCACCGCCAGAGCTTTGGGCAGACCGTTCTCCGGCAGGTGATGATCGGTGATCACGCAGTCGAGATCGAGGGCGCGGGCACGTTCCACGGCCTCGTAGGCCTTGATGCCGGTGTCTACGGTAATCACCAGTTGGACGCCCTCGCGGGCGGCCTTCTCCAGAACCGGAATCTTCATCCCGTAGCCCTCCACCAACCGTTCAGGGATGTGGTAGGTGCACTCGGCGCCCAACATCTCCAGAGCCTTTTTGAGAATGACCACGGCGGTGCTTCCGTCAACGTCGTAGTCTCCGTAGATCAGTATCTTCTGGCGCCGGTGGATGGCTTTCCGGATGCGGTTGACGGCGAGCTCCAGGTCACACATGAGGAAGGGATCGTGAAGATGGCTGAACTGGGGGTCCAGAAACTTTCGGGCGGGTTCGGTGGCGTGGAGGCCGCGGTTCAGCAGGAGAGCTGCCAGAATCCCCGAGATATTCAGGGCTCGGGCCAACTCCCTGACCTGGGCGGGTTCCGGTTGGGCGATCTTCCATATCATGTTGTCTTCAAAGCCCTCCGCTTGCCTGCGTTTCCCACCATTTTGATCCACCCGGAGCATTTATTCAACCAGGACGCAACCGATCCGATCATTTGGCCGGGGGGCAAGCCATTGGAGGGCTGCGGGCGCTATAATGGCGCTTACGTGCGGCGAGGCCGCAAGCCGAATCCAATCGGGTGGAGCCGAATGTGGCGGATTGCGGAAACCGCATTTCTGAGACAGAACACTAGCCGCAAAAATAAAGCCGGCAATGTTGACAGCACACAGCGGCGCGCGGAAAATTAACGATTTTGAATTTCCCTTGATCTTCAATGACCGTTTCCGACCTGGATGTCCTGGACTATCGAGACCTGAAGCGGGTCATCGCCGGGTTTGCCGATTGTCCCCTGGGGTCCCAGCGGTTTGACAGGCTCATCCCCGCCCGGGACCTGGGAGAACTCCGCAAGCAGCTCCGAATGGTGCGCGAGTGCCTGGAGATGCTCGAATCGGGGCAAGCCTTGCGGTTCCACCGCGTGGTTGAGGTGGACCCGATCTTCGGCAGGCTGGGCGTGCAGGGCTGCGTCCTGGATCCTGGCGAAATCCGGAAGGTTCTCGACCTGGCCGAGGTGGCCGGCGCCGGCCGCAAGGCTCTCGAGGCCGCCGGCCGGCAGTTTCCGGCTCTCTCCGGCCTGGCTTGCAGTCAGGTCGGCGACCTGAGCGGACTGATTTCCCAACTGGCCGGAAAGATCGGTCCCACGGGCGAGCTTGAAGATGGAGCCAGTCCCCGGTTGCGGACCCTGAGGCGGCAGGTCGCCAGCCTGAGGTCCCGCATCTGCCGTTCGTTGGTCGACCTGCTGCGGGGAGGAGAAAAGACCGGCTCACTGCAGGATGAGGTGGTGACCGTCCGAAACGAGCGGTTCGTCATCCCGGTGCGCACCGATCGCAAGAGGGCTTTTCCCGGCGTGGTCCACGGGAGCAGCTCCAGCGGCTCGACCCTTTTCATTGAACCGTTGCAGAGCGTCGAGCTCAACAACCGGCTGATCCAACTCAAGGAACAGGTCGCTGAAGAGGTTGTTCGCGTCCTTCGGGCGCTGACGCAGGCCATCCGGCAGCACCTGCAGGAGTTGCAGGCGGCGGCCCGGTTTGTGGGCATCCTGGATTTCAGCTTTGCCAAGGCTCGCTTCTGCCGGAAGTTCCAATGCGTTTTCCCCGAGCTGGAGGCGGCCCCGATACTTGAGATCGAGAGGGGACGTCACCCCCTGTTGGAGATGCACCTGAAGGAGCAGGGACGGGAGATCGTTCCCGTTTCGGTAAAACTGGGGGAACGCAGTCAGGTCTTGGTGATCAGCGGTCCCAATGCCGGCGGGAAGACGGTTGCCCTCAAAACCGCAGGCATGTTGACCCTGATGGCGCTTTCGGGCATTCCCGTTCCCGCCGCGTCGGCCCGGATCGGCCTGTTTCGGCAGATATTCGCCGATATCGGCGACCGCCAGTCCATGACCGATGACCTGAGCACCTTCTCCGCCCACCTCGGAAAGATTCGCAGCATCCTGGAGGAGGTCCGGCCTCCGGCCCTGGTGCTGCTCGACGAGTTGGGTACGGGCACCGATCCGGGAGAGGGAGCCGCGCTGGGAACCGCCATCCTGGAGGAGCTCCGCTCCCGAGGCATCCTGACCGTAATCACCACCCACCTCAACGGGCTCAAGAGATATGCCTTTCAGACCGAGCGGGTGGCCAATGCCAGCGTGGAGTTCGAGCAGGCCGACCTGCGTCCCACCTACAGGCTGATCCAGGGAATTCCGGGCAACAGCAGCGGGATCGACATGGCCAGCCAGCTCGGACTTCCGGAACCCGTGGTGGCCCGCGCCCGAGGGCTGGTTTCCGAACCGGAGCGGGAGATCGCCGGATACGCCCGGGCGCTCGGCCGACAGCTCTCGGAGGTCACCCGGCTGCGGAACCAACTGGAATTGGAACAGGCAGGACTGAAGGATCGGGGGGCGGAGCTTGAAAAAAAGCAGCGGGAACTGGAAGAATCCAGGAGCCGGGAGATCGCCCGCTGCCGCAAGCAGGCGCGACGGCGCTTCGAGAAAGAGGCGTCGCAACTCCTGGCGGGGTTCCGGGACCGGTTTGAAGAAGCCAGGCTGAGAAGCGAAGTTCGCAGAAGGTCCAGGGACCTGGAAGAGGTTCCGGTCAACGGCTCCCGGCCGGTTGAAAGCGCCGGCCCCGGGCTGCCGGAGAGAGAGAAAGCCCCCGGGGAGGGAATTCGAGCCGGAGTCCGGGTGCGGGTGGCCCGTCTGGGTTCGATCGGCACCGTCACCGGACCCAGGGGCGAAGGCTCCTGGGATGTGGAGGTGGGGGCCTTGAAGTGTGTGTTGAAGGGTGAGGAACTGGAGCCCCTGGGTCCGGACAGCGGTCCGCCCCCGCCGGTCCGGGGAGGCTCCCGAGGGGTCTCGGTCCGATTCCAGTCGGGGGAGCCGCCCTCCAACGAGATCAACCTGGTCGGGTGCAGGGCGGACGAAGCCATTCGCAGGGCCGACAAGTTTCTGGACACCGCGCTACTGGCTTCCCTGTCTCCGGTTCGCTTGATTCACGGTAGCGGAATGGGCGTGTTGCGACGGGCCATTTCCGAGTGGCTTTCCGACCAGTCCCATGTTTCCGAATTTCATCCGGCGGCATCCGATGAAGGAGGAAGCGGAGTGACGGTGGTCTCTCTCCACGTCTGACCCGAACCGCGGTGGGGCCGGACCCGGTGAGAAACGCGGGCCGTGTTTCCGGTGAGGTGAGCATGAGCTTGGCGGGCGATGGCATAGAGCGGGTGAAGAGCGCTGCCGATCTGGTGCAGATCGTTGGAGAACATGTCCGGCTGCGCAAGTCAGGGAGCAACTTCATCGGGCTCTGTCCGTTTCACTCCGAGAAGACGCCGTCCTTTCACGTCCACGCGGAACGGCAATTCTTCTACTGTTTCGGCTGCCACGCCAAGGGAGACGTGATCCAGTTCGTCGAGAAGATGGAGGGGTTGACGTTTGCGGAGGCCCTTCGATGGTTGGGCGAGCGATACGGCATCCCGATAGACAGCCGGAGTCGCTCAAACGAGCGCAAGGCCGGGGAGCGCCGAATTCTTCTTGAGATTCAGGCCAGGGCCGGCCGCTACTTCCGCCGGGAACTGGCCGCTGGCGGAGCCCGGCCGGCTCAACGCTACCTGGAAGATCGGGGTCTGAGTCCGGAGAGCCGGGAGCGATTCGGCATCGGCTATGCCCCCAGGCGGTCGCAGGGGCTGCTTCAGGAGCTGAGGGCCGACTGTTCCCTGGATCAGTTGCGCCTCAGCGGGTTGATCCAGCGAAGCGAGCGGGATTCCAGCCACTATGATCGTTTTCGGGGCCGGGTGATGTTTCCCATATGGAACGAGGTGGGTAAAATCGTGGGGTTTGGAGGCCGGGCCCTGGGAGAGGAGCAGCCCAAGTACCTGAATTCGCCCGAAACTCCCCTGTACAGCAAGAGCGGGACGCTCTACGCCCTCAACCTGGCGCGGGAATCCATCCGAAAACAGGGTCGGGCCGTTCTGGTCGAGGGCTACATGGACTGTATCGCATTGCACCAGGCCGGGGTCGGCAATGCGGTTGCCGTCTGCGGCACCAGTCTGACCGAGGACCAGGTCCGCCTGCTTGGCCGCTTCACCAAGAAGGTGGTGGTGAATTTCGATCCCGACCAGGCCGGGGATTCGGCCACGCTTCGATCGCTGGCCCTCCTGCTGCAGGGCGGTTTCGGAGTGCGTGTGCTGGCCCTGCCCGATCGGCTCGATCCCGATGCCTACATCAGGCGCCGTGGGGCCGCCGCCTACAGGCAATTGCTGGAGCGGGCGCCCACCGACTTCGAGTATCTGCTGGTGCGCGCTAGAGAAAAGCATGCGGTGAAGACCATCGAGGGGAAGGTTGCCGCCATCGATGAATTGCTGCCCTATCTGGCCCGAGTCTCCAACCGCATCGAGCGGGAGGAGAAGACCCGGCGGTTGGCCGAGTATTTCCAGGTGGAGGAAACTGCGGTTCGGGCGGAACTGCGCAAGGCGGCCGGCGGCGGCCGCAGGAAACCGGAGCCGGGTCGCCCTCGAAACCAGCCCTCCCTGAGCCTGGTCGAGCGGCAACTGATCAAGGTCATTCTGGACCTCGATCGGGAGGCCGGCGAAATCGTGGATCAACTGGACCGCTCGCAGGTTCACGTGGGAATGGAGTCGGAAGGCGTCTTTAGCGCCATGGTTGCTCTCTACAGGAAAGAGGGGCGGGTAGAGGCGGAGCGCCTGCGGGAGTCGCTTTCCGGGGACCGCGAGCGGAATTGGATCAGCGAATCCGTTTTTGAGGAGGGAGATCAGCAGCAGGTCGACGGTTGTCTGGAGTGGCTGGGACGCAAGAAGGTGCAACGGGAGGTTGCCCGGCTGCAACAGCAGATCGAACAGGCTGAACGCTCCCGGGACTTTCAACTTGTTGCCAGTCTTCATTCCAAGAAAGAAAAACTCACCTTGTCCGTGGCCGGATAAGGGCGCTCATGGTTGCCCCGGTCTGCCGGCGGACGGATGAGAAAAAGGATCGTCATGCCCAACATGGAAGAAAACGACACCATTGAAAACCTCGAGCGCAACCTCAGTGTCAGCCTCGAGGACAAGTACGACGAGGTCAAGCAGTTGATCGAATTGGGCAAGGAGAAGGGTTACCTGCTCTACGACGAGGTCAACGATCTGCTTCCCGGGAACGTGACTTCCTCGGAAGAGCTCGACGAGATGTTTGCCGTGTTTCGCGCCCAGGGCATCGAGGTGATCGACGGCGACCCCAAGACGACAGGCACGGAGAAGCTGGGCTTTGAAAGAGAGAACAACGAGGAGCCCAGTCTGGACTTGACGCCGGGCGTGCTGGATAAGACCAACGACCCGGTTCGGCTCTACTTGCGAGAGATGGGAACGGTCCCCCTGCTCACCCGGGAGGGGGAGGTGGAGATCGCAAAGAAGATAGAACGGGGCCAGTTGAATGTCCTGAAAGCCGTTTCTCGATCACCCATCGCCATCAAGGAGGTGATCGACCTTGGGTTGCAGCTCCAGCGGCGAGAACGGTCCATCAACGACACCATTGTCTTGACCGATGACGTGCTCACTCCGGAGATCCTGGAGGAACGGCTTCGGGAGGCGCTGCGCAACATCAGGCGGATGCAGCGCTGGCGTCGCAAGCACGATCAGGTCCTGCAGGGGTTGCAGAAGACGCCCAAGTCCAGGCAAGGGCGCTCCTTTCGAAAGCGGCGCTTCGAGTTCATGCGATACCGGGTCCGGATCTCCAAGACCATACGAGGATTGAGGTTGACCCCCGCCCACAATATCCGGCTGATCGAACAGATTCGGCGCCAGGGGGACTGCCTGCGTTCCCTGGAGCTGAAGGCGGCCCGCCTGCAGCGAAGGATCTCCCACAGCCGAGGCAAGACAGTGGCCGCGCTCAAGAAGGAACTGAGCCTGATCAGGGAAAGGACCGCCGCCCTGGAGGGCGAAACGCAGACGCGAGCCATTGAGCTCAAGCGGACGCTTCAGGCCATCAAGGACGGCGAGAGGCTGGCCAGCAGCGCCAAGCGGGAGCTGGTGGAGGCGAACCTGCGCCTGGTGGTCTCCATCGCCAAGAAATATACCAACCGCGGGCTCCAGTTCCTGGACCTGATCCAGGAGGGCAATATCGGCTTGATGAAAGCGGTGGACAAGTTCGAATACCGCCGAGGCTACAAGTTTTCGACCTACGCCACCTGGTGGATTCGCCAGGCCATCACCCGCGCCATCGCCGACCAGGCCCGGACCATTCGCATTCCCGTCCACATGATCGAGACCATCAACAAGTTGATCCGCACCTCCCGCAGCCTGGTTCAGGAATACGGGAGAGAGCCGACCTCGGAGGAGATCGCGGCCCGCATGGACATTCCCGTGCAAAAGGTGCGCAAGGTCTTCAAGATCGCTCAGGAACCCATCTCACTGGAAACTCCCATCGGAGAAGAGGAGGATTCCCACTTGGGGGACTTCATCGAAGACCGGCAGGTCGTGTCCCCGGCGGAAGCCGTAATCAACATCAATCTGAAGGAGATGACCGAAAACGTCCTGCAGACGCTGACTCCCCGGGAGGAGAAGGTCATCAAGATGCGCTTCGGCCTGGATAACGGGAGCGATCACACCCTGGAAGAGGTGGGACAGAACTTTGCGGTCACCCGCGAGCGCATCCGCCAGATTGAGGCCAAGGCCTTGCGGAAGCTGCGACATCCTTCTCGCAGCCGAAAATTGAGACCGTTTATGGATGGCTCCACCCAGGAGTAGGCCGCCGGAGGGGCCGGCGGACCACCCCTGTTTTCCAGTTCGGGCCCATAGCTCAGTTGGTTAGAGCCGCCGGCTCATAACCGGCCGGTCGTAGGTTCGAGTCCTACTGGGCCCACCATTCCTCCCTGACGGATTCACTCATGCATCCGGATATTGAAAAACTCATCGAGCTTCAAGAGCTTGAAACTCGAATCCGGCATGCCACCGGCAGGCTTGCGCGGCTTCCCCGGGAGATAGCCGCCATGGAGGAGCGATTGGGCGCCTCCAGGAGCCTGCTGGACCGGCAGGAGGCGGAGTTGGATCGAATTGCCGCCGAGCGGCGTCAGCTCGAAGGGGAAATACAGATCATCGAAGAAAGGATTTCCAAGTACCGCTCCCAGCTTTCCGATGTGAAGACCAACGAACAATACAAGGCGCTCCTGCACGAAATCGACTATCACGGTGAGCGAATCGGCAAGATGGAGGACGAGATCCTGGTCAATATGGAAAAGGAGGAGGATCTGCGGGAGGAACGGCTGCTGCTGGAGCGGCAGCTTCAGAAGGAAACTGCTCAGGTCGGTCGGGAAAAGCAGGCGGTGCGAAAAGAGATCGAGGAGACCAGGATCGAGTTGGACCGCCGCCAGCGAGAGGCCGGCGCCCTGATTGCCTTGATTGACCCGGAGATTTACGGCACCTATCGCAAGATCGCCACGGTGCGCAAGGGTGTGGCCCTGGCTCGGGCGGCCGAGGAAAACTGCCAGGGCTGTCACGTGCGGATTCGCCCCAGTGTGCTCGGACAGGTCATGGGGGGGAAGCAGATCGTTTACTGCGACAGTTGCGCCCGCATTCTCTACTGGCAGCCGGATGCATCCCCCGTATCGAAGTAGGAGGAGGACAGCGGTTGAAGAGCCTGGTGGCCTACGTCGACGGCGGATCGCGCGGAAATCCCGGACCCGCGGGCTACGGGGCTCACATCCTGGATGGGGAGGGCAAGATTCTGGTCAACCTCTCGGGATGCCTGGGAATCCGCAGCAACAACTACGCCGAGTATGCGGGTCTGATTGCGGCGCTCGACTATGCCCTCGCCAACCGTTTCGAGAAGGTGACCGTCTTTGCCGATTCGGAGCTTATGGTGCGGCAGATCGGCGGAGTCTACAAGGTCAGGAGTCCCAACCTCATCGGTTCCTTCCGTAAGGCTCGCGCCCGGATCGGCCGGCTCAAGGCCTTCTCCATCCGGCACGTCTCTCGTTCCCGGAATCGGGAGGCCGACCGCCTGGCCAACCTGGCCATGGACAGGCAGGCCGGACGGGGCTAGTGGCCCTTCGTCGTCCTTCGTGTGCCTTCGTGGATAACTCTTTTTTTCTGTTGTTTCAGACGAAGGGCTCTGGCGCTGCCCTCAATCACTCCTCCCTGGAGGGGGAGTCGAGTCGGAAGGAGAAGGCTGATATCGAGGTGGCTTGGGGGGCGCGCCGGTCCCGCTCGGCTGGACGAATTGCAGGGGTTTGGTTTCCGCGATCAGCTTCATCTCCCGGGCCAGCCGGTAGAAGTGGCGCAACCCGTCCAGGTTTTCCTCGTCCAGCGAGTAATCGATGCAGCGGGTAAGATAGGAGTGAATCTGCTCGGTGGGCATCCCCAGTTGGCGGGATTGCTGGCGGACGATGTCGTCCAGGTGGGCCCGGCCGTAGCGGTAGGATTCCTCGAAGGGGGAGCTGCCCACCATCCCGCTATCCGCGCGGCATGCCCAGAAGGCGAACACAAAGGGCTTGCCGGTTTCCTCCAGCCAGGCGTCCGACAGATCGCAGCGGTACAGTCCGGCGGTATCGGCGGTCAGGGCGGCGTCGCCGATCAGAAGCGCGGCGTCACGCCGGCGCAACATGGAGGCCAGGTCCGGCTCATGGGAATGGAGGGTCGGATCGAGTTGAAATCTCATCCGCAGCAGTATGCGGAGGAGGGTCACCGAGGTTCTTGAGGATCGATCCAGGGCCACGGTCCTGATCCGGGACCACGGCACTTTGCTGACCAGCAGGACGCTTCGGACGCTTCCCTTGGAGGCCACCGAGAGATTGGGGATGATTCCGAGGTCCGGGATGCGTTGGTATTCGATGGCGGGGATCAGACCGATATCCACCGATCCGGCCGCTATCTTGTCGGCGCACAGCGCGGGCGGCGAGAAGTCCAGCTCGAAACGGCCTTTCGGCCGGTTTTGGATAAAGCCCCAGGACAGCGGCAGCGCATTGAGGTAGCCGACGATCGAGAGCTTGAGTTTCCTCACCCGCACATTTTAGCCCGCATTTCCCCCCGGGACGCACCTGTATTGTCAGAGACTGTCTATTTTCAAACCGTTATGGGTCCTTTTGGGGGTGGCAAGAGAAACGGACGGTGCCGGGCATGCCCTGGCTGGTCTTTTTGCCTCCAGCGCGCACAGGCTCCCTCGACCGTAGAAACCGCTGCGCTCTTCGGTCGCGAGCACGCCCTGGAGAAAACAATCCTGCGCCATGATCATGCCTCCTGGTGAGAAATGCGGGCTGGCCGCTTTCAGGAACCACGGAAAGCGGCGTTCCTGAATCGGCGGCGGCGGACCGCGCCGGGCGATTCCGGAAGCGGGAGGGGGAGAAACCTGCAGTGGCGGGAGCTTTTCCAGTATAATTCCGGTCGAGGAGTCGTTCAGCCTGGAGGCAAAATGAGCTACCGCAACAAGTTCCTGGTGATTCTGGTCTCAACCGTGCTGGTGTTCTATTCCGTGGTAGGCGGGCTGCTGGGGAGAGACGGCGGCGGCGAAGGCTATGCGCCGCTCAGCATCTTCATCGAGGTGCTGGGCAAGATCCAGGGGGTTTACGTAGAGGATCCGAATCTCTCCAAGGTGATGCACGGGGCCCTGATGGGCCTGCTGGAGTCTCTGGATCCCTACAGCACCTATCTGACGGCTGAGGAATATCGCCGGTACCGAAACACCAGGACCAGCGGCGACGGCGACATCGGGCTGGATCTGTCCAAGGAAAGGTCGCTCGGGTATATCTGGGTCATTCACCCGATCGAAGGGAGCGCGGCCGAAGAGTCGGGAGTGAAACCGGGCGACATCATTGAGTCCATCGATGGAGTCACCACCCGCAACATCGGCCTGATTCAGGCCGGGTACCTGCTTTCCGGAGATGTCGGCTCCAAGGTGGAGCTCAAGATCCGGCGGCTCGGGCGATCCGAGCCGGTGCTGATGTCGGTGTCGAGGGAGCGCAGTCAACCCCCTTCGGTCCGGGGACGCCTGCTGAAAGGCGACATCGGCTACCTGCGAATTCCCCGCTTTGTGGAGGGAGTGAGCGCCGCCACCCGTGAAAGATTGAAGAGCCTGGAAGCCCAGGGAGCCCGGAAGCTCGTGCTGGATCTCCGCAATTGCGGGGGTGAGGCCTTCGAGGAGGGGGTTGGGGTCGCCAACCTGTTCCTGGACCACGGGGTGATCGCCTACTCCGAGGGACAGAAATCTCCCAGGAAGGAGTTCGTGGCCGACCCGGGCAAGGTTGCCTCGAGGTTGCCGCTGGCAGTGCTTCAGGACAAGGGCAGCGCCTCGGCGGCCGAGATCGTGTCGGTGGCCATCAAGGAAAATCGAAGAGGAGACATCATCGGCGTCCGCAGCTTCGGCAAGGCCTCCGTCCAGGAGCTCTTTGCCCTTCCCGGAGGCGCGGCCGTGTCGCTTTCGGTCTACAAGTACTACTCTCAATCGGGCCAGGTGATACAGGCCCGGGGCGTGGCTCCCGACCACGAAGTGGCCGGGGCTTCAGTCCATCCCGCCTCCGCAGAGGCTCCCGACGGACCCGATTCCGGACCGAAAGAAGAAGACCCGCAACTTAAAAAAGCCATCGAGATTCTCAACGCGCCCGCCGTCCCCGAGCGTGAGGCTGCCTGAGCCACGGGATTCAGACAAGACAAGCCTGCGCCTCTTCCCTCAGCCCGTCGATATCGGATCTCATCTTTTTCATGGCTTCGGCATAGCCTGCCGGAGTCGCCGTGGGTGAGTTCAGGTAGTCCAGCACATTCTGCTCCGCCTGTATGAAGGGCCGGCAAAAATCCAGCAGGTAGGGAGCAATGCGATCGGGGATCGAAACCACGCCGTTGCCGTCGGCATGAATCAGATCCCCCGGATGGACCTGCAGTCCGCCCACGACCACCGGCAGGTGGAAGTCCACAAACCGGCAGTAGCCGTGGGAGACCACGATGGAGGAGGCCCAGCAGGGGAATCGCAATTCACGGACCTGTTCGATGTCCCGTCCCGCTCCGCTGGTGATGATGCCGGTGAATCCGAAGGTTTGAAAGGCGGTGACCATCACTTCGCCGTAAGTGGCCGCCCGGGGCGTCTCGTCCATGTCCTGCACCACCATGATCCTGGGCGCGGGCAGGGAGGCGGCGTCCTGCATGAGCTGTCCCATTCCCGCATAGGAATCTCCCTTCCCGGCCGGAAAGCCGGAGCGGTAGGTTCCGGTGACGGCGTAGCCGACGACCGGGGGCAACTCCGGATAGATGGCCTTCAGCGAATGGTTGCTGAAGCCGGCGGCTCGGGAGCGCAGGTTGAACAGCTCGATGACGTTGGCGATGGTCGGCGAATCGAACTGCGTGAGTTCCTCCAGCTTGCTGCCGCCGAGCGGGGGCGTGCTGCCGGAGGCTTGGTTGTGAGCGGATGGGTTCATGGGTAATCTCCTCCTTCAGTATGGCGTAACCCCACCGATAGCGCATTGTCCGGCTCAACCGGAGGGGGCCGCCCTGCGCGATGATATGGCCGAAACCAGGCTGCCCAGAGCAGGTTCGGGACGCTGAAAAAGCCGAATGCCGGCGATCCCCGCGGCACCCTGCTTGAGACAGTCCGGGTAGTTGTGAAGATCGATCCCTCCCAGGGCGAAAATCGGTCGGTTCGATCGCCGGACGGCCTCCCCCAAGGCCGACGGTGTGACCGGAGGTCCGTATTGTCGTTTGGAAGGGGTTGCGAAGACGGGGCCGAAAACCAGGTAGTCGGCTCCCCGGCGGAGAGCCTCGTCCACTTCCAACCCGTTGTGGGTGGAGACTCCGATCAGAAATTCCCTCTTTGAAACCCGGGTCCGAACGGCATCGGCCGGCAGGGAGGCCTGCGCCAGGTGGACCCCGTGCAGGTCGGCCGCCAGCGCTATGTCCAGGCGGTCATTGATCAGGATCCTGGTGCTGCCACCCCGAGCCATGGCTCGTGCTTGCATGGCGAGCCGGTACAATTCCCGAGCCGGCAGGTCCTTTTCCCGAATCTGAATAAAATCGACTCCCGCGCAGATGCCCCGACGGATTTGTTGAAGGAGGGGGACCTCTGAGGTCTTGCGGTCCGTGATGCAGTAGGTCCATGCCATCTATTTGGCGTTGAGTTGGGCCAGGGTCGCCTTGAAGTGAATGGCCTCCCACAGGCCGATGCCGATGTCGACGATGCCCAAACCGGACACGGCCCCGCGAAAATAGTTGCTGAGCACCACCTGTTTCATCGGGGGGAGGTAGTGCAGGAAGAGATTGCGCTCCCAGTAGGGTGTCCAGGGGAAGATCAGGAGGAAGAGGCCGAGCTCGAAGCAAAAGAATATAAAGACGATAACCAGGATCTTGTTAGCCATTCACCGACTCTTGCCGTTCTTCAATCCTTCTCCCGGGTCATCGTTGTCGACTCCGCAGGCGGGACCCGTTGAATCCAGACCGCAGACACCCCGAAAGCTGGCGCGGTGGAGGGGAGTCGGTCCCAGCAGCTTCAGGGCATCCCGATGCTTCCGGGTGCCGTATCCCATGTTGTTTCTCAGGTCATAACCCGGGTACCGCGCGTCCAGGTCCACGATCAAGCGGTCCCTGGCGACCTTGGCCAGGATCGAGGCGGCCGCGATAGAGAGGGAGCGCCGGTCTCCTCCCACGATGGACTGCTGGGGCAAGGGAACCGGCACGACCATATCGCCGTCGCACAGCAGATAGTCCGGCCTTGTTTCCAGCTTTTCGACAGCCAGATGCATGGCTCTGCGGGTTGCTTCCAGGATGTTGATCCGATCGATGGTGGATGAGTCCACGAAGGCGACCGCGGATGCTTCAGCCGTCATTCGGATTTCATCGGCCAGTTTCAACCGCCGCCGGGGACTCAGTGTCTTGGAGTCGTTGATTCCAGGGGGGATGCGCTGGGGGTTCATGATCACGGCGGCGGCGCAAACGGGGCCGAACAGGGCTCCGCGGCCCACCTCGTCCAACCCGGCGATTCTGCGGAAGCCGCAGCCCTGGGCGTGGACTTCGAAGTTTAGATTACAGTGGGCTGTGCGGGCCTGGTGGGTGGGGTAGGTGGACGCAAGCGGCAGGAGTGCCTCGCAGAAAAAGTCCGGATGGTCCGCAGGCTCCGGGGGAATCTCCCGAACTCCCTGCCGGCGGAAGCGCTCCGGTTCAATAGTCTCTGAGTTCCTTGATTTTGGCTGCTTTTCCTCGGCGGCTGCGGAGGTAGTAGAGTTTGGCTCTCCGCACGCGACCTTTTCGCACTCGCTCGATCTTGTCGATGATGGGAGAGTGCAAGGGAAAAATCCGTTCCACTCCCTGCCCGAAGGATGTCTTTCTGACGGTGAAGGAAGACCGGAGGTCGCCGTCCTTCCTGGCGATCACGGCGCCTTCGAATACCTGTACCCGTTGCTTCTCCCCTTCCCTGATTTTCACATGCACCCGGACCGTGTCTCCCACCCGGAATTCGGGATGGTCGGTGCGCAACCGGCTCTGTTCCAACTCGCTCAAGGAATGCATCGGGCTATCGGGGGAAACGGCTTACGCCTCGAACTCCGTTTCCAGCAAGCATTTATCCTCTTCCGACAAACAGCCGTATTCTAGTAGATCGGGGCGGTTTCTCAAAGTCTTTTCTAGCGCCTTCCTTCGTCTCCAGAGTTTGATTTTCCTGTGATCTCCAGACAGCAGCAGAGGGGGGACGTCAAGGCCCTGGAAGCTCTCCGGCCGGGTGTATTGGGGATGGTCCAGGATTGCGGGTCGCCGGATGTGTCTGCCCGGCCGGGTGACCTCCACGGGACGGGAAAAGGACTCGTTGAGGTTGCTGCGATGGTTGTGGAGCACGCCTGGAACCATTCTCACGATGCAGTCGACCAGCACGCAGGCGGCCAGTTCCCCGCCGCTCAGAACATAGTCGCCAATGGAGACTTCATCGGTGGCCAGGTGGTCGGTGACCCGTTCGTCCACGCCCTCGTAGCGGCCGCAGATCAGGATGAGCTGCCGGCAGTCCGCCAGTTCCCGGACCGTGTCCTGAGTCAGCCTGCGTCCCTGGGCCGAGAGCAGGATGGTCCTGCAGGCCGGGAAGGAACCGCCGCGAGGAGCAATGCTGCTGACGGCCCGGAAGAGAGGCTCTGGCTTGAGGACCATGCCTTCTCCTCCTCCGAAGGGCCGGTCGTCGACCGTCCGGTGGCGGTCGCCGGCGTGGTCCCGGAGGTCGTGAATCGCCACCGAAACCAGGTTCTTCCTGAGGGCCTGCCTCACCATGCCGAATTCGAAGGGGCCCTGGAAGAACCCTGGGAAGATGGTGACGATATCGAATCGGATGGACGTTGCGGACACCGGTTGCAGAATCCTTGAGCCTTCTCAGGAGAGATCCTCGAGACCTGGCGGGAGTTCGCAGATCAGCTCCTTGTTGGACAGGTCCACGCTCCGGACGATGTCCCTGGCAAAGGGAACCAGCAGCTCCTTTTGGTCGCGCCTCAAGGTGAGCAGGAAATGGCCTCCCGCTTCGAGCACCTCGGTGACCCGTCCTATGGTGTGGCCCCGGCTGTCTTTGGCAACGCAGTCTACCAGGTCGAATTGATAGTAGGTTCCATGGGGCAGATCCAGGAGGTTTTCACGGTCGATTCTCACTTCGTGGCCGCGCAGCCCTTCGGCAGCCCCGATATCGTCGATGCCGGAGAATTTCAGGAGGATGCGCTGCTTGTGGAACCGGAATGCTTCCAGTTCCAGGGGGAAAGGGCTGTGGTCGTCCTTCTGAAGGTAGACTTTCTCGAGGTGGTGAAATCTCTGGGGGAAATCGGTGAGCAGCTCGGCGGCCACCTCACCCCTGTTGCCGTGGGGCTTGATCACCTTGGCAACACTTACGAGCCGGTTGGGCGACAAGTGGTTCTACTCCAGGATCTCGAGGGTGAACCGCTTCTTGAGCTTCATACCTGCCGCTCCCAGGATGGTGCGGATTGAACGGGCCGTTCTCCCCTGCTTGCCGATCACTTTCCCGAGATCGCTGGGAGCCACTCTCAACTCGAGAACGGTGGTCTGCTCACCCTCGATCGGTTTCACCACGACCTGTTCCGGATGATCCACCAATGCCTTCGCTATCTCTTCGATCAGCTCCTTCATGGCTACCTCCTTGGTGCATCCTGGTCGACTGCTGGAACCACCACTACAGGTAAAAGGGAGATGCCGTGGATTACCCGATCTTGCCGAGGAAGCTCTTGACGGTATCGGTTGGCTGCGCTCCCCTGGCTACCCAGAAATCATATTTCTCCTTGTCCAGATGAATGGAAGCTGGATCGGTCTTTGGATTGTAATGCCCGAGTTGGTCGATATACCTGCCGTCACGCCGCTTGGACTTCTCCAGGACGACAATCCGGAAGGAAGGATGCTTCTTCTTCCCGGTACGGGCCAGTCTAATGGTCAACAATGCGTCTTCCTCCTTGGAACAACATCAGATGAACATCTCCTCATCCTGGTGGACTTCATTCACCGGGTTGCGCTTGCGGCCGAAGAGGGCGTTGAGCCCGCTCGACAACCCGCGAATCAGTACCGACAGCTCCCCGATGGGGGTGAGGATGCTTTCCTGGACAACCTGCGAGGTGGCTTCCATTTTCTTGATGGCGTGGGTGACCACTTCGTCGGCCTTGGAAATCTGCAGGCGGGCCCGATTGGTGGTCTCCTCGATTACCGAATTGACGTCCCGGATCTGGCTCCGCACCGATTGGGTGACTCCCGTCAGGGTTTCGGTGGTAGCCCGGACGCTCCGCACAATGTCCTTGACCTCTCCGAGAACCTCGCGAAGCTCCTTGATGGCCGGCGATCCCTGTTGTTCCACCACGGCGCGCATGCGATCGAGGTTTCCCCCCATCTTGCGTACCGCGGCCAGGAGCACGACCATGGTTCCCAACTGGAGGCAGACGAAGACCACCACCAGGATCAGCAGCACACCGACCAGGTTTTCCAGATTTCCGCCGACTAGATTCTCCACGGTGTTTCTCCGGGTTTTGACGTTGCGGTCCGCCGGACAGGTCGGAGTATCGATTTCGCGGCCCCTGTCGCTGGCGGTCCGACCCGCGTTCAGGACTCGGTCTCAGGCTTGCCTTTTTCTTCCTGGTAGGCCTGCTTGCCGGCCGCGATGGCCGCGGAAATCTGGTCTCTCTGGGTGCTGACGGCTTCTTTGCCCTTTTCAAGGCCCTTGTCAAGATAGTCGGACACCTTCTCGGAAGTGACGCGGGTTGCCGAGGAAACCCGTTCCCGGCTGTCGGCCGTCCGCTGAGCGATGATATCCCGTGTTTCCCGGCCGGCGCGGGGCGCAAACAGCAGAGCTACGATTGCCCCGATGCCGCCGCCAACCAGGAAGTAAGCCAGCTTTGAACCGCGGTCTGTGCCTTCTCCCATTACTGTGTTACCTCCTCCTGTGGGGTCCTGCTGAGAGGTGCTGCCAGAAAGCTTGAGTTTAGCACAATCCCCGGGGCCGTCCCAGCGGATTCGGGCTGTCGAAGACCCCGGGAACCGACCCGAAAATCCTGAAACATTCGTGTTCATTCGTGGTTCGCCTTTTGTCGGCGGTCGACTGTTTTTCCTCTGAATGGTCCGCACCCCAGAGCGGGGGGCAGCCCAAACAGGGATGTGGCCCTGACCTGACCCGTCAGGGCTGAGCCTCGGAGGGAAAGAAAAGGCGGGCCGGATGGGTCAACCGCATGGTGGGGGAAAGCGTGGCGCCAAGCCTGGCCTCGATCTCGAAAAAGCCGCTCGGCCTGGGAGGAACTTCGAATTCGACGGCATAGAAACTGTCCGCCCATTCGAAGGCTTCCTGGAGAGTACGGGGAATATCCCCGGTTGACTTGGAAAGGAACAGCCGCCCCCCCGCGGCGCCGGTCACCTGCACCAGGCCGTCCTGGTAGGTGCGGTTGAGCGAGTCTCTCCCGGGAGCGACGTGGACCACCAGCAGGGGGATGGGGAAACGCACCATGGCCGTAGACAGGCGAGAGATTTCTTCCTGCAGCGCCCGCCCCTGAAAGCGACGGCTGAGGTCCCTGCTGTCGCTGCGGTTGATCGTCGGGTTGCTGTATTCGGTGCGGTAGTTGGCCACATCGCTGTCGGTGACCAGGATGACGGCCACCCGGACGCTGCTCTTGCGCATCAGGGAAGAGGAAAAGTCGGCCAGCGCCTGGATGGATTCGAGGAGGCCGGCCTTTCCGAACTGACGACTCTGTCGGATTTTCTTCAACAGAAGCCGCTTGTCCCTGGTCGGATCCTGGATCACCGTGAGGGTTTCCCGAACTTCGATAAGCCCCACCCAGTACTCCGGTCCCAACTTCCGAACCTCTTTGGTCAGGGCCTGTTTGGCGGCATTTATGGGGGCTTGGTCTTCGACCAGGTCGAAGGCCAGAAAGAGAAGGGTCGGGGTGCCCGGATGCTCCTGCCGGGTTACTTGCAAGGGCTCCGGGCCTGCAAAAATGGAGAGGTCCTCGCGGCCCATCCGGGGTTGAACCGGCGCTCCGTCCTTCAATACCCAGAAGGGAACGCAAAAGCGAATGCCGCCTGCATCGGGGCTCTTTTCAACAGGCAGTCCGGAGGGCGACAGCAGGAGGCAAAGCCCCAGGACCACCGGCCATTTGACCAATGACAAACCGCTGGGAACCACCCAGGTACCCTCTCTTTGCGAGGAGTTCAGTCGCTGCGCCGGGGAGGCTAAAAGCTTACTCGGAGTCCGAGCTGGACGATGCGCCCGCCGCGGGAGCCGATAATCCTGCCGGCGTTGCTGTTGGGATTTTCGCGGGATCCGATGATGGCGTCGGGGCGATTGAGATTGGCGTGGTTGAGGGCATTGAAGGCCTCGCCGATCAGCTCCAACGTCCAGTCCTCACTCACCGGCACCCGCTTGCTCAGGGACATGTCGAGGTTCCAGAAGCTGGGATTGCGCAAGGTTGGATGGTAGCGCGACCCGTTTCCCAGGGTGAAGTCGGCCGGCTGCTCGAAGGCCAGAGGATTGAACCACCGCCAGGGCGAGCGGTCCTCAAGGTGTGGATCGACACCGGGAACCCAATCGACCCTCAAGGATTCGGCCACGCCGCCGGTGTTGTTGAACAGGGGTCTCAACTGAATCGGGGTGCCGCTCTGGAAGATGCTCATGCCGCTCATGGTCCATCCTCGCCCCAGGGCATTGATCCAATGGCGGGAACTGGAGAAACGGCGGCCTTCGCCGAAGGGCAGCTCATAAAGATAACTGGCTCTCAAGCGGTGGGTTCTGTCGTTGGAGGAAAGGGACTTTTCGGCTTGCAGGTTGGTCGAATTCTGAGGAGGCTTGCCTTTCAGCAGGTTGTCGAGGGCCTTGGAATAGGAATAGGAGCCGGTGAAGCTCAGGCCCCTTGAAAGTCGCTTGTCGACCCGGAGATAGCCGCGATGGACGGAGTTCGATCCGGCAGGGTAGCCGTACCCATGGGCGATGCGGCGAAACTGGGGATAGGGTCGCAGCGACTGTCTGAATTCCAGGTCGTTGAGCCGGTCCCGGAACTGCAAGGCGGAAGGGGCCAGCGGGTTGAGATTCACGTCGTTCCCCATGGGGAGATGATTCCCGCGTTCCCCGATGTAGGCCACACGCACCGCGAAGTCGGAAAAATCCCTCTCGATCTCCAGCCGCCACTCGTGGACTTCGGGCGTTTCGGTATGGGGCTCGAAGTATGCGGCATCCTGGTGGTTGGCCGCGGTCGAAGTGAGGTCCGGTGGGTTGGCCACCCGGGGGAACCCTTGCCGGAGCAGCATGACCGGCTCCAACTGCCGGTTGGGGGAGGTGAGGAGCGGCGTGGCGTTGAACCCCAAGGTGCCCAGGTGGGACGGGTCCAGAGGAAGGGAATCGGAATAAAGCCCATAGTTGGCGCGTATGACCGTCCTGCGGTCTCCCCAGGGGCTCACCGCTACGGCGACTCCAGGTTCCAGGTTGACCTGGTTGGGGGTAAAGGTTCTGGGCCGCCCGGCCCGGCCCGCGAAAACGAGGATCCCGGGGTGTCCGTTCTCGGGGTTCAGACCCTCGAAGTCCAGGCTGGACTGCCGGTCGAATTTTTCACGAGGCGCCGTGTCCAGTTCCACGTTCAATCGGAACGTCCAGGTAAGCTTGGGAGTGAGCTGATATTCGTCGCTGAATCCGAACTCATACTGCTCCGAGCGCAGGTAGGTGGGGTGCAGGACCATGGACTGCTCGGCGCGGTCGGGCATCCCCAGCAGGAACTGGGCAGCGGGGCTTCCCGTGTTGTTGACGCCCGGCAGTCCCGTCAGATCTCCGGAGAAGTCGAATCGGCCCGAAGGGTATCGGGACCGGAAACTGTTCACCTGCCTCCAGTAAGCCTTGCCGTGCAGCTTCAGGTTGTGCTTGTTGTAGCGCAGGCTGATGGCATCGGACACTGAAAAGTCGGCAATCTGGTAGCGGGACAGAGCCCCCGGTCGGGTGCCGATATCGACAAAGTGGCCGAGAGCGAATCGAGGAAAGGCGCCGCTTCCCAGTCCGTTGATCCCGAGCTGTTCCGGGAAATGAGTCCGATAGATATTCTCCTGGGCGCTGGCCAGGGAACGATGCCGCGCCCACAAGGAGAACTGGTTGACCACTCGGGGCGAGAGGCTGAAGGTGTGGCTGAACCTTCCACTCCTGGAGCCCACCCGGCGCTGGGGCCTGCGCGGGTTGGCGGGGTTGTCGAAAATCGGGGCCGAGCCGTCGATCCCGCCGGAGAAGCGGCCGTTCCAGGTGAACTTTTGCCTGGTTCCGATATCGTGGTCAAGCTTCCAGACCGTTCCATTGGGCGTGTTGGTTTCGGCTGCGTTGGTAAAAAAATTGTTCCGCAGGAACGGGCCGACGCCGGCGTTGGGATGGGGATAATAGGCCAGGGCCTTCAGAGCGACCGGATCCAGCCGGTGGGCCGGTATGCGGTTCCCCGGAAAGGGGTCGCGCAGGTACTGCAGGTTGGACAAGGAGACCGGTTGGGCGGGATCGTAGTCGGGGTTGGGCCGGGTGGTGGCCGGGTCGTAGATCAGGACCGGGCGACCGGCGTTGTCGACCAGGTCGGAAAAGTCTCCCGAACGCTGGAGCGTCGTCAGAACGTCTCCCAAATAGGGCCGTGAGATCCTTTCCCGGGTGCCTTCGTAGGCGATGGAGAAGAACGTCTGCCCCCGGCCGTCGTAGAGCTTCGGAACCATGACCGGTCCGGTCAGGTTGAATCCGAACTGGTTCCGGCGCAATACGGACTTGGTCCCATTGGCCTGCCGGACCTCATGGGGCAGGGCATCCAGCGCGTCGTTGCGAAAATAATGGTAGAGGTTGCCGCGGTAATCCCGCGAGATGCGCCGGGAACCGTTGCCCTTCTCGCCGCCCGGATAGTCCAGCGTGATCCGTTGGATCTGGGCCCGGTATTCCCGAATGGCCCTCCGCAGCTCGATGGGAACGGCCGGGGCCGGGGATGCGGATCCCACGGGCTCGAGGGGGCCCAGCCCGGCAATGGTCCGTGGAGCGGGGGCGGCGGGTTGCGCCGCGTCCTGCTTCTCCTCCCCCAGACCGGTCGGCGGGAAACAGGCCAGGCCCAGCAATGCCAGGGCGAGAAGGATCGCCGGTATTCGCCTTGGGGCTCGATCGATGTTGCCGAATGTCAGGTCCACGGGCGCTCGTTTCCGCACACACTTCTCCACAAACAAGCCAGTATCCACCAAACAGCATCGGGTTGTCAATAGCTTGGCCGGAATTTCATTCCGAGGTGGCGCCTCGGACGCCATGGCGTTGCCGAGAAGAGGCCGCCACTCGGATGTCGCGTTCGCGCCTGAGCTCCACTCTCCCGGGTCAGTCGCCTGACCGGAGCTTTTTCAGGAGCGGTCGGTTGGCCGGAGGGAAGCGGTAGTTCCCGAGCTCATCGGGAGTCACCCATGCGAAGCGTTGGCATCCCAAAGCCTGGATATCGCCGCCGGCGTATCGGCATTTGAAGAAATTCAGACAAACCGATTTGTCCGGGTAGTCGTATTCGATCGTTTCGTACAGCTCTCCGACGACCACCCGAATATCGAGTTCCTCCCGCAGTTCCCGGACCAGGCATTCCCGCAAGGATTCTCCGGGCTTGCGCTTGCCGCCGGGGAACTCCCACATCCCCGCGAGATGCGAATGGGGCGGCCTCTGGGTAATGAGCAGGCGTCCCTCGCGCAGGAGGACGGCGGCGGCGACTTCGATGGTGGGTTTCATGGGGTCTTGAAGGCCGTGGCGGAGACCCTTCCATTCTCTTCCGCCGCGACGGTCCGAGGCAAAACAGATCTTGACCGCAAACTCTACTTGTGATAATTTTCTCATGCTTTTTCGGCGCCTGTGCGCAGCCGAAAAAGGGGCTCAGGTTCTGGTACGCTCCCGGCTGTTGCCGGGCACAGGTTGCGAATCGCTGAATTATGGAATTGGTGCAGCCAGACCTGTCCGTGGTTGTGGTTATCCTGCTCGTCTGGTCCCTCTATTTCATCCTGAAACGATCATTTTTCAATCCCATTAACAAGATTTTAGAGGATCGGGACGCGGCGATTCGTGGTGCGCAGCGAGAAGCCAATCAAAAGCTTGGCGAATTCGAGGAGAAGTCTGGCATTTATCAAGACCATTTGAACGCTGCCCGCCAGGAGATCTACCGCCAACAAGAGACCCTTCGCTCGGAAGCCCTGAAGCAGAGAGCCGACATCGTGTCCAAGGGGCGTCAAGAAGCGGAGGGGCTCGTCCAGTCCACCAGAGACGAACTGCAGAACCAGGTCGCTTCGGCCAAGAAGGACCTGGAATCCGACTTGAACAATATCGCGGATGGAATCGTCAAGGCGATCCTGCGCTAGGTGCTTCTTCCTGCCGGGATTCTTTCACATCGCTCTGGCCGGGGTGTTGCTGGCTTTCTGTCTGGTTCTGCCGGCCGCCGCCGCCGCGGGCGACGATCACGGCAGCCCCCTGTCGATCGTCTGGAAGTGGGGGAACTTCATTCTCCTCTTCGGGGGGCTGGCCTACTATTTGCGGCGGCCTCTGCGGGAGTTTCTCCAAGCGAGGGCGCAGGGGATCGAGGAAGGGCTTGCCAGCGGCAGGCGGGCCCAGGAGGAAGCCGCGGCGAAAATGTCGTCCATCGAGGCGCGTCTGGCTCGCCTGGACGAGGAAATCGATGGCTTGAAGCAGCAGGCGACCCGCGAGTCCGAAGAGGAGAGGCGTCGAATCATCGACAGCTCCCATGCCGAGGCGGAAAAGATCGTGGCCGCGGCCAGGCGGGAGATCGAGGGGTTGCAGCGTACGGCGCGATTGGAGCTCAAGGCTCACGTGGCCCGGCTGGCGGTCGATCTGGCGGAGGAACGGCTGCGAAGGGACCTGGAACCGAGCCAGGACCAGCGAATCATTTCCAGGTTCGTTCGGTCGCTGAAGGAAGACCGGTCCTGACCGGGGTTGGGTGAGACACTCGGGGTAACGGTATGACGGCCATTGCCAATCGGTATGCCAGGGTGTTGGCGGAGGTCAGTTTCAAGCTCGGTCGACACGAGGCGGTTGAGCGGGACTTGGAGCAGTTCGGGCAACTGCTGGCGCGCCATCGAGAACTGTCGGCATTCTATGAGGATCCTGCCGTCAGCGTGGCCAGAAAAAAGGCCGCCACCTCGCAACTGCTTGCCAGGCTGGGTTTCTGCAAGACGGCCGCCAATTTCATTCATGTTCTGGTTGAGCGCGACCGCATGGGGCATTTCAAGGAGATGTTGGACGCCTTTCGGCAGGGGATCCGGGAACGTTTGGGCATCGTCGAGGTGGGGGTCACCACTTCGACCGAGATCGGCCAGGCGCTTCGGGACCAGTTGGGCCGGGCCCTGGAGCAGCTCAGCGGCAAGCGGGTCCAGCTCCGGTTCCGGATCGACCCGCAAATCCTGGGTGGAGTCATCACGCGCGTGGGCGATACCATCTACGACGGTTCGGTGCGGCAGCAGTTGCAACAGATGAAGGAGCGTCTCAGCGCGCAGGGTTGAGCTGAGCCAGGGAGAGAACCTGATGGGAATCAAGGCGGAGGAGATCAGTCAGATCATTCGGGCGCAGATCGAGGATTTTGACGCGGGTCCGTTGGTCAGCGAAGTGGGAACGGTCATTTCGGTCGGGGACGGCATTGCCCGGATCCATGGGCTGGAAAAAGTGATGTACAGCGAACTGTTGGAGTTCCCCCATGGGATTTCGGGAATGGCGCTCAACCTGGAGGAGGATCAGGTGGGCTCGGTGCTGCTGGGCGAGGCTGCCGAAATCAAGGAAGGCGACCTGGTGAAGCGGACCGGGAAGATCATGGCGGTTCCGGTGGGGGAAGCCATGGTCGGTCGCGTGGTGGACCCCTTGGGGCAGCCGGTCGACGGCAAGGGACCCATTCCTGCCGATCGTCTCAATCCGGTCGAGCGCATCGCTCCCGGAATCGTGGATCGCGAGCCCGTCAAGCAGCCCCTGCAGACGGGTCTCAAGTCCATCGACTCCATGATCCCCATCGGGCGGGGGCAGCGGGAACTGATCATCGGCGACCGTCAGACCGGAAAGACGGCCGTAGCGGTGGACACGATCATCAATCAGAAGGGCGGCGACGTCATCTGCATCTACGTGGCCATCGGCCAGAAGCGCTCCACCATCGCCCAGGTGGTTCAGACCCTGGTGGACAACGACGCCATGGACTACACCATCGTGGTGTCGGCCTCCGCTTCCGAGCCGGCTCCCCTGCAGTACCTGGCTCCCTACGCCGGCTGCGCCATCGGTGAGTTCTTCCGCGACAGCGGACGGCACACGGTCTGCATCTACGACGACCTCTCCAAGCACGCGGCCGCCTACCGGGAGATCTCGCTGCTGCTGCGGCGCCCGCCGGGTCGAGAGGCCTATCCGGGTGACGTCTTCTACCTGCACTCCCGCCTGCTGGAGAGGGCGGCCAAGCTGAACGATTCCGAGGGAGGGGGGTCTCTGACGGCCCTGCCGATTATCGAGACCCAGGCCGGGGACGTTTCCGCCTACATCCCCACCAACGTGATTTCGATCACCGACGGGCAGATCTACCTGGAAGCGGACCTCTTCCACTCGGGCATCCGGCCTGCCATCAACGTGGGACTGTCGGTCTCCCGCGTGGGAGGCAGCGCTCAGATCAGGGCCATGCGCCAGATTGCGGGGACCTTGCGGCTGGAATTGGCTCAATATCGCGAGCTGGCCGCGTTCGCCCAGTTCGGAAGCGACCTCGACAAGGCGTCGCAGGCCCAGCTCAACCGAGGGGAACGACTGGTTGAAGTGCTGAAGCAGGGCCAGTACGCGCCCCTGCCGGTAGAAAAGCAGGTCATCGTCATCTACGCCGCCACCAACGGCTATCTGGATTCCCTGGAGGTTGCCGACTGCGGGGCCTACGAGGAGGGACTCTACCGTTTTCTGGATACTCACCATCCCTCCCTGGGAGCCAGGATTCTGGAGCAAGGGAAGCTCGACGACTCGCTGAGGGAGGAACTCAAGTCCTTCCTGGATGAGTTCGGCCAAAAATTCGAGGCCGAGAAGGCATCGAGCGCAGCCTGAGGGGAACATGCCCAACGTCCTGGACATTCGGCGCCGGATCCGGTCGGTGCGGAACACCCAGCAGATCACCAAGGCCATGAAGATGGTCTCCGCCGCCAAGCTGAGGCGAGCCCAGGAGGCCATCTTGAGAGCCCGGCCCTACGCCGGCCGGATTCTCGAAGTGGTCAGGAGCCTGATGGCCCGCTCCGAGGTCCGGCCGCATCCCCTGCTGCAAGAGCGGGAGGAAAGGAACATCCAGTTGGTGGTGGTCACCGCCGACAAGGGGCTGTGCGGCGCCTTCAACGCCAACATCGTGAAGGCGGCCGAAGGATTCATCCGGGAAAAGGAGGACAAGTCGATCGACCTGTTCTGCGTCGGGCGCAAGGGCCTGGACTACTTCGGCAAGCGGACCACGCCCGTCCGGCACCAGCAGGTCAACCTCTTTCAACGCATAGAGTACGGACACGCCCGGGAGATCACCGGCAAGCTGGTTTCCCAGTTCCTGTCCGGAGAGCGCGACGCCGTCTATCTGCTCTACAACGAGTTCAAGTCGGTCATCCAGCAGCGGATCGTGGTGGAGCGGCTGCTGCCCATTCCGCCGATCCTGCTGGCTTTGGAGCAGAACCCGGTGGACTACATTTACGAGCAGCCCGCGGCCGAGATTCTGAACACCCTGATGCCCAGGCATGTCGAGGTCCAGGTCTTTCGAGCCCTGCTGGAATCGTCCGCGGCCGAGCACGGAGCCCGCATGACCGCCATGGATGCCGCCACCAACAATGCGGTGGAGATGATCGACTCGCTCACCCTCACCATGAACCGGGCCCGCCAGGCGGGAATCACCAAGGAGATTATCGAGGTGGTGAGCGGCGCCGCCGCTTTGACATAGAGTGAATGGTTGATGGTTGATTTCTGATTGTCGATTGGGAGTTGGGGCAGGGGGTTTCGTCTCGAATCTGCAATCCGAAAATCACGATCTGAAGGGAATGAGGGGCCGGTGGAGCCGCGGCTTGGAGATGGCCCCGATTCCAGACATGGAGGCAAGCGATGAACATTGGCCGTGTGGTTCAGGTGATCGGTCCGGTTGTGGACGTGGCTTTCGAGGAGCAGAAGCTGCCCCCCATCTACTCCGCCGTCCGAATCACCAGCGAAGGGTTTGACGTTCCCAACCCCATCGATGTGATTGCCGAGGTGCAGCAGCACCTGGGAGAGAGTCGAGTGCGCGCGGTTTCGATGCAGCCCACCGACGGCATGGTGCGGGGCATGAAGGCCGTCGATACCGGGGCTCCCATCTCGGTGCCGGTGGGACGGGAGATGTTGGGGCGCATCGTGAACGTCATCGGCCAGCCCGTCGACGAAAAGGGGCCCATCGGCGCCTCCCAGAGCTATCCCATTCATCGGCCGGCTCCGCTCTTCGACGATCAGGACACCAATCTGGAGATGTTCGAGACCGGCATCAAGGTGGTGGACCTGCTGGAACCCTACCTCCGGGGCGGCAAGATCGGGCTGTTCGGCGGAGCAGGCGTGGGGAAGACGGTCATCATCCAGGAGCTGATCAACAACATCGCCACCAAGCACGGGGGCTTCTCCGTGTTCTCGGGTGTCGGTGAACGCACCCGGGAGGGCAACGACCTCTGGCTGGAAATGACCGAGTCCGGGGTCATCGACAAGGCGGCGCTGGTCTACGGCCAGATGACCGAGCCGCCCGGAGCCCGGCTGAGGGTGGGGTTGACCGGCCTCACCGTGGCCGAGTACTTTCGGGACGAGGAGGGTCAGGACGTCCTCCTCTTCATCGATAACATCTTCCGGTTCACCCAGGCGGGCTCGGAAGTCTCGGCCCTGCTGGGACGCATGCCCTCGGCCGTGGGCTATCAGCCCAACCTGGCGACCGAGATGGGCGAACTGCAGGAGCGGATCACCTCGACCAAGAAGGGCTCCATCACCTCGGTTCAGGCCATCTACGTGCCGGCCGACGATTACACCGATCCGGCCCCGGCCACGGCCTTCGCCCACCTGGACGCCACCACCAATCTCTCCCGCTCGATCGCCGAGCTCGGGATCTATCCGGCCGTGGATCCGCTGGACTCCACCTCGCGCATTCTGGACCCCCGCATCATCGGCGACGAGCACTACAATACCGCCAGAGACGTCAAGCTCATCCTGCAGAAGTACAAGGATCTGCAGGACATTATCGCGATCCTGGGGATCGACGAGCTGTCCGAGGAAGACAAGCTGACGGTCTCCCGGGCCAGAAAGATTCAACGCTTCCTCTCTCAGCCCTTCTTCGTGGCCACCCAGTTTACCGGGTTGGAGGGCAAGTACGTGCCGGTCGGCGAAACCATCCGAGGCTTCCGGGAAATCGTGGATGGACGCCACGACGAGGTGCCGGAACAGGCCTTCTACATGGTGGGCGGCATCGACGAGGCCTTGGAAAAAGCCGAGAAGTCCCGAAAGGCGGCCTGATTCCCATGGCGGACTCGACCTTCAAGCTCTCGGTGGTCTCTCCCGAACGCCTGGTTCTGTCGGAAGAGGTGGAGGCAGCCCAGGTCCCGGGCAAAAACGGCTACCTGGGCATTCTGCCCGGCCACGCCCCCATGATGACCGAGCTGGATATCGGCGAGCTGTCCTATCGCCAGGGCGATCGAACCAGCTATCTGGCGGTGACCTGGGGCTATTGCGAGGTGTTGTCCGACCAGGTGATCGTCCTGGCGGAGCGGGCCGAGCGGGCCGAGGATGTGGATCGGGAGCGGGCTCAGTCCTCCATGGAGCGGGCCCGGCAGAGGCTGTCGAACCTCCAGGATCCCGATACCGATTTCCTCAGGGCCAGCACCAGCCTGCAGCGCGCCCTCATTCGGATGCAGGTGAGTCAAAAAGCCGGCGGGAGCGGCTAGCGAGCCAGCCCCTCAGACCGCCAAGCAGAAAAAAAGAATCCTTCAACTGTCACCCGGCCGATCGCGGGTGGAGCGCTATCAGGATGACGAGCCAGTGTGCTGGGACATCGGTGAGAGCGGCGCTCTCGCTTTTTTTTGTCCCGCTGCCGGAACTTCGCCGAAAGAGGTCCGTTCATGTCCATTCAATCCTTCTCGGTGATCGACTCGACGCTTCGGGAAGGCGAGCAGTTCGCCAAGGCTCATTACACCATCGAAGAGAAGATCCGGATCGCCAGGGCGCTGGACGCCTTCGGGGTGGAGTACATCGAGCTGACCTCGCCGGCGGCTTCTCCCCAGTCCTTTGAAGACTGCAAGACCATTGCCGGCCTGGGCTTGAACTGCAAGATCCTGACCCACACCCGCTGCCACATGGACGATGCGCGCAAGGCGGTGGCCACCGGGGTGGACGGCGTCGACATCCTCTTCGGAACCTCCTCCTATCTGCGCCGTTTCAGCCATGGCAAGACGATTGACGAGATCATCGAAAGTGCTCGAGTGGTGATCGAGTTTATCAAGCGGTCGGGCTGCGAGGTCCGGTTTTCCAGCGAAGACACCTTCAGGAGCGAGGAAGAGGACCTGCTCAGGGTCTACCAGGCCGTGGACGAGCTCGGCGTGGACCGGGTCGGCCTGGCCGACACCGTGGGCGTGGCCACCCCCCGCCAGCTCTATATCCTGGTGTCGGAGTTGAAGAAGCGCCTCAAGGCCGACATCGAGTTTCACGGACACAACGACAGCGGTTGCGCCATCGCCAACAGCTTTACGGCCCTGGAGGCGGGAGCCACCCACATCGATACCAGCGTGTTGGGAATCGGGGAGCGCAACGGCATCACCCCGTTGGGAGGGCTGATCGCCCGACTCTACTCCTATGATCGGGACCTGGTCACCAAGTACCGCTTGGATCAACTGCACCGCCTGGACCGGATGGTCGCTGAAATCGTGGGAATCCAGATTCCTTTCAACAACTACATCACCGGAGAGACCAGCTTCACCCACAAGGCGGGCATGCACACCAAGGCGGTCATGCTCAACCCCGGAGCCTATGAGCCCATCGATCCTCAGGATTTCGGCATGGAACGCACCATCAGCATCGCCCACCGCCTGACCGGCAAGAACGCCATTCAGAACCGGGCGCAGGAACTGGGACTGCACTTCGGAGACGCCGAGCTACGGGAGATCACCCTGGAAATCAAGCGCCTGGCCGACGCCGGACCTCTTTCCACCCGCCGGCTGGACGACCTGCTGAGGAGCTGGGTGGTGGCTTAGGGAAGTTTGAAGTTTGAAGTGAGAAGTTTGAAGGATGAAGTTTGAAGGATGAAGGATGAGGTTTGAAGGGTAGACTTTTTTCATGAGTCCCAAGCAATCTCGAATGTTGGTTTTGCGGCGGGCGGGGGCCATGGTTGGGCCGGCCGTTCTCTTCCTGCTGGCGGCGCCGGGTCCGCTGCCGGGCCAATCCGATTTCCTGCGCCGATCGGAGGAAAGAGCCAGGCAGATTCTGCACAAGACCGTGGAGGCTCTGGGAGGGGAAGCCTACCTGGCGGTCCAGAACATCGTCCGGAAGGGAAAGTTCTACCAGTTTCGCCGGGACATTCTACAGGGCTCCAACGAATTTCGCACGCTGGCGGCGCCCCCCTGGAAACGCCGGTTGGAGTTCGGCAAGAAAGCCCGGATCGTCGTGATCAACGACGGCAAGCAGGGTTGGAAGATCGAATACAAGAACGTCAAGACCCAGACCGAGGAAGAGCTTCGCAACTACCGCATCGACATGAAGCACGACCTGGACTACATTCTCAGGTTCCGGCTTGGGGAGAAGGACCTGAAGGTCCGCTACCTGGGAAAATCGCGGACCCACCTGGAGCAGCTCGACGGGGTTCAGCTCATGGATGCCTCGGGAGACAAGGTCAGGATCTTCGTCAACTCCCGCACCTTCCTGCCCGCAAGGATGGAGTATGAATCCCCTCCCCGAGGCAAGCGCTGGGCCACCGAAGACGAGAGGTTCTTCCACAACTACCACGAGATAGACGGAGTCAAGATTCCGTTCACCGTCGTTTTGAATTCCAACGGGTACAAGGCCATGGAGACACAGCTTTCCTCCGCGCAAATCAACTCCGACCTGTCGGACACCCTGTTTTCATCCCCCCAAGAGTAGAGCGGGCATTCATGGGAGCAGCATTGATCAAGAGCACCACCGTGGTTTGCATTCGAAGGAGCGGGCGTACCGCTCTGGCTGCCGACGGCCAGGTGACCCTTGGGGAGACGGTGATCAAGCAGGGCGCCCGGAAGCTCCGCCGCCTCTACAATGGGCAGGTTCTGGCCGGATTCGCCGGATCCACGGCCGACGCCTTTGCCTTGTTTACCCGTTTCGAGGCCAAGCTGGAGGAGTTTCGGGGCAATCTGGCCCGGGCGGCCGTGGAGTTGGCCAAGGAATGGCGGACCGACCGGGTCCTGCGCCACCTGCAGGCGTTGCTGGTTGTGGCCGACAAGGAACGGATTTTCCTGGTCAGTGGCAACGGCGATCTGATTGAGCCCGACGATGCCATCGCGGCCATCGGTTCCGGCGGACCCATCGCCCTGGCCGCCGCTCAAGCCCTGGTCAGCCATTCCGATCTGTCCGCCGCCGAGATTGCCGCCGAAGCCCTGAAGATTGCCGCCGGCATTTGCATCTACACCAACTCGACCACGACCATCGAGGAGCTGTGAGGGGAAAATGGTCATCTACTTGCCGGGAGCGGTGGAAAAGGAGGAACAGGTGGAAGCGTTGGATGAGCTGACTCCCAGGCAGATCGTGGCCCACCTGGACAAGCACGTAGTGGGACAGAAGGCCGCCAAGCGGGCGGTGGCCATCGCCCTGCGCAACCGCATTCGACGGCAAAAGCTCTCCGAGGACATGGCCGAGGAGGTCGTTCCCAAGAACATCATCATGATCGGCTCCACCGGCGTCGGCAAGACCGAGATCGCCCGGCGCTTGTCCAGGCTGGCCAACTCTCCCTTTCTGAAAGTGGAAGCCTCCAAGTTTACCGAGGTGGGTTACGTCGGTCGTGACGTCGAGTCCATGATCCGCGACCTGGTGGAAATCGCCATCGACCTGGTGCGAGAGGAAAAGCTGGAGGACGTGGCCGACAAGGCTGAGCAGAACGCGGAGGAGCGAGTCCTGGACCTGCTGCTTCCCCCCGTACCGCAGTCGGCCCGCAATGCAGCCTCTGCCGAGGAGAAGGCCAGGGCTCAGGAGGCCTTCGCCAAGACTCGGGAGAAGCTTCGTGAACAGTTGCGCCGCGGCAAGCTGGATGAACGCATGGTGGAGGTGGAGACCCGCGAGAGAAGCTTGCCGGCCTTCGAGATCATTTCCAGCTCCGGCATCGAGGAGATGGACATCAACGTCAAGGACATTCTGCCGGGCATCTTCGGGCAGAAGACCAAGAAACGGAAGATGCCGGTCGCCGACGCCATGGACCATCTCATTCAGGAAGAGGAGCAGAAACTGATCGATATGGACCAGGTGACTCGCCAGGCGGTGGACCGGGTGGAGCAGAACGGCATCATCTTCCTCGACGAGATCGACAAGATCGCCGGGCGCGAAGGGGGGCACGGGCCCGACGTCAGCCGCGAAGGCGTGCAGCGGGATATTCTTCCCATCGTGGAAGGGACCACGGTGAATACCCGCTATGGCATCGTGCGGACAGACCACATCCTGTTTGTGGCGGCCGGCGCCTTTCACGTCAGCAAGCCGTCCGACCTCATTCCCGAACTTCAGGGTCGGTTCCCCATCCGGGTGGAGCTGGATTCGCTCACTGTCGAGGACTTCGTGCGCATCCTGACCGAACCCAAGAGCGCTCTGATCAAGCAGTACGTGGGCTTGATGGAAACCGAGGGAATCAAGCTCCGCTTCACCGAGGACGCGACCCGCAGCATTGCCGGGTTTGCCGCCCTGGTCAACGAGCGGACCGAGAACATCGGGGCCCGGCGGCTGCAAACCATCATGGAAAGACTCCTGGACGAGATCTCCTTCGAGGGGCCGGATCTGAAACCGAAAGACGTCACCATCGACGAGGAATACGTCCAGAAGATGCTGGCCTCCATCGTGGATGACCAGGACCTGACCCGATACATCCTTTAGTAAAGATATTCCGGACGCCCCGCCGTTTCGATTCTCTCTACTTTCTCGTGGGCCCCCTCGAATTTACCGATGGGCTCCATGCCGACGCCTCTGTAACTTCTCTTTCCATCTCTCGTACGCCTCTTTGAACCTTGGCTCGTGAGGTTTCAAAGCCAGGGCTTTGAGGAATGCCGCCTCGACCTGGGTCGCGGGTTCTCGAAGCCATTCAAGTGCTCGTGCAAGGTCAAAGTTTAACCACGCCTCTCGTATGGGGTCAGTTGTGAGTTGCAGAGCCCGATGCAAAAGCTCCACAACTTCCTGGTTGAGTCTCCTTTTTGTTGACAAATCTGACTTGCGGCGTAACGCACTGGCGAGTAGTTTCTTGGTCTGAGCATACTCGTGCACCGCTCTGGGATCGTCCATGATGGAAGGATAAACACGAGAAAACAACCGGTGGGCCACTTTGTAATTCCTCATTTTTTTTTGCAGAATTGCAGCCTCGACGATATCTTCTGCCCCGCTGGCGCTAGGTATCATTCCAAGAACGTTACGTGCCAGCGACGACTCATTCCTTTCCAAGAGAACTCTTGCCAAGCGAAGGTAGGGTAAGGCAGCTTCGCTTTTCTCTTCCTGCGCATGAAAGCGCTCAAAAGTGTTCCGGGCAAGTTCCAGGTTGTCCCCGGCGTATTCTATGATTTGGCTTGCCAGCGCCCCGGAGCTTGGCCGTTGTTCAAAGGTGCGCTGCAGATTTCCCAAGGCGCTAGCTCGCTCACCCACAGCCCAAAGCCTTGCACTTTCACGTAGCGCATGCAGGACCAGGTAGCGCGGATGGGCGGGAAGCACGACTCGAAAATATGTGCGACCCTCATCGAAATCGAAACGAGGTTCAGGAGAGCCGTTCTCCTGCATCTTCCGTCGAATTTTCGGCAATCCCGTCCCACGACTCTCAGCCAGCCTGAGTTCCTTCAGAAATTCACCAATTCTCCGATTGCGAGCTGGAACTGGAGGGACGTTTCCTTCGGCTCGAAGGTGCTCTAGTTCAATTCCCTGAACTGGGCCGGGATAGCTGATGATTTCCATTCTGTCGGGGTAAAGGTACACCTTCGTTGGCTCAACGGTGCTATCGTAAGAGCGGTGGTATACGGCATTGACTACGGCTTCTTCCATTGCTTCATAAGGATAGGCAACAGTTCGGTCCACCTCTGGCCGGTTCGGCACCTTTTCCAGGACAATGTCCGAAACGGAATTCAAACTGTCCAGGCATGATCGAATTTGCTCTGGAAGAGGCCCGGACACTTTCCTTTCCTCAATCAGATCCCCCCCCGCGTCATCAGCAAAGTGGACGATTTCGATTCTCGCACCCCTGAAGAATGTCTCGGGGTTCTCATTGAAAAACAACAAAGTTACATTTCGTGGAATTTCGTGTTCATTGACTGGATCAACCAGCCTTAGTTTCCGGTAAAGCTCCCTGTCGTCTATCTTCGTGTCACCGAGTACAAGATCGCTCCGGACATCAGCCAGAAATCGGCGTACAAGGGTCGGGGAGACATCTTCAATACGCGCTTCACCGTTTCTCCGGTCATCAAAGGGAACCTTTGCGGTTCGTTCGAGGAGTTGCCTCAGCAGCTCGCCTCTTGCCTTGACGGTTTCCGGGCCTTGACGGACGTAAAAGGCCCTCCGGTTACCGTGGAGAACCTCTGGCGCCTGGTATGGTCGATTATCGCCACCCGGGGCCCAAATGATTAACAATCTCTTCCCTTCGTAGACTTCCGGGAATAGCACTGGCTGATAGGTTGGATCGAGTCGATTACATTGACCGCGTATTTCCTTTTGGATTTCCTCCATATTAAAGTGATCAAGACCAACGGGTGGAAGCACTGCTTGACCATCTCGATCAGTCTTGATCCCCAACACAATGTACCCGCCGTTAAGGTTCAATAGATCGTTGGCAAGCGCGCAAATGGTGTGGATAACAGCCAGCTTGATGTGTTCGTCCCAAGCAGCTTTGAACTCCACCCTGTTGGTCTCTGTTGCGCGGGTATGAATCAGATCACCCAGATTGAAAGGCAGCCCTGGCAAGGATTCTCCTCCACTAATCGCCCAGCAGTCTCTGAGACTGGTACATAATAATAGCAACAATGCGCCATAAGCCGGGTCTTTCAGTTTGGCTTCCCGACCAACAGCTAACTTATACTCAACACCTTCGGTTGTATCCCCTGAACCAAAGGGCGGCCAGAGTAACCATGTGCTGTTGGTGGATAACCCCTCGACCGGTTTCCCTCTACCTGAATTCAGGTGTTTTGTCATCTAAACAGTAAACTACCTTTCCCGCTCTTGCCCATGACCACCGCTACACCTGCCGGCCCATATCTTCGCTTGGGTAGTCTCCTACTTCTTTTCTTGCTGACAGCGGCTTGCGGAAAGATAGGCGAGCCGCTCCCTCCGTTGATCCGCATTCCCCGACCGATCCTGGACCTGACGGCCCGGCAGCAGGGCGGGGAGGTGATTCTCGGATGGACCTTGCCCCACTTGAATACCGACGGCAGCACGGCCGCCACACTGGCCTCGATCGAGATCTATCGGTCGATCCGGGAACCTTCCTCGGCTGCGGGAGCCGCCCCGTCCCTGGGAGATTCGGACCCCTGGCGAGTACTGCAGACCGAGCCTGCCCCGGGGCGGCAGGAGACGAGAAGCATCCGCGATCTCCTGGAAGGTCAGGACCTTTCCCGGGTGCTGGGGAGGGAGTTCAGCTATGCCGTCAAGGTCTTCAATCGGAAGGGGCAGACCGCGGGGCTTTCCAACATCGCCACCCTGTGGCTGCAGCCGGTTCCGCAATCCCCCGGCAGACCGAGGCTGAATCCTGCCGAAGAGTTTGTCGAGATTTCCTGGGCGCCTTCCACCAGCAACATCGACGGATCCCCGGTGGCTGCGGGAGTGGCGTTCAACCTGTACCGCGCACCGCCCGAGGGAAGTCACACCGGGAGTCTCCTCAATCCGACCCCCGTGGCCGGGACCTCCTACCGGGATGGGTCGGTCCGCTTGGGTGAGACCTACGTCTACCGGGTGCGGGCGGTGCTGGAAACGGATCGAGGAAAGGTGGAGAGCCGGGATTCGGAGGAGGCCACCCTGTTCCACCGGGACGTGTTTCCCCCCGGTCCTCCGCGGCGACTTGCCCTGGTGGCGGGCCGGGAGTTCCTGAGCCTGGCCTGGTATCCCAACTCCGAAGCCGATCTGGCCGGCTACCATGTTTTCCGGCGTCAAGGCCGGGGCGACTTTCAACGCCTCACCGCCACGGCCACCCAGCGAACCTCCTACGAGGACCGGGACCCTCTGAAGGGCCCGGTCACCTCCTATCGGGTCACGGCCGTGGACCGGGCCGGAAACCAAAGCAGTTTTTCGAATGTCGTAAGCGATACGTTAGAATAGCTGCCTGCGATCCGGAGTCCTGTCTCGGAGTTTCCGAGACAGGACACGAGCCAGGGAGCTGCCGCTTGTCCACCCATCCACCCCCCACTCCCGGTAAGTCCCCATTGGAAGCCCTTGAGCGCCTCAATCGCCTGGCCGAGTCCGGCGGGGGGGAAAAGCGCCTGGAGCGGCAGCACGCCGCCGGAAAGATGAGCGCCCGCGAGCGCATCGATCTCCTGCTGGACGAAGGATCCTTCGAGGAGATGGACAAGTTCGTGAAGCACCGCTGCCAGGATTTCGGGATGGAGAGCCAGGAGATCCCGGGGGACGGCGTGGTCTCGGGCTACGGCCGCATCGATGGGAGGCTGGTATACGTTTTTGCCCAGGACTTTACCGTCTTCGGCGGTTCCCTCTCGGAGACCAACGCGGCCAAGATCTGCAAGGTCATGGAGTTGGCGATGAAGGCCGGCGCCCCCATCATCGGTCTCAACGACTCCGGGGGGGCCCGAATCCAGGAGGGGGTGGTCTCGCTGGCCGGCTACGCCGACATCTTCCTGCGCAATACCCTGGCCTCCGGGGTTGTCCCTCAGATCTCGGCCATCATGGGCCCCTGCGCCGGGGGAGCGGTCTACTCGCCCGCCATCACCGATTTCGTGGTCATGGTCAAGCAGAGCAGCTACATGTTCATCACCGGCCCCGAGGTGATCAAGGTGGTCACCCACGAAGAAGTCTCGAAAGAAGAGCTCGGGGGGGCCATGACCCATAACTCACAGAGCGGCGTGGCCCATTTCGCCGTCGAGGACGATCGGGAGTGTTGCCGTTTCATCAGGGAACTGCTCTCCTATCTCCCCTCCAACAATATGGAAAGCCCTCCGCGCAAGGATACCGGGGATCCCGCGGACCGCGCCGAAGAGCGGCTCGACAGCCTGATTCCGGACGAGTCCAATCAACCTTACGATGTCAAGGAGATCATCGGCGCGGTGGTGGATGACGGGCGCTTCCTGGAAGTCCAGGCGCTCTTCGCCCGCAATATCGTGGTGGGATTCGCCCGGTTGGGAGGTCGCCCGGTGGGGTTGGTGGCCAATCAGCCGGCGGTCCTGGCCGGATGCCTGGACATCGATGCTTCCATCAAGGCCGCCCGGTTCGTCCGGTTTTGCGACGCCTTCAACGTCCCTCTCATCTGCTTTGAAGACGTCCCCGGGTTTCTCCCCGGGACCTCGCAGGAATTCGGGGGGATCATCAAGCATGGAGCCAAGTTGATCTATGCCTTTGCCGAGGCGACCGTCCCCAAGATCACGGTGATCACCCGGAAGGCATACGGGGGCGCCTACTGCGTAATGGCCTCCAAGCATCTGCGTACCGATGTCAATCTTGCCTATCCCACCGCCGAGATCGCGGTGATGGGACCCGAGGGCGCCGTGAAGATCGTCTATCGCAAGGAGCTGGCGGCGGCCGCCGATCTGGAAGCGGAAACGGCCAGGCGGGTCGAGGAATTCCGGGGAAAGTTCGCCAATCCCTACGTCGCTGCAGGACGGGGCTTTGTCGACGAGGTGATCCGCCCGCGTGAGACCCGCCGCAAGTTGATCAGCGCCCTGGCGATGCTGGAGAACAAGCGCGACACCACCCCGCCCAAGAAGCACGGGAACATACCGCTTTAGTGAAGTTTGAAGTTTGAAGTGTGAAGTGTGAAGTGTGAAGTGTCGAGGGTGGAGAGTGGGTCCTTCGCCCCACGAGGAGCGGATCATTGGTGGGGAAACGACCGATTGATTAATGAAGACGAACCACGAATGGACACGAATGAACACGAATAGACTAAGGAGGTTGTCAAAGCCCATCCCAATGGACCACTGATCATCAATCAGTTTATGGGTGTCCATTCGTGGTTCGTCGTAGTTGTCTTTTCCTGTTCCTGCGTGCCCTTCGTGAATATCCTTTTCCCTTTCATTGTTTGTTGACCTGAGGCACGGCTTGGCTGGCTCCTGACGATGTTCCGTCCAAAACACTCCATCCTTTTGGGAACCCTGGCACTGGCCGCAGCGCTTCTTGCAGGCCATCTGCCGCTTGCCGCTTTCGATGCCGGCCGGATCAGGATTTTGTCCGACCCCAACCTGGACGTGATCTACCACACCCTGGCCCACTTCAACCTCCCGGAGGACCGCTTCAATCTCTTCTCCGAGGACTACGTGCGGCGGATGGACCAGGCCAAGCGGGACCTGGAGGTGGGGGAGACCCGGCTGGATCGGGAGGCCGCGGCATTGGAGCAGCACTACCGGCGACGCCCTCGCCTTCGCTTTCTGATCCGAGCTCCCTTCCTGGCGGATGATCTCTCCTCCTTCAGGCAAGCCCTGGCCCTGATCGACTACGACTTTCGTACCCGGACCGTTCCGGTGGGCCCCAAGGGCAAACGCAGGAAGGAGCCCTTGATGTTCGGGAACAGCCGCAGGTTGATTCCAGTCTTCAGAAACCAGTTCCAGGCCCCCCAGGAGCGGGCGTTCGCCAAGCAGTTTGCCGGTTGCCTGCAGGAGGAGCACTCCCGTTTCTACATGCTTTATCGCGAAGCCCGAACCGAATGGGACCAACAGGGCGTGGAGTGGTTCACCAGCTTTTGGAAGTCCAAGGGCATGAGCATCCTGGAGCCGTGGGCTTCCAGGTCGGGAGTGACCCGGTTCAAGGTCTTTCTGACCCCGGTGATGAAGGGGAGGGGTCTGGGGGTGCCCGTGGAACAGGGCGGCGAGGTCCTGTTTCATGTCCTGACGCCGCTGCCGGAGAGCCGTCAGGAGGCGATGCACTCCTTTTTCGTGCTGTTGCATGAGACGGCGCGGCGTTCCACCGACCCGCTGGCGGTCTTTCCCGGTTCCTCCAGCCCCTCCAACCGGAGTTCCGTGGAGGCAGGGGTCCGCCAGAATGCCGCCCTGGTTGCCGGCCACCTTTATCTGAAGACCCGGTTTCCCGGGGTCCACCGTTCCTATCTGAGCTTTTACCTGCAACTGCCGGCCGGCAAGGTCTCCGAGGTTGAATCGCTGGAGCCTCTGTTCGCTCGGCGATTCCCTCTGAACCCCGCTTCCCGAAGGCGGGTGGAGGCGTTCGTGGCCCGGCTCCCATGAGCGGCCGGGCCGTCTGCAACCATGTTCTCGAAGATTCTGATCGCCAATCGGGGTGAGATCGCTGTCCGCGTCATGCGTACCGCCCGCGAGATGAATATCGCAACCGTGGCCGTCTACTCCGATTGCGACCGTGCGGCCCTGCACGTGCGTCTGGCCGATGAGGCCCGTGGCCTGGGCGCGTCTCCTTCGGTGGAGAGCTATCTGAATATGGACAGGGTCCTGCAGGCGGCCGAGGCCAGCGGCGCCGAAGCCATCCACCCCGGTTACGGCTTTCTGTCCGAAAACGCCGAATTCGCCCGCCGCTGTCGGGACCGCGGGATCTGCTTCATCGGTCCTCCCCCGAGAGCCATGGAGTTGATGGGGGAAAAGACGGCTGCCCGGAGATTGGCCGCCCGGGCAGGGGTGCCGGTGGTGCCGGGCACCGGACCCCAGCTCGGAGACAGCACGGAAGCGGAACGGGCGGCCCGGGACATCGGGTTCCCGATCCTGGTCAAGGCGGCGGCCGGTGGAGGGGGCAAGGGGATGAGGCTGGTGACCTCCCCCGACCGCCTGGCCTCGGCCCTGCGGGACGCCGGCTCCGAAGCCCGGAGCGCTTTCGGGGATCCGGCGGTCTACCTGGAGAAATACCTTCGGAGCCCCCGCCACATCGAGTTTCAGGTCCTGGCCGACAGCCACGGCAACACCGTGCACCTGGGAGAGCGGGAGTGCTCCATCCAGAGGCGCCACCAGAAAGTCATCGAGGAGTGTCCTTCGCCGGTCATGACCGGAGCCTTGCGGGACAGAATGGGACAGGCCGCCGTCAGCATGGCCCGGGCCTGCGGCTACCGCAATGCCGGGACCGTCGAGTTCCTGGTGGATAGGCAACAGGACTTTTATTTCCTGGAGATGAACACCCGACTCCAGGTCGAGCACCCGGTCACCGAGATGGTCACCGGGCTGGACCTGGTCAGGAAACAGATTCAGATTGCCGCCGGCCAGCCGTTGGGGCTGACACAGGAGGAGGTGCGCCTGCGTGGCGTGGCGCTGGAGTGCCGCATCTACGCCGAGGATCCCGAGAAGGGCTTCCTGCCTTCGCCCGGGCTGATCCGGAGCCTGAGCCAGCCCTCCGGCCCCGGGGTCCGCGAAGACAGCGGGATCTACCAGGGGTGGGAAGTGCCCGTCTATTACGATCCGATGCTGTCCAAGCTGGTGACCTGGGCGGAAACCCGCTCCGAGGCCGTCAGCCGCATGGAACGGGCCCTGGGCGAGTACCGGATTTCGGGAATCAAGACGACCATTCCCTTTTTCCGCAACATCCTGGCCCACCCGAAATTCCTGTCGGCTGAGCTCAGCACCGACTTCATCGAAAAGTACTACCGCCCCGACCGGTCTCTGCCCGGCCGGGAAGAGTTGCGGGAGGTGGCGGCCATAGGCGCCGCCCTCTATGCCAGCCGTGCCCGAGCTTCCGAGGCCGGCCGCGCGGACCGGCCTGAGAGCCCCTGGAAACTGTGGGGGCGCTGGAACGGGCTGCGGAGATAGGCTTCGAGCGGAAGAGGAGGAGGCGCCCGGTGGGGCAGGTCGAGGCCACTTACGAGCTGGTGCTGGACGGGCGGCGCCGAAGGTTGCGCCTGAAACGTTCCGGGAGTCGGGCCCGGGTGGAGTTCGGGGGGAAATCTCTCGATGTCGACGTCTCGCAGTTGTCGGATGCCGCTTTTTCCCTGATTCTGGAGGGCCGCTCCCACGACGTCGGCGTGAGTCCGAATGCCGGCGGATTTCAGGTCGTGGTGGATGGGGAGAGTTTCCAGGTGGGCCTGGTCGACCCGCGGCGGGACAGCCCCTCCACCTCCGGAACGACCCGGGCCGCCGGACCCGCAGCCGTGTCGGCCCCCATGCCCGGGAAGGTGGTCCGGATCCTGGCGGCCGAGGGAGAAGACGTAAGCCAGGGACAGGGTTTGGTGGTGGTGGAAGCCATGAAAATGCAGAACGAGCTGCCCTCCCCCAAATCGGGCACCATCCGGGCCGTTCGCGTGGCCGAGGGCCAGGCCGTCAACGCGGGGGATCCCCTGGTGCTGGTGGAGTGAGACGGCCGCGGTCAGCAGCCCCCCATCCCCGACGACGGGGCGGATCATAGGGAGAGAAACAAGGGTGCTTCAGACGAGTGGAGAGTGGAGAGTGAAGAGTGAAGAGTGGAGAGTGGAGAGTGGTCAGCCGAGGGTTTCGGGAACAGGCAAGCACCTGATGACCTGACTGCGCATATTGGAGGGACTGCGCCGAGACCGACAAGTTGCTTAACGTTTGGGTCTAATCACTATCCACTATCCACTATTCACTATTCACTGTTGTTTCAGGCGCAACTCAACCCAGTCCAGGCTGACCGGGGACGATCTCTTCCAATCCGTTCAGGTAGGGTCTGAGCGCGGGTGGTATGACCACGCTGCCGTCCGGTTGCTGATGGTTCTCGAGCAGGGCGAGCCAGGTGCGTCCTACGGCCAGGCCCGATCCGTTGAGCGTGTGAACGAATTCCGGTTTGGCCCCGCGTTCCCGCCGGAAGCGGATGCCGGCCCGGCGGGCCTGGAAGTCCACGAAGTTGCTGCAGGAAGAAATCTCCCGGTAGGCCTGCTGTCCCGGCAGCCAGACTTCCAGGTCGTAGGTCTTGGCCGCTGAAAATCCCAGATCGCCGGTGCAAAGGGTGACCACGCGGTAGTGGAGCTGGAGGCGGCGGAGGATTTCTTCAGCGCTCCGAGTCAGGTTTTCCAACTCGCCATAGGACTCCTCCGGCCGGGTGAAGTTGACCAGTTCCACCTTGTTGAACTGGTGCTGGCGGATGAGTCCGCGCGTGTCTTTGCCGTGGGCGCCGGCCTCGCTGCGGAAGCAGGGAGTGTAGGCCGTCAGCCGAATCGGCAGTTGGTCCGCCTGCAGGGTCTCTCTCGCATAGATGTTGGTGACCGGGACCTCGGCCGTGGGAACCAGCCAGTAGTCCGTTTCCTCCAGCTTGAACAGATCGCCCGAGAACTTGGGGAGCTGCCCCGTCCCGGTCATGCTGGTCGAATTGGCCACGAAGGGGGGCAGCACCTCCAGGTAGCCGTGTTCCCGGGTGTGAACGTCCAGCATGAAGTTGATCAAGGCCCTTTCCAGCCGGGCCCCCGCTCCGGTGTAGAGGCCGAACCGGGCCCCGGCGATCTTGGCGGCGCGTTCCAGGTCCAGAATGCCCAGGCCGGTTCCCAGGTCCCAGTGGGCCCGGGGTTGAAAGTCGAAGCCGGGCTTCCGGCCGTGGGTCCGGATCTCGACGTTCCCGGAGGCATCGGCGCCGACCGGGACGCTGTCGTCGGGGAGATTGGGCAGGGCCAACCGCAGGCCCCTGAGCTCTTCCTCGCAGGACCGCAGTGTTTCGTCCAACTGCTTGATCCGAAGCGACAATCCCTTCATTTCGGCAATCTTGCCGGCGGCGTCCTCTCCCGCCTTCTTCAGGGCGGTGATGGCCTGGTTGTTCCGGTTGCGGCGGTGCTTCAGCTCCTCGGTCTCCTGCAGCAACTGCCGTCGCCGCCGGTCGAGGTCCTCCACCGCCTCCAGCGGCGCCGAGGTATGGCGCTGCGCCAGCTTGCGACGCACCAGTTCGGGGTTTTTTCGGATGTAAACGGGATCCAGCATCACTGAATCTTACTTTTTGGGCTCGACGGATGGGGGAAATCAAGAACCCCCTGCCTTGATTCTTCCGGCAAATCCAGTTTGGCAATGGTCACAAGTCTGATGCCGGCACGTTCCGCAAATGTCTTCAATGTGACATCGTTAGAGTAGAGAGTATTCTCGCATTCTACTTTGGCGATTGCGATGATCTGTCGGTCGAACTTGACCTTCTGGTAAGGCTCGTCGGAACCACTCCTCTTGTCGCCTTGGGCCAGGGCTTCGCGAGTCATCGTTGCAAGCTCGACGGCAGCCCGTTTATCGAAAGAGGAGATTCTAAGAAAGCGTTTGCCCTCCATGGTCCCAAGGTAGGTGGCTCCCGCACGGTCGGCTTTGACCAGGAATTCAGCCAGTGCAGGGCTTGGAATGATTATTTTCTCCTTTTTCTTCTCTAAGGTTGCGACCAAATGTTCGATGCGGTCGCGGGCATGTTCGACAGTTGTTCCGGTCTCCGGGTCAATTGGGGCTTTGGCGTCGGGATGCAACAGGAGAATTAGAAAAGAGGCATCGAAAACGGCCATCTAGTGCACACTATCTTCACCCTCACGCAAGTCCCTGAGAACTTGGTGTGGATCTTCGAGGTCGGCCCATCCGCTGCCTTTTGCTTGGCGCAGCTCCGCAACCATTTCAGTCAGGGGTGCGTCCTTCAGAATTTCGAAGCTTTCGACTTTGAAGTGTTTGAGATCCCATTTGCCGGATTCGGGATTCCGCTGCCATCGCCCCTCTCCGTGCAACCGCACTGCTCTTCGTAGCAGGCATTTCGCATCGCTGATCTCAATCGCGAGTCCGGGGCTTAAATCGATGCCGGTGTAAGCTTTGGTGCCATCCAGTAACTGGATATGCACGGTGTTATCTCTTCCGCCGATGCTGTACGGAACGCCGTCAATCGTGCCGCGCTCACGGATCACGCCATAATCGATCGGCTTCGGTGTCTCACAGCCAGGGAAGGCGATCACAAGGGCGCTGGCTTCATCATCGGTGTAGGCAGCGAGTGAACCCGTGGCGTTGTCTTCCGCCAATCGTTGGTCGAGGGCGTCAAGGTGTTTCTTGATTTCTTCTGGCACCACTCCGCTATTTGCCTGCTCTACTCGTCGCGTGACCTTGGGAATGGCTTCGGTGTCAACGTGCACACGGAGAACCGTGCTGCCGGATTCGATTCCCGAAAAATGAACGCTTGAGGGTTCACCTAGTACTCTCGCGAGATCGGACATGTATTCCGACAATCGTGACATGGGGATGGTTTCGGGTTTGAATGCTCCAATGGTGAATTTGAATGTCAGGCGCTTGGGCACGGTCCGGGTTCTCCTGGCTATAGTTCCAATATTCTATAGCCTTCTTGACAGGCCAATAGAAGAAAAATGGCTAATCGTGCTGGGTCATTCCTTCGGAAATCCTGTAGGTAGCGATTCAGTTACCGGGCGACGAAACGCACTGACTCTCCCGAGGGAGGTCGACATCGCTTCCGCTGCCACGCAGCGGCGGATGGGTCGTTTCGCTGTAGCAGGAGGGATCGCTCAGGATGCGGGTCACCAGGTGGGTGTGCAGGGCGTGACCCGCCTTGTGGGCCACCACGCGGGCCAGCAGCGGCCTGCCGATCAAGGCCAGATCGCCGATGCCGTCCAGCACCTTGTGGCGGACGAATTCATCCTCGAATCTCAAGTTGTCGTTCAGGATTCCCCGGTCGGTCAGGACAATGGCGTTATCCAGCGAGCCTCCCCGAACCAGGCCCATTTCCTTCAACCGTTCCACTTCCCGGTAGAATCCGAAAGTGCGAGCCGGCGCCACCTCCCTGGAGAAGACCCTGGGCGAGGCCTCGAAGTCGAAGCTTTGGCGGCCGATCATGGGATGGTCGAAGTCGATCGAATAGCTGATCTGAAAGCGGTCGGCCGGGTGAACGGCGATGATGCGGTCGCGGTCTCGGATCTCCAGCGATTTTTCCACTCGCAGATAGCGGCGCTCTGCCGACTGCCGCTCCAGCCCGGTCCGGGTGATCTTCTCCACGAACTCCAGGGCGCTCCCGTCGAGAATGGGAACTTCCAGGTTGTCGATTTCAATCAGGGCGTTGTCGACACCGAAGATATAGAGCGACGAGAGCAGGTGCTCCACGGTGGAAATCAGGACGCCTTGCTTCATCAAGGTGGTGGCATAGGCGACCCTGGCCACGTTTCGGACCACCGCCTCGATCTCGAAGTCGTCCAGATCCACCCGGCGAAAAACCAATCCGGTGTCGGGAGGAGCCGGCACCACTCTCACCTGAACCGATTCGCCCGTGTGCAAGCCCAGCCCGGAACACTCGATCGGGGCAGCCAGGGTGTGTTGGGATTCCATGAGGTCGGGTCGGTCCTGATCGGGCAGGTACGCCAAGGAACTACGAGCAAGTCTCTTGCCAAAGAGAGGACACTTGTTGTCAAGTCTTTATTCATCCATGCCTTGCAAGCTGGTTCCCGGTTTGCGCCCCGGCCGAATCCTGTGCCCTGAGTGCAACACTCCAACCGTTTGCGTGCTCCGGGAACAACAGTCCGGCGGGAGGACGTGGCCCGGGGCGGCGTAAGCTCACACGCCCCGAATCCGACGCTGAGGTGCACTTGGGGGACGCCGCGCCGTCGCGGGTTGGCACAGGCCAAGTTACTCGCGAAGGCTGATGCGGTGGGGGCGCCGCCGGTCGCGGGCCGAAGGTCAGCGCCAACCAATCGACCCCTGGGCGAGGAAGGCGGACTCTCCTGTGGCCGGATCTGCTCTTGCCGATAAGTGTTGACTTCCGCCGGTGGAGTCCGCATAATGGCGACGTTAAACCGGACCAAATAGGTCCGATTTGGGCGGTCCATGCTAAGGCTTTCAAAAAAAACAGACTACGCCCTGATGGCTCTGATCCACCTGGCCCAAAGTTCCGACCGGGTTGCCTGGAGCGCGCGTGAAATCGCCCGGTCCTACAACATCCCGCCGCACCTGATGGCCAAGGTGCTGCAGAGGATGGCGCAGAGCGGGATCGTGGTTTCGCACCAGGGGACCCGCGGGGGTTACGCCTTGGGTCGGCCTGCCCACCTGATCAATGCAGCCGAAGTGATCGAATCGATCGAAGGGCCCTTCTCCATGACGAGTTGCGTATCGGAGTCGGGCTACTGCCTGCAGTACGAGAAATGCACCATCAAGAGTCCGCTCCAGATGCTCAGCGACAGCGTGGTGCTGATGCTGAGACGGATGACGGTGGCCCAGATGAGCCTCCACGACCTGGCGCCGCCCAGCTTGAATCCGGAAGAGGATCCGACTCGCATTCAAACGCAACGGGAAGAGAATTCCTTGCAACTGGTGCAGTTGCGGGGATATCCAGGCGCCTGAGCACCGCCCGTGTCGACCTGCCATCTTCCAGTCGGCCGGCGAGCGCCCATGACGCTCAAGGAGTCAACATGCCTTCAGCCAACGAAACCATTCAGGAACTGGCCAACCAGGAGTACAAGTACGGGTTCGTCACCGACATCGAGGCGGATGCCATTCCCCGGGGGTTGAACGAGGACGTCATTCGCACCATCTCGGCCAGGAAGAACGAGCCGGCCTTCCTGCTGGAGTGGCGGCTGCGAGCCTACAGGCACTGGCTCACCATGGAGGAGCCGGCCTGGCACAATGTCCACTACCCGCCGATCGACTACCAGGACATCATCTATTACGCCGCCCCCAAGAGCCCCAAGGACGGTCCCAAGAGCCTGGACGAGGTCGATCCCGAACTGCTGCGAACCTACGAAAAGCTGGGGATTTCCCTGCAGGAGCAGGAGCGGCTGAGCGGCGTGGCCGTGGATGCGGTCTTCGACAGCGTTTCGGTAGCCACCACCTTTCGCGAGAAGCTGGCGGAGCTGGGCATCATCTTCTGTTCCTTCTCGGAAGCCGTGCAGAACCACCCGGAGCTGGTGAAGCAGTACCTGGGGTCGGTGGTTCCCTATACGGACAACTTCTTCGCCACCCTCAACTCGGCGGTGTTCAGCGACGGGTCGTTCTGCTACATCCCCAAGGGGGTTCGCTGCCCCATGGAGCTCTCCACCTATTTCCGCATCAACGCCAAGGACACCGGGCAGTTCGAACGCACCCTGATCATTGCCGACGACGACAGCACCGTGAGCTACCTGGAGGGCTGCACGGCGCCCCGCAGGGACGAGAACCAGCTCCACGCGGCAGTGGTCGAGCTGGTGGCCCTGGACCGGGCCCGGATCAAGTACTCGACCGTGCAGAACTGGTATCCCGGGGACAAGCAGGGCAAGGGCGGCATCTACAACTTCGTCACCAAGCGGGGCAAGTGCCGGGGAGTGGATTCCAAGATCTCCTGGACCCAGGTGGAGACGGGATCGTCCATTACCTGGAAGTATCCCAGTTGCCTCCTGCAGGGGGACCGCTCCATCGGCGAGTTCTACTCGGTGGCGGTCACCAACAATTTCCAGCAGGCCGACACCGGGACCAAGATGATCCACATCGGCCGGGACACCCGCAGCACCATCGTCTCCAAGGGGATTTCGGCGGGTCACGGCCAAAACACCTACCGGGGCGCGGTGAAGATCCTCAAGGGCGCCTCCGGGGCCCGCAACTATTCCCAGTGCGACTCCATGCTGATGGGGGATGCCTGCGGCGCCCACACCTTTCCCTATATCGAGGTCAAGAACAGTACGGCCCAGATGGAGCACGAGGCCTCCACCTCGAAGATCGGAGAGGACCAGATCTTCTATTGCAAGCAGCGGGGCATTGCGGCGGAAGACGCCGTTTCCATGATCGTGAACGGTTTCTGCAAGGAGGTCTTTCGCGAGCTGCCCATGGAGTTCGCGGTCGAGGCCCGCAAGCTGCTGGGGGTCAGCCTGGAGGGCAGCGTGGGGTAATTGGCCCGCGACGCCGGGCCTCGAGCCAACAAGCAGTGAATGGTTGATTGTAGATTTCAGAATCATTGATCCCGATCGGGACCACTGAATGGGACTGAAATCCAAGCGAGGAAAGGGAACGCAGTGCTGAAGATCGAGAATTTGCACGTACGAGTCGAGGAGAAGCCGATCCTGAAAGGGGTGAACCTGGAAGTGGCGGCGGGAGAAGTGCACGCCATCATGGGTCCCAACGGATCGGGCAAGAGCACCCTGGCCCAGGTGTTGGCGGGCCGGGACAGTTTCGAAGTGACCCGGGGCAGGGTCTTCTATCGGGGCCGGGACCTGTTGGACATGGAGCCCGAGGAGCGAGCCTGCGAAGGCGTCTTCATGGCCTTTCAATACCCGGTGGAGATCCCCGGAGTGAGCAACGTCTATTTCCTGAAAGCCGCCATGAACGCCATCCGCCAGCATCGAGGCCAGGAAGAGCTGGACGCCATGGAGTTCATGAAGGTGGTTCGGGAAAAGATCAAGCTGGTGAACCTGGACCAGAGCTTCATCAGCCGTTCCGTCAACGAGGGCTTCTCGGGCGGCGAGAAGAAGCGAAACGAGATCTTTCAGATGGCGGTGCTCGATCCGACCCTGGCCATCCTGGACGAAACCGACTCCGGACTCGACATCGATGCCCTCAAGACGGTCGCCGACGGCGTCAACGCCTTGCGCCGGCCCGACCGCGCCATCGTGGTCATCACTCACTACCAGCGGTTGCTGAACTACATTGTGCCCGATCGCGTGCATGTGCTCTCGGGCGGGGAAATCGTCAAGTCGGGGGCCAAGGATCTGGCCCTCGAACTGGAAGCCAGGGGCTACGGTTGGATCGAAGCTCAGGTTGCCGTGACACCGGGAAGCTGAGAGACACCCATGAATCGAAACACGGCTGAATTGGCCCCCGAGCAGAAAAGCTATCTGTCGCAGTTCGACTCCTTCGTGCGCCGCCGGGCGGACCGGGATCCGTCCTGGCTGACGGAGAAGCGCCAGGCGGCCATCCGCCGCTTCGCCCGGCTCGGCTTCCCCACCACTCGCGATGAGGCCTGGCGTTTTACCAGCCTCGCTCCGCTGCGGCGGACCGCCTTTGCTCATGCCGGCGCTTCGGACTCCCGGCCCTCTCCGGTCGACCTGGACTCCCTGACGGGAGACAACTCCTCGGCCTGCCGGCTGGTATTCCTGAATGCACGCTTCTCTCCGGAGCACTCTTCTCTCGGCGAACTGCCGCCGGGTGTTCGGGTTCAGGGGGCGGGGGAACTCCTCAACGGCCAGGGTCCATCCATTCGGGAAGCCTTGGGTCGCTACGCGGGAGACGAGGAGGAAGTCTTCGCCGCCCTGAACATGGCGTTCCTGCAGGACATCGCCCTGGTCCGACTTCCCGGAAACACCGTGATGGACCAGCCCATTCACCTGCATTTTCACTCGGGAAGCGCAGGGGAACCGCTGGTTTCCCATCCGCGATGCCTGGTGCTGGCCGGCGCCAACAGCCAGGCTCGAATCGTGGAGACCTATTCGGGCGCCCCCGACTCCCTTTATTTCACCAATGCGGTGACCGAGCTGGTGGCTGGCGAGGGGGCGGTGATCGAGCACTACAAGCTGCAGCAGGAAAGTCTCAGGGCCTTCCATATCGCCACCCTGCAATTTCATCTCGGACGCAGCGCCACCGTGTCCGCCCATTCCATCTCCCTGGGAGGCGCCCTGGTCCGCAATCACGTCAATGCGGTCCTGGATGGCGAAGGCGCCGAAGCCACCCTGAACGGCTTCTCCCTCACGACCGGCAGGCAGCACGTGGACAACCACACCTCCATCGAACACGCCAAGCCCCATTGCAACAGCTTCGAGCTCTACAAGGGCATCCTGGACGACCGGTCCAGCGGGGTCTTCAACGGCCGGATCATCGTAAGGCCCCACGCCCAGAAGACCGATTCGAAGCAGACCAATCAGAATCTGCTCCTCTCCGAGGAGGCCCTGGTCAACACCAATCCCCAGTTGGAGATCTATGCCGACGATGTGAAGTGCACCCACGGGGCCACCATCGGGCAATTGGATGCCCAGGCCGTCTTCTATCTGCAGTCCCGCGGAATCGGCCGGGAGGCCGCCCGCCAGCTCCTGACCTTCGCCTTCGCCAACGACGTTGCCTCCCAGATCCGCATCGAGCCCATTCGCGCCCGGCTGGAGAAGACGCTCTTCCACCGGCTGGCGGAGAAGGGATCCAAGGAGTGACCCGGATGAGGAGGGCGACCATCCCATCGGTCCAGCCGGCCGCGCCGCCGCTGGACGTCGACCGGCTGCGCCGGGACTTCCCCATCCTTTGCGGCCGAACGGCCGGCAAACCGCTGGTCTATCTGGACAGCGCCGCTTCCACGCAGAAACCGGCTCCGGTAATCGAAGCCATGAATGCCTTCTATCGCGAGGGCTATTCCAACATCCATCGGGGCCTCTACGCGCTCAGCCAGGAAGCCACCGAGGCCTACGAGGAAGTTCGCTGCAAAGTGCAGCGGTTCATCAATGCCCGGGAGTCCCGCGAGGTCGTCTTCGTCAGGGGAACCACCGAGGCCATCAACCTGGTGGCCGGAACGCTGGCCCGCCAGAGGCTCGAGCCGGGAGACGAGATCCTGGTCTCGACCCTGGAGCACCACTCCAACATCGTGCCCTGGCAGAGGATCTGCGAGGAAAGGGGCGGGACTCTGCGGGTGGCGCCCATCTTCGACAACGGCGAACTGGACCTGGCGTCCTATGAGCGGGCGCTCGGGCCTCGAACGCGCCTGGTGGCCATCGCCCACGTTTCCAACGCCCTGGGAACCGTCAATCCCGTTGCCGAAATGGTTCGGACGGCCCATCGCCGGGAGGTCCCGGTGCTGGTGGACGGCGCCCAGGCCGCTCCTCACCTGCAGGTGGACGTTCAGGCGCTGGACTGCGATTTCTATGCCTTCTCGGGACACAAGGTCTACGGTCCCACCGGAGTGGGCGTTCTCTACGGAAAAGCGGGCCTGCTGGAAGCCATGCCGCCCTACCAGAGCGGAGGCGAGATGATCCTTTCGGTCTCCTTCGAGCGCACCAGCTACAAGGAGATTCCCTACCGGTTCGAAGCGGGGACGCCCGATATCGTCGGAGTCATCGGACTGGGCGCTGCCCTGGATTATCTGGGCGCTGTCGGCCTGGAGAACATCGCCGCGCACGAAGGCGAGCTGTTGTCCCACGCCACCGAAGCGCTTGCCTCGGTTCCGGGAGTACGAATCGTCGGTCGAGCCGGACGCAGGGCGGGAGTGCTCTCCTTTGTGGTCGAGGGGGCCCACCCCCACGACGTCGGGACCATTCTGGATCAGGAGGGGATCGCCATTCGCGGGGGCCACCACTGCGCCCAGCCGCTGATGGAGCGCCTGGGCCTGCCGGCCACCTCCCGCGCCTCCTTCGGTCTCTACAACTCGCACGCGGAGGTGGACCGGCTGGCGGACGGGGTGCGCAAGGTCAGGGAGATCTTCGGATCATGTCCGAGTTGATGGAGCTCTACCAGGAGGTTATCCTGGACCACACGCGGAAGCCGCGCAATTTCGGCAGCCTGGATAGCGCCACCCACCGGGCCGAGGGCCACAATCCGCTCTGCGGCGATCAGGTGTCGGTTTCCCTCCGGCTGGAGGGGGACGTCGTCCGGGACATTCGTTTCCAGGGCAAGGGCTGCGCCATCGCCACCGCCTCCGCTTCCATGATGACCGAGTTCCTCAAGGGTAGAAGGGCCGGCCTCCTCCCCGAGGCTTTTCGCCGGTTCCAGGACCTGGTGACCGGCAAGACGATCGAGCCCCCGGAAGATCTGGGGAAGCTGATGGCTTTTGCCGGCGTGTCCGCCTTCCCGGTTCGGGTCAAGTGCGCCACCCTGGCCTGGCACACGGTCAAGGCCGCCCTGGAGAACAGCCAGCAGCCGGTCACCACCGAGTAGGCGACAGTGAAGGTGTCGGAGGCCTGCCGATGCCGCGCCTCGGACCGACAGTCCATGAATGGATGATTGCAGATTTCGGATTGTCGATTGGGCACTTGTGACAACCGGTTCTGGCTCAAATCAAAAATCTGCAATCGAAAGTCAAAAATCCCTAATTTGAGGACGCATCCATGACGACCGACCCCACACCACTCGAGTCCGCTCCGTCGGAAGAGCTGAGACAGCGCATCGTCGAGGCGCTGCAAACGGTTTACGACCCTGAAATTCCCGTCAACATCTACGAGATCGGGCTCATCTACGAAATCGATATCGACCCCTCCAATGCGGTCAAGATTCAAATGACCCTCACCTCTCCGGCCTGTCCGGTGGCCGGGACTCTGCCGGGAGAGGTCGAGTCCAGGGTTGCCGGGGCCGAGGGCGTGTCCTCCGCCCAGGTCGAGCTGGTTTGGGACCCTCCCTGGAGTCCGGCCAAGATGTCGGAAGCCGCCAAGCTGCAACTGGGGATGCTCTGACTTTCCGGGTTTCGGCGGCCGCATAGCGCTATCGAAGAGACCGGGCCTGCGCTCCAGCAGAGAACTCCGCCATAGTCCACACCTTGTACGTTTCTAGTGCGGCGTTTTTCCTGTTGAATTCTGCCCCAAAAGAAATCAGACTTTTCGCATGAACCTTCCGAACCTGCTGACCCTGTCCCGCATCTTCGCGATCCCTCTCCTGGTCGTGGTTCTACTCACCCGCGTCTACAATCCGGAACGGCAGGTCGAAAGCCTCTCGGTCATCCTGGCCACCGTGATCTTTCTCGGGGCCTCCATCACCGACTACTTCGACGGCTACCTTGCCCGACGCCGCCGCCAGGTGACCACGCTCGGCATGCTCCTGGATCCCATTGCGGACAAGTTGCTGATTTCGGCTGCCTTCATCTCACTGGTGGAGCTCGGCTGGGCGCCTGCCTGGATGGTGGTGATCATCGTGGGCCGCGAACTGGCCATTACGGGACTTCGCAGCATCGCGGCCAGGCAGGGGCTCACCATCGATGCCTCCGAGCTGGGAAAAATCAAGATGGTCTCGCAGGTGCTGGCCGTCACCCTGATCATTCTGAGCAACCTTGTCTTCTGGTTGAAGCCGCTCAGCCTGGCCGCGCTCTGGCTGACGGTCATCTTCGCCCTGGCCTCGGCCGTCGAATATTTCCGAAAATTCTGGAAGGCGGTCGGGATCCGCGGCCAGGCGAGCCGCGGTGAAAAGCCCGTCCTCCTGAAAAAAAGCCGGAGCGATGTGCCCACTCAATAACGACGCGCGGGACTATCTCCTCAAGGCGGCCCGCTCGACGATTGACGCCTACCTGCGGTCGGGAGTGCGGCCCGTTCCCGATCCGCCGTCTGCTCGGGAACTTCTCCAAAAACGGGGCGCTTTTGTCACGCTCTATCTCAGGGGGCGTTTGCGCGGGTGCGTCGGCTACGCCTGGCCCTTGACGCCCCTTTACCGGGCCGTGCCGGAGTGCGCCGTGTCGGCCGCGGTCGAGGACCTCCGGTTTCGGCCCTTGAGCCTTGCCGGCCTGCCCGACATCGAGATCGAAGTGTCGGTGCTATCGGGACTGGACCAGGCCGGCGGCCCTTCCGACATCCTGGTGGGAACCCACGGACTGCTTGTGAGCCAGGGACCCCGCCGCGGCCTCCTGCTGCCGAAGGTGGCGGTGGAGCACGGCTGGACCCCGCGGAAGTTTCTGGAACAAACCTGCCTGAAGGCAGGGCTGCCCCGCCAGGCCTGGAAGAACGGAGCCACCGTCGAGAGGTTCGCCGCCACGGTATTTCGAGAAGTTTGAAGTTTGAAGTGTGAAGTTTGAAGTGTGGAGAGTGAATAGTGGCTAGTGATCAGCGGGTAGTTATCAGATCCAAAAGTTAAGCATCTTGTCGGTCTCGGCGCAGTCGTTCAAAAAACGCAATCAAGTCGTCAGGCGCGTGCCGGTTCCCGAAATCCTCCGCCGACAACTCTCCACTCTCCACTCTTCACTCTCCACTGTCTTCTGGTAAGCGGTGAACTTGGCGCAGGGAAAAGGCTTATGCTAGACTCGGAGGCTAACCGCCGTTCCCGTACCGGAACTCGCTGAAGGCCGCTGCCCATTCACCTCCGACAAGCGCGGCCGGCTCCTCGCCACCCCCCATGCCCCCATCTCCCAGCGGAAAAATATGCACCGTCATCCGGGAGTGCGCCCCGGGCGACTTCGAAAAGGCCGTTTTGGGAAGCCGCCGGGATTCGGACCTGCTGGAATTTCGACTCGACTTCCTGGACCCTTCTCAACTGACCCGGGAACGGATGCGGCGCTGGGTGGCCCTGGCGGGTGTGCCGGTCATTGGGACGCTGCGCAGAAAACCGCATGGAGGACGGTTCGAGGGGGGAGCGGTCGAACAGTTGGAGATGCTGGGAAGGGTCGGCGGGGCCGGATTTTCCTTTCTGGATATCGAGGTGGAAACGCTGGAGGCCGTGGGTCCCACTCGATTGAACGAGATCAGGGACGGTTCCTGGAGATTGATCGGGTCTTACCATGACTTCCGGGGAACTCCCTCGGATCTCGGGACCATATTCCAGCGGATTGTGGCGGTCAATGCCGAGGTGGTGAAGATCGCCACCCTTGCGGCCGATTTTTCCGACAATTTTCGTCTGCTGGAGCTGGTTTCGCAGGGTCGGCGGCAGGGGATGCCCGTCATTGCGGTGGCCATGGGGGAGTTGGGCGTCTATTCCCGCCTGGTGGCTCCCAGCCGAGGCGCCCTGCTCACCTACGCATCCACCCGCGCGGGCCAGGAGACGGCCCCCGGGCAATTCACCGCCCGGGACCTGAAGTGCGTCTACGGCCTGAATTCGATCGATTCCGGCACTCTTTTTTACGGGGTGATCGGCCATCCCATCGGCCACTCCCTGTCCCCGCAGGTGCACAACCACGCCTTCCGGCAGCTCGGGCTGAATTGCCGTTACCTGCCCCTGCCCACGCCCAGTCTGGAAGCGCTGGCGCCCTATCTGCAACGTTTCGGCGGGCTCAGCGTCACCCTTCCGCACAAGGTCGCCGTCTTGCGGTACGTGGACTCCCGGCATCCGAGCGTGGCGGCATGCGGGGCCGCCAACACCCTGGTCCGGCGCGAAGATGGCCTGTGGGCTTACAATACCGACCTGGACGGCGTTCGCCATGCCTTGCGCGGTTGCCTGCAGGGCTCGCCCGGGCGGGCGGTGCTGCTGGGAGCCGGCGGGGCCGCCCGCTCCGCCGCCGCCGTGTTGAGGGAGGCCCGCTGGCAGGTGACCGTCCTGGCCCGGAACAGGTCCAAGGCCGAGGCGCTGGCCGGGGATTTCGGGTTCGAGGCGGATTCCCTGGACCGTTCCGGCCGTTACGGCGGCGATCTACTGATCAACGCCACCCCGGTGGGCATGTCCCCCGCCATCCATGAGAGTCCGGTGGCCGGAAAGGAACTGAGGTACGGCACGGTGTTCGATATGGTCTACAATCCCCTGGAGACCCGACTCCTTCGGGAGGCCCGAAAAGGGGCCCGGGTGGTGAGCGGCCTGGAGATGTTTGTCGGACAGGCCGCCAGGCAGTGCTTTCTGTGGACCGGACGCGAGGCTCCCCTGCAGGGGATGCGGGACGTTGTCGTCGGAAGTTTGAAGTTTGAAGTGTGAAGTTTGAAGTGTGAAGGGTGAAGTTTGAAGTGTGAAGGGTGAAGTTTGAAGTATGAAGGGTGGAATGTGGGGAGCCAGACTCCTGGCTGCCGTGCGGACCATAGGAGGAGAAGCGGCTGATCATTACAATGAAGACGAACCACGAATGAACACGAATAGGCACGAATTACGAATGGATCTCTTTCCGTTTTTCTTCGTGGCTTATCGGCAACAATGACCCTGTCCCGTTGATCCGGTGATCTACCTATTGAACATGGATACACAGGATGAACAGGACGAGACGCTGTCGCGGGGGGAAGCTGACTGGCTGCGTTTTCCCTCACCCGAACCCAAGGGGCGTTCCCTTTGAGTGGGTCATGAACATTGTCTTTCTTCGTGTGTCTTCGTGGTCCTTCGTGTGTCTTCGTGGATAACTCTTTTTTCTGTTGTTTCAGGTAAGGCAAGATGCTTAACGTGTCGATCAAATCACTCTTCACTCTTCACTCTCCACTCTCCACTGTCTGAAGCAGGGATGATTCGAACGAGGACCGTTTCCCGTGGGCGCCGCCTACTCCATTCAGGTTCCTGCCAGTTCCACCAATCTCGGGGCGGGGTACGACGCCCTGGGGCTGTCGTTGGGCCTCTACCTCAAGGTTCAGGTGCAGGAGTCCGCCAGCGGTTCCCCGGAAATCCACATGCAGGGAGAAGGGGCCGGAGAACTGCTCAGCGTCCGCGAGAACCTGATGTGGAAGGTGATCCGGAGGGTGTTTCAGGGGGAGGGGCGGCTCCGGCCGGCACTCAGGCTGGAGGTGCGGAACGAGATACCCCTGGCCCGCGGGCTGGGCAGCAGCGCCGCGGCCATCGTGGCGGCTCTGGGAACTTACGAGGCCCTGGTGGGGAAGGAACTGTCCCAGGAGAAGTTCTTTCGCTATGCCCTGGAGTTCGAGACCCATCCGGACAACCTGACGGCGGCCCGTTTCGGGGGCTTCACCATCAGTTGCGTCGACGAAGGGGGAAGGGTGTCGTTCTTTCGGACCCGAGTCGCGGACTCGCTGAAGGTCCTGCTGGTGGTTCCCGACATCCGGCTGCCTACCAGCGAGGCCAGGGCTGTCGTACCCGACCAGCTCAAGATGAGTGACGTCATCTTCAACCTGCAGCGCAGCGCGCTGACGGTAGCGGCCTTGATGGGGGGACAATTCCGGTTCTTGCGGGAATCGCTCCGCGACAGGGTGCACCAGCCCTACCGGGCGCCTCTGATTCCCGGACTGCAGGAGGTCCTGGCGCTCAACCGGGAAGAGATCCCCGGCATGCTGGGAATCAGCCTGAGCGGGGCGGGACCCAGCGTGGCGGCTTTCGTTCAAGGGGACGCGCGGGGTGTGTTCGAGCAGGTCCGGTCCGTCTTCAATCGCCACGGTGTGGCCTGCCGTCCGCTCGAGCTGACGATCGATAACCGGGGAAGGAGCATCCGCCAGAACTGAGGGACGATGAAGACCTTGACTCAGGTTCCGCTGGGCACCCAGGTGCTTTTCGGACCGGCGGTGAAACGCCGCCGGCGGCTGGAGAGGCTCGTCTTCTCCATCTTCAGCCGTTGGAAGTACGAGGAGATCATCCCGCCGATCTTCGACTACTACGATGTCTTCTCCGGGGGTATGGGGGCGGAGTCGGAGGAAGCGCTCTATCGCTTCGTCGACCGGGAAGGGAATCTGCTGGCCCTGCGCCCCGAATTCACCTCCTTGGTGGCCAAGACCGTGGCCACGCGCCTGCAGGATCGGCCCAAGCCCTTGAGGCTCTGCTATTGCGGCGATGTCCTGCGCTACGAAGCCCCCAGGGGCGGAAGGCAGCGCGAGTCCTTCCAGCTTGGAATCGAGAACATCGGCGGTGAGAGGATCGCCTGCGACGCCGAAGTCATCCAGGTGGCCATGGAGGCTCTGCAGCGTGTCGGGATCGACCGATTTCAGTTCAACCTGGGCGAGATGGGCTTCTTTGCGGGCCTGGTGGAAAAATTCGGGCTCTCGGCTCAGGACCTCTCCCGGATCAGGAAGCTCATCGACCGGAAAGATCCCGTGGGGCTGCAAGCCGAGATGGAGCGCCTGCACCTGTCCCCCCGGCGCCGCGAGGTGTTGCAGGCCCTGCTTCAACTGACCGGCAACGCCGAGACCATCGACGCCGCCCGGAGGCTGGTTTCCAATGAGAAATCCCTGTCGGCCCTGGACAATCTGGCGGGGCTCTACGCGGAGTTGCAGCGGCGCAAGCTCGCCGAACACCTGACCATCGATCTGAGCGAAGTCCGGGGACTGGACTACTACACCGGAATCATCTTCAAGATCTACGTGCCCGGGTTGGGGTTCGAGGTGGGCAGCGGCGGCCGCTACGACAACCTGATGAAGAACTTCGGCTGCGATCTCCCTTCGGTGGGGTTCACCTTCTTCCTGGAACGGCTGATGGCTCTGCCGCTGAAACTGCGATGAGCGATTCGAAGCAATCCGAGGAAACTCTCTCCGTGGCCCTTTCCAAGGGCAGGCTTCAGGACGCGACCCTGGAATTGCTGGGCCGTGCCGGGGTGGAGGTGGACCCCGCCGAGGCGGGCTCCAGAAAACTCATCTTTCGGGACAGGAGCGGGCGCTTTCAGTTCTTTATGCTCAAACCCGTGGATGTGCCGACCTACGTGGAGTATGGCGTCGCCGACCTGGGTGTGGCCGGATGGGACGTGTTGCTGGAATCGGAGGCCGACGTGCATCAACCGCTGGATCTGGCGATCGGCCGATGCATCCTGGCGGTCGCCGGCCCCGGGAGCACGGCGCGGGAGAACTACCGCGAGCTGTCTGCCGTTCGCATCGCCACCAAGTACCCCAGAATCACCACCGATCACTTTACCCGGCAGGGCGTCCCGGTGGAGATCATCACCCTCTCCGGCAGCGTTGAACTGGCTCCCAGGCTGGGCCTCTCGGAACGGATCGTCGACCTGGTGGCCACCGGGCGCACCCTGGCCGACAACGGACTGGAAGTCATTGAGTCGATCTGCGATGTTTCGGCCCGGCTGATCGTCAACCGGGCCAGCTACCAGGTGAAACGCCAGGCGGTGAGCCGTTTCATCCAAGGGCTGGCGGACAGTTTGAACCCATGATTCCGATTTGCCAGTGGCCCGGCGCCGAGGCCGTCGCCTACCTGGAAAAGGTCAGTTCCCGGGGAGCGCAGGCCGACGGAGAACTACAGGCGGGCGTTACCGCCATCCTGGATTCGGTGCGGGAAAAGGGAGATGCCGCACTGAGGGAGTGGACCCTGCGGCTGGATGGGTTCGAACCCGGCTCCCTGAAGATCGATCCCGGGGAGATTGGCTCCCTGGCCCGGCGGGTGGATCCCGAACTGCGGGAGGTCCTCCGCCAGGCCCGCCAGAATATCGCCGGCTTTCACCGCCGGCAGCGCCAGGAGTCCTGGGAGTTCGAAGCCTCGGATGGGGTCAGGCTGGGGCAGCGAATCACGCCCCTGTCGAGTGTGGGTCTCTATGTGCCGGGAGGGTCCGCGGCCTATCCTTCCAGCCTGCTCATGAATGCCGTCCCGGCCCAGATTGCCGGCGTGGGCCGGATTGTGGTGGCCACTCCCTATGCCCGCTTCCGGGCCAACCCGGTGGTGGCGGCGGCTTTGGCCGAATTGGGACTGGAGGAGGTCTACGGGGTTGGGGGAGCTCAGGCCATCGCCGCCCTGGCCTACGGGACCGAAAGCGTCCCCAGGGTCGACAAGATCGTGGGTCCCGGCAACGCCTGGGTATCGGCGGCCAAGAGGCAGGTTTTCGGACAGGTGGACATCGACAAGATTGCCGGCCCTTCGGAAGTGGTGGTGGTTGCCGACGATTCGGCTCATCCCGACCATGTGGCTGCCGATCTGATGGCCCAGGCGGAGCACGATGAGGCGGCAGTGGCGCTGGCCATCGTGTTTTCCAGGGTCCAGGCCGAAGCCGTCCGGGCCAGCCTCCAGCGTCAGATCCTGGAGTTGAGCCGGCAGGCGACCATACGCACGGCGCTGGAACGCTATGGCGCCGTTCTGGTTGTGAGTGAGCCCCGTGAGGCAGTCGCAATCGTCAACCGCATTGCTCCCGAGCACCTGGAGTTGTTGACCCGGGAGGCCGAGTCTCTGGGCCGGCAGGTGGAGGCCTGCGGAGCCATCTTCTTCGGTTCCGATTCCTGCGAAGCGGTGGGCGACTACTTCGCGGGCCCCAACCACGTTCTGCCGACCGGGGGCAGCGCCCGTTTCGCCTCGCCCCTGGGCGTCTACGATTTCGTGAAGCGGACCAACCTGGTCAAGTACACCCGGGAGGCTCTGCGCAGGAATCATCGGGCCATCGAACGGTTCGCCCTGGCGGAGAAGCTCGATGCCCACGCCCGCAGCGTGCGGATTAGAATGAGAACGGCAGAGGAGAGTGGAGAGTGAAGAGTGGAGAGTGAAGAGTGGAGAGTGAAGAGTGGAGAGTGAAGAGTGGAGAGCTTAGTGCGATTCAGTTGATGTGTTAGGCAGTGTGTTGATCTCGGCGCAGTCGTCCAAAAAGTGCAACCAAGCCATAGGTCGCTTGCCTGCTCCGAGAATCCTCGGCCAATCACAACTAATCACTCTCCACTAGTCACTCTTCACTCTCCACTGTTTTTTTATGTCCAAGAAATCACTCAACTGGGCCGTCCTCGGTGTGGGGCAGATCTCCGAGGTGGTGGCCCCCGCCATCAGGGATTCCGGCTGGGCCGTCCCCTACGCCATCGCCAGTCGGACGTTGGAGAAGGCCGATGGATTCGCCCGCCGTCACGGCTTTTCCAGGAGCTACGGCTGCTATGAAGCCGTCCTGGAAGATCCGGCGGTCGAGGTGGTTTACAACCCGCTGCCCAACTGGCTTCACTGCGAGTGGACCATCCGCGCCCTGGAGGCCGGCAAGCACGTTCTCTGCGAGAAGCCGCTGGCCGAGGACATGGCCGAGTGCCGGAAAATGATTGCCGTTTCCAGGCAGTGCGGCCGAGCGTTGATGGAAGCCTTTGCCTATCGCTTTCATCCCCAGACCGCCACAGTCAAGGAACTCGTCAGCCGGGGCAGCGTGGGCGAGCTCCGCCTGATTCGATCCTCCCTGGGATTTCCCCTCGACTTCACCCGGCCGAACGTCCGCCTCAAGCCGAGCCCCGGCGGTGGAGCCCTGATGGACGTGGGCTGCTACTGCATCCACGTGATGCGCTACCTGGCGGGCGAAGAACCCCAGGCGGTTCTGGGGCGGAGCCAGGGTGTCGCGGAGAGCGGCGTGGATCTGACATTCGGAGGGATTCTGGTCTTCCCGGGCGGGTGCCTGGGGCTGTTCAGCGGCAGCTTCCAAACCGCTCGCGACTTTCAACTGGAGATCGTCGGCTCCCGGGGACGCCTGCTGGTCCCGATGCCCTTCAAGCCCGACCCCACCCACAGCGCCTTGCGGTTGGAAGCGGAGGGCGAGACCCGTGAGATTCCGATCCGAAACGGCGGTGACGCCTATCGGCTGCAGGTGGACCATTTCAGCCGCTCCGTGCTGGAGGGCCGCCCCTTGTCCTTGCCCTTGGAGGATGCGCTGGGTAACATGACTGTGATCGAGGCCCTGCGGAGTTCTGCCCAGACCGGCCGGGAAACGCGGCTGGTCCCGGACGGCTAGGCGCCTCGGCCATCGACCCCTGTCCCGGTCTCATTCCCCGGGCCCTTCCGCCGGACCCCGGCCAGTCAGGGCCGACTGGAAGCTCATGATTCCCGACCTCTCTCCGATCCACGACCTCATCATCATCGGCGCCGGTCCCACCGGGTTGGCCTGCGCCATCGAGGCGGAGAGGCGAGGACTGGATTACCTGGTGATCGAGAAGGGGTGCATCGTCAATTCCATCAAGAATTTCCCGCTGCAGATGACCTTCTTCACCACTCCGGAGCTGCTGGAAATCGGGGGCCTGCCCTTTGTGACTCCCTACCAGAAGCCGACTCGACTGGAGGCCCTGAAGTACTACCGGCGGGTGGCCGACACCTACCGGCTGAAGCTGCATCTCTACGAGACCGTTCTGGGCGTGGAAGGCCGGGACGATAATTTCCAGGTCAGGACGGAAACCCGGGATCGGCAGCGTTGCCGTTACCGGGCGCGCAAGATCGTGCTGGCTACCGGGTACTACGACATCCCCAATTTCCTGAACGTCCCCGGAGAAGACCTGCCCAAGGTGGCCCACTACTACAGGGAAGCCCATCCCTACTACGGGATGGACGTGGCGGTGATCGGGGGCAAGAACTCGGCCGCGGTGGCCGCCCTGGATCTCTACCGCGCCGGGGCCCGGGTCACGCTCATCCACCGGGGCAGCCGCCTGAGCTCGAGCATCAAGTACTGGATCAAGCCCGATATCGAAAACCGCATCAAGGCCGGGGAGATCCAGGCCCGCTTCGACACCACCGTGGTGGAGATCACCCAACGGACCCTGGTCTTGCGCGCTCGCTCGGGGGAGACAGTCTCGCTGGATAACGACTTCGTATTCGCCATGACCGGTTATCGCCCCGACCTGGAGTTCTTTCACGCCATCGGGGTTGGCCTGGACCCTGAAGATCGGCGGCCCCTGATCGACAAGGACAGCTACCAGAGCAACGTTGCCGGAGTCTACCTGGCCGGGGTGGTGGTGGCGGGCATGTTCACCAGCGAGGTCTTCATCGAGAACGGTCGATTTCATGGTAAGGTTGTGGTGGATCACATCACGGAGCAACTGAAGAAGCGGGCTGTTTCGTAACCTTGAGCGCCCGGCGCACCTCGAAGTTCGAACCCGGTCCCCGGACCGGGGGACCCCGGGCCGTCAAGAGGCTGGCCATGGCTGCAACAGGAGAACGGGGAACGGGCCGAGGACCGACCGCCGGTGGGTCTGTCGGGACAGGCGCCGCGGGGGTCGCCGACTCCGAGGGCATGCACGGGCCCGAGGCCGGCGGGACCGCCGTCGGCTGCAACGGCGAAACGGAATTTCCGGTGTCCGGCCGCCCGGTTTCCCCCTCGCACCGGCCGTCGCCCGACCTGGCGCTATCGCCCGGAGTGAAGGAGCGGGTGATGGAGGCCGTCCGGAACGCGAGGCCCGAGGCCGGCGCCGACCGGGCCGGCAATCTCCAGCCATCGCGGCGCGCCTCCGCCGTCCGGCACTGGTTTCCCTGGGCCTGCGCCGCCGCGGCGGGCCTGGCGCTGGCGTTCTCCATGGGAAACCAGCGCCGCCTCGACCGGGAAGTCGCCGCCTATCAGGCCGGCCTGGTCGACCTGGCGGGTGAGGTTCGGGAGCTTCAGGAACGACTCGACCGGGAGGGCGGCGCTCCGCCTTTTCCGAATCATCCCCATGTCCGGGCCCTGCTCCTGCTGGGGACCCCCAAGAGCCCCGAGGCCAGGGGAGCGGTGTTCTGGAGCGGCCAGGAACGCAAGGCGCGCCTCTACACCTCCAGGCTGCCGCAACTCTCCAGGGAAAAGACCTACCAGCTCTGGCTGATCGCCGACAGGCCGGTGGGCGCGGGGACCTTTCGAGTCGATCCCGCCGGGCAGGGCTACCTGGAGGTGGCGGACCTGGACCGGGCGGCTCCGCCGCTGGAGATTGCGGTCAGCATGGAACCGGCCGGGGGCGCCCGCCAACTCACGGGGGAGGTTTACCTCACTGGGTCATTCTAACGAGGCTGTGCAGGAAGTGGGCGCCGATAAGGGTTCTTGTCCGGGGAAAATCACTCCACGAAGGTGGACCTCAAGCGGCGGGGTCATTGCGGCTGAAGAGGGCTTGGTAGAGGGCGTCGATGCGGGAGTGCAGGCCGGCGGCCATGGAGTCGATGCGGGAATTGGTTTCCTTGATGTCCTGGCGCAGGTCCTTATAGCGGCTGTCAATCGCACGCCAGAGGGCCAAGCCAACCCCCAGGACGGCAACGATAATGGCGATGGTGTCCGTATTCACGAAGCTTATCCTATCACGCCGGGTCCCCTGCCTCCAAGATATCCCTCGCCATGATCACGCCCCCCGGTGAGAACTGCTGGCTGGCCGTGGGCGCAAGCCATTGGAAATCGGCCATTGGCTTGACTGCGGCCATCCTTCTCACCGTTCACCCTGCCCTCCCGCACGATTTCGCCTTCACCGAGGCCACCCTCCTGATTCAACGCGAAGGGTCCTATCGGATCGACCTGCGGGTGGACGTGGACGCCCTGGCCCTGGGGGTTTCTCCAACCACCGATTCGGCGGAGGTGGTGGCCGAGTTGCAGGCCATGACTCCCGCAGAGCTGGCCGAGGCGGTGGAAAACGCCCGGCAGACGGTCAAGCGCCGGGTAAGGCTTCGCTTTGACGGGGCCAAGCAGGCGCCGGAGATTGCCTTTCCCGAACAGGGAACGGAACTGGCGCTGGAAAACGAGCTCCCCACCCTGCTGGGACTGACGGCCAGGCTGTCGGGTACCATTCCCCCCGGGGCCGAGGCCATCACCTTTGGGGCCTCGCGAGCCTTCAAGACGGTTCACCTCACCCTGTTGGATCAACGCACCGGCCGGTCCAGCCGTCAGATTCTGGGGGTCGGAGAGGACAGCGCCCCCTATCTCCTGCAAGGCGGGGGAGTTGCGGAGGGCATGGGCAGGGTTGCGTTCAGCTATCTGATTCTGGGGTTCGAGCACATACTTCCCGCGGGCGCCGACCACATTCTGTTCGTGCTGGGCCTTTTTCTGCTGGGGCGGCGGTTTCGACCGCTACTCTGGCAGGTGACCGCCTTCACCCTGGCACACTCGGTGACCCTGGTCCTCTCGAGTTACGACCTGGTCTCGCTGCCTTCACGGCCCGTAGAGGCGCTGATCGCCCTCTCCATCGCCTACGTGGCCGCCGAGAACGTGCTCACTACCGAGCTGAAGCCCTGGCGTCCTGCGGTCGTTTTCGCATTCGGACTGTTGCACGGGTTGGGCTTTGCCGACGTTCTGCGGGAGTTGGGTCTGCCGTCGGATCACTTCATGACGGCCCTGCTGGCCTTCAACCTCGGGGTGGAGTTGGGGCAGGTCGCCGTCCTGCTGCTGGCCTTTGCCGCGGTGGGATGGTTCCGGAAGGAGCCCTGGTACCGCAAGGGCGTGGTCCTGCCGGGTTCGATCCTCATCGGCGCCATCGGCCTCTACTGGTTCCTGGAGCGGGCGTTCGGTTGAGGGACATCAAGAAATACCCACTCACGGGGCGCCGCGTTGCCCCCCCACCCGGGAGCGCGGGCTGCGCCCCACCCGGGAACGCGGGCGTCTCGCCCGCAACCTAATTTCTCGCTGGAGGAGATGGAGCGTCAGCGCAACGTTGCCGGCAGCCAGCCAGCCGGCGTGAACGGCATTGGCCAGTTCGAACGAAAGGCAAGGCCCCGCTACCGTTCCATCCCAGCGGCGGAGTCGGCCTACGCTGTGCCGGGCAAGGGGCCGTTTGCAAACCTCAAGAATCACTCCCCCGTAAGGGGGAGTTGACAAGGGCGAAGCCCCACCCGGGAACGCGGGCGTCTCGCCCGCAACCTTATTCCTGGCTGGAGGTGGCGGAGCGTCAGCCCAACGTAGCCGGCAGGCAGCCACCCAGCCGGCGTGAACTGCGCTGGCCAGTCCGAATGAAGGGCAAGGCCCCGTTGCCGTTCCATCCCAGCGGCGGAGTCGGCCACGGCTGTGCCGGGCAAATGTGCGGGCGGGACGCCCGCGTTCCCGGGTGGGCATCCTCCACACAACAAACCGTGTAAACCATGTATGGATTGCACAGAAGCCCAGCCGAATGGCGAAGGCTGATGCGGAGAGGGGGCGACGCCAACCCTGCTGATTCAGGACTCCCGGACCCGGCTGCAGGCGCCCACCACCAGCGGCGTGCACAGGGTAGCCTCGCGGCTGAGCAGTTCCCGGTGCAACTCCTCTTCAAGCGTCTCGATCCCCACCTCATCCGCCGAGGCCACTCCCAGCCGTTCCATCTCGGGAAGCAGGCTCCGCACCAGTTCCGAGACCCACCGGACCCCCTCCCGGCAAGGCGCCGGATGCAGCTTCTGGCGCACCACCAGGCGGGGTTCTTCCAGGCCGGCGTCCCGGAAGAGACGCCACAACTGCGGACCCAGGTCCAGGCTGATCCCGGCGCGCCGGAAGGTCTCCCTGGCCCACTCCAGCGCGGTCTCGACCCTGGGTACGGCCGGGATGGAACGGGCGACCGCCAGGTCGGTTTCGACGAAGGCCACCACTCCTCCGGGGGCCAACCGGCCGATCATTCGGGCCAGGGTGCCGGTCGGGTCGGCCAGGAACATCAGGATGAAGCGGCCGATGAGGGCGTCGAAAGTGAGCGGGAGGTCGATCGTCTCCAGGTGGGCCGCCTGAAAGCGCAGGTGGTTGACCTTCAGCGCAGCCGCGCGCCGGCCGGCTCCTTGCACCGCCTGGGGTGAACGGTCAATGCCCAGGACCGACCCCGAGGGGCCCACCAGTTCGGCGGCCTGCAAGCTGAAATCGCCGGCCCCGCAGCCCAGGTCCAGCACGCGCATGCCGGTCCCGATACCGGCCTGCCGCAGCACTTCCAGGCTGATCTCGCCCCAGTACCGTCCCTGAAACCGGAGCCGCCGCAACTCCCCTTCGGTGTACTCCATGGGATAGTTGCGGCCCCTGGTTTCATCCATGAACCCTCTCCGCTCGCGGTTTTTCTTCGTGTGACTTCGTCGTCCTTCGTGCCCCTTCGTGGACAGCTCTTTTTCTCTTTCGCCAATAACGCCCCGGCTCATATCTCCAGCACCTTGGGGAACCGGGTCAGGTTGCGGTGGCCCTTGGGCGTAATCAGGATCAGATCCTCGATGCGGACGCCACCGACCCCGGAATAATAGAGGCCGGGTTCGACGGTGACCACCTGGCCGGCACTCAGGATCGATTCCGTCCTGGAGCCGATATGGGGCGCCTCGTGGATCTCCAGGCCCACTCCGTGCCCGGTCCCGTGGAAGAACCCCTGCATCCGGCCCCGCTTCAGGCCGGTGGGAAAGCCCCTCGAATCGAAAAAGTCCCGAACCGACTGGTGGATCTGCCGGCCGCCGGCCCCCGGTCCGGCCTGGCTGAGCGCCAGGGCCTGGCCCTCGGCCACGCAGCGGTAGAGCGCCCGGATCCTTTCGCCGGCCCGGCCCCGGACCACGGTTCTGGTGATGTCTCCCCAGTAGCCGTCCTTCCGGGAGCGCGGGAAGACATCCAGGATGATCGGCTGGTGGGCCGGCAGGGGGCCATGGCCCTCGTTGTGGGGGTCGCAGCCCTGCTTGCCGCCGGCCACGATGGTGTGGGCGGCGACGAAGCCCAGTTTCAGCAGCACGGTATTGATCGCCTCTTTGACGTGTTCGGCGGTAAGGGCGGCGCCGTCCCGTTCCAGCCTTCCCCGGGAAGTGATTCGGGCCTGTCGGATGAGATCGATGCCGGCCTGGAGGCCGGCTTCGGCGGCGCGCTGCGCCCGGGTGATCTGCCGGACCTCCCGGGCCTGCTTGATCTGGCGCTGGTCGAAGAAGGGCCCCTCCTTGACCCGGAGGCGCAATCCCCGCCGGCGCAACTGAAAGGCCAGTCCGGTGGGGAAGTCGAAGGGGACCAGCAGGGTGCGCACTCCCCGGCCGGACAACAGCCGGTACAGCACCGCCGCCGTCGTGATGGCGCGGCGCCCCTCCCGGCGGAGCTCCCCCTGCAGGGCCGACAGCGAAATCACTTCGTCCACCCGGGCCTGGCGGCGGGCTCGATCGATTTCCAGGTCGTTCATCACCACGTGGGAGCGGCCGCCGTGCAGGAAGCAGGCGAAGGGATCGGGGGCGAAGAATCGGGTGGCATAGAGCAGGTCGGCGTTCTGCTCGCTGGCCGCGAACAGCAGCCGGGCTTCGGTCGGAGAATCCGCCTCGCGGTGGTCGGTGTCAGCCATGGGAGGAGGACTTGCCAACCTTCTGAAGCGTGTTCGCGTTTAACACCGTGTTTGTGAGCTCGTACTCACGTACAAGCACATCGGCCGGAAGGTTCCATTCGATCGACAAGGCCCGGATCATCGCTAGAGTGAGCGGACGGCGCCGATTGAGCACTTCCGAAGCGCGTGGCTGGGAACCAATGAGCGCCGCAAAGTCTTTCTGGCGCAGCCCTCGGGACTCCATGACGTGCTCAATCGCCGAGATCGGGTCCGGGGCGCCTATGGTCCATCTCTCAGCCTCGTAGGCCTCCACAAGGGTAACCAGAACCTCGAGTTCGTCGCTTTCGGGTGTGTCGGGTGCTGCCCCCATCAGGCCGTCAATTACGGTCAATACCTTGTCGTAGTCTGCTTCGCTCTTGATCCGTTTTATGTTCATGTCGCACTCCTAGCCCGAACTATTCATGAAGGGTGACCTATTGCTGATTGAGGCTTGATCTCGACGTCCCCACAGTGTTCAGACGGGTTTTGGGCCTGATTCTCAGTCTCGGCAGGCATCCCCTTAGAGGGCTGACCGGTGTGGCC